>JAZRNN010000001.1:0-7738 GCA_045648175.1 Clostridia bacterium
GAACTGCCCCAGGTATTGAAGGGTTTGGGTATCGCAATTATTTCTACATCTAAGGGTATTATGACAGACAAGGAAGCTCGTCGCCAGAATGTTGGCGGTGAAGTTCTCGCATTTATTTGGTAAGAAAGGAGGAAGATCATATGTCACGTATAGGAAAGCAGCCTATTACAATACCTGCAGGTGTTGAAGTTAAAGTAGGCGCAAACAATGAAATTACAGTTAAAGGTCCCAAGGGCACTCTTGTTCAGACAATGTCATCTGATATGATTATCAAGGTTGACGGCAACACAGTAGTTGTTGAACGTCCTTCTGATGTTAAGGAACACAGAGCACTCCACGGTCTTACACGTACTCTTGTGGCTAACATGGTTATCGGTGTATCTGAAGGTTACACAAAGAACCTTGAAATCAACGGTGTTGGTTACAGAGCTGCAAAGCAGGGCAACAAGCTTGTTATGAACCTTGGTTATTCACACCAGGTTGAAATGGAAGAGCCTGATGGCATTAAAATTGATGTTCCTCAGCCTAACCAGATTATCATTTCAGGTTATGACAAACAGAAGGTTGGTCAGTTTGCTGCACAGGTAAGAGAAAAGAGACCGCCTGAACCTTATAAGGGTAAAGGTATTAAGTACGTTGAAGAAGTTATCAGAAGAAAAGAAGGTAAAACAGGTGCTAAGAAGAAATAGTAAAGTTCTTCATACACATGTTATGGCTGCTTGATGATAGCTCATTACAGCGAGATTCATACTAAACCACAAGGAGGTGCAATTTAGAATGATTAAAAGAAAAAACAGCGAAGAAGCTAGACGTGCAAGACATGCAAGAGTTCGTAAAAAAGTTTCGGGTACAAGTGCAATACCCAGACTTTGTGTTTACAGAAGTCTTAAGAATATATATGCACAGGTAATTGATGATACAACCGGCAAGACTTTGGTATCTGCTTCAACATTGGATGCAGAACTTAAGGCAAACTATGGTGGCAACAAGGAAGCTGCCAAGGCGGTTGGTCTGGCTGTTGCAAAGAAAGCCCTTGATGCAAACATCAAGACTGTTGTTTTTGACAGAGGTGGATACGTATACCACGGCAGAGTTGCAGAGGTTGCAGCAGGTGCTCGTGAAGGCGGTTTGGAATTCTAATATTGCAAAAGCGCAGTATCAATTTGCACAGACCGGTTTACCGGTGGATTACATTGAAAGTCAGTTTTTGAAAGAGGTGAAAAACAATGGCAGAAAGAGTAGAGATAACCAAAAAGCAGGAGCGTATTGATGCAAGTACGCTTGACATAAAGGAAAAAGTAGTTTCTCTTAATCGTGTATCAAAGACTGTAAAGGGTGGTAGAACAAGCAGATTCAGTGCCCTGGTAGTAGTTGGTGACGAAAATGGTCATGTTGGATACGGTATGGGTAAGGCAGCCGAAGTTCCGGATGCTATCCGCAAGGGTATCGACGAGGCTAAGAAGAATATGATTACAGTTCCTATGGTAAATACTACCATTCCTCACGAAATCATCGGCGAATTTGGCGCAGGCAGAGTTCTTCTTAAGCCCGCTGCAGAAGGTACCGGTGTTATCGCAGGTGGTCCCGTTCGTGCGGTTCTTGAGCTTGCCGGTATTCGTGATATCAGAACAAAGTGTCTCAGAAGCAACAATCCTAAGAACGTTGTATCTGCAACAGTTCAGGCGCTTGCTGCACTCAAGAGTGTAGAAGAAGTTGCAAAACTGAGAGGTAAGAAGCCCGAAGAAATTTAAGGCTGAAGACCGGTTACAACCAAGAAAGATAGGAGGTTTTATCCTTGGCTAACACATTGAAAGTAACACTTGTAAAAAGTACAATTGGTTGCAAAAAGGATCAGATAGCAACTGTTGAAGCTCTGGGTCTCAGAAAGCTCCATCAGTGCGTTGAGAAACCCGATAATCCTCAGATCAGAGGTATGATCTTCAAGGTTTCTCATCTGGTTGCAGTTGAAGAGGCGTAATATTAAACGGCTCAAATATTGATAAAAAATAAAGAGGAGGTGTACTCAATGAAACTTCATGAATTATCTCCGAGCGAAGGCTCAAAGAAGAGTAATTTCAGAGTAGGCAGAGGTCACGGTAGCGGTAACGGCAAAACAGCAGGTAAGGGCCACAAAGGTCAGAATGCCCGCAGCGGTGGCGGTGTTCGTCCCGGTTTTGAAGGTGGTCAGATGCCTATTTACAGAAGACTTCCAAAACGTGGCTTTACAAACATCTTTGCAAAGGAATATGTTTCTGTTAACGTAGAAGTTCTTAACAAGCTGGACTGTACAGAAGTTACAGCTGAGGTTCTTAAGGAGAATGGTATCATTTCAAAGATTTGTGATGGTGTTGTTATCCTTGGTCGCGGTGAAGTTAATAAAGCTTTTACCGTTAAAGCAAAAAGATTCAGCAAAACAGCTGAGGAAAAGATTATTGCTGCCGGCGGAAAGGTTGAGGTGGTATAAATGTTTGAAACAATTAGGAATGCATGGATGGTTGCAGACCTGAGAAAGAAACTGTTTTATACCCTTGGTATGCTTATAATTTTCCGTCTCGGTTCTGTAATACCGGTTCCGATGCTTGATCCCACACAGTTAGAGCAGATTTTTGCAAGTACAAATAACTCGCTTCTCGGCTTCATTAATGTGGTATCCGGCGGTGCTTTTCAGAATACAACAATTTTTGCAATGAGTATTACGCCTTATATCAACGCATCTATCATTATGCAGCTTTTGTGCGTAGCTATTCCTGCGCTTGAAAGATTGCAGAAAGAAGGCGAAGAAGGCAGAAAGAAAATTGCACAGATTCAGAGAGCGGCTACAATTGTTCTCGCACTTATCCAGGCTATCGGTCTTTATTTCCTGCTGGACAGCTATCATGCAGTAGTAAACCCCGGATTCTGGACCGCTGTTGTGGTTGTTATCACATTCTCAGCAGGTACAGCATTCCTTATGTGGCTTGGTGAACAGATTACAGAAAAGGGTGTCGGCAACGGCATTTCCCTTATCATCTTTGCTGGTATCGTTTCTGGCGGTCCTGCAATGGCTGTATCTCTCTATCAGTATATGTTGGGTGGCACAGCAAGTGTTATTGGTGCAATTCTTTTGATTGTGATAGCACTTGTTGTTATCGCTTTTGTTGTTGCTATGAACGACGCTGAAAGAAGAATTTCTGTACAGTATGCAAAGCGTGTTGTAGGAAGAAAAATGTATGGCGGGCAGAACACTCATATCCCGATCAAAGTTGCATCGGCAGGTGTTATGCCTATCATCTTTGCTATGTCCATTATGTCATTCCCTGGAACAATTGCATCATTCTGCGGTGTTAAGGCGGGTGACGCAGGCTTCTGGGGCAGTTTCCTCAGATATCTTTCACCTGATCACTGGGTATATGCAATTGTATATTTCTTCCTGATTATCTTCTTCACATATTTCTACACAGCTATTCAGTTCAATCCAATTGAAATGGCTAATAATATGAAGAAGAACGGCGGGTTTGTTCCGGGTATTCGTCCCGGCCGTCCCACATCGGATTTCATAAGCAGAGTACTATCAAAGATTACACTTGCAGGTGCAATCTTCCTGGGCGTAATCGCTGTTATTCCGATTTTTATTAACATCGGTCTCAACATCAATAACTTTGCAATTGGTGGCACATCAATTATCATCGTTGTAGGTGTTGCTCTTGAAACAGTAAATCAGCTCGAATCTCAGATGCTTATGAGACATTACAAGGGATTTTTGGAATAGTAGGGCGTAAGCCCTAGACTTTACAGGGGATGCCTTAACGCAGATGCGGTCTATGGCAGCCCCTTGTGGAGTTTTTTATATAATAGGAAATGATGATATTTCCTATTATATAAAAAACAACAATTTAATGCCTATGCAAATTTTGGTTTAGCCAAAATGTGTTTGGGCACACAACGTGTTTTTTCTTTGACTGTTATCAATGGTGAACGAGGAAATCGCTTTGTTTTCCGACAAGCATAAAATGCAAAAAGTTGGATTACACTTAGATATGGGTTTAAATTTATGTTTTTGACGGAAAGGTGTGACCTGTAATGAATCTTATTATACTTGCTGCTCCTGGTGCTGGAAAGGGTACACAGGCAGAAGCTTTAAGTAAACATTATGAAATACCAACTATCTCAACGGGGGCTATTTTGAGAAAGAATATTGCTGACGGAACAGCATTGGGAGAAATAGCATCAAAATACATCAATGACGGAAAGTTTGTTCCTGATGATGTAATGATAGACATTGTAAAAAAGAGATTAAGCGAGGAAGATTGCAAGAATGGCTTTATCCTGGATGGATTTCCAAGAACTCTTAATCAGGCTGAAGATCTTGATAAATCGGATATAGTTATTGATAAAGTTCTCACCATTGAGGTGGACGACGGTAAGATAATTGAGAGACTTGCAGGAAGACTGGAATGCAAGAAGTGTGGCAGTTCGTATCACAAACAGCATAAAAAACCGAATATCGAAGGTGTATGCGACAATTGTGGCGGAGCTCTTACAACAAGAGAAGATGACAAACCTGAGGTTATAAGGGATCGTCTTGAAACATATTATGAGCAGACTGCACCTCTTAAAAAGTTCTATGCTGACCGTGATATGTTAAAAGTGGCAATTGGTCAGGAAGACATAGCAGATACTACTGAGGCCGTGCTGAAGGCACTTGAAGATTGATTCCACTTGGAGAACAAATATGATTACCATCAAATCAAAGTATGAAATTGAATTTATGAAGGCAGCCGGCCGAGTTACCGGTGAAACGCTGAAATTACTTCAGGAACTTACAAAACCAGGAATTTCAACAATAGAGCTTGATAGGGCTGCCGAAAAATATATAAGAAGCCAGGGTTGTGTACCATCTTTTAAGGGATACGGGGGCTTTCCGTGCAGTGTATGTGCCAGTATTAACGACGAGGTCATTCACGGAATTCCTGATAAGAGAATCCTGAAGGAGGGCGATATTGTCAGCTTTGATGTTGGCGCTTGCTATAAGGGTTATCACGGTGATGCCGCACGAACATTTGGTGTGGGCAAGATATCCGATGAAGCACAAAGGCTTATTAATGTGACTCGTGAAAGCTTTTTTGAAGGAATTAAGTTTGCAAAGGACGGTTATCGTATATCGGATATTTCGGGAGCAATTCAGAAATATGTTGAGGATAACGGATACAGTGTTTTGCGTGAATACTGCGGGCATGGTCTTGGCAGAGAACTGCACGAAGAACCTGAAATTCCCAACTATGTGGCTCCGGGCCGCCGCGGTGTTCGGATAAGACCGGGTATGTGCCTGGCAATTGAACCAATGGTTAACGCGGGAACGAGAGAGATTTACGTAGCAGACAATGACTGGACAGTTTTGACCGCTGATGGTAAGTTGGCAGCTCATTACGAGAATAGTGTTCTTGTTACTAATGGCGAGCCTCTTTTGCTGACATTGTGCGATTAGGAAGTAAATTATATAAAGAGGGATACAATTTATGGACGATATATTTAATGTGGGTGATATAGTTCTGTCGAAGATGGGCAGAGACAGCGGCAGACATTATATTGTTATGGATGTTGATGGAAATTATGCCTATATATGTGACGGCGACCACCACAAAGTTGATAAGCCCAAAAAGAAAAAGATGAAACATATTAAAGCTACAGGCATGGTCAGTGAATATGTTGCCTGTAAAATTGCAGAGGGTACAAAGGTTACAAATACTGAACTGAGAAGAGCTGTTCTTGAATTTGAAGAAACTGTGGCTCAGGCGTAAACATCATGATAAAACAAAGTACAAAATGTGAATAAATATTCTTTATTCAATTTATTAATTTAGTATGCGGGAGGTGACATTATGGCAAAGGAAGACGTTTTGGAGGTTGAAGGTACAGTCCTTGAAGCACTGCCGAATGCGATGTTCCAGGTTGAACTTGAAAATGGACACAAAATTTTAGCTCACATTTCAGGTAAGCTGAGAATGCATTATATCAGAATTCTGCCCGGTGACAAGGTTACAGTAGAGATATCTCCTTATGATTTGACAAAGGGTCGAATTACTTGGAGAGCAAAATAACAAAAGTGCGCATAAATGACAAAAATTTGCAAGAACAAAACAAGTTTATACCATCTTGTTCGGTTATGTAGGCATCGTTTTGAATATATTCATAGTTAATGTCTTGTTTAAGTTGTACAAATTATGGAAATAATTTAAAATGCGTGTTGGGTAAATTTGGTGCTTGACATAATTTGGATTTGATGATATAATAATTCGGTTAGCTGTGTGCGTAAGTACAAGCTATCGTAACTTTTTTAGGAGGTGAAGGAAAAATGAAAGTACAACCTTCAGTTAAACCTATTTGTGAAAAGTGCAAAGTAATCAAAAGAAAAGGCAAGGTTATGGTTATTTGCGAAAACCCCCGTCACAAACAGAAACAGGGCTAATTGTGAAAAATTATTAATCTTGTGAGAGCAGAGTCAGGCTTATTCGCCAATTAGTTTAAGCTGATGAAAGCGAAGAAACTCTTCGTGATAAGTGAAATTCTGCTCCGCATTACACTTTTCAAAAAAGAAAAATTATTCGGAGGTGAATGAAAGTATGGCACGTATTGCAGGTGTTGACTTACCAAATGAGAAGAGAGTTGAGATTGGTCTTACCTATATTTTCGGTATAGGTCTTTCCACATCAAAGAAAATCTTGGCAGCTACAGGCATAAATCCCGACACAAGAGTTCGTGATTTGTCAGAGGACGAGGTTTCAGCTCTCAGAGCAGAGATCGACAATTACAGCGTTGAAGGTGATCTCCGTCGTGATATCGCTCTTGATATCAAGCGTCTCATTGAAATCAACTGTTACAGAGGTCTTCGCCACAGGAAAAACCTTCCTGTAAGAGGACAGCGTTCAAAGACAAACGCAAGAACCAGAAAAGGCCCTAGAAAAACTATGGCTAACAAGAAGAAATAATAAGTTTATCGAAAGTCTTTACGCTTGTGCGTGAAGCTCCCTTAAATTCAGGAGGTGAAAGTTACTATGGCAAAGGCAGTCAAGAAAACCAGACGTCGTAGAGAAAAGAAAAATATTGAACGTGGTGCGGCTCATATCAAGTCAACCTTTAACAATACAATCGTTACCATCACAGACGTTGCAGGAAATGCAATTTCATGGGCATCAGCAGGTGGTTTAGGTTTCAGAGGTTCAAAGAAGAGCACTCCTTTTGCTGCACAGATGGCAGCAGAAACAGCTGCAAAGGCAGCAATGGAACACGGTCTTAAATTTGTAGAAGTATACGTAAAAGGTCCTGGCAGCGGTAGAGAAGCAGCTATTCGTGCTCTTCAGGTTGCTGGTCTTGAAGTTAATATGATTAAGGATGTTACACCTATTCCTCACAATGGTTGCAGACCCCCCAAGAGAAGAAGAGTGTAATGTGCCTTGAATGCGTTAAAAGGAGGTAAAAAGCATGGCTAAAAATATGCAGCCCGTATTGAAAAGATGCAGGGCTTTAGGAATTGAGCCGGGTGTTATGGGCGTTCATAAGAGCTCAAACAGAAACCCGCTTAAAGCCGGAAGAAAGAAATCCGAATACGGCCAGCAGTTAAACGAAAAGCAGAAGCTTAGATTTATCTATGGCGTACTCGAAAAGCAGTTCCATAAATACTATCTTGATGCAACTAAGAAGGATGGCATTACAGGTGAAATGCTTCTCCAGATTTTGGAGTCACGTTTCGACAATGTTATCT
>JAZRNN010000002.1:0-2745 GCA_045648175.1 Clostridia bacterium
CATGGCTACGATCCGACTTATGCAAAAGCGTTTCTTATTAAATTGCAAAAGGTGGATGGAAAAAGTTATTCTTCTATTCATCAGATTAGAGGTGTATTAAGACCAGCTTTTGAGATGGCATATCAAGATGATTTGATTCGAAAGAATCCATTTCAGTTTGAACTAGCGTCTGTAGTCGTCAATGACAGTGTAACTAGAGATGCGATTACAAGAAAACAGCAGAAAGACTATTTAAAATTTGTGAAAGAAGATACTCACTTTTCGGACTACTATGAGGTGATTTATATTCTGTTTCATACAGGTCTTCGTATTTCGGAGTTTTGTGGGTTGACCATCTCGGACATTGAGTTTGATAAGAAACGCATTAAGGTTGATCATCAATTGCAGTATATCAATGGAGAAGGGATGGCAATTCAACAGCCTAAAACAGAAAGCGGAGTAGGATTTGTACCAATGACGGATGAAGTAGAGGCTTGTTTTAAAACCTTGATTAAGCAGAGAATAAAGCCAAAAGTCGAGGTTATGCTGGATGGTTATTCAGGTTTTTTGTGTTTAGACGATAAGGGTAAACCTATGTTAGCCTATCATTGGGAAAAGAGAATGCAGCGTATTTTGGAAAAATATAATAGCATTTATAAGATACAGATGCCGAAAGTAACGCCTCATGTATGTAGACATACGTTTTGTTCCAATATGGCAAAGTCAGGAATGAACCCTAAGACATTACAGTATATTATGGGGCATTCAGATATAAGTGTTACATTGAACACTTATACGCACTTGACTTTTGAAGATGCTCAGGAGGAATTAGCCAGAGTTGTAAATCAATAAACTCCTTGAAAATAGCGAGGGGTAAGGCAAGGGTATTTACCCCACTTTTTACCCCAAGTTCTTAAAAACATATGAAAAGATATGAGACGATTTGAGAAGATATGAAGTGCAAAAAAGCCCGTAAAATCAAGGAAAGTGAGGAAAATGAGGATTTTTTAAAATGATAAAAGTACTTTTTATTTGCCACGGCAAGATTTAAAAAGAGTCATTATGAAGCAGGGTATAATTGGGGCAGATTATTATATAATCATGGAAAAATAATCAGTAACAACCATACTTTTACAATTACGCAGAAAAGAAAAGAATTTGCTGAAAAGTGCCTGCCAATATATAAAAAATACTATCCTGAAGTATTAGAAGAAATCAAGGGATTGGCAGATGGACAAAATTGCTCTTGTGAAGATTTTTATACATTTTTATTAAGCATGTACTGTTTTGAATTCAACAATCATTGTACCTGTCTAGCAGTTAACGATAAAAACAGTATTTTTTTGGGAAGAAACAGTGATTTCCTTGTATCTTTAGAAAAATTATATATGAACTGTTTGTATAATTTAGATAATGTATATGCTTTTAATGGTAACACAACAGCATTTATTGAAATGGAAGATGGAATAAATGAATATGGTTTGGCGGTAGGATTAACTTTTATTTATCCTACAGTAATAAAACCAGGGTTCAATGCAGGTATGCTGGTAAGGTATTTACTGGAAAAATGTAAAACCACGAATGAAGCATTAGCTGTGTTAAAAAGTATTCCTGTTGCGTCGCAACAGACATTAACTATCGCAGACAGAGAAGGCAATATAGTGGTTGTAGAGTGCAACTGTGAAGAAATGGAAATAATAAGGTCTTCTAATGATGAGGGGTTTGTAGTAGCTGCCAATGAATTTGTTTCAGATAAAATGAAGCCATATAACAATTATGAAGTTGACAGTTGGAAAGCCGAAGAAAGATACTCAGTTGTATATAACACTTTAAAAGAACACAAAGGTAGTTTTACATTTGATTTAATAAGGGATATTTTATCAGGGAAATATGGTTTTATGTGTCAATATGACAGAAAGACAGATGCTGATACAGTATGGTCTGTTATTTATGATATTAAAAACAACGAAATATGCAGAGTTGAGGGTAATCCCAAAAGAAAACCATTTAAAAAAGATATCCGATTAAAGTTCACAGAATAAATTATCTGATTATAATCAGAAAGATACATTCAAATTTGTCGAGTAGACTAATAAACATACAAAACAGCCATGCATTTGAAGTGCATGGCTGTTTTACATCTAAAAACTTAAATATTAGAATCTTTTACATCAATCCCATACACCAGATAACACCAAGTGCAGTTAACGTTACCAAGGTATCTATCGTAATTCCGTATAACATAGGCGCAAGACCGGCTTTTTTGAAATCGGTCAGGCTTGTTCCTAAGCCAATCGCTGCCAATGCGGTAACCATAAGGAATTTACTTGCGGTTTTTATAAAACCGCCAACAGCTTCGGGAATAAAGCCAACGCTGTTTAAAACGGCGAGCAATAGAAATCCGCCAATAAACCAAGGGATTATTTTCATTATATTTACTTTTTGGCCTTTGTTTGCTTCTTTGAGTTCCTTTTGTTTTATGCGAGTACCGATATAAGCAAAGACTAATACTGTTGGAATGATTGCGATTGTACGGGTAAGCTTAACCATTGTCGCAAAATCACCTGCAATTTCGGAAAAAGCGTATCCTGAAGCCACAACGCTTGCGGTATCGTTTACCGACGTTCCTGCCCATATACCGTATGCAATATCCGACATTCCCAAAAGCCTGCCCATAATGGGATATAAAGCAACCATTACCATATCAAAAATAAAGGTTGAAGACATAGCGAAGGCAATATCCTTGTCCTCGGCATCAATTACGGG
>JAZRNN010000003.1:0-45508 GCA_045648175.1 Clostridia bacterium
GTGGATGCCTTGCTGTGACATTGTGTTCATATATTATGGATATGATTAAGGCGGGAAAACTTAAAAATGTATTATTTATGGGTACGGGAGCACTTCTCAGCCCCACATCCACATTACAGGGCGAGTCAATACCGTCAGTTGCCCATGCGGTGGCGATTTCAGCAGAGAAGGAGTAAATGGAAATGAAAATGTTTTGGGAGTATTTTAATGCCTTTTGGGTTGGCGGTGCGTTTTGCGCCATTGCTCAGATTTTGATTGACAAAACCAAAATGACCCCTGCAAGAATTTTGGTATCATTTGTTGTTGCGGGTGTGATTCTTGGCAGCGTGGGTATATACGAGCGGATTGTGGATTTTGCGGGTGCAGGGGCAACGGTGCCAATTATCGGGTTTGGCAACACTTTGGCGAAGGGCGTTTTTAAAGGAATTCGAGAAAAAGGCTTTTTAGGTGTGTTTACAGGCGGAACGGCTGCCGCTGCTGGTGGAATTGCGGCATCAATCTTCTTTGGATTTTTAGCTGCTGTTATTTTCAAGCCCAGACAGAAATAGACCAAATTTTTAAAATTTAGCTATTGCAAAAACGCTCGAAAAATAGTATAATAAAATAGTATATCTATATACTGAGAGGAGTGTTTTTGTTTGAAGGAAATTGACAGTAATGAAATGGAAAAACAGCGTGATTTTATACAGAAAATCCGTCTTGAAAACCAAATTGCAAACCGACGCCCTCTTGCATTTGTTGAGACCTATGGCTGTGCTCAGAATGAAAACGATTCTGAGCATTTAAAAGGAATGCTCAGCGATATGGGCTATGACTTCTGTGATACGGCAGAGGATGCAGACTTAGTGCTTTACAACACCTGTGCCGTGCGTGAAAATGCAGAACTAAGGGTTTTTGGTAATCTTGGTGCACTTAAGCATCTTAAACGCAAAAAACCGTCGATGATTATCGGTGTTTGCGGATGTATGATTCAGCAGGAGCATATTGCCGAACAAATCAAGAAAAAGTATAAGCACGTAGATATGGTATTCGGCACACATGTTGTATACCGCTTTCCTCAGCTTTTAAACGATGTTTTGGCTGATGGCAGAGTTATTGATATTGAAGACAGTGATGGCAGAATTTTTGAAGGTGTTACCTCGGTACGTGATAATCCGCCGCTTGCGAAAATTCCCATTATGTACGGATGCAATAACTTCTGTACATATTGTATTGTGCCATATGTGCGCGGCAGAGAACGTAGCCGAAGTGCAGAGAATATTTTAAATGAGGTAAGAGAGGTTGTATCTCAGGGCTATAAAGAGGTTATGCTTCTTGGGCAGAACGTAAACTCATACGGCAAAGATTTGGGTGATAAAACAACCTTTGCACAGCTCTTAGAGATGGTTTGTGAAGTTGACGGGATTGAACGTATCCGCTTTATGACCTCGCATCCTAAGGATATTTCGGACGAGCTGATTGATGTTATGGCAAGGCAGGATAAAATCTGCAAACAGCTTCACTTACCGGTGCAGTGTGGCTCTGACAGGATTTTAAAGAAGATGAACCGCAGTTATACCCGTGAAAAGTATCTGGAAATTGTAAAAAAGGTTCGCGAAAGGATGCCTGATATTGTTTTGACCACTGATGTCATTGTGGGCTTCCCGGGAGAGACAAATGAAGATTTTGAAGATACAATGTCTATACTCTCTGAAGTAGGGTATGATATGATATTTTCGTTCATCTATTCAAAGCGCAAGGGTACACCTGCGGCTGAGATGGAGGATTGCCTGACCGATGAGGAAAAACATCGCAACTTTGACAGAATGGTTGCCTTCCAGAACGAGATTTCCAAAAAGAAGAACGATGCTTATTTTGGAAGATGCGAAAAGGTGTTGGTTGAGGGATTGAGCAAGACTAACCCTGAATTCTTAAGCGGAAGAACAGATGGCGGAAAGATTGTTAATTTTCGCGGCACAGAAGATTTGGTTGGACAAATTGTTGATATAAAAATTACAGAGATTAAAACGTGGTCGCTGATTGGCGAGATAATCAAGGAGGAGCATTAAAATGAGAAACACTATTATTGAAAAAGCACAGGAGCTTGGCACACTCATTGCAGAAAGTGCTGAAAAAGAGAGATTAACTGCAGCCGGTGATGCAATGAACAACAACGAAGAGGCAACAAACCTTCTTCGAACATACAACGAAAATCGTAAAACTGCAACAGAAAATTTAAGGGGCAAGGAGCCTACAAAAGAAGACCTTGAGGAATACAGAAATTATGTTCAGGCAGAATTTGAAAAGATTGCAGAAAACAAACTGATTGCCGAATACATTGAGGCAAGCAAGGAATTTGATTTGATGGTTCAGCAGGTTAACGCTGTTCTCAGTTATTTTATTACCGGTCAGGAGCAGGAGAGTGCCGAGGGCGGTTGCAGCGGTAATTGTGCAGGCTGCAGCAGTTGTCATTAGTTTTTGTGACGAAGATTCATTAAATCTTGTGTGGTTTAAAGCGGCAAAATGTTTATGAGTTAAATTTTGGAGGAATTGCAAATGGCTGAATTTACGCCGATGATGCGTCAGTATTTTGAGATAAAAGAACAATATAAAGACAGTATTCTTATGTATCGTCTAGGCGATTTTTATGAGATGTTTTTTGATGATGCCTTGACTGCTTCAAAAGTTCTTGAAATTACTCTTACCGGCAGAGACTGCGGTCAGGAAGAACGTGCACCCATGTGCGGCGTGCCATTTCATTCGGTGGACGGTTATATTGCAAAGCTGGTTGAAAACGGCTATACTGTTGCCATCTGCGAGCAGACCGAAGACCCAAGTGCAGCAAAAGGTATTGTCAAGCGTGACGTTGTTAGGGTTATTACTCCCGGCACGATTATGGACTCTGCGGCCTTGGACGAGGCAAAAAATAATTATCTGGCATCTGTGTATATTGAAGGACAGGGCGCCGGCATTTCGTTTGTGGATATTACCACAGGAGAAATATCGGTAAATGAGTTTGATGGCGATGATTTAGAAATTCAGCTCCTTAACGAAATCAGCAGATTTTCGCCTGCTGAAATTATTCTTAACCTTGAAGCATACGAAAAGGAACATCTTCTTGGTATGATTGCCGAAAGATTCGGGTGCCCCATACGAAACTACTATAACTGGGCATTTGAACGTGAAAGGGCAAAAAAGACTGTTGCAGAAAAATTTGGCGAAGTACAGCCGGAGTTGTTTGAGAAGGGCTTTGCCATATCCAGCCTTGGAGCACTTTTGATGTTTCTTGGCGAGACTCAGAAAACCGAACTTGCAAATCTGCGTGAAGTTCAGGTGGTAGAGTCACAGGAGTATATGGAGCTTGACCTTTATAGCATTCGCAATCTTGAAATTTTGGAGACTATGCGTGATAAAAAGGCAAAGGGAAGTCTTCTTGCGGTGCTTAACAAAACTAAAACATCAATGGGCGGCAGACTTTTAAGAAAGTGGATTACAATGCCGCTTGCCAACTGTGCAAAAATTCAAAACAGACATCGCGCTGTGGCTGAATTGGTTGCAAACCCCATTTTGCGTGAAGAAATTATTGGGGCGCTGAAATCAATTCAGGATATTGAAAGGCTGATAGCAAAGGCTACCTACAAAACTGCAAACTGCCGTGATTTGTTGGCGATAGCCGATTCCCTAGATGCACTGCCCGAAATAAAAAATCTTTTGGACAAATGCTCGTCAGGTGTTTTGCAGAGAATTTACGAGCAGTTGGACGAGCTTTCGGACGTAAGAGATGTAATTCGTGATGCAATTAATCCTGACCCACCAATTTCGCTGAGAGAAGGCAATTTGATACGAGATGGCTTCAGCCATGAGGTTGACTCTCGTCGAGAGCTTATGCAAAACGGTGTAAGCTGGATAAAGAATTTTGCCGAGGAAGAAAAGGAAAAGACAGGAATTAAAAATATAAAAGTAGGATATAACCGTGTCTTTGGCTATTATCTTGAGGTAAGCAAACAAAGTACAGGGGATGTTCCTGAATATTTTGTAAGAAAACAGACTCTTTCAAACTGTGAAAGATACATAACCCCTCAAATTAAAGAGGTTGAAGAAAAGATTGTTGAGGCAGAGAGCCAGATTGTCAATATGGAATATGAAATGTTCTGCAAGGTTCGTGACCTTGTGGCAGACCAGGTAGCAAGAATTCAAAGCACGGCACATGCTATTGCGATGACTGATGTTTTGTGTTCGTTTGCGTATGTTGCCGAGAAAAATCGGTATGTTATGCCTGATATGAATATTTCAGACAGAATAGTGATTAAAGACGGTAGACATCCTGTGGTTGAATCTTTGGCCACCATGTTTATACCCAACGATACCCATCTTGACGGGGCAGACAGCCAGATTGCCATTATTACAGGTCCCAATATGGCGGGTAAGTCAACATATATGAGACAGACTGCGTTGATTGTTCTTATGGCGCAAATTGGGTCATTTGTGCCGGCAAGTTCTGCTGAAATCGGTGTTGTAGATAAAATCTTCACCCGTGTTGGTGCATCCGATGATTTATCTGCAGGGCAAAGTACATTTATGGTTGAGATGAATGAGGTGGCATATATTCTTGACAATGCTACAAAGAAGAGTCTTGTAATTTTTGACGAAATTGGTCGAGGAACAAGCACCTTTGATGGTTTGGCAATTGCCTGGTCGGTTGTTGAGTATATGGCAAATAAAAATAAGTGCGGTGCAAAAACTCTGTTTGCGACCCACTATCATGAGCTTACCGAGCTTGAGGACAGACTCAGCGGGGTAAAGAATTATTGCATTGCGGTAAAAAAACACGGCGATGACATCACTTTTTTGCGAAAGATAATCCGAGGCGGCGCTGACGGCAGTTATGGCGTTGAAGTTGCGGCTTTGGCAGGAGTTAAAAAGGAAGTAACCAAACGTGCCAAGGAAATTCTTAAGGAGCTTGAACTACGTGATGGCGGCGGAGCCGCAAATGTCTCGGTGAAAAACAGAAACAAGAAAAAAGTTGATGATATCAGCCATGACCAATTAAGCTTTGGCGGATTTGAAGAGAATGAAATTGTTACCGAAATAAAGGGTCTTGCCCTTGATAATATGTCGCCTATGGAGGCGCTGACGAAGCTTTATGCCCTTAAGGCAAAGGCGGAGAATTTGTAATAAAAAGAGGAAATGTGTTATGGCACAAATCAAAGTATTGTCACAGGCTGTTGCTGATAAAATCGCAGCAGGCGAAGTTGCTGAAAGACCTTCGGCAGTTGTCAAGGAGCTTGTTGAAAATTCAATAGATGCTGGAGCTGACAGAATTACTGTTGAAATTAAAAAGGGTGGCATCACATACATATCTGTTGAGGATAACGGCAAGGGAATTCCCTTCGATGAGGTGGAATTTGCCTTTCTTCGTCATGCAACGAGCAAGCTGCGAGATATAGATGATTTGTTTGAGATACAGACAATGGGATTTCGCGGAGAGGCGTTGGCAAGTATATGTGCGGTTTCGGATGTGACGGTAATTACAAAGGAAAGAGGAGCATTGGATGGTGCACATGTGACGGTAAACCACGGCGTGGCATCACAAAAAGAAACAGTTGCTTGCAATGAAGGCACAATTATGATTGTTGAAAATCTTTTTGCATCCGTGCCGGCCAGAATGAAATTTTTAAAGAAGGATTCTACAGAGGCAGGATATGTGGCTGATGTGCTTAGCCGCATTGCCCTTTCGAAACCTGAGATTGCATTCAGGTATATCTGCGACGGAAAGGAGCAGTTTTCAACATCGGGTGATGGGAATCTTAAAAATGCAATTCTTAACATTTATGGAATCGAGCATGCTAAGGGAGTTCTGGAAGTAGACCATACTGAGCAAGGGGTAACTGTTACGGGTGTGGTGGGCAAGTCGGAACTTGCGCGAGGCAACCGTGCCAGACAGACATTGTTCGTAAACGGCAGGTACATTAAAAATCATGTTGTTTCAAAGATTGTTGAAGAAGCCTATCGGAATGTACTTATGACGGGGAAGTTCCCGTTTTTTGTGCTGAATATTGAACTTGCACCAAGTCTGGTTGATGTTAATGTTCATCCGGCAAAAACTGAGATTAAATTTGCCAACGAAAAGGAAATATACGATATAGTTTATCACGGTGTGAAAAATGCCATTTACCGTCGACCAGAAATTCCCGTTAAAGAACCGGAAGCGATAACAGATGTTGAGAAATCGACTTCGGTATCCATATCTGCAAATAAAGAACCCGAAAGAGTTGACAGACAAACGGTTAGCGAATTTCTTAAAAATACAATACCAAACAGTTCGGGCAGACGGTTTAATTCACCCAAGCAGGAAAATGTTTTTGAATGCAAGAGAGAACATTTTAATGAAACTCCTGCAAAAAGCGATATTACAACATTTCCTGTTCTTGATATTGAGGATATTACACATAAGATGGATGTGGTTGTTCCCCAGAGTAATGAACAAACGGTGCAATTGCCATTATTTGAGGAAGGCAATATTGATATTGCTGAGACCGCTTTTGTTGTCGGTCAGGTTTTTGACACCTATGTGATTGTACAAAAGGGCGATAAAATGTTTATGATAGATCAACACGCCGCCCACGAACGAAAGCGTTTTGAAACTTTAAAGAAAGATTATTGTGACCGAGGAGTTTCGGGACAAATTCTGCTTGCTCCCATTGTTATGGATGTTGACACCTGCGAAATTGATGTAATCAAGGAGAACAAAGAGACTCTTGAAAATATGGGCTTTGAAATCGAAGAGTTTGGACGTAATTCGGTAATTATACGGCAAACTCCATTTATCTCGGATGAGGAAGATATAAAAAACCTTGCGACAGAAGTGATTTCTATATTGAGCGACGGCAGACCGTCGGGCCTTTTGAGCTTTGAAGAGAGACTGCTTGACACAATCTCCTGTAAATATGCCATCAAGGCAAATAAAAAGCTCAGCCTGATTGAAATGGAGGTTCTTATACGTGATGTGGAGGAACTTGAAAATTCAGGAATTACCACCTGTCCCCACGGCAGGCCTATCAAAATTGAATTTACAAAGCGTGAAATTGAAAAAATGTTTAAGAGGATTGTTTAGCTTATGCTGAAAAAGATTATAGCGATTGCAGGACCTACAGCCTCGGGCAAGACAGCTCTGGCGATAGAAATTGCCCAAAGATTTGGTGGCGAGGTGGTTTCTTGCGACTCTATGCAGATTTACAAGTTTATGGATATTGGCACGGCAAAACCTGACAAGGGTGAGCTTTCGGCGGCTGTGCATCATATGATTGATATTATTCACCCCAAGGAAAGATGCAGTGTAGCAGATTTTGTGATTATGGCAAGAAATTGCATTGATGACATTATCAGGCGTGGCAGACTGCCCATTCTTGCCGGCGGAACGGGGCTTTATATGGACAGTGTTCTTGAAAATATAGTGTTTGAGGATTTTGGCAGTGATCCTGAATTTCGTAAAAAAATGCAGGAGTTGGCAGATACCGAAGGCGTAGATGCACTTCATAGTCTGCTTGCCGAGAAGGATTCTGAGGCGGCAGATAAAATTCATCCCAATAATGTAAGGCGTGTTATCCGTGCTTTAGAGGTATGTAGGCTTACCGGCAAAACTTTTACGCAGGTAAATCTTGAGTCAAGGCGTGAACCTGTGTATGATGCATTGATTCTGGGAATTGATGCTGACCGTGAAACCCTTTATAAAAGAATAAATAAGCGTGTTGACAAAATGATGGATGATGGATTGCTTGAAGAGGTCAGGACTCTTAAAGATATGGGCGTTGGCCGCGATACAACTGCTATGCAGGCAATTGGATATAAGGAGATTTTGGAATTTTTGGAAGGTGAGGTCACCTTTGATGAGGCAGTAGAAAAAATCAAGATGGAAAGCCGTCGATATGCTAAAAGACAGATGACATGGTTCAGGCGCAATGAAAAAATTCAGTGGATGTGTGCAGATGCCCCTGATTTCATGGCGCTTATTACAGAGAAATGCGAAGATTTCTTACAAATCTAGCGGAATGGAGTTTTTGAAGATGGATAAAAATAAAAAACCATCAAGGCAGGAACGAAGAAAAAAAAGAAGGAGCCGCAGAGGTTTTATTACCTTTCTGATAGGTGCCTTTGTGCTGTGTATTGCGGTTAATGTTGCCATGAGCTTTGATAATCGTTTAGAGACAATGATTGTGCGTACGGGAACTGAGGAAGAAAGTGTTACAGCTGAGGGATATTTGTTCAGGGAACAAACAGTTATTCAGGCACCGGCAAGTGGCTATCTATACTGCGAGGCAGATGAAGAACAGCGTGTAAAAATCGGTGAAACAGTAGCGTATATTTATAAAAACGAGATAAGCACGTCGGCAATGGCTGAGCTTAAGGCTATTGAAGGCGAGATTGCAAAACTTGAGGGGAGTTCGTTAAAAAAAGATATATACAGCAATGATACGGCTAAAATTGAGCAAAGCATTGCTCACGAACTCAGTAGTGTGCCAATTTTAGGGTTCCAAGGCCGTCTTGATGAGATTGACACAATCAAAGCCGAAGTCAACAGCCTCATTGAAGGCAGAAGAATTGTAACCGGCGAGGCCGAGCTCAAGGATAACAGTGAAGAACTTCAGGCATTAAAACTGAAAAAAGCAGAGCTTGAAGCAAAGTATAATATTGAAAGAACAATAGTTCACGCACCAAAAGCAGGTGCTTTTACTGCCAGAACAGATGGTCTTGAAGAAATGCTTGACCCTAAATATATTGAAGAGATAACGCCTGAATATTTAAAGGATTTAAATAAAAAATTGATAAAGCCAGAGACAGATACCCGCGCAGAAAAAGGTCAGCCGATAGGTAAGATTGTGAATAATTTTTTATGGAGTGTTGCGGCACAGATTCCCGCCGACATTGCCGAGGATATGGATGTGGGTGACAGTATCGATATCCGTTTTCCTGAAATTGATGTGCGCACTATAGGGGCAACGGTGTCAAAAATTACTTCTGAGGAAAACGGGAAAGTTGTGGTTGTTGCCGAATCCAACAAATATGTTGACAAAATTTATTCTACATCAAAGATGAAGGTAGAACTTATAAAGCATCATTACGAAGGGTATAAAATTCCTTCACAAAGCATTCGTATAAATGACGGCAAGACAGGTGTCTATGTTATAAGAAACGATAAAGCCCGTTTTTTGCCAGTTGAAATTATATATAACAGCAAAGAATGGGTTATTGCCGCCGAAAGTTCTGACAAGGGGGCGACAATAAAACTCTATGATGAATTAATTGTCAGTGGAAAAAATTTATATAATAACAAGGTTGTGAGATAAAATGTCTTATATAAAAGAAAATTTAACCAATGTAACCAAGCAGATGAAGAGTGCAGCAGAAGAATGTGGTCGTGCGGTGTCAGATGTGCACCTTATTGCGGTTACAAAGACTTATGGAGCAGACCTTATAAATGAGGCTATAGACAATGGAGTCAGCGATATAGGTGAAAATCGTGTTCAGGAAATAATGCAAAAATATGATGCGGTGAAATCTGTAAGATGGCATCTTATCGGGCACTTGCAAAAAAACAAAATTAAGTATATAATAGATAAGGTAGAACTTATTCATTCCGTTGACAGCTTTGAATTGGCAAAGGAAATTGATAAGCACGCAAAAAAAATTGATAAGGTGCAGAAGATTCTTTTAGAGGTTAACGTGTCAGGCGAGGAATCAAAGTTTGGTATTCGCCCTGAAGAATGTGAAGAGCTTTGCCGCAGAATAAGCGAACTTGAAAATGTAAAGATTGAAGGTCTTATGACTATAGCTCCCTTTGTTAATGATGAAAAAATTCTTGAAGATGTATTCAAAGGGTTAAAAAATCTGGCACAGAGTATCGGGGCAAAAGCCATTGAAAGGGTTGATATGAAGGAACTTTCGATGGGAATGACCAATGACTTTCCGCTTGCAATAAAGAACGGGGCAACAATTATTCGTGTAGGAACAGGAATTTTTGGAAAAAGGGACTACACAAAATGAAAAATATGTGGTATAATATAATATCAACAAAAATGTAAACTAATTAATCCTTAATAAATATGGAGGAAAATAAAATGAGTATTGTAAACAAAATGCTTAATCTTATCGGATTTGAAACATCGGAGAATGATTACGAAGAAGAACTGATAGAAAACAGTGAATTTTCAAACAGCTCCGTTTTCGAAGAGGATGAGTCCGAAACTTTTGACGGAGGCAAGCGCAACAAGGTTGTAAAAATACATACAACAGCTCAGCTTAAGTTGGTTGTTATGCAGCCCGAAAGTTTTGAGGATGCAAGAGAGATTGCAAACCACCTTAAAAATAAAAAACCGGTTGTTATCAATCTTGAAGCTGTTGAACGCAATGCTGCCCAGAGAATTGTTGACTTTTTGAGTGGTGCTGTATATGCACTTGACGGAAATATTCAAAAGGTTGCAAACGGAATTTTCCTTATTGCTCCTTATAATGTGGGTATTATGGGCGATTTCAAGGATGAGCTTCGCAGCAAGGGTATTTTCCCTTGGAATAACTAATGACAAACAGTACAGATGATAAGCTCCTTATTGCCCGGGCTGAGGACACCGTCACATTGTGCGAAAGACAGAACTGTATAAAATTCACAGGATTTTTGACACCAACTGAAGCCGAGCTCATAAGACGTAATTTAAAGTGCGCGTCGGTTGAGACTATCTTTTTTGGGGGATATCCCGATGCCGAGCGCACGCTGTTTGTTGCATTGCCGGATTACTTAACTCCGGATGATGCCATGCAACTTATATCGGTGATTGAAATTACGGGAAGGGATATTGCTGAACTTAAGCATCCTGATTTTCTTGGCAGTCTTTTGGGACTTGGTATCAAGCGTGAAAAGTTGGGCGATATATTGACCTTTGAGGATAGATGTCTGGGTTTTGTGGTTGAAAATATTGCAGATTATATAGTGGAAAATCTTGACAAAGTGGGACGCAAAGGTGTAAAGGTAAGAAGCATACAGCCGAGTGAGATTGAAATACCGCCACGAAGGATGGAGGAAATTTCTGCAACGGTTTCGGCACTCAGACTTGATGCAGTGATTGCCGCAGCAATCCGCACCTCAAGAACAGGAGCGGTAGAGGTTTTGAGTTCAGGACGTGTGTTTGTCAACTGGATTCAGGAGGACAGTCCGTCGTTTAAAATAAAGCCCGGAGATGTATTTTCGGTGCGTGGCAGCGGACGGTTCAGATTGGGAGAAGAAGTTCGGGAAACAAAAAAAGGCAGAATTGGAATCTGTATATATAAAATGTTATAAAGTTTTAAGTATAAGCACGCAAAGTTGTGCAGAAAATGGAGGAGATATTATGTTGACACCATTGGAAATCGAAAATAGAAAATTTAAAAAGGAAATGAGCGGATATAACAAGCTTGAAGTTGAGGAATTTATGCGTGTAATATCCGAAAATTACGAGCTTATTTACAAAGAAAATCTTGCCAATAAGGACAAAATTAATATGCTTTCAAGCGCAATCAAGCAGTATAAGAGCATGGAAGAAACCTTGCAAAGTGCAATTCTGGTTGCTCAGAGTGCGGGTGATGAGGTTATTCAGAATGCAAAAAAAAGTGCTGAAAATATTATAAAGGATGCCGAAAATAAGGCAACACAGTTACTTTCTGATGCAAGCCGTGAGGTTACCAGAGTAAGTTATGAGTATGAGGAAATGCGACGTAATGTAGAAGTTTTCAGAACAAGAATTATCTCATTACTTACATCTCAGCTTGACATTGTTAAGGAATTCAGTATGCCCGCAGACAGTAGTGTAGAAAAGCCTTTGAGAAATGTGAAACATCATACTATTGAATTCAACGATGAAAGTATAGCAGAGGCTACAGAAGCTAAAACGGCACTTGAAAGATTAGAACAGATGACAAAGGAGCTTCCCAAAATTGTTGTAAACGAGAAGGGTGAATATGTAGCAGCAGAGGACAAAGCTAACTCTAAAGCAAAGAGTGTTGACGAGAATTTGGGTTAACAGAAAAACCTGACATAATTTTGCATACTTACAGGTGAGAAAAATGATTTATTTTGCTCTTGGCGTTGCGATTTTGATTGCAGATTTACTGACAAAAATATGGACACAGACGCGTCTTCGTGAAATTGGAACAATCCCTTTAATCGAAGACGTATTTCATCTCACTTATGTTGAAAACCGCGGAGCAGCATTTGGTATTTTGCAGGACAAAAGGGTCTTTTTTGTCCTGATTACCCTTGCTTTTGTAGCGGCAGTTGTGTATGTGATTTTAAGATATAAAAACCGCCCGGTAGTTTTAAATTACGGACTCACTTTTATGGTTGCCGGGGCTTTTGGAAATATGATTGACAGAATATGGCGGGGATATGTTGTGGATATGTTTGATTTCCGTATGATAAATTTCCCTGTTTTTAATGTTGCCGATATTTTTGTGTGCATAGGCGCAGGGCTATTGGCAATTTTTTTTATTTTCTGTGACGGAAAGGAAAAAGAGCGTGAAGATAACAGCAAAAAATGATGATGTCGGAAAGCGTCTGGATTTATTTCTGGCCGAAGGCCTTTCTGATTTGACACGTTCCAGAATTCAGAAGCTGATTGCAGAAGAAAATGTAAAGGTAAACGAAAAAACAGTGCGTTCAAACTATAAGTTGCGTGCACAGGATGAAATCAGTATAGAAATTCCAGATGCAAAGGAAACCGAGCTTGAAGCCGAAGATATTCCGCTTGATATAGTGTATGAGGATGACTGTATGCTTGTTGTAAATAAGCCGCAAGGTATGGTTGTTCATCCTGCTGCAGGAAATTACAACGGCACATTGGTTAATGCCCTGATGGCGCATTGCGGCGACAGACTTTCGGGGATTAATGGAGAGATAAGGCCCGGGATACTGCACCGTATAGATAAGGATACCAGCGGACTTTTAATGGTAGCAAAAAATGACAAGGCACATCTTGCACTTTCGGAGCAGATAAAGGAACATAGCCTGACCCGTGAATATCTTGCCCTTGTACACGGCAGAATAAAGGAAGACAGCGGCACAATTGATGCACCTATTGGCCGTGACGAAAAAGACCGTAAAAAGATGACAATAACCCCAAAAAATTCCAAGAATGCGGTTACGCATTTTTTTGTAATGGAGCGATTTGATAAATATACATTTATTCGTTGCCGTCTTGAAACGGGAAGGACACATCAGATAAGAGTTCATATGTCCAAAGGCGGACATCCCATTGTGGGTGACCCTGTGTATGGCTTTAAAAAGGAAGAATTCAAGCTTAACGGACAACTTCTTCACGCTCATATGATTGGATATATTCATCCTGAAACGGGGGAGTATATGGAGTTTTCGTGCAAGATGCCTGAATACTTTGAAGATGTTCTGGAAAAACTGAGGAGGAAATCACTGTGAGCGTACATGATAAACACAGGGAAAGGTTGGACAAAAAGGTTTGGGAAAACGGACTTGAGGCACTAGAGCCGCACGAACAGCTTGAACACATTTTGTTTGCTGCCATTCCACGTGGAGATACCAATGCCACTGCGCACAGATTACTTGACAAATACAAAACTATTGCAGCAGTACTCAATGCTGATGCTGAGGAACTTATACAGATAGAGGGCGTGGGCAAAAGATGTGCAACCTTTCTTACAACATTGCCGTCGCTTTTAGGCATTGTAGAGCGCAGCTTAAATTCTGATGAGCCAATTGAACTTGACACTGCGCAAAAAATTGCTGACTTTGCAAAGACATATTTTTATGGCAAGCTTACAGAGGAAGCATATTTGTTGTGCCTTAATTCCACATACAGATTGATTGCAATTAACAGAATTTCACGAGGAGCCCACGACGAAACTTATGTGTATCCTACCCAGGTGGTGCGACAGGCTATACGGGACAATGCCTGTGCGGCCGTATTGATACATAATCATCCCTGCGGCGAGATAAAGCCATCGTCAGGGGATGTAACATTGTCAAGAGATTTGGCACGGGCATTTGATGCGGTTGATATTATTTTTGGAGACAGCGTGATTATTGCAGGAAAAGAATTTTTCAGTATGCGAGAGATGGGCTATCTGGATAATTTATATGAAAAGAACAACAGACTGGATAAAAAATAAGAGAAGGATAAAGGGTGCAGTAAATGGACTTTCAGGTTGTATCAAAATACAAGCCATCCGGTGACCAGCCTCAGGCGATTGAAACACTGGCAAATGGTGTTTTAAGTGGTGACAAATTTCAAACACTGATGGGCGTTACCGGGTCAGGTAAGACCTTCACTGTGGCAAACATTATTGAAAAAGTAAATAAACCAACGCTGGTGCTGGCACACAACAAAACTCTGGCAGCACAGCTTTGTAGCGAGTTTAAAGAAATATTCCCCAACAATGCGGTGGAGTATTTTGTTTCATATTATGATTATTATCAGCCCGAGGCGTACATTCCCAATTCTGACACCTATATTGAAAAGGATGCCCAAACAAACGAGGATATTGACAAACTGCGGCATTCTGCAACGGCGGCACTTTTTGAACGCCGGGATGTAATTATTGTTGCCAGCGTTTCGTGTATATATGGTCTTGGCGACCCAATAGATTACAACAATATGGTTATATCCTTGCGTACGGGAATGGAGCGTGATCGTGATGAGGTTATTGACAAACTGATTGAAATTCAGTACGAAAGAAATGACATAAATTTCACACGTAATAAATTTCGTGTCAGGGGCGATGTAATTGATGTGTTTCCCTCATATTCTTCGGGGAACGCAATAAGGATAGAGTTTTTTGGTGACGAGGTTGACCGCATTGCTGAAATCAGCTCGGTTACCGGCGAGGTAATAAAGGTGCTTAAGCACGTAGCGATTTATCCGGCGTCACATTATGTTGTGGGCAAGGAGAAGTTGGAGCGTGCCATTACTGGTATTGAGGCAGAGATGGAGACACGGGTTGAGGAATTTAAGGCAAATGAATGTCTTATTGAAGCACAACGTATTAAAGAGCGTACAAGATACGACATAGAGATGATGCGTGAAACCGGATTTTGTCAGGGGATAGAAAACTATTCTCGGCATATAAGCGGACGTCAGCCGGGTAGTCCTCCGTTTACACTTCTTGACTATCTTCCCAAAGATTTTTTACTTGTGGTGGATGAATCACACGTTACGATTCCTCAGGTAAGGGCAATGTATGCAGGCGACCGTGCACGCAAGACAAATCTTGTGGAATACGGCTTCAGACTGCCTTCTGCATTTGATAACAGACCTCTTAATTTTGATGAGTTTTATGAACATATAAATCAGGCGATTTTTGTCAGCGCAACACCGGCAGAGTTTGAGGTGCAGCGTTCAAGCCGAGTGGTAGAACAAGTTATTCGTCCTACGGGATTGCTTGACCCCAAGATAGCTGTTCGCCCCGTTGACGGACAAATTGATGATTTGTATGGTGAGATTAAAAAGAGAGTTGCCAAAAATGAGAGGGTGTTGGTAACAACCCTGACAAAGAAAATGGCAGAACGCCTTACCGAATATTTTGAAGATATGGATTTAAAGGTAAGATACCTGCATTCCGAGGTTGAAACAATCGAGCGTATGGAAATTATCCGTGATTTGCGTCTTGGCGTGTTTGACGTTCTTGTGGGAATTAACCTTCTTCGTGAGGGCTTGGATATTCCTGAGGTTTCGCTTGTTGCGATACTTGATGCGGATAAAGAGGGCTTTTTAAGGTCGGATACGTCGCTTATTCAGACTATAGGCCGTGCGGCACGAAATGCAGAAGGTACTGTTATTATGTACGCAGATACCATCACAGGCTCTATGCAACGTGCAATTTCCGAGACAGAACGTCGTCGTGAAATTCAGGCGGCGTACAACAGCGAGCACGGGATTGTTCCGCGGACAATTAAGAAGGATGTACACGAGATAATCGAGGCAACCGTTGCAGATGCTAAGGTTTCAAAGCATGGCAGAAGAAAGTCTGAGACACCTATTGATATAAAAGAAAAGACTATTGCTGAATTGACAACCGAGATGAAAAAGGCTGCAGAGCTGTTGCAGTTTGAACTTGCTGCCAAAATCCGTGATGAAATACGTAGACTTGAGGGAGAAAAAAATGATTAATAAATATATTTATGTTAAGGGTGCCAGAGAGAATAACCTCAAGGGCATTGACGTAAAAATACCACGTGACAAAATGGTTGTGCTCACCGGGCTTAGCGGTTCGGGCAAATCTTCTCTTGCTTTTGAAACAATTTATGCCGAGGGACAAAGACGATATGTTGAGTCACTTTCTGCATATGCACGTCAATTCCTTGGACAAATGGAAAAACCCAATGTTGAGTCAATCGACGGCTTGTCGCCAGCGATTTCCATTGACCAGAAGACAACAAGCAAAAATCCACGTTCTACAGTGGGTACTGTGACAGAGGTATACGATTATGTCCGTCTTTTATTTGCCCGGATAGGTGTTCCGCATTGCCCCAAATGCGGCAAGGAAATAAAATCTCAATCAATCGACCAGATTGTTGATGGAGTGAAAGCTCTGCCCGAAAAAACAAAAATTCAGATTCTTGCACCGGTAATTCGTGGCAGAAAAGGTGAATATACAAAAATCTTTGAAAAGGCTGCAAAGGACGGATTTGTCCGCGTCCGGGTTGACGGGGAAATATATGACCCGGGTGCAGATGAAATCGTTCTTGATAAGCAGAAAAAGCATAATATAGAAATTGTTGTCGACCGTCTTGTGGTGCGTGAGGGTATGGACAAGCGTCTTACCGACTCACTGGAAACAGCTCTCAAAATGGCAAAAGGGCTTGTTGTGGTACAGCTTATCGATAGTGACGAGGAAATGATGTTCAGTCAGAATTATGCCTGCGATGACTGTGGAATTAATATAGAAGAGCTTACCCCAAGAATGTTTTCATTCAACACGCCTTATGGTGCGTGTCCACATTGTATGGGTTTGGGTGAGGTTGAAATTCTTGACCCTGAAAGATTGATTCCTGATAAAACAAAGAGCATAAATGAGGGTGCTATTAACTGCTATGGCTGGACAGGCACAGACAAAGACAGTATTTCGGCTATGTATTATCGTGGTCTTGCTAAAATGTATGGGTTCAGCCTTGATACGCCGATTCAGGATTTGCCCGAGGATATAATGGATATTATTCTTTACGGCACAAAGGGCGAAAAGGTGCATCTTTCCTATGAGAAAAAGTATGCCAAAGGCGAACACTATGCGAGATTTGAAGGAATAATAAATAACGTCCTTCGCCGTTATAATGAAACCAATTCCGAATGGGCACGAAAAGAAATTCAGGAGCTTATGTATATTACCCCCTGCCCTGAATGCAATGGCACACGTCTTAAAAAAGAGAGCCTTGCGGTAACGGTTAAGGGTAAAAATATAAACCAAATCAGCGATATGTCAATTTCTGAGGCAATGGATTTTTTTGATAAAATGGAATTGACACAGCGCGAAGAGCTTATAGGCAAGCAAATTTTAAAGGAAATAAATGCAAGATTGTCATTTCTTGTAAGTGTTGGTCTTGAATATCTTACCCTTTCACGTTCCAGCGGAACTTTGTCGGGCGGTGAAGCTCAGCGAATTCGTCTTGCAAGCCAGATTGGGTCGGGTCTTATGGGTGTTGTTTACATTCTTGACGAGCCAAGCATCGGTCTTCATCAAAGGGATAATCACAAGCTGATTGAAATGCTTAAAAGATTGCGTGATTTAGGCAACACTCTGATTGTGGTAGAGCACGATGAAGATACAATGTATGCTGCTGACCACATTATTGATATTGGACCCGGAGCGGGTGTCCACGGCGGATATGTTGTGGCCGAAGGCACTGTGGAGGAAATAAAAAAATGCGAAAAGTCTGAAACAGGACTTTACCTCAGCGGTGTAAAGAAAATTCCTGTTCCAAGCGAAAGACGTGTGGGCAACGGTAATTTTTTGCGACTTGAAGGTGCCGCACAGAACAACCTTAAAAATGTTGATATTGAAATTCCTTTGGGCACATTCACTTGTGTTACAGGTGTTTCGGGCAGCGGAAAAAGTTCGCTTGTAAATGAGGTTTTATACAGAATACTGGCAAATGATTTAAACCGTGCCAAACTGAAGACGGGCAATTTTAAATCAATCAGCGGTCTTGAAAATCTAGACAAGGTAATTGATATTGACCAGTCGCCAATCGGCAGAACTCCAAGGTCTAATCCGGCGACATATACCGGACTTTTTGGAGATATCCGCAACTTGTTTGCCTCGACCCCAGATGCAAAGTCAAGGGGATATAGCGCAGGAAGGTTTAGTTTTAATGTCAAGGGTGGTAGATGTGAGTCCTGTCAGGGAGACGGTATAATTAAGATTGAGATGCATTTTTTGCCCGATATATATATGCCTTGTGAAGTTTGTGGGGGTAAACGATATAACCGTGAAACGTTGGAGGTTAAGTTCAAGGGCAAGAGCATAGCAGATGTGCTTGATATGACAGTGGAAGAAGGAATGGAATTTTTTGACAGCATTCCTAAAATAGCAAATCGCTTGCGGACTTTGTATGAAGTTGGTCTTGGATATATAAAGATAGGTCAGTCATCAACCACACTTTCGGGTGGTGAGGCACAGCGTGTAAAGCTTGCAACAGAACTAAGTAAACGCAGTACCGGTAAAACAATATATATTCTTGATGAGCCCACAACTGGACTTCACACAGCGGATGTTCACCGTCTTATTGATGTATTGCAAAGACTGGTGGATGCAGGAAATACCGTGGTGGTTATTGAGCATAATCTTGATGTGATAAAAACGGCGGATTATATAATCGACCTTGGTCCTGAAGGCGGCAACAAGGGCGGCAGGATTGTTGCACAGGGTACACCCGAGGCGGTTGCTAAATCAAAGAAATCTTATACAGGAATGTACTTGAAAGACGTATTGAAAAAATAGCAAATAAACGTAAAAAACGGAGCTACAGCTCCGTTTTTTACGTTTATAACACACTATACATCGAATATAGCTTTGCATACTCGCCGCCTTTTTCCATAAGCTCGGTGTGGGTCCCGTCTTCAACAATGCCTTCCTGAGTTAAAACAAAAATTCTGGTGGCATTTCTTATTGTGGTAAGACGATGGGCAATGGTGAAGGTTGTTCTGCCCTTAGAAAGCTTTTTCAGGGAATTCTGAACAATGAGCTCGCTTTCATTATCCAAAGCTGAGGTTGCTTCGTCAAGAATAAGTATTGGTGGGTTTTTAAGAAACAGACGTGCAATTGAAATTCTTTGCTTTTGTCCGCCTGACAGCTTAAGTCCACGTTCGCCAACATATGTATCATATCCGGCCTTCAGCTCGCAGATAAATTCGTGAGCACCTGCCGCCTTGGCGGCTTCTATAACTTCCTCACGTGTGGCATCAGGCTTGCCATAAATAATATTTTCATAAACGGTGCCGCTGAACAGATAAACATCCTGTTGTACCATTCCTATATTATTTCGCAGGGACTCAAGGGTAATATTTTTTATATTTATACCATCTATAAAGATGTTACCGTCGGTCAGGTCGTAAAATCTGGGGATAAGATTACACATTGTAGTTTTGCCTCCGCCCGATGGACCTACAATGGCAATGTTTTCGCCAGCTTTAATGTCAAGAGAAAGAGAGTTAATAACATTTTCGGCGTTGTCGGAATATTTGAAATTAACCTTGTCAAATACTACATTTCCAACAACGTTTTCAAGCTCAACAGCGTCATCGGCATCCTTGATGTCAACAGGCTCGTCCATAACCTCAAGAAAACGCTCAATACCTGTAATTCCTCGCTGAAACTGTTCGGTAAACTCTACAAGGCGACGGATAGAGGTAATAAGTGTCTGGATATAAAGCAGATATGCAACCAAGTCGGCAGGGGTAATAAGCTTTTTTACCATAAAGAATGAACCAAGAACAATTACCGCAATATACATAACTCCGTCAAAAAATCGTGTTCCTGATTGAAATAGTGCCATATATTTGTAGGTGTTCTTTTTAGTTTGAAAGAAACGGCGATTGCCTTCGGCAAATTTTTCACGTTCAATATCTTCGTTGGCAAAGCTTTTTACAACACGGATACCAAGAAGGCTGTCTTCAAGCTCGGCATTGAGTTCACCTATTTGTCGGCGCTGTTCTTTAAATGCATTTTTCATATTCCGTCTGAAAAGGAATACCGAAATCAGCATCAAAGGCAATAGCAGGAATATAAGTGAGGTAAGCAACAGATTAATTCCGCCGAGAATGATAAATGCACCAATTATTTTTATTGATGAGATAAATAATTCTTCAGGACAATGGTGTGAAAATTCGGTAATATCAAAAAGGTCTGAGGTCATTCGTGACATAAGCTGACCAATTTTTGTGTTGTCAAAATACTTAAAGGGCAGCTTTTCAAGATGGTCAAACATATCACGGCGCATATCGGTTTCAAGCCTTGCACCCATAACGTGACCTGTGTTTGCCATATAAAAGTTTGCGCAGATATCAATAATGCGCAACAGCAAATATATTCCACCAAGCTTAATCACTGTTGAAAGCAAAAATTCCTGGGCAGGGTCTATTGCCATGTTGGTGATGCGACGCACAATAAGCGGAAAGACCAATTCACATACTGTGGTAAGGGCTGCGCAAAGTAAGTCCAGAATGATAATACCTATATATGGTTTGTAATATACAGAAAATCGTTTAAACATATAAAATCATCTCTCTTATTGAATTTCCTTAACATCGACAATTACGCCTGATGTGTTTGCAAATTTGGAAGTGAAATAAAGTGTTGAGCCAATATTAATTGACTGATTGGTAGAGGTATAGTAGCCGGAGTTGTTGACACTTCCATCAACACAGATTTTTACTGTTGCGGTATATCTTTCGGGAATGGGAGTTTCAACAATCCTTCCGTTTGCAAGTTCACGGGTGTCAATGGCAGTATCATATGTTACCTCGGTGATGTCGCCTGCATATTCCTTGGTTGACACATTTGTTATCGGACCAAGTTGCTGAAGTGCTTCAACTGTGCCGCGACGTACATTTTTTACCAAAAGAGTGTATTCAATTTGTTGTTTTTGGGTTGATACCTTGCTTTCTTCACCACCAAAACGCAGATAAATACCAAAGACCAGAACCGCAATGGCAACGACAACAACTATATCAATAATGCTTATTTTGCCAAATAACTTTCCTTCTTTATTTATAAACATATCACTTAGCCTCCATTATTTGATCTTCAGACCGGTGATATATCCAAAACCGGCAGATTTTTTCCCTCTTACAACTTCTGATTCACCGACTTTCAATGGCGTACTGCTTGCAAGAATTGCTGAGTCGGATTCTGTCACCTGAGATTCAAGTGTAAGGGTTATATCACAAAAAATTGGGTCTTCTGCTATAACCTCCCTGCCTGAACTGCTGTTGGTAACTAGACGTTTTGCCGGGGTAACAGCAACATCAACAAGTGTGGCTGCAAAGCGTTCTTTTTCGCCAACCATAATGGTTTCTCCTTTGTCAAGAGCGTCAAGAAAGGCATCGGCAACAGCCTTTTCGCATCTTGCAAGTTCGATGGTATATTGTGCTGTGACGGTTTGTGGTGCAGTGCCAGTACTGCCTGTTGAGCTAAACAACAAAAAGGCCGCCGCAGCAATTAATATAATTAATACAATAAGAAAGCCGTCCATAAGATTAAATTTTGGTTTATCCATTTTTCTTACCTCCCAGGGATAAATAAATATTGTCTATGTTTTCCGCGTATTTTTGTGCAGTAAAAACTGAGTTGAATATTTCTTTACTTCTTTTACACATATCAGAATAAAGGTTGTCATCAGAAAACAAAATTTGTAATTTTTCTGCCAGGGCATCAGAGTTATGAGTGGGGACAATAAAACCATTTTTGCCGTCCTTGATAACTCCGGGGTTTCCGCCAAAATCGGATACGACAGCGGGCTTGCCCAAACTCATACCTTCAAGGAGCGAAAGACTGGTTGCCTCTGTGCCAAAGGAGCAATTGCACTGCACATCAATAAGATTCATAAGGGGTGATACATTGGTAAGAAAACCCAGCATAACCACATAATCTTCAAGACCGTTTTCTATGATTTGTTTGCGTATTGGCTCTGCCATATCGCCCGTTCCTGCGATAAAGAACTTAGCCTTAACACCGGCGGCTTTGAGTTTAGCTGCAGCCTCCACAAAATATTTGTGGCCTTTTACTTCGTTAAGACGTGCGACAATTGCTGTGCACTTTGTACCTTCGGGGACATTGTATTCCTTGCGAAGTGCCGCCAACTGTTCTTCGGTATAAGGTGTTAATGGTTCAACACCGTTAAGGATAACATCAATTTTCTTTTCAGATACGCCGATTGCGGTAATGTTGTCTTTTGCAGCTTCTGCAACTGCAATGATTTTGTCGGCAGTAGAGTTGTTTGCCAGACCACAAAGAGCCCGGCCCACACCTTTTGTCAGTTTGGGAGATGGCGGAAACACACTGTGACGTGTGTATACAATTTTTGCACCATAAAGGCGTGCCGCAATCCTTGCTGACATACTTGCGTGGGTGTGCACAACATCGGGTTTAAATTCTTTAAAAACTGCAAACAGACGGCTTATTGCCTTGGGGTCAAGTGATTTATCTGCCATAGCGGCAATTTCATAAACCTTAAAGCCCAAATCCTCTACCTGTGACTTTAAAAGACTGTTTTCAGGAAGGACAACAGCGATATTCAAATCATCTTTGTTGCAGTATTTAAGGTAGGTAAGAATGCACTTTCCTGCACCGCCGATATTGGTGTCAGAGCAAACCTGAAGAACATTAAGCATTTTGAGATACCTCCGTTTTGTTATATTCTGCCCGTGCTATGCGGCAGGATGCAATACCTATTGCCAAAACTGCCCAGAATATCATAAACACACGGTAATTATAAAAACAGTTATCAAACATACCTTGCAGTAAAAATCCCACAACAGCCGATGCTATGCCGACAATTGCAACCGAGAATTTATTGCCTTTGCCGAAAGACTGATAGCCAACAACAAGATTTTTGAAGAACAAAAACAGTAGCAAAAGAAATACTGCAATACCTATAACACCTGACTCGGTTATAACCTGCAAAAACAGGTTGTGAGGATGTGGAGCTACAATTCCGTTGTATGAATAGAATGGATATACCTGAGTAAAGGCTTCGGTTCCAAGCCCTATGCCCGAAATCCAGAAATCCTTAAGCATCAGCAGCGTTCCCATCCATATATAAACTCGGTATGATGTAGATGAATCGGACATATCGCCGATACTTGTGAAACGATTTATTATACTTTCGGGAAGGATAAACGGAACTATCGGGAGTGCAATAAGTGCAAGTCCCCACAGCTTGCCAGCCGCAAATGTAATGAATACCGCCGCTGCTGCCATGATGCCAAGCCAGCATCCGCGTGAAAATGTGAGGATAAGTGCAAGGACAAGAATCAGCGACATTCCGCCGTATACAATACGGGACAGGGCTTTTTTTGCCGTCCACATAAGTGAAATGCAGACAGGAAGGGTCAGCAAAATATATTCTCCAAGAACATTGGGATTTTCAAGGGTGGAGTAAATACGCATCTTGATGTCTTCAAACATTTCTTCATCCATCCACGCTTGTTTAACATTCCAACCGAAAATGTATTGTGCTATGCCGTAAAGACATACCAATAAAGCTGACACAGCAAAGACTTTCAGCAGATTAAAAAGCTGGGTTTTGGTTTTTATTGTGTTAATAATTACAAAATAGAATATCATAAAGGCAAAATATACTGCCCAAATCTGAACACTCTTGAAAGGAGCAAATGATGTCACGGAAGATATCATATAGATTAAAATCATAACGATGATCATAAGCCCCATTCCATCTAGCTGCCATATAAATTTTTTTGTGGTTAGAGACTTTATTATAAGTGACATAAAACACAAAAGGCACAGCCCAACAACAATCATTGTGGGGACAATGGGTGCCAGAAATAGTGTGATAAACACACCAAACTCCACTTTGTATAGAACAAGGGATACAAAAAGAATTCCTGCAACAAACAAAAGGGCAAGTATTGGCGAGAAAAGACCGCAGAGAATACCGCAGATTGCGCCGAAAATGCCCGCACAGTAAAGACGAGATTTGCCTTCACACTTGGTGATGTAATAAAAATTAAATGAAAATTCGGTATCAAGGCATTTTTCTATAAATGATACAATCAATGAATTTTTAAGAATACCGGTGATATTAAAATCAATAATTGAAATTGCGATGCCAAACACCATTGCTACAGCAGACAGCAAAAGACTTCCGCCACGGAAAATGGATATAATAAAATCAAAAGCTGCGGCAGTTGTCACAAATATGCCAATAAAACGAAGGTTAAGAGCCAGAAAATTATGAAGCAGATATTTGAAAAAACGAATTATCACACTTTTTTCCTTTAGGGCATTTAGCTTTTCAGCATATTTTTGTTGAATTTTCTCAATAAGTGAAAATGGCAAAAAGCATATTTTACCTAAAATGCTGTTTTTTGCAGCATCTTGCGAGAAATATACCCTACGGAAAAGTCCTGCCAGATAGGAGTTCTGCCATTGTTTTGAAATGAAGGAGTACAATCCGGTTAAGCCTTTATAAATGAGACTGTTTTTTATAAGATTGTTCCATATAAAAAGCCACAGAGTTAAAAAATATCCGTTATTTTTCATCACCAAACCCCCTGAGTTGTTTAAATTCGTCGGTTTTAAGAATAAAGCCAATTACAACATATACCAAAAGTGCGCAGATTGTTGAAACTCCTGCATTAACCAAGGTCATAAGAATTCCGTCCGAGTCAGGCATAAAGGAATATATGAATGCTGCTGCGATTGAGCTAAGTATAGCGGCAATTATAATTTTCAGTAGATTTTTCACAAATAAAGATGTAACCGTGCCGGGATTGCGTTTGTTTATCATAAACAGCAAAACAGGTGCCATAGCAAGCGAGCTGATTGCGCTTGCCAAAGCCAGACCGCCTATACCCATTTTTATAAAGCGTACACAGATAAAGGCCGCCACAAGATTTACAGCGATACCAAAAGCCGAGGTGTACATAGGGGTTTTGCCGTCGCGAATGGCATAAAAGCTTTTGTTAAGTGTCTCGCATATGGCGTAACCTACCATACCAAATGAATACCAAAGCAATGCCGTTGCAGTAACACGAGTGTCACTTGCGGTAAATGCCCCATATTCAAAAACTACTTTTATAATAGCTTCGCTTAATGCCACAAACATTGCCGAAATATAAGCAATGATAAATACAGCCCATCCGAGTGAAGTCCGGGTAGTTTCCGCAAAGCCGGAACTATTTTCTCCGGCGCTGAGACGTGAAAGTCTGGGGAAAATAAAATTTGTAATAGCATAGGCAAAAACGCCTACCATTATAATATATATCTTGTTTGCTAGGTTAAGAGCGGTTACGGCACCGTCGCCCATTGACGAACTAAATGCCATATTGATAACCGTACAAAGAGGTTGCACCCAGGAGCTTATAAGCACAGGAACAGCCAGCTTTACTGCATCGCGAATACCTTCGTCACGCAGATTAAGGTGTGGCCGATAACGATAGCCGTATTTTACAAGATGGGGTACCTGCACGACAAGCTGTGCCGCCCAGGCAACAAGCATTGAAATTATTACGCCCGAAAGCCCGAATTTGTTGCCTGCAAATATCAGGTACAAAATCATTATCAGATTTGATACAACACTGATAACTGCCGGAATATTAAATTCTCCGAATGACTGCAAAATTCCAACGGCGGTATATGCTGCGGCCGTAAATATAATTGACGGAAACAAAATACGCAAAAGCTTTGCGGTTTCGGCAACTTTTGCGGCATCATAGCCGGGGACCATAATATGGACAATCTGCTCTGCAAAAATCATACCGATAATTGCGGATATGGTGGCAAATGAAACAACAACCGTCATAAAGTTGTTGGCAAATTCCATTGCCCGAGCTTTGTTTTCACGTTCAAGATACTTGTTAAATATGGGGACAAATGTCGAAAGAATTGCAACCCCCAACGTCATATCAAAAAAGAGCAAAGGAATTTGTGTTGCGGTATTTAAAACGTCAGATGCATAGCTTCTGCCATAGACGCTGACAATTAAATTTTCTCGTAAAAGTCCCATCAGTTTGGCGCAAAAGGTGATTACTGCCATAATACCGATTGTGCGTACAACCTTGGACTGAGATTTTTTATTCAAAAAAATCACTTCCTATAAAATTTACAATTATATGAATTATATCATATAACTGTAAAAAAGTAAAGCGGATTGACGTTAAATTGTATTTATGATATTATGAATAAGTAAGCCATAGAGGCATAGGGAGAGGATTTTATGAAAAAAGCAAGGTGGATTTTTGTTGCTATACTTGCAATTACACTTTTTGCAGGATTGTTTTATAAATATAATATAAAAAATAGGGGCTTTGAAAAAACCGAGTTTATGTTTGATACCCAGTGCACGGTGACGGCATACGGCAAGGATGCAAAGACGGCTGTAAATGCTGTGTTTGACCGACTTGCAGAAATTCACGATATTACGAATTATTATTCAAATAATTCGCAGGTTGCTGAAATAAACAATGCGGCGGCAGATGAAGATATTCTCATTCGCGAAGAAATGAGGGAGATACTTACAGCATCGCTGGATGTTGCGAACTCGTCACAGGGTGCATTTGATATAACAATTGCACCGGTTGTGGAACTTTGGAATTTTCCGTGCAGCGGTAATGTGCCACAAGATGAAGTAATACAACAAAATCTTGACCTTGTGGGAATAGGTATGCTTCAATATGACGGAAACTCAAAAATAGAAAAGATTGCAGATAATGTAAAAATTGACCTTGGCGGAGCGGCAAAAGGTTATGCCGGAGATGTGGCAATTGCGATGTTAAAGAAGTATGATGTTGACGGTGCGGTGGTTGATTTGGGCGGAAACATTACATGCTTTGGCAAAAACCCAAACAGCAACAACGGTAAATGGCGAATTGGCTTGCAAAAGCCGTTTGCTCCTGCAGGCGAATATGATGACATAATTGAAATTGATGAAGGTGCTGTTGTCACCAGCGGAACATATCAGCGGTATTTTGAAAAGGATGAAAAGCGTTATCATCACATAATCGACCCCAAAACAGGTTATCCTGCGGACAGAGAATACAGCAGTGTAACTATCGTTTCGGACAGCAGTTTGTATGCAGACTGCCTTTCCACAGCTTGTTATATTTTGGGCCAGAACAAGGGAACCGAGCTTGCGGATAAATATTCAGCAAAAATTTATTTCCGTTAAGGCGATTGACAATTGGATGTGAAGATTGTATAATTCAGAGGTAACTGTTTTTACTTGGGAGAATTTTGAAATGGGATTTTTTGAATCATTTATTGGTAAAATTATAACGACTTTTTGCATATCAATGGTGCCCGTTATTGAACTTCGCGGTGCTATCCCGGCAGGAACGGCGGCAGGCCTTGACGTCTGGCTTGCAATGATAGTAGCCATGGTGGGCAATATGATGCCGGTGCCGTTTATAATTTTGTTTATTCGCAAAATTTTTGCCTGGATGCGAAGGGTCAATACTAAATTTGACAAGGTTGTCACTTATTTTGAGACAAAGGCTGAAAAGCAAAAAGCGACAGTTGACAAATATAAATTTTGGGGGCTTTGTATTCTTGTTGCAATCCCGCTGCCCGGTACAGGTGCATGGACGGGCGCTTTGGTTGCGGCGATGATGGAAATGCGTCTTAAGGATGCCATTCCGGCTATTTTACTTGGTGTTATAGGGGCAGGTTTAATTGTTGCTCTCGCAACAGCAGGAGTGGTTAATCTGGCGGTCTAATCCGTCACATCTTAACGGAGGTGTCTTAGTGCTTTTTGGATGTGAATTATTTGAGTTTGAGATTATGAAGGCAGTTCATAACCTGGTTCAGTGTGATTTTATGGATTTTTTTATGACTGCAATATCCAAAATAGGCAACGGAGGTGCCATATGGATTGTTATGGCGTTGATTTTGCTTTCGATAAAAAAGTACAGAAGATTGGGACTCAAAATGGCAATTGGGTTGATTGCAGGCTTGATTTTGGGAAACATTGTCCTGAAAAATCTTATTGCTCGACCAAGACCTTGCTGGATTTTTGATAACATAGATATGCTGATTGCCATACCGCAGGATTTTTCGTTTCCCTCGGGACATACTCTGGCATCTTTTACATCGGCATTTATAATTCTTGCCGCTGACAAACGGATGGGAATTCCTGCATTAATTGTTGCTATATTAATGGCTTTCTCCCGGATGTATTTGTTTGTGCATTTCCCAACAGATATTATGGGCGGTGTCATTTTGTCAGGTATAATATTTGTTATAGTAAAAATATTCATAAAAGAGAAAAACGCCATGGTATAAAGCCAAGGCGTTTTTAAATTACAAGAACATTGCAAAAAATACGGTAATCAGTCCGCAAAGCCCAACGGCGATTCCACTCAGCGAGCCTTCAACCTCGCCAAGCTCGATTGCTTTTGACGTGCCAAGAGCGTGACTTGATGCGCCAATGGCTAGCCCTGCGGCGATGGGATTGTTAAGATGTGACCACTTAATAAAATAGGGCGACATAACTGCACCAACAACGCCTGTTACCATAACTGCGGCAACGGTTATGGGAACGATACCTCCAAGCTGAGCGGAAATCTCACCTGCAATTGCTGTTGTAACAGATTTGGGGATAAGGCTTACTGTTACCTCGGCATTTAACCCTGTTATCTTACAAAGAAAAATGATGCTTGCAAGAGCACTTATGACACCCACTATGCATCCTACAAGAATAGGTATAAGGTTTTTCTTTATGGTTTCAAGCTGACGGTACATAGAAAGTGCCAGCACGGTAGTTGCAGGGGCAAGAAACATTGAAATCATATTTGCGCCATTCATAAAGTTTTCGAGGGGTATGCGAAATGTAACAAGCACTGCTATGCAAATTAAGGCTGCAACAATCATTGGATTGACAAAAGAATAGTTGAATTTGGCTTTTGCTTTTACGCCTGTATAATATGCAACAATACACAGTGTAAAGCCAAAGATTGGTCGAGCGGTGAATTCATTAAACATCTGTGTTTCTCCTTTTGTTTAAAAGATACATTGTCAGCTTAACAGAGTATGCTGTGCAAAAGAAGGTAAATACCGTTGTAATGAAGCAAATCAGCAAAAATTTCCATAATATATTGCTAAAAACATCCAGATAGGCAATGATAGATACCGTTGATGGCACAAAAACAAGTGCCATATTTTTAAGCAAAAAATCTGAAAAAATGTTTATTTGTTCGGGTTTAATTGACTTAAATAAAAGAAGCAAAAACAGCAAAATTAAAGCGATAACACTTCCCGGAAAACGAAATGGCAACAGAAGTGAAACAATGTCACCCATACAACACAGCAAAAATATCCATATTAATTGTTTGAAAAGTTTCAATCTCAACACTCCTGAAAAATTATGTCAAAATTTTATCACAAAAACAAAATTTTGTAAATTGTAATATTGACTAAAACTTAGTTCTAATGATAAAATGATACTGTAATAAAAAACGAGAGAAGATGTTAAATATGAACTTGAGTGAATGCTACTCTTCCTGTTGTTTTACGGGACATCGTTTTTTACCTGCCGAAAAGTCAGATGTCATACAAAGCACCCTTGAATGTCTGATTCGGGAACTGTGTGAAAACGGATGTCGGGAATTTTTTTCCGGCGGTGCCATTGGGTTTGATATGATGGCAGCAGAGGCGGTCCTTAAACTGAAAAAGACCTTTCCCGAAATTGTGCTTGTTATGGCGTTGCCCTGCCGTGACCAGCATATTAAATGGGGAAAGGCTGACCGTATGCGTTATGAAAAGCTTTTAAACCGCGCAGACAGAATTGTATATTTATGTGAAAGCTATGTTACGGGATGTATGCACTTGCGTAATAAATATATGGTAGATAATGCTGACCTTTGTGTTGCGTATCTCAAAAAACAGGGCGGCGGAACCGAATACACAGTGAGATATGCTGGCGAAAAAGGATGCAGAGTTGTTAATCTTGCTCACATAGTGTAAGTGATAATAAAGAAAGCGGTCAGCATAAATGCGGCAGTTGCTATAACACTCATAAGGACAGAAGGTTTTCTGTCTTTTTTGTTTGCCTTATATTGTCCATGAACAGACTTAAGCCGTTCGACCTGTCTGGTGTATTGATCAATAATTAATTGAGCTTCGTGCACGATGTCATTTTCGCAGGCACAGCCCGCGTTAGGTTGGTTTTTAAGAATAAAAATTGCCTGGTCTATTGTGTCGGACTGGATATTGTTAATAATAACAACCCGGCGTGATTTTTTATCAAGCATATCAATAACCTCCATAGTTTGTATGTGGAAAGTATTGACTTGTAAGGATGATTTTATACAAGGTCATTTCTTTTGTATGACAAGGAAAAAATATGGCAATGATATAAAAAACAATTCGTGTTCTAAAATGCCTTTTGGTGAATATAAATAAACTATACATAACAAAGTACACCAAAGGTTCAGGGAGTGAATAATATTGAATACCGAAAGCTATACAGAAAATAACAAAGTTATTATTGCCGGAACAGTAGCAAGCGTACCGGAGTTTTCGCACGAGGTTTATGAAGAAATGTTTTATACTTTTATGCTTGATACCCCCAGGTTAAGTGAAGCTCACGATACCGTCAAGGTAACCATATCCGAAAAATTCCTTATGGGTAACGGTTTGCATCTGGGTGACAATGTTTTAATTCATGGTCAGTTCAGGTCGTATAATAATTTCACAAATGTGGGCAATCGTTTGGTTCTTACGGTTTTTGTGAAGAGTATTGAAGATTTTGGTGATAGGGACGAGACAAGTATGAACTCTATATATTTAAACGGCTACATATGTAAAAAGCCGGTTTATCGAACAACTCCATTTGGCAGAGAAATTGCAGACATTCTTTTGGCAGTGAACAGATCATATAACAAATCCGACTATATACCCTGTATTGCATGGGGCAGAAATGCCAAGTTTGCCGAGCGCCTTAATGTGGGCGATAATGTTGTTGTTAAAGGCAGAATTCAAAGTCGTGAATATCAAAAACGTATCAGCGAAACCGAGGTAGAAAGCAAAACGGCATTTGAAGTATCGGTTTCACGGCTGGAAAAGTCAACTGATTTTATTGAATAGTTTTTAAGCCTTCGTTGTTGGAGGCTTATTTTTTTCACAAGGAGTTTGCAGTTTAGTGTCGAAATATAAAGTAAATTGTAGTGTTGATAAACACTATATATAAATTACAGAGGAGGGAGCTAGTAATGAAAAGAACTATAGCGACTATGTTAATTACAGTAATTGTATTATCTCTTGCGGTGACTGTGTTTTCAGAACCGACAAAGAGAGAGCTGATCGCAAAAACAGAAGAGGTAAAAGAGTTTATAATCGTTAAAACACCCTTCCCTAATGATATCAAGGAAAATGATTCCTGGCGCTCAATGGCAAGATACAAGGATTCTGGACAGGGAATTACGTTGTCGGCATATTACAACGGGTATGTCTATGCATCAGTACCTGCTGAAAACAAGGACAGGGGAATTGAAGCTTTTGTCCCCGACGAAATCTCTTTTACAGATTATGATGCGTCAAAGTCTGAATTTCACGTTATGAGTCAGTTGTCACGGACGGGTGTGATTATGGGCAACGAAAAAGGTGAGGCAAAACCTTTTGACAATGTTACCCGCGCTGAAGCGGTTGCTATGATTATGAGGTTTATGGGGTTGCAGAATGTGCAGTCTGCTTACGGGGTTGTACATTTTGAAGATGTATCACGTAATGACTGGTTTTACAGCGTAGTTATGTCTGCTTATAAGTGCGGAATTATTGAGGGCACATCTGCATATACATTTTCACCCGACAGGGATGTTACCCGTGAAGAAATTACGGTTATGACGGTAAGAGCGCTAAGATATGCAGGGCTGAACTGTCCGCAAAGAACCGTTGAAAACATTGCCGATATGGATAAAATATCAGAGTGGGCAAAGGATGCATATGATTTAATCGGTTCAAATTATATTTCAGATTATGATGCAGCCGACCCTGAAAATCCCGTTCGCGTTTTAAATCCACAGAAGGCGGCAAGTAGGTATGATGTGGCATATATTTTATATAACACCGCAAGGTCGTGCCAGCTTTATCCTTCTGATTTGGCGGTGGAATACGGCTTTGACAAGGAGATGCCCACAATAGATGGCTCAACATCGACGTATCCGTTTACTCAGGCGGTTTACGAACAGCTTTTCTATAATGGTCGGGCACATTTTCAGTTTCCGTCAAAACACAGCAAAAGTCATGCGTCTTATCAGCGTCTTATAGGCGGAGAGGTTGATATGCTTTTTGCTTCGGTTTATCCTGCAAGTGATATTTTGGCTATGGCAGAGGAAAAGGGAGTTGAGCTTGAGCTTATCCCAATTGCTTATGATGCAATGATTTTCTTTACCAATGCTGATAATCCCGCAACGGGGCTTACAGGTCAGCAGATAAGTGACATATATGTGAATGATGCGTACGATAACTGGGCGCAGATTGGCGGCAGTGATGCCTTGCTTTATCCCTATTGCAGAAACAACGACAGTGGAAGTCACGCGCAGATGGAAAAGCATTTCTTAAACGGAGGCGAAATTCATCCCAACGTGCAAAAAGAAACCTCATATACAATGTCTAATGTCCTTACCGATGTAATGTCGGCACAGACTGACGAGCCTCTCGGATACGGTTTGGGGTACAGCATATATTACTATTATCATAATATGGATTTGTTCTATGACACAAAAACAAAACTGAAACTTCTTGCTGTTGACGGAGTACAGCCAAACGACGAAACAATAGCAGACGGCAGTTATCCTCTTGCAAACAACACATACATTGTTATAAGAAAGGATACACCCTCAGATAGCCCTGCAAGAAAAATGGCAGAATTTATGCTAACCGAGGCAGGGCAACAGTGCGTTGAGCTTGCAGGCTTTGGCAGATTAAATTAAATATATAAAAGCCCGAACAACTGTTCGGGTTTTTGAATTAAAAAATTTTAAAACTTTTTGCAATTTCCTCTTTTCTATTATCAAATTTTGTGGTATACTAATATGTGGATTTTAAAAAGGAGGGTCAAAACTATGGCAAGAATAGGTTTTGATAATCAAAAATATCTTAAATTGCAATCGGAGCAGATACGCAAGCGTATTGCAGAATTTGGGGGAAAACTATACCTTGAATTTGGCGGAAAGCTCTTTGACGATTATCACGCCTCTCGTGTGCTCCCTGGGTTTGCCCCTGACAGCAAAATCCGTATGCTTCAGCAGCTTAAAGACGAGGTTGAGATTGTTATTACAATCAATGCCGAGGATATTGAGTGCAACAAAATCCGTGGCGATTTGGGTATATCTTATGATGCAGATGTTCTTCGCCTTATTGATACATTTCGCGAAATGAAGCTTTTTGTGGGCAGCGTGGTTCTTACACGATATAATGGTCAGCCCTCTGCCAACGCTTTTCTTAAACAGCTTAATAATCTTGGCGTTAAATGCTATAAGCACTATTCAATACCCGGATATCCATCAGATATACCATTTATTGTAAGTGACGAAGGCCTTGGTAAAAACGAGTTTATTGAAACCGAGCGTTCTCTTGTGGTAATTACAGCCCCTGGCCCGGGAAGCGGCAAAATGGCAACCTGCCTCAGCCAGCTTTATCACGAACACAAAAGAGGAATTGCTGCCGGATATGCCAAGTTTGAAACATTCCCTGTGTGGAATTTGCCACTTAAGCATCCGGTAAACCTTGCTTACGAGGCGGCAACTGCTGACCTTAATGATGTAAATATGATTGACCCATTTCATCTGGAGGCATACGGTGAAACTGCGGTTAACTACAACCGTGATGTAGAAATTTTTCCTGTTCTTAATACAATGTTTGAACGTATTCAGGGCAGTTCCCCTTATAGTTCGCCAACCGATATGGGTGTTAATATGGCGGGGAATTGTATTATTGATGACGATGCTTGCTGCGAAGCATCAAAAATGGAAATTATACGCAGATACTATTCTACTGCCGCAAACGTAATTCGTGGCAAGGGTGACGAAAATCAGGTGCGTAAGATTGAACTTCTTATGAATCAGGCAGGGATTACTCCCGATTATTGTGCAGCAGTTCCGCGTGCACTTGAAAGGGCAGCGCAAACACAAAGCCCTGCAGGCGCTATGGCACTTCCTGATGGAAGAATTGTCACAGGTAAGACAACTTCTACATTAGGTGCTGCCTCAGCACTTTTGCTAAATGCTTTAAAAGCTTTAGGTGGAATTGATTCTGAAATTGATTTAATTGAGGCATCTGTTTTAGAGCCTATTTGCGGTCTTAAAACAACCTACTTAAAACACAAAAATCCGAGACTGCACACTGATGAGGTGTTGCTGGCGCTTACTATTTCGGCACTTTCAAGCCCTGTTGCATTAAAGGCAAAGGAACAGCTTGAAAACCTTCGGGGCAGTGATGCACATTTTACTGTTATCATCAGCGAAGAGGACGAGAAGATTTTAAGACGTCTGGGAATTAATGTAAGCTTTGAACCTAGATACGAACACGAAAGACTTTATCATAAATAAAGAAAACCCTGCCGATTTTATCGGCAGGGTTATTTACGGGACATAAATAAAATTGAACAGGTAACAAATAAAAACCGTACACTGCTGTGTACGGTTTTTTGGAGCGGAAGACGAGATTCGAACTCGCGACGTTCACCTTGGCAAGGTGACGCTCTACCACTGAGCCACTCCCGCATATATTCAGTTTTTCAACTGCAAGAGCTATTTTAGCATAAATAATTGCTTTTGTCAATACCTAAAATGAAAAAGTTAAGAAAAATTTTATATGTTTAATATACAAAAAAGCCGCATCAAACAGCCAACGTTCGATACGACTTCTTTCTCTGTGTAAAAAATGTTTACGCCTCTTTCTTTACAACTTCTTTACCGTTGTAATATCCGCAAGCCTTGCAAACTCTGTGAGGCATCTTGTACTCGCCACAGTTGGGGCACTCTACCATTCCGGGGATAAGGAGCTTCCAGTTAGCTCTTCTCTTGTCTCTTCTTGCTTTAGAAGTTTTTCTCTTTGGAACTGCCATAGTTAAATACACCTCTTTCCAATCAAAATAATTTGAACAGGGACTATACCCTGCATAATCTACAAAAGGTTATCCAGAATATCAAATCTGGGGTCTGCGGGCCGTGTGTCACAGTCGCAGGGGGATTGGTTAAGATTATGACCGCAATTGGGGCACAAGCCTTTGCAATCCTCTTGGCACAAGCGTTTTGTTGGTAGATTGACAAGCACATTTGCCAGAACGATTTCGTCAATCTCAATTGCTGTACCTTCCAGAACAACTGCATCGGGATTTTGAACATCTTCGACCCGTGAGCCTTCTTTCTTGAAGATTTCCTTAAACGAACAACTAAAATCGCTTTTAAAAGTTTCACAGCATCTATCACAGGAATATTCCATCAGGCAGGAGACGGTTGCCCCAAGCTCAATGCTTCCGCCAATGTTGACAAATTCACCTGTTACAGAAACGGGAGTCAGAAACCTTGCACCGTGTTCCCTGCACTCTGAAAAATCAAGCTCTAAGTTGAGTGGAAGCTTTCTTCCGTCAGCGTTTAAGATGGGCAATAAATCAAATTTCATTTCCGTTGTCCTTTAAAAAGAAATGTGGTGGGCACAATAGGGCTCGAACCTATGACCCTCTGCTTGTAAGGCAGATGCTCTCCCAGCTGAGCTATGCGCCCACATATACTGCCGACTTAGTAGTATTGATAAAAAATATGGTGGGCACAATAGGGCTCGAACCTATGACCCTCTGCTTGTAAGGCAGATGCTCTCCCAGCTGAGCTATGCGCCCATATATTTTTTCACAATACTGCAAAATAATCAGCTTGATTATTATACACAATGAAAAGCTGTTTGTCAATACAAAAATTGATTTTTTTTATTTTTTTTTGAAATCAGCATTATCGGGACTTTTATCTGTTATGTTAAACTTTTGTTAAATGGGTTGTATTTGCAAAAATAATATGTTATACTTAAATAGTTAAAATAGGATTACTGTATTCAATGACAAAAAGCGTAGCTTGGGGTGGTAAAGAGATGAGGCCTTGGGAGGAAACTGACAGTCTTGAAGGCTTTATGCGCAGACAGGAACGGTTGATAAAACAAAACGAATTGTATAAAAGACTGATAATTATTCCTGTTGTTGCGATAGTTGTTTCTATCTCTGTTTTGAGCTATAACTTTACGGTGGGTAAAGAGATAAATTATCCAAATGTGCAAAGTGTTGATTCCGCCGAAACAGTGAAAGATGATGCCGCGGCAGCAACTACTGCTGAAAAGATTAATTTAAATACCGCAACGGCGAAAATGCTTGACGGTCTTCCTGGGATAGGTGCAAAAAAGGCAGAAGCTATTGTTGAACTACGAAGCAGGATGGAAGGCTTTCGTTCGGTGGAGGATATCCTGAATGTTGACGGAATAGGTGAAAAAATTTTAAGTGAGATACAGCATATGCTGTATGTTGAAGTAGAATAGTGAAAATTATGTGCCCGCTGTGGTGACAAAATATATAAAACAGGAAATGTTTAAAATTTGAAAGGTTGTGTTTTAAAATGATGAAAGAATATCCGCTGTATGATGCTCCTATGATTACAAGTCTTAAGCATCTTATCGAATATGCTGCAGAAAACTATGGCGAAAGTCCTGCTTTTTCATTTGAAAGAGGTGGGGAGGACATTACAGTTGACTTTATTCAATTGAAAAATGATATCTATGCCCTCGGAACATATTTCTACAGCCTGGGTCTTAAAGATGGCGACAAAATTGCGGTTATGGGCGAAAACAGCTATGAATGGATTATCACATACTTTGCTGCAACAAACGGCTCGAATGTAATTGTTCCTATTGATAAGGAACTCGGGTCTTCTGAGGTTGCGAATCTTATAAAGAGCAGTGGAGCAAGGGCTTTCATTTATTCTGATACAAAGACAAAAATTATTGACGAAGCAAAGGCGGATATGCCCACGGTTGAACATTACATTGCTATGAGTGAATTTGGCGATGTTATTGAAAAGGGCAGCGAGATGATTGATAGCGGTGATGATTCATTTGAAAAGAATGAAATCGACCGCGAGGCTTTGTGTACAATTATATACACATCAGGCACAACAGGCGAGCCTAAGGGTGTTATGCTCAACCAGAGAAACCTTGCCTTTGATATGGTAAACAGCTGTCGTAATTTCCTTGAGCCTGCGGGTACTGTTGTTGTTTTGCCGCTTCACCACACATTCGGATTTATGGCTGGCATTCTTTGCCAGATTCATCGTGGATATCCTGTATATATCAACAACAATCTTAAGAATATTCTCAAGGATATCCAAAAGGCAAAACCACGACACATCAGCGTTGTGCCGCTGTTTGTTGAAACCTTCTATAAGAGTCTGTGGAGAACGGTAAGAAAACAGGGCAAGGAAAAACTGCTTAAAACATTGATTGTGATTAGCAATGCGTTAAGAAAGGTTGGCATTGACCTGAGAAAAGTTCTTTTCAAATCAGTGAAAAAGGGCTTTGGCGGCAACCTTGAAATGATTATTGCAGGCGGAGCACCCCTTGACCTTAAATATGCAAAGGGTTTTGAAGATTTGGGCATTGCTCTCATCAACGGATATGGCATAACTGAATGTTCGCCGATTGTTTCACTTGACAGAAATGAGAAATATCTCTTCGGAGCGGCAGGTATCCCTGTTCCCGGAACAGAGGTTAAAATTCACAATCCCAATGAGGACGGCGAGGGTGAGATTATCGTTAAGGGCGACCACGTTATGATGGGCTATTACAATAATCCTGAGGCAACAGAGGCGGCATTTGTTGATGGTTGGTTCAGGACAGGTGATATCGGCACAATCGACGAAAACGGATTTGTGCATATTACCGGCAGAATTAAAAATATCATTATTCTCAGCAATGGTAAAAACGTATACCCCGAAGAAATTGAAACAGTTGTTCTTCAACAGGTTGAGGGTGTAAACGAGATTGTAGTCTATGGTGAGGATGATGTCATCTGCGCTGAAATCTATACAGAAACTCCAGACGAGAAGGAACGAATCAAAAAGGATGTTCAGTCACTTAATGCATCACTTCCTCCTATGAAGCAGATAAAGAGAATTCACTTCCGTGATACGGAATTTGAAAAAACAACGACTAAGAAGATTAAGCGTTTTGCTCGCTAAAAATTTTCCGTATTTAGATTAAGTAAAGAGGTGATACTTCAACATGGTAAATATAGGCAACGAGTGGGATAAATTACTTGAAGGCGAGTTTGACAAGGAGTATTATATAAAGCTCCGGAGTTTTCTGACAAGAGAGTACAAAACAAAAACAATTTATCCCGATATGTATGATATTTTTAATGCGTTAAAATACACATCATACAGCGATGTCAAGGTGGTTATCATCGGTCAGGACCCTTACCATGGTGCAGGTCAGGCTCACGGGCTTAGTTTTTCGGTTAAACGTGGAGTAGACCAACCTCCGTCTCTTAAAAATATCTTTAAGGAAATTAAGGATGATTTGGGGATAGATATACCCAAGCATGGGCAACTGAGCGACTGGGCAAAGCAGGGCGTGTTGTTGCTGAATGCTGTCCTGACGGTTCGTGCAGGTGAGGCAAACAGCCACAAGGGGATGGGTTGGGAAATCTTTACCGACCATGTTATAGATTTGCTTAACAACAGAGAAAAGCCAATGGTGTTTTTGCTGTGGGGTGCAAATGCCCGACAGAAGAGGCGCCTTATAACAAACCCAAACCATCAAATTTTTGAAACCGTTCATCCCAGCCCGTTATCGGCTTACAACGGATTTTTCGGGTGCAAGCATTTTTCAATGGCTAATGAGTTTTTGAAAGCTACAGGTCAGGCGGCTATTGACTGGAGCCTGGATTAACATTTTTGCCTGAAAGGAAAAAATTATGAGAAATACTATAGAGATACTTGGAGTTAAAGTAGATAAAGTGACTTTTGACGAAGCTTTGGATATTGCTGAAGGCTTCGTGAAGGAAGAGGGAGTTTCGACAATTTTTACTCCTAATTCTGAAATAATAATGTGTGCACAGGAAGATGCCGAAATGATGGAAATTCTGAACAATGCCGATATGTGTACAGCAGACGGCATAGGTGTTGTATATGGTTCAAAAATTTTAAAAGACCCTCTTCCCCAGCGAGTTGCGGGATTTGATATTGTATGTGCTCTTCTCAAGCGACTGGCAAAAACAGGTGAAGGAGTTTTCCTTTTTGGCGCAAAGCCCGGTGTTGCTGAAATCGCCAAAGAGAAAATGGAGGAAAAATATCACGGACTTTCTGTTGTGGGTTGCCGAGATGGATATTTTAAACCTGAAGATGAAGACGGGATTGTACAGCAGATAAACGAATCAGGAGCAAAGCTCCTGTTGGTTTGTCTTGGTGCTCCTAAACAGGAAAAATGGATTGCGGCACACAAGGACAAACTTAATGTTAACCTTTGTATGGGCGTTGGCGGAACACTGGATGTTTTTGCGGGTGTTGCAAAACGTGCTCCCGAGATTTTTATTAAGCTTAATCTTGAATGGGCATATAGATTTCTTAAAAATCCCACAAGAATAAAAAGATTTGCGGCACTTCCCCAATTTGCTTTAAAGGTTTTGAAAGAAAAAAACAAGAAGGATTATAAGAATTAAACGGAGGTAATTTATATGGATTTCATTAAAAAGGAAGCTGAATTTGACCTTATCAGCTTTGGCGAGGTAATGCTGAGACTATCACCTCCGGGTAAGGATAAGATTTCTCAAAGTGAAAGTTTTGAAAAAGCTTGCGGCGGGTCAGAATTTAATGTAGCATCGGGTGCCGCAAACCTTGGTATAAGAGCAGCGATTGTGACAAAACTGCCGAGGAATAAAATAGGCCATTTCATTTCGCGTCGAATCAGATACGGAAATGTATCGGATGACTATGTTGTGTGGGACGAATCTGATGAAAAGCGACTGGGTATTTATTATTATGAGAGCGGTGCTTATCCAAGAAAGTCGGCAGTGGTGTATGATAGAGCGAATGCCTCAATATGTTCCCTTGGAATTGACGAAATCCCTCGGGATATTTGTCAAAAAACAAGAATATTCCATATAAGCTCTATTTCTTTGGCACTCGGACAGAAGTTGCGTGAAACGGCACTTTCACTGATAAAACAAATGAAAGAAAACGGTGCCACAATCAGCTTTGATGTCAACTACCGTGCAACACTGTGGAGTGAAGACGAGGCAAGAACCCTTATTAAAGAAATTCTTCCGCTTGTTGATATTTTGTTTGTATCGGAAGAAACTTCGCGCAGAATGATGCAAAAGACAGGCACTCTTGATGAGATAATGAAAAGCTATGCGGATGAGTATGGTTGCAGTATAGTGGCGACGACAAGGCGCGATGTTGTAAGCCCGACAAAACATAATTTTGGGTCAAGAGTATATTATAACGGAAAATTCTATGAAGAACCTCATTATGAGGGGATTGAGGTCATTGACCGTATCGGCAGCGGAGACGCTTATGTTGCGGGAGTTCTTTACGGAATTCTTTCAGGCAACAAAATCGAAGATGCGATATCTTACGGCAATGCTTTGAGTGCTATAAAAAATACGGTTGCAGGTGATATGTCAATAAGCTCCATTGATGAGGTTAATCTGGTTATAAAGGCACATCGTGAAAAAGGCGTACAGGACGAAATGTCTAGATAAAAATACATTTGTTATAAAGCGGAGGTGTATTATTATGCTGTATATCTTTTTGGCTAACGGATTTGAAGAAACCGAGGCAATTGGCTGCCTGGACGTTCTTCGCCGAGCTGAAATAGAGGTTAAGACAGTTGGTATTGGCGGCAAGGAGATTACAGGCAGTCACGGGGTATGTGTTGCGACAGACATCTGTGCCGATGAAATCGGTTTAGATGGTTTGGATGGAGTTATTCTGCCAGGCGGTATGCCCGGCACAACAAATCTTCAGGCAGACGACAGAGTTATAAATGCAGTAAAAGTTTGTGCAAGACAGGGAAAGCTTGTTGCGGCAATATGTGCGGCACCAATGATACTTGGCAAACTAGGTCTTCTTGAAGGCAAGATGGCGGTTTGTTATCCAGGTTTTGAGGAACATCTCAAAGGGGCAATGGTGGATGCCAATGCTTTAGTTGCAATTGACGGCAACATTATTACAGGTAAAGGCGCAGGTGCGGCAATGTTATTTGGTGCAAGAATTGCAGATTGGTTTAAGGCGGGGGCAGGTCAGGAAATACTTGACCAGATGCAACATCCCATAGTGTAAGGTTGATAATTAATGAATGAAAAGAAGTATGAACTAAGAAAACAAATAAAAAGCGTTCGGTGGATGATTTTCTGGGTAGTGCTGGCACAGTTTGCGGCTGAAATTGTTGTTGGAGCAATTTTTAGCTTCATGGAAAATCCTCCGCACGAATATATACGTATTGCCGTTGTGGAACTTTTGTCAATAGGTGTTCCCATAATGGTATATGCGCGTTCTGTATGGAGCAGCGATATAAGTGAGGCAAAACAGGAATTTTGGATGAATTTATGCAAGCCTTATTGCCTTATTCTTGCGGCTCTGATTGGTATTTTTGGGCAGTTTGTGATGATACTTCTTAATATGCCTGCAAATTTATTGACCCAAACGGTGTTGGAACAAACCTACGAAGATGCAATACCTATGGCGTTAAGCGGAGGCGAGGTGTTGTTTGGCATTATTGCTGTGGTGATTATTCCTGCGGTTTTAGAGGAATTCTGGATGCGCGGCATTATATTTTCAGCATACAACAAAAGCAACACTCTTGCTGCGATTTTTTTTACCAGCCTGATGTTTGCGTTCCTACACCTTAGAATTAATGAGGCCTTAGGCTTTTTGTTTATGGGAATTGTTGCGTCGGTGGTGCTGATAAAGAGCAATTCTCTGTATGCTGCGATGGTGTATCATGGCTTCAGCAACCTGACAGCTCTTTTGCTTGGGAGATTTATTTTGCCTTATGTAATAGATTATATATGGGTAGTTTTTATCATAGCCGTACTTGGATTTATGCTTTTTTTAGCGTTGCTTCTGATGCAAAAAAACAAAATGGCATTGCACAGAAATTTCAAGGCGGGTACACTGGTGATTAACAGCTTGTTCAGTATGCCGATAATTCTGAGTATTGTTGTTGTGATAATAAAATATCTTTTGATAAATGTTATAGGATGATTTACTATGAAAAAAAGGATAAAAGACAAAATGAAGAAGCTTTCCATTGTGACGTGCGGTATTTGCGTTGCATTGGCAGTGATTCTTTTGTGGGTTGCAACGGTTTTTGTGGATGTTTTTGGTATAGGCGCCGGAAGGGGAAAGGATGTTATGGTGACAATTCCCAAGGGCGCAACGCTTGTCGAAATATCCGAGATACTGAATGAGGAGCGGGTTATAAATCATCCGCTTTTGTTTAGACTGTGTGTAAAGGCGGTGCCCGATGAATATATTTTTCAGCAGGGTGGACATCTTATCGGTAAAAGTCTTAGTTATGGCAGTATTGCCAAAGAACTTACCTATTCTCCCGATGTGAATTTTGATGAAACAGTTCAGGTTCTTATACCCGAAGGCTACGAGGCGTGGCAGATTGCCGAAACACTTGAAAATGCTGGTTTGGTCGACAAAGAAGTTTTTTTGAAAGAGCTTGACGAGGGTGATTTTGACTTTGGTTTTATATCACAGATTGAAAGGCGCGAAAATCGGCTTGAGGGATATCTCTTTCCGGCGACATATGAGTTTGCCGCATGGGAGACTGAACGTGATATTATAACAAAAATGCTGAAGGCATTTGAAACATATATCCTTCCCGTATATAAGGGAGCACAAACCGACTATACTCTTGACCAGACAATAACACTTGCGTCTATCGTAGAGCGTGAGGCGGCAAATGATTCCGAGCGTGGCAGAGTTGCGTCTGTTTTTTACAACAGAATGAAGCGGGATATGACACTCAGCTCCTGTGCAACGGTGCAGTATATCATCAAGGAAAGAAAAGATATTTTAAGCAACTCGGATATAAAAATCAAATCTGAATATAACACCTATATAAACAAAGGTCTGCCAATCGGGCCGATTGCATCCCCCGGAGTCAATTCGGTTAAAGCGGTGCTTTACCCTGAGGATACCGATTATCTGTATTTTGCGGCACGGGCAGATGGCAGCGAAAATGTTTTTTCCCGTACGGATGTCGAACATATGAAAACTGTAGAAATGTTGCAGAGGTAATAGAATGAAGGCTTGGATTGAAGAAGACAATATAAATTATGAATACATAATACGTTATCTGCGGGATACTATTCCTGAGAGAACAGGGCATATCGCAGAGATGGAGCGATATGCAAAGGCAAATGATGTGCCTATTTCTCAGCCCGAAAGTATCAGGCTGGTGGAGATACTGCTTAAAATCGCGGGGGCGAAAAGAATTCTGGAGTTGGGAACAGCTATCGGCTATTCAGCAATCAGGATGACCAATGCCTGTGGTGCCGAGGTTGTAACCGTGGAACTATCAGACGAAATGGCAGATATAGCGGAAAAGAACTTTGAAATTGCCGGTGTTTCTGAAAAAGTGACTCTCCTCAGGGGAGATGCAAGGCAGGTTGTTTCACAAATGCCCGGCGAAGAGGTTTTTGATGTGATATTTGTTGATGCGGCAAAAGGTCAGTATATGGAGTTTTTCCCCCATTGCGACAGGCTTTTAAAAAAGGGCGGAATACTTATTTCCGATAACGTGCTTTACAAGGGAATGACAGCAACCGATGAACTTGTGGTAAGAAGAAAAATTACAATTGTTCGTCGGCTTCGTAAATATCTTGAAATGCTGAAGGAAAATAAAGGCTTTAGCACCGCACTGGTGCCAATCGGCGACGGTGTTGCGCTAAGCTTTAAGGAGTGAGAAGGTTGATACTGCAAAATGATAATCTGAATAAGCATAAGGATTTTAAAAAGAATTTTGATTTTTGGCTATTCTTTTTGTCCTTAGCTACTTCAATATTTGGGATTATAATGATTTCAAGTGCGTCATCAACACCGGGTAGACATGTGGCAGTTCAGCTTGCAGCACTTATTTTGGGAATTGCACTGATGGGGGTGCTGACTGTTCTTGATTATGAATATTTGGCAGGGATTTCAGGCTATTTGTATATTGGGTCGGTGATACTTTTAATTCTTGTTCTTATACCGGGCATCGGCACATATGACAATGGTGCTCGCAGCTGGTTTCGTTTTGGCCCCATTGGTATTCAGCCTGCCGAGATTGTGAAGATAGCTTTTATAATCACCTTTGCAAAACATTTATCCGAGGTCGATTATTTGATTAACCGCCCAAGGAATGTGTTGTTTCTGTTGATTCACGCAGGTATTTTAATCGGGTTTATTTTGCTTCAGCCTGACTTCGGTACGGCTGTCGTTTTTGGATGTATTGTGATTACAATGCTGTTTACGGCAAAAATAAGCTGGAAGTATATCGGGGCAGGTATTGGAGCCATTGCGGCGGCAGTTCCGCTTGCATGGTTTTTTGTCTTCAAAGATTATCAGAAGGAGCGAATTATAAATCTCTTTAACCCTGAGAATGATCCATCAGGTACGGGGTATCAGGTTGCTCAGTCAAAACTTGCTATCGGCTCCGGTCAGCTTTTTGGCAGCGGTCTTTATCAGGGGGGCAGTCAAAACAGCAATTTCCTTCCTGAGAGGCATACCGATTTTATTTTCTCGGTTGTGTGCGAAGAACTTGGTTTTATCGGTGCACTGGTGGTGGTTGCTCTTTTGGTTGCAATTATTGTACGATGTATTATGATAGGGATGAATGCTCGCAATAATCTTGGTATGTATATTTGTATGGGGGTTGCGGCAATGTTCACCTTCCATCTGGTTGAAAATGTGGGTATGTGCATAGGCATTATGCCGGTTACGGGAATTCCGTTGCCGTTTTTCAGCTATGGAGGCTCGTCATTGCTTACAAATCTTATAGCTATAGGTCTGGTACTAAATGTGAAGTACAGGAGCAAAGCAATAAATTTCTAATTTAAAAGGGGTGCAGTTCACACTGAACTGCCCCAATTTGTGCGGACAGCACAAAAAAGAGTGCCTATGGCATAAATATTAAATTTTAAGCAACATACTGACTTCGTTTTTCAAGCGGAGTCAGTTTTGTTTTTAGTTGTATTCTTTCATGATTGTAAAAATGTATGTATTCAGCTATGAGGAGGCGAGCCTCCTCATAGCTCTCAAGTTTAGTACGGTAA
>JAZRNN010000004.1:0-20786 GCA_045648175.1 Clostridia bacterium
AGCCTCACATATTGCCTTAAGTGTATCAATGCTTACATCGTCTGCATCTGCCTTTGAGTCTGTGCTGAATACAGCACCTACACCCAAATAATCTGCCCCCATTTTTTCAGCAAGAACGGCTTGCTCCACCGTCTGTGCAGATACACCGAGTATTTTATCTTCTCCTATAACAGACCGTACATAACCTGCTTCCATGTCTTTTTGTCCTATATGTATTCCATCTGCATTTACCCTTACTGCAATATCTACATTGTCATTGATGACAAAAGGCACATTGTACTTTTGGCAAAGTTCCTTAATTTCAAAAGCTTCTTTGAGAAATGCTTCGTCGTCTAATTCCTTTTCACGAAGCTGAAGCATGGTTGCTCCACCTTTAAGTGCTTCTTCCACCTGCTCATAAAGAGTCATGTTCCCAAGCCATGTGCGGTCAGTGACAGCATACAAAATCAAATCTTTTTTATCGCACTTCATATTTTGCTCCTTTGTTCAACGCATCTGCACCCATGTTACAAATAGCATCTATGATACGATTTCGCAAGGTAGCGTTGCCCTCATCCGGCTTTAGACTTGCATAACCGATTTCACCTGCAAGTCCCATCACGCATACTGCTGCTGCAACTGCTTTTGTCTTATCATCAAGGTTTGCTACGGCATAAGCAGTTGCAATCCCCGAAAGCTGACAGCCTGTGCCTGTGATTTTACTCATTTCCGGTCTGCCATTACGAATTACATAGCATTTTTCGCTATCTGCAACAAGGTCAATCGCGCCTGTTATTGCTATAACAGCTTTTGTTTTTTGTGAAAAGCTCTTTGCGAAAGCTATCATATCCTCAAGGTTATCTTCTGTTACTGTGTCAGCAGCATCCGCATCCACACCTTTTGTTGTTCCAAAGCCAAGTGCTAAAGTTTTAATTTCTGAAACATTACCACGAATAACATCAAGCTTAATGGTGTTCATAAGTTTGATTGCTGTGTCTGTGCGAAATTTACTTGCGCCTGCTCCCACTGGATCAAGCAAAACGATATGACCAAGCTCATTGGCTTTTGCGCCTGCGATGAACATTCCCTCAATACTTTTTTGATTGAGAGTACCGATATTGATATTGAGTCCACCGCAGATTGATGTAATATCCGCCACATCCGCCGGCTCATCTGACATAATCGGACTACCGCCACAGGCAAGCAATACATTTGCCACATCATTAACCGTCACATAGTTCGTGATACTATGTACAAGCGGTGTTTTTCTCCTTACGTTTTCAAGACAGTTTCCTAACATTTTTTACCTCTTTCTGCCGCAAATTGTCGGCTGTTTATTAACTTAATAACAAACCTTGCCAAAACAAAAAGGAAGCTACCGATTTGGTAACTTCCTAAAAGTTCTTTGTTCCTCCTAACACTATGTATCAGGCATCCCTACGTTGGCATTATCCAAATCAGGTTCTCGGTCGAAGGTCGCACCTTCCTCTCAGCCTGTAATACAAGCTCCCGTTTATTAAGTTTAAGAAAATTATATCACTTTATAAAAAACTTTTCAATAGTTTTAAAAAAATTATTTTATTCAAATTATATAAAAACCGAATGATAAAGATATGTCATCTAAATCATTCGGTTTCTATGGTGCGCCAGAAGGGACTCGAACCCCTGACCTACTGGTTCGTAGCCAGTCACTCTATCCAGCTGAGCTACTGGCGCATATTGGATAGGCAAATTAGTTTACCGCCAACGTTTATATATTCTACCACACCTTTTCACAAAATGCAAGTCTTTTTTTAAAATTTTTATAAATTCTTTATGTAACATTATTGTAAATATTTTTTCATTTACAAAAACATTTAATTTTGATATACTTAATTCAATAAATTTCTCAGGAAGTGTTAACATATGAAAATAGAAACGATAATAAAAAAAGTCATTGCAACTGTCATTTGTAGCTCTATCATCCTTAGTTCGACAAGTGCATTTGCATCTGTTCTTGGCAGTACAACTGTAGATAGCTACACTATGCAAATTGGTGAAGGGCTGAAATTCACCCACAATATTTTTTACAGCGACCAAAGCGGAGTTGGCAAGCAAAGTGAAAATTACATCACCTACACGCCCAACAGCACAGTTATCCCCACCATCACATACGGAACAGCTCTTTATGGTGGAAACACCCTCTCAGACCAGGTTTCAACTATGGAAAATCAGGGTATCGACATTCTTGCAGGTACAAATGCCGATTATTTTTCGTCACAAACTCTTGTACCTATGAGTACTGCAATAGTTGACGGCAAAATTCTTACCAAGGACGCATCCGGTCAGGACGCTGTAGGAATATTGGAAGACGGCACTGCATTTATATCTTATGTATATTTTAACTCCGTTCTTACCCGAGAGGACGGTAGTGAGGTTAACATCTATAATATAAATAAATACCGTCAGCCATACGCCGCATATATGATGACCCGCGAATTCTCGGATACTACCCGAAATACAACAAAAGGCTTTGATGTAATCTTAGGCTCGGTTGAAGGCGAAATGAAAATAGGTGAGAAAATTACCGCAATTGTGGAATCTGTCACCGAGAACTCATCTGCCATAACCATTCCTGAAGGCAAAATTGTTATCACCGTTGATTCCAAAGCACCGGAAGAATTTCTTAAGCCTATCTCATCACTTGCAGTTGGAGAAAAGGTAACCATAAACTTCAGTGCAACAGGTGACAGCCGATGGTCACAGGTAAAAACAGGAATGGGCTCGGTTGGCGGCAGACTTCTTATTAATGGTGAAATTAATTCAAACCTGCCCACAGGTGCCGCTCCGCGTACAGCAATCGGCGTTAAAAAGGACGGCAGTATTATCCTTTATACCCTTGACGGAAGAAAAACGGGGCACAGCTATGGTGCACAACTTAAAACACTTGCAAAACGTATGCAGGAACTTGAATGCGTAGACGCACTTAATCTTGATGGTGGCGGTTCAACGGCAATAAGCGTTCAATTCCCCGGCAACCCCTCTGCCTCTGTTATAAACAAGCCCTCCGACGGTAAAGAACGTAAAATCTCGACCCATTTTATTTTTACCAACACTGCTGAACGTTCAGGTGAAACAACACTTCTTCATCTGTACCCACAAACCTCATATATTTTAAATGGTGCCACATTGCAACTTAATTTAAAGACAACCGACAGCGGGTTTTATCCCACTTCTGTCCCTGACGATGTAGTATATAGTATTCAGGAAGGAAAAAACAGCACAATTTCTCATGGCGGACTATTTAAAGCAAACGATAGCGGCGCCGTTACGGTTTATGCAAAAAATGATTCATTAACAGTCTCAACCACCATCACTTGCTTTGAAACTCCCACAAGCATTAAAATTAAGGACACTTCAACCGGCAAAGAGATAACCAAACTTACCCTTGACCCAGGTGATGCTGTGTCACTTTCTGCTGATGCCTATGGCGGATATAACAAACTGATTTCAACCAACGAATGTTTCATCTGGAAATGTGACAGCAATATTGGTACAATTGACCAATCAGGTGCATTTATTGCCACAGATAAGTATGGAGAAAAAGGCAACATTCGCATCAAAGCAGGGGATAAAACAGTTGAAATCCCTGTCACCTTATCTCCGGCAGATGCCGACGACCCCAACGCATACCCTGTAATTGATATGTCTTTTGAAAACGGTACCCTTACAGGCACAATAACTTGTAAATATAATATTGCAACATTCAAAGACGGAATTATACTTAAAGCAGACGGCAAAATGACAGATATTTACTACAACCAAGAAACCGGTGAATTTACCGTTGAACTTCCCGAAAATACACAGAAAATAACATTATATGCAACCAACGAATTTGGCTTTACTACCTTTAAAACCATAACGGTAAAAGAAGCTCAGTTTAAAAACCCATTTGCCGACACCGAAGGGCATTGGGCAGAAGATATTTTAAGTTATTTATATAATCAAAAAATAATCAATGGCGACCCAACCTCCGGCTCGCTGAAATTCTTCCCACAAAAACAGATGACTCGTTCAGAATTTGCCGTTATGATGGTTAATTATCTGGGTATTGACCCGACAGATTATTCCGAAGCAATACTTCCCTACTCGGACATTGACAACATTCCGTTCTGGGCTGTTGACAGCTTTAAGGCTCTTTATGAACTTGGAATTGTGAAAGGCAGATATGTCAGCGACACCGAAAGCTGTGCCGACCCGCTTTCTTCCATCAGCCGTCAGGAGGCTGCAACAATTGTGGCACGCACTTTACCGCAAGGCTTCTTCTCTGCAAAAATAATCGCCCCAGACAAAACTGATGTTGCAATCTGGGCAGAAAATGGGATTTCGGCTCTCTTGAACATTGGAGCTATGAAGGGTTATGAAGACGGGACACTCAAGCCCTTAAACCTGTTAACTAAGGCCGAGGCTGCAAAAATTCTTTACTCTGCAATGTAAATATTGACAAATTACAGATTTTGAGTTAAAATAAGATTTAGGATTATTCCGGTAGGTAAGGCTACCACAGGGATACGGATTGCTGCCGCGAAATGGTGGAGACACCATAAGTTGGTTGAACAGGCCATATCGAACACAAGGTATCGTCTAATGCAATTTCATCGCCCTGCGAAGCTAAAGCTCGAACGGTGACATCGCATATTTTGACTTATTCAAAATTCCCTGTGTCATTGTTCGGCATAGGGAATTTTTTCATTATAAAAAAGGAGGAAAAGCAGATGATTGAAGAAATTTTGACATTAATAGAAAATAAGGAATTTATCAGGCTGCGAAGTACTCTGTCTGAAATGAATGCACCTGATATTGCATCAATGCTGGACGAAATTCCCGAAGAATATATTCTGCGTCTTTTCAGGCTGTTACCTAAAGAACTTGCGGCAGACACCTTTGTAGAAATGGATGCCGATACTCAGGAACATCTTATTAAGAGTTTCAGCGATAAGGAGCTTCACGACGTCCTTGATGAAATGTATCTTGACGATACGGTTGATATTATTGAGGAAATGCCCGCAAATGTAGTTAAACGAATTCTTCGCCAATCCGACCCCCAAACCCGTTCAGAAATCAACAAAATTCTTAACTACCCCAAAGACAGTGCCGGTAGTATTATGACAATTGAGTATGTTGACCTTAAAACACATATGACCGTTGCCGAAGCCTTTGACAGAATTCGCAAAACCGGTGTTGACAAAGAAACTGTCTATACCTGCTATGTAACCGACCAAAACAGACATCTTCTGGGAATTACCACCGTTAAAGACTTGCTTTTGTGCGACAACTGTACAAAAATCGGGGATATGATGGAAACCAACGTAATCTACGTTGACACCTTTGAAGATAAGGAAGAGGTTGCTAACCTCTTCAATAAATATGACTTTTTAGCGATGCCCGTTGTTGACAAAGAAACACGTCTTGTAGGCATTATTACCGTCGATGACGTAATCGATGTTATTCAGGAAGAGCACACCGAGGATATCGAAAAAATGGCGGCTATGCTGCCATCTGAAAGACCATACCTTAAAACCCCGTCATGGGAAATCTTTAAAAACAGAATTCCTTGGCTTATGCTGCTTATGCTATCCTCCACCTTTACGGGCAAAATCATCAGTTCTTTTGAAGAAACTCTTGCCGCATGCGTGGCACTTACAGCCTTTATACCTATGCTTATGGGTACTGGTGGTAACTCGGGCGGTCAGGCATCTGTTACCATTATCCGCGGCTTGTCACTTGGCGATGTAGAAATGAATGACATCTTTAAAGTGCTTGGCAAGGAGCTTGTGGTATCACTTCTTTGCGGAATTGCACTTGCCGTTGTAAACTTTGGCAAAATGATGCTTATCGACCAGGGAGCAATTATCGCATCAGGACAAAACCCTGTTAATGTTTCGCTGGTGGTTTCGCTGACCCTACTTGTAACAGTTCTCTGTGCAAAGTTGGTGGGTTGCAGCCTTCCAATACTTGTAAAACGCCTTGGTTTTGACCCGGCAGTTATGGCAAGTCCGTTTGTCACAACAATTGTTGATGCTATTTCGTTGATTATCTACTTTGTTATAGCAATGCAACTTCTGAATTTTTAACAAAGTTTTAAGCGGATGTGATAAACACATCCGCTTATTTTTTAAATTATTCCTCCATCGATAGCTAATGTCTGCCCTGTTATGTAGTTGGCACCATCTGATGCCAAAAATAAAATACTTTCAGCTACATCAGCGGGCAATCCTATTCTGCCAAGAGGAACTTCCTCACAAAATGCATCCATATCCTCTTGCGACAAATGAGCATTCATATCTGTATCAATCATTCCAGGTGCAACACAATTTACGTATATTCCCGATGGTGCAAGTTCTTTTGCCAACGCCTTGGTAAAGCCAATAACCGCCGCCTTTGCCGATGAATAAATCACCTCACAGGAGCCGCCGCATATACCCCAGATTGAAGACACATTTATTATCTTGCCTGATTTTTGCCTTACCATATAAGGGATAACCGCCCTTGAACAATTCATCATTCCAAAAACATTGGTATCAAAAATTTTTCTTACATCTTCATCCGAAAAGTCAGTAAACAATCCCTGACTGAGAGCAATTCCCGCATTGTTTACAAGAATATCAATCCCACCGAATTTTGCGAAAACACTCTCCACCATTTTTTCTGTTTGAGATACGCTTGAAATGTCTGCCTCAAATATTTCAGCCAAGCCTCCTAAAGCCCTTATTTCATCACACAGCTTTTGAGCGGATTTTTTGCTGTTGTTGTAATTTATCGCTACATTATAACCATTTTGGGCAAATCTTTTTGCAGTTTCACGGCCAATTCCCCGTGAACTACCCGTAATTAAAACTGTTTTCATACCTTTTCTTCCCTTCTCTTTTGTAGCTTTTGAGCGATGTAAATATACTCTTTTTGTCTCTTTGAGTAATTAAAGCCTTCATATTTAAGACATTTATCCAGGTGTCTGAGTGCGGCACAGGAATATTCCGCCGCATCTTCTGCAATAGTCTCGTCCTCAAAGCCAAAACTATCACTCAAAATTTCAACTGTATTTTTCACATTTATTGATGCAGAAATCAGCATAGCCTTGAGTGTAAAATCTGAACTTTCATATAAATTTGCAGACATTACGGGGCTTGCCAGCCTTGCCGCCATATCCTTAAGCGTAACACCTACAAACCTTTTTTCATCACGACTGAACTTATGCTTTGCCGATATCATATCATAAATCGTTGCGATAACTGCATTTTCAAAAACAACTCTTTCTTCATCAGCCTTTCGCTGTGTGGCTATCTTTTCTGATTTTTCTTCCCTTTGTGTATCGGTTATCTCCTTTAAAATCTGTCTTTCCTTTTTCCCGACTCCATCCTTGCGGTTAGACTTTCGCCTCGACGGAAGAAGCTTTGACATCCCCACAATATCAAAATCTATATACTGTTTCTCTGCATCAACAGCGGCAAGCTTAACCTTAACCCTGTCACCCACAGTAAATGTCCGCTTTGTCTTCATCCCCGACATAGCAATTCCGTTTTCTGTCATAATATAAATATCGTCTTCCAACGCTCTTGCCGGCACAAATCCCTCCACAGTATTGGGTAGCTCTACAAAAAATCCTGATGACAATATGTGCGTAATAATGCCCTCATACCGTTCGCCGATTTTATCCTGCATATATTCTGCCTTCTTCACAGACTTCCATTCGATTTCTGCCTCTGCTGCGTTGATTTCGGTCACAGTTGCCGTAACTGCCGAGCTTACAGCTACCTCCCTGAAATGTTCCTTTTTCTTTGCAGAAACTTCACCATTCAAGCTCTCCTTTAAAATTCTGTGTACAGCCACGTCAGAATAACGCCTTATTGGCGATGTAAAATGGCAATAGGTATCAAAGCCCAACCCAAAATGTCCGGCATTGTTCTCGCTGTACTTAGCCTTAGCCATTGCACGAAGAAGTAAATAGCTTACCACTTCTTTAAGGTCAGTGCCATCAACATTGCCCAGTACACGCTGAAAATCTTTTGGCTTCATATCGGTACTGAAAGGGAAATCTACACCAAGCATCGGCAAAATTTCTGCAAGGCGTTCAAGTCGCAACATATCAGGTCTTTGATGAACACGATATACACACGGCAACCCCTTTGATGTCAGATGCTTTGCCACAGTTACATTGCATATAAGCATAAATTCTTCGATAATATTATTGGAGATTGTTATCGGGTATCTTTCCACATTAATGGGCACACCCTTTGAATCAAGGCTTATTTTTGACTCGTGAGTTTCAAACTCAATTGAGCCTTCAGAAACACGCTTCTTATTCAGTATACCCGCCAGCTTTTTCATCATCTGCAAAGCCGAAACAAGCTCCTGATAACTATTACATAGTTCTTTATCGCCCTCTAAAATTTTTGTCACATTTGCATATGTCATTCTGGCAACAGATTTAATAAAACTTTTGCTTATTTCATAACTTTTCACCTTGCCACGCGGTGTTATTTCCATAAATACCGAAACAGTAAGGCGAACTTCATTAGGTTTTAAACTGCACAACTCGTTTGAAAGTTCAAATGGCAGCATTGGAATAACCGTATCAATAAGATATACACTTGTCCCACGTGAGAACGCCGCACGGTCAAGCGGAGAATTTTCGGCTAAATAATGGGTTACGTCGGCAATATGCACACCAAGACAGTAGTTGCCGTTTTCAAGAATGTCCACAGATACCGCATCATCAAAATCCTTGGCATCATCACCGTCAATGGTAAAAACCAACTTATCGGTTAAATCTATACGTCCTGTCAAATCATCAGCACTTACTGTTTTGGGCATTTTCTCTGCCTGACGAACCGCTCCAGGCGGAAACTGAGGCATTATATGATAAGCACTTAAAAGGTCAATAAATTTCATAATCAACGGCAGCTTTACATAAAGTTACCTCTTCCCTCCTTTTCTATTAGTATATCCCGAAAATGTTAATTCTATTTTATGATACAAAAACCGCTCCATCGTGTTGTTGGAGCGGTTGATATAACAAGTGATTATTGCTTATTCAGCAGTTGTTTCTGTCTGCACTGTAGCATTTTCTACAACAGGAGCCTCGGTGCTTCTTGTTGAATATACAGCAAGAGCAATTGAAGTTATAACAAAGAGAACGGCAAGTACTGCTGTAACCTTTTTGAGAACTCCGTCAATTGTTCTTCCCTTATTTTTACCAAAGAAGGTTTCAGCTCCGCCTGCAATAGCGCCTGAAAGACCCTGTTGCTTGCCGTGCTGCATAAGAACACTTGCGATAAGAAGTATAGAAATAATAACATGAATAATAATCAAAGTTGTTTGCATTTTAATTTCCTCCTAAATGCCTATGTTAAATAATAAAACTATCAGACTTATTCCTGATTTTTACGCAGGAAAACGGGAACATCAATTCCGTCATCTTCGCTTACCTTGTTTGCTTTTGTATAGAAATTTGTCTTTTCCTCAGGTGTTGAGAATACGGGAGCTGCAGGCTCATCTTCAAATGCTGTCTCTGCCTTTTTCTCGCCGATTTCCTCCATCATTGATTCAAAAATTCCTTTTGCTGTTGTATCTGCAAAAAGTGAAGTTTCTTCCTTTGCTTCACTTTCCTGCTTTGCCTTTACAGGAGCAGGGCCATTTGCACCTTTAAAACCAGTAGCAATAACCGTAACCTGAATTTCATCACCCAAAGATTCATCAATGATTGCACCAAGAATAATGTTTGCATCATCGTCTGCCGCCTCGGTTATCAGCTGTGAAGCTGTCTGAATTTCAAGAATACCCAGATTGCTGCCGCCGGTAACATTGAGGATGACGCCCTTGGCGCCCTTAATGGATGTTTCAAGCAAGGGGCTGTTGATAGCTTTTGCTGCCGCATCATGAGCACGATTTTCGCCTGTGGCTTTGCCGATACCCATATGAGCATAGCCTGTATTTTTCATAATAGTCTTAACGTCAGCAAAGTCAAGACTGATAAGACCCGGTCTTGAAATCAAGTCAGATATACCCTGTACACCCTGTCTAAGAACGTCGTCTGCAGCCTTAAAAGAATCTGTCAAAGTGGTTTTAGTCTCCGCAATTTCAAGAAGCTTGTCATTGGGGATAACAACCAAAGTATCAACTGAATTTTTAAGGTTTTCAATACCTGCCACGGCATTCTTTGCACGTATTGCACCTTCAAACCAGAAGGGCTTGGTAACAATACCTACTGTAAGTATACCCAGTTCTCTTGCGATTTCTGCAACCACAGGAGCCGCACCGGTACCTGTACCGCCGCCCATACCGGCAGTAACGAACACCATATCTGCATCCTGAATTGCAAGAGCAATTTCGTCACGGCTTTCTTCTGCCGCCTTTGCACCAACCTCAGGAACAGCACCTGCGCCAAGTCCCTTGGTGAGCTTTGCACCAATCTGAATTTTCTGTGTAGCCTTAGAAAGTGTCAGATCCTGCTTATCTGTATTCACTGCGATAAATTCAACGCACTGAACTTGTGCTTCAATCATTCTGTTTACAGCGTTGTTTCCGCCGCCGCCAACACCGACAACTTTTATTTTAGCCGGGCCTGCTGTTTCAGTATCAAACTCAAACACAATAATTCCTCCTATCCTTAATCGAGCTTGTCCGTAAAGCATACGGACAAATATCTGTCAAAGGTCAAAATAATCAATTTTTGTCGCTCTTTTTATATTCTGTTTTTATATGTAAAAACTAAATTTGTCTTTATCAATAATGATAAAAAGACACTTTCCCACATATACATTTTATTTTAGCATTTAATTTTAATTCTGTCAAGAGTAAAACACTTTATTTTAAAAGGTTTAGTTAAAAATACGGCGTTACTCTTCGCATTTATCGTCTTTTTCAGTTTTTTCTATCTCCTTATTTTCTTCCTTGTGTTCAGAAGTCGCCTCTTTCAGGGCAAGACGGGCAATACGCTCCTTTTCCCTTGCTCTGCGTTCAAAATATATATCTGCTGTAATTCTGCGAATTGATGCCATATTATTGAATATTCTTACACCAAAAACAATAATTGCCGCAAAATAAAGATTGATACCTAAAAGGTCTCCCATATACGTGAGCAGCATTGCAAGAATGGCATTGGATACAAGACCCATCATAAACACATTAAGATTAAATTTTTTGTTAAGGTTCGCAAGCAATGCGCCAAACACCGAATCAAGTGCGGCAACAATGGCAACCGCCACATATATAAGCGCCGATGAGTTTAGGTTATATGGAATTATCAAACCCATCAAAACTCCTAAGATTCCCGCTGCAATATATATCATTATTCTGTCACCTCCGGCTCAACCGCTTGTGCAAACTTAAATGTTCCTGCACCTGTATATTTTTTTATAAGCAGTTTGTTGCTCTTTTTTATAGTCACATCAATTCCGTAAAAACCCGCTTCATCAATGGCTCCGCCGGGCATCCTTAATGCATTCTCCAGTGTGTCGGGATTACCTATCGCCTTTATCTCAAAGGGTGCCGCAAGTTTTGTATTGTTGATACTTACTGTGGGGCCTGCACAACGTATCTCACTGGTCGCCAAAATTCTTTCATTATTTATCGAAAGTGCCTCTGCACCTGATGCACGCAGTTCGTTAAGAATAGTAAGCAGGTAGGTATCGTGTACAATTCCATAACCGTCATTATACAAAACCGAGTTGGAATTTTGTACCGCACCATCCTTAATGACAACAATAATACCGCTGCCCTCAACATCGGTAAGTCCTGCAATTGTTTCGGCACGCTTAAGTTCATCCCTCAAAATCTTTGTGGCACCGCCGCTTTCAGACACCTGTTCTCTATATTTTGCAAGGTCGTTCTGCAGCTGCACAATCTGCTGAAGCAAATCCTCATTCTTTTCCATCTCAGTTTTCAAATCTGTCTGTAGGGTTTCAACTCGGTTTGATATCTGTCCCGCAACAGCATTGGTTTTTCTTACGCCTTTAATTTGCCATGTTATGGCAAATACCACAATAAAAACCATCACCGCCATTGATATCTGGAATTTTTGCTTTTTGTTAATCCTCATTTTATTTTGCATCCTTCTTTATTGATTTTCTATGGCTTCTTCATTTTCGGGAGTCTTATTCTCATTCTCCGTTACTTTTTCTACCGATTCATTTTCATTACCTTCAGCATCCGGCTGAACAGCTTCCGCTTTATCCTGTGGAGTTTCACGTGGTCCTACATAAAGCTTGTCACCACGATAGTCAAACAACGCCTTTTCATATTCAGATATGTTTTCGTCAATAACCTTTTTGCTGAATTTCAGTTTGTAATCCATATTGTCATAACTGCCTAAAAGCATATACAAACGATTTTCATAATCCAACTGCAGGTCCGACAAATCAGAAAAATTAATATAGTTTATTTTGTCAAGCATCTCAAGCTCGGCAAGAATTTCCATACATTCAAACATCTTGCCCGCCCTTGCATCGCCTTCGGCAGTTATCCTCTCACCAGGCTCTGCTGATGCAATTTCAACACCCTCAATTCGTGCAATCGCAGGAACTTCTGCGGTTTCCTCGCCAGAGATAACCTTTATAATCTTCCCCCACAAATCAATCATCAAAAAACGCGATTCGTGTTCGGCATATGCAACAGGCTTTGCCTCTTTAACCATAATTTTAATTTTATCAGGGAAAACCCGGCGGACATTCACTTCGGCAATCTCCGGATTTTCCGTAAGTCGTTTTTTTACTGCCCGGATATTTGTTACAAAAATATTATTACCGGTTTGAAGCTTGGCGAGATTCAGGATTTCCTCCTCGGTCATTGATTGCTGCCCCACACTATATATGGTTTTTACATTGAAGAACGGGGCTTTGAGCACAGCCACAATCAACCCAATACAAACAAGCAGAAAAACAAAAATTGTCAGACGTCGTTTTATACGGGTTTTGCGTTTTTTTTTCAACATATCACGTTTGATATTGTTTTTATCATCAAGCACCGCCGCACTCCTGATTTTAGACTTCTTAGACTTTTTTGCAATCTTCACCGAATATTCTCCTTTCGTCAGGCTTGTCCGTATACGCCGCTATGCTAATGCATAGCAACTTGTCATTTTCGTTTTATACTCGCCCCCAGGGACGCAAACACATTCTCAATATGTTCATATCCACGGTCAATATGATGAACCCCTGAAATTTCTGTATCTCCGATGGCAGACAACCCAGCAATCACCAATGCCGCACCGCCACGCAAATCTCCTGCACAGATTTTTGCTCCCTGAATATAGTTGCATCCCGTAACTGCCGCAAGACGCCCGTCAACAATTATGTCTGCACCCATTTTTATAAGTTCTGGCACGTGCTTGTATCTGCTTTCAAAGATATTCTCCACAAAAACTGTTGTGCCCTCTGCAGTAGCAAGAGCCGACATAAACAATGCCTGAGCATCTGTAGGAAAGCCGGGGTAAGGCGATGTCATAATCTTGCCAAGTCCCCTTGGTCTGTCAGAACACTGAATTCGTATATGGTTTTTTCCGTTACTGATATTGCAACCTGAGTCACTGAGCATCGACAGAATAAGCCGTATATGCTCTGCATCAACGTTTTTAAGAACAACATCTCCTGTACAACATGCAACCGCACAAGCACAGGTAGCTGCAAAAATTCTGTCGAAAATTATATTATACTCTACTTTTTGTAATTTTTCAACACCTATTATGCGAATTATTTCAGAACCTGCACCGGAAATTTTTGCACCCATTGCATTAAGGAAATTCTGCAGGTCAACAATCTCAGGTTCGCGAGCTGCATTGGTAATTATCGTTTCGCCATTTGAGATTGCCGTCAGCAACATAATATTTTCAGTTGCCCCCACACTTGGAAATAAAAGATTTATGGTTGCAGGAATTATTTTATCCAATCTGCAATAAATATTTCCGCCAATTTCCTCAACAGTTACGCCAAGCTGCCTGAACGCCTTAATATGCAAATCAATAGGTCTAAGCCCTATATCGCATCCCCCGGGATAGGATATAACCGCCCTCTTTGCGCGGGCAAGCAAAGGCCCTAAAAATAGCACGGATGACCGCATACTACACATAAGTTCATTTGAAATCTCGTACTTTTGTATATCTTCGGTATTAACTATTGCCGTGTGGTCATAAAATTCAGCTCTGCCCCCAAGCTGTCTTATAATTTCAAGGGCTGCAGATGTATCTGCCAGTTCAGGACAATTATGTATAACCGATTTATTCTCATTTAAAATAGTTGCGGCCAGAATCGGCAGGACTGCATTCTTTGAGCCCTGAACTTCAATCTCGCCGCTAAGCTTTTTCCCTCCGCAAATTAAAAGTCTGCTCACCGTAACACCTCCGGATAGAATACATTCTGTATACCTACATACTATGTAATTCTTCAAAATTGGTGTTACATCAATTTGCTATTTTATTAATCCTTTTAATATTTGGTATATACGATTTGTGGAATCGGGAATACCAATGCTTTTTGAGCCACGACTCATTTTTTCAAGGACACCGTCATCTTCAAGAATATGGCTGACAGCCGACGCCAGCTTATCAACGCAAAGCTCACTTTCACGGATTACAATAGCTCCTCCTGATTTTTCAACAGCTCGAGCATTGTGTTCCTGATGATTTCCTGCAACATATGGTGATGGTATCAAAATTGCCGCCTTACCCAAGGCAGTCATTTCACTTACCGACCCACCCGAACGGGCAATTATCAAATCTGCCGCATTAAGAGCCAAATCCATATCGTATATATATTCCGAAACTCTCAGATTTTCATACTTTTCGAGGTCTATACCGTTATATTTAAAACGACTCATTACTCTTTCATACTGATTGTTCTTTCCTGTGGACATAATTATTTGATACTTGTCATCCGCAGCAATCCGTGATATCCAGTCAACTGCAACCTCATTAATTTTTTCAGCACCAAGGCTACCGCCATATATCAAAATAACCTTTTTATCTCCAAGTCCCAGTTTCGCCTTTGCAGATGGCTGACTTTCAGCTAGGATTGAAGGTCGCACAGGGTTTCCCGTCACCTCGATACGACGTGCTTTTGGCACAAAAGCCGCCGCCTCTGCCATACTGAGAGCCACAACATCCGCAAAACGTGACAAAATTCTTATGGTAACTCCGGGATAAGCATTTGCCTCGTGAATGAGGGTGGGCAATTTCATCATTGCTGCAGTAAAAAGTACAGGACCTGTAACATACCCGCCAGTACCAACCACCACATCAGGTTTAAATATCTTTATAATTTTTCTGACACGTCCTATACCGTCAAAAATCTCGCCAACTGTTTTAATATTTCTCAAGCTGAGTTTGCGTTCAAACCCGTGTATTTTGATGAATTTTATGTTATATCCCGACATGGGAACAAGAGTACTCTCCATTCCTCTTTCGGTGCCTATAAACAGAAACTCGCTATCGGGTTCCTGCTCTTTTATATAGTTTGCAATCGCAACAGCAGGGTTAATATGCCCTGCTGTTCCGCCGCCCGCAAATAAAATTCTCATTCAGATGCCGACCTTTCATTTATTTTGAATGTTTTGATATATTCAGCACAATGCCCATCTCAGCCATAGTTATCGCCAGAGCCGTACCTCCATAACTGAAGAATGGTAAAGGCATACCGGTTACCGGTATTGACGATGTTACAACCGCAATGTTAACCAATGCCTGTATTGCAATAAGCCCGATAATTCCCGTTGTCAAAAGCGTTCCAAAAAGGTCAGGAGCTTTAAGTGCAATTTTTATACCTCTTGAAATGAGGAATATAAACATCAACATAACCAATACTGCCCCAAGAAGTCCGAATTCCTCGGCTAAAATTGAAAATATAAAGTCATTCTGAGGTTCGGGAATATTGAGATATTTCTGTCTGCTTTGTCCAAGCCCTGCCCCGAAAATTCCCCCGGAACCTATAGCATAAAGTGACTGTACAACCTGCCAACCCGAGCCCTGAATATCTGCAAACGGGTCAAGAAAAGAAAGTACACGTGCAAGACGATAGGGAGATTTAGCGACCACAAGTATAAGGACAGGTATTACAGGCAGGCATAGCATTAGGAAGTGAGCTATCCTTGCACCTGCTACAAACATCAGTATCACACAGCTTGCCACAATCAACATAGTACAGCTGAAATGAGGCTCCATCATAATTATCATCGCCATAACACCGATAATTGCTATGTACATCAAAAATACACTGAAGTTTTTAAGCTCCTTATGGTTTTTTGACAAACTATAGGAGAAAAACACTATCATTGTAATCTTGGCGACCTCGGATGGTTGAAAATTTATGGGGCCAATGTAAATCCAACGCCGTGCATCGTTTATCTTTCGGCCTATTCCCGGAACAAGCACCAGAAGCAACAGCAAAACACTTAAACACAAAGCAGGGAATGCCCATTTTTTCAGCTTTCGGTAGTCATAGTTTGCTGTAATAAACATACCTATACTGCCCAAAATCGCCCACATAAGCTGTTTTTTAAAGTAGTAAAAACTGTCGTGATTTGTAGCTTCACTTGCATAGGCAATAGGACTGCTAGCACTTAACACCATAAGCAGTCCGAATGTCAGCAATATATATACCGCCACCAGAAACTGAATATCCACTCCTCTGGTAGTCACTGCAAGGTCACTTATTTTGGATCTAATTAAACCCTTGCCGAATTTATTCGGTTTTCTTAAATTAGTTTTTCTTCGTGCCCGTTTCATAATCACAGGTTCTACCTTTCTGTTTTTAATTTATGTTAAGCAAAAAATCCTATTATGCAAAGTGCCGCAGTTATCAGCGAAAATACTGTTACTATTTTAACCTCGCTCCATCCGCACATTTCAAAGTGATGGTGTATAGGGCTCATTTTAAAAACTCGTTTGCCTGTCTTTTTAAACCATGCAACCTGAATTATAACCGAAAGTGTCTCCATAACATATGCAAACCCCACTATCAAAAGGAGCAACGGATTTTTCATATAAATCGCCATTGCAGACACAGCACCACCCAAGAAAAGTGAGCCGGTATCACCCATAAACACTTTTGCGGGATATTTATTATAGATTAAAAAGCCTGCCAGACCGCCCACCAATGCCGAGCTGAAAACAACCACCGGAGTAGTACCCACCAAACTTGATGTAATCAGGTAAAAAATTCCCACAACAATTGTTATACAAGTAGCCAATCCATCAAGACCGTCTGTAAGATTTACGCTGTTTGTTGCCGCAGTCATAACAAGAATAATCAACGGAATGTATAGACCATAGTGTAATTTAAGCGTGATATCGGTAAAAGGAATAACAACATCTGTACCTATAATTCCTCCACTTACCATCCACACCGAAAATCCTAAAGATACAATTATCTGCAACGCAAACTTTTGTGCAGCACGAAGGCCGAGGTTTCTTTTAAGGATAACCTTTATGTAATCATCAATAAAACCAATAGCACCAAAGCCAAGTGCCGCAAAAGTTATTGCAGTAATGCCCATAATGGTGTTTTTGTCTCTGGCAATCCCATACACAAACACACCGCAAATCACCGCGCAAATCAGCGCAATGATAAATATAAATCCTCCCATTGTGGGTGTCCCGGATTTCTTTTGGTGCCACTTGGGGCCTTCTTCCCTTATTTCCTGACCAAATTTAAGTCTGTGCAACAGGGGAATTAAAAAAATTCCACAAGCCGCTGCAACAACAAACCCAATTAACGCAATTATAAGTGATTTAATCATTTTATCCTCCGATTTTTAAACTGCATCTGCCTCTGTAACGAATTCTGCTATTTCTTCAAGTCTCATTCCACGTGATGCTTTAAACAGAATTACATCATTGGGTTGCAGAATATCCATTATATGAGCCTTTGCGGCATTATTATCATAAAAAATATAAATTTCTGACGAGCTGAAACCTTTTTCAATCGCACCCTTTGCCACCATTTCGGCGTGAGGTCCTACAGCAATAAGACATCCTATGTCATAATCACAGGTGTAACCACCCACCGCTTTGTGAGCCTCGTCAGAATAATCTCCAAGTTCCAGCATATCACCAAGAACAGCCACCCGCCTGAATTCGCTCTCTGTATCTTTAGGCTTTATTACCGATAAAACCTCCAGGCCCGATTTCATAGACGTGGGACTTGCATTATAACAATCCTTAATTATTACGTAGTTCTCAAGAATTTCTATATTCTGTCTAAGTCCCTGAGGTCTAAAGTTTGCTATACCCTCTGCAATTTGGGCCATTGTCATATCATACTTTATGCCCGTAAGTATTGCCGCCAACGCATTATATACATGATGTGCACCCGGAGCATTTACCTTAATATGATATTCCTCACCATCCACCTTCACATCAAACGTTGTCCCATCAGGCATTTTTTTTATGTTGACTGCAACTATATCGCAATCCTTATTTTCAATTCCGTAAGTCAATGTCTCAAATGGTACAGTTCCCACCGTTTTCCAAAGTAGCAGGTCATCACCATTTAATATAAGAGTTCCGTCACCTGAAGGCATTCCCTCCAGAATTTCAAGCTTTGCCTTTAATATTCCTTCTTGTGAGCCAAGATGCTCGATATGAGAAAATCCTATATTTGTTATTACAGAAGTTTCAGGAGCCGCAATTTTTGTAAGCCTTGATATCTCACCAAAGGCACTCATACCCATTTCAAAAACTGCAATTTCATCGGTTTTTTTCATACGGAAAGCAGTAAGCGGCAATCCAATTTCATTATTGAAATTCCCCTCTGTTTTAAGAACCTTGAACTTATTTTCCAAAACGCAGGAAATCATATCTTTTGTACTTGTTTTTCCGACACTGCCTGTTATCGCCACCGAGGGTGCAGAAAAACAACGCCTATAATATGCTGCAATATCACGCAGAGCTTTGTATGTGTCCTCGCACACTATAACGGCAAAGTTTTCTTTATTATCAAATTCCTTGTCAACAACGCAACACACCGCACCGGAATTTTGTGCCTGGCTAACAAAATTATGCCCGTCGAACTTTTCGCCACGGAGTGCAACAAACACTGAATCTTCACTTATTTTACGGCTGTCGGTCACCACATCGGAAACCATTGTATCGCCTTTGCAGTTTTCAAATACTCCATCACAGGCATTTGCAATCTGTGAAATTGTCAGCATTTTTTCCAATTTACACCCTCCTTAAGGATTTGGAATCTTTAATTCTCGGCAGAATCAATTAACTTAAGAACTATTTCTCTTTCATCAAACACAATTGTTCTGTCCTTGAGTATCTGATAGGGTTCATGACCCTTTCCGGCAAGCAAAATGATATCATCAGGTTTTGCATTATCAATCGCAAATTCAATGGCTTCAAAACGATTTTCAACCACCGCATACCGACAGTCTGTTTCGCGCATTCCAATCAAAATATCCTCAATGATTGCCCCCGGCTCCTCACTTCTGGGATTATCACTTGTCACAATACAAAAATCAGACAATTGACCTGCAATTTTGCCCATCTGCGGACGCTTGGTTTTGTCACGGTCGCCACCACAGCCAAACAATGTCACAACTCTGCCCTTTGCAAAGCCCTTTATGGCATTAAGTATATTCAGCAGACCATCGGGAGTATGAGCATAATCAATAATCACCGTATAGTCGGTGTTTGTATTAACAACCTCAATTCTGCCCTTTACGCCCTTTGCAGTTTTCAGTCCGTCAGCAATCTCCTTTAACGAAAGCCCAGCAGCAAGACAACAACCCGCGGCAGTAAGTGCATTATATACCGAAAAACCACCGGGAATTGCCAGACTAATCCTTTCGTTTTCGTCTTTATAGTTCAAATCAAATTCTACACCGGTTGCACGATATTCTATATTACTTGCCCACAAATCAGCCTTTACCTTTGCCGAATAAGTCAGTATATCGCAGTTGCAACCCAAGCTTAGTTTTTCATATGCTTCGTCGTCTATATTAAATACACCAATATTGCTTTTCTTAAACAGTATTGATTTTGCATCAATATAATTCTCCATCGTATTGTGAAAGTCAAGGTGGTCCTGAGTAACATTTGTAAATGTACCAATATCAAATTTACAGGATGCAACTCTGTCAAGCGCCAATGAGTGTGACGAAACCTCCATTACAACCGAGTTAACACCTTCCCTTGCCATTCTGTCAAAAAGTTGCATAAGCTCTAACGAATCGGGGGTTGTATGGTGGGATGGAATAACTTCACTACCAATCATATTCTGATTTGTGCCTATAAGACCTACTTTTTGTCCGCAATTTTCAAGAACAGATTTTACAAGATAGGTTGTTGTTGTCTTTCCGTTTGTACCGGTGACACCAAAGAGTTTAAACTTTCTATATGGATGGTCATAAAACTCGGCAGCAGCGCAGGAAAGTGCATATCTGGTGTTTTTTACAACAACAGTAGTCGCCGCTGTTTCTTCCATCTCTTTTTCAGCAATTATGGCAACGGCGCCCTTTTCAAGTGCTTGTTCTGCATAATCGTGGCCATCGCTTTTGTAACCTGTGACACAAACAAACACATCTCCCGGCTTAACCTCCCTTGAGTCGAAGGCTATACCTGAAATTCTCACATCTATATTTCCCTGAACCGATAAAATCTCGACATCTGACAATAATTGGGATAAAGTCATAATCCGTTCCTCCGTTTTGCTTAAGCTATATAACAGCCTTAAAATTAGTCACGCACTTCAGCATATCTGAAATCCAAAGTTACAATCGTGCCCGGTTCTACCATAGTCCCCGCAACAGGCGACTGTGCAGAGCATACTGCAACT
>JAZRNN010000005.1:0-8375 GCA_045648175.1 Clostridia bacterium
AAACACCTGAAATTTACAGACAAGCCCTGAAATATCTTGGAACAGCCAAAGACGAAACGGTGGTTTTTGAGGATGTTCTCCACGCAATAAAAACTGCCAAAGGTGATGAATTTAAGGTTGCGGCGGTTTATGATTCACACGAGACAAGACAGAAAGAAATAAAAGAAATTTCAGATTATTATATAACTGATTTCGGAAGTTTTTGTTTTAAGACAAAAATGAAAACCGCACTTTCTATTGCCGGTAGTGATTCAAGTGGTGGTGCAGGTATTCAGGCAGATATTAAAACTATGACAATGAATGGTGTTTATGCTATGAGTGCAATTACGGCACTTACTGCTCAGAATACTCTTGGTGTAAGAGCGATTTTAGATTCGACACCTGAATTTCTTAAAGAACAACTTGATGCAGTCTTTGAAGATATATTCCCTGATAGCGTAAAAATCGGAATGGTATCATCAAGCGAGCTGATAGATGTAATCGCGGATAGACTAAAGTTCTATAATGCTAAAAACATCGTTGTAGATCCGGTAATGGTAGCAACAAGCGGTTCTGCACTTATAAAAACAGATGCAATAAAAACATTGGTTGAAAAATTATTACCTATTGCAACTCTTGTAACTCCAAACATTCCTGAAGCAGAAATTTTATCAGATATGAAAATCAGTAACAAGGAAGATATGATAAAAGCAGCAGAATTCATAGAGAAAAATTATGGGTGCTGCGTTCTGTTAAAAGGCGGTCACAGTATAAACGATGCAAATGACCTTTTGTGTGAAAATGGTAGGCTTGTATGGTTTGATGGTAAAAGAATTGACAATCCCAACACGCACGGAACGGGATGTACTTTATCAAGCGCCATAGCATCAAATCTTGCAAAAGGATTTAACCTTGTGGATTCTGTAAAGAAAGCAAAGGAATATATCTCCGATGCACTTGCTGCAGGTCTTGCTTTAGGAAAAGGCTTTGGTCCAATGAAACATAATTTTATAGTAAGCGATGGCATCTAAATCATTCGGCTCTTCCAGAAAAAAGCGTACTGAATTTTCAGTGCGCTTTTTTCGTCGATATAAATCCCTGTCGAGATTTTCGATATTTCAAAATGACACGATATGTGCTAACGCACGCGATATGTTGCTGTACGGCAACGAGATTTATATCATATCGAGTTTTGAGTGATGCGAAAAACATATCGAATTTACGAAGTAAATATATCGCGCAAACGAAGTTTGCATATCGCCATAAAATAATTGCATCTATTATGAACATGAAAGCCATAAAAAAGACGACTTTTTTATAAAAAGTTGTCTTTTTTTGTATTTTTATTCTTTTCTCTTCGCTATTCTCTAAAAATCCTTCATATACAGATTTTCGAAGTAATAGGTAATGTTGAAGGAGTAAGTAGAAGAAATGCTTTTTATATCAGAAACTGAACTTCCCTTTAAGTTTTGGTGCAATAACCGCAAGAACAGCAGTTGTAATAATCATTTCGGGTATCATATACGAACCATTGTAGGTCAGTGCGTATATAAGCACGCTGTTGGTGTCGGCATATACTCCCCATATTAAAATGCCGGAGAGTATGTGCATTATAAATCTTAATCCGGTAACTATTGTCCCACTTAAAGGGATTGCCCAAAGCTTGTTGCCCATTAATTTGACAAATAAATTTGCAAGACCCAGAACCGAAAAGGCACCAATGTAATCAAGAAATATCACGGCAATAAAATTTATAAAGTTTTGTGTAGGGGGCGGATAAAAGCCTGTCATCATCTGAATAAGTGAAAAGACAAATCCGCAGGCAAGGCCCCATTTTGTTCCTAAGACTAATGAAGCAAGAATAATGGGGACCATACTTGCAATGGTTACAGAACCGCCCTGCATCCAGGGGGCAGGTATCAGCTTGGATACCAATACCAAGGCAAATGACAACGCTATAAGAACAGCACTTAAAGTAATTTTTTTGGTTTTTGACATAAAACCACTCCTTAAATATAAATTAACCGAATAATGAACTTGAGTCAGATTAAAAAAGGAGATTATCTGAAAAGATAATCTCCGAAAATTGCAATTTTAATATTTTCCTACGCCGGCATTATCCGTATCAGGTTCGTGGGTCGGAATGCACAATTCCCTCTCAGCCTTTTTGAAAGCTCCCCCAATATTCAGTTTTATATACTATAACACATAAATCAGCATTTGTCAATACTAATTGCTTTCACCTATAACTTTATTTTCTGTGGAATAATTTTATTGTTGAGATTTCGTATAGAAATTGATTTTATATAATAAAAAATGGTCAAAATTACAACTTTAACCACCTATGCTTAAATCAAATTTTTATATATCTCTATTTTATAATTTTTTATACCATAACCGAAAATGTTTGTCAACATATTCAGAAAAACTATAATATAACGTTTACCCGTTCACACTATATTTTACCATATAGAACCTACAACACTCGTTTTATATGGCAAAATATAATCAAAAAAATATTTGTGTAAACGGGTAAACCGTTATAAAAAGGGCGGAGATACTATTGAACTGCACCAGTTTGTGCAGACAACACAAAAAAGGCTACTATGGTAGTTAATATTTAATTTTAAGCAACATACTGACATCGCATTTCTTGTGGTGTCAGTTTTGTTTTTAGCTGTATCCTTTCGTTGTTGTAAAAATGGATGTATTCATCTATGATGAGACGAGCCTCATCATAAGTTTTTAATTTTACTCTGTAGATACATTCTGTTTTAAGTATTGAAAAGAAATTTTCCGCTAAAGCATTGTCATATGGATTTCCTTTCCTTGACATTGATGGTGTAATGTTGTATGATTTAGTTAGCTTAAAGTACGCGTGTGAAGTATACTGAAAGCCTTGGTCACTGTGGAGTTGCAGCTCTGCAGTGACTTTTTCCTTTTTCTTTGCCTCTCGGATTGTTTGCAGTACAAGATTTATGTTTTGTTCTGTTCCGGTTTTGTAAGATACAATACTATTGTCAAATAAATCTCTAATAATCGATAAATACATTGTCCCTTGTGATGTTTTAATGTATGAAATGTCTGTAACCCATTTCTGATTTGGTCTGTCTGCTTTGAAAGCTCTATTGAGTAGGTTAGGATATTTATGAAGATATTCTCCATAATTGCGATATTTCTTTCTTCTAACAACTGACAACAGATTGTATTTCTGCATAACTCTTAAAACTGTTTTTGGATTGTGATGTATCCCTTTCCTCTCAAGCCAAATACACACCCTGCGATAACCATATGTCTTGCCACACTTATCCTGACATTTTTTTATCTTCTCTGCTAAAGGTAAATCTTTTGATGGTACATCCATTCGAGACACATATCCATAATATCCACTTCTTGATACATCAAAAAATTTACACATCTCACTAATTGAATATTTTTCCTTGTGGTGATAGATAACCATATATTTTACACTTGTCCTCATTTCCTTTCTGTGAGCGAGAGAAAATCCCGCATCAATTCATTTTCCATTTCCAATCGTTTTAATTCTCGTTCTTTTCTTGCAAGTTCATATTGCAATTGTGTTAATTTACTCAATTGCTGAATAGATGGCGGTAAGGTGTTCCCATCCTTGCGCGGTCTGCCTTTAGGTTTGATAATTATTCCTGCTTCAATTTTCCGTTGATTAGCATTATATCGCGTAATGAAATTGTTTATTTGTTTTTTGCTAAAACCCAACTGATTTCCTATTTCTCTTTCTGTTAATCCCTGCGATTTTAGTTCTATTATTTCTTTTTCATATTCTTTTATGTCTCTGTAACTTCTGGGCATAAAAATACCTCCTATGGTTTTCATTTCATTATACCATAGGAGGCTCTTTTTTTCTATTGTCCGTTTTTACTGGTTCTGTTCAAAATTATAAAAGAGCAGACATTTTTTATAATCGGTTTTATAAAAAACAAAAGAGATTTTATAAAACTTTTGACAGTTTTTATAAAATCTCTAATATTGTTTATAATGTGCGGAAATTTGCTACACCACGAACTATGCATAAAAAATGGACATATTTGCTCAACGCAATTCAATTTCTCTGCGAGATTTCAATAAAAAGTCCGTTTCACAGAAAATCGAGTTATAGGTGCCTTCAAGATATTTTCGCGGTGATACCTTGGTTATTTGTTTGAACCTTCTTGAAAAATATACATAGTCGGGGTAACCGCATTTTTCTGTAATTTCAGAAAGTGAGAGTGAGTGTCTGTATGTATCAATAAGATAGCATGTGTGATTTATCCTGATTTGTGTTAAAAATTCGGTTGGGGTTTTGCCCATTATTTTTTTAAAACTGAGACCGGATATAATCTTCTGCGTAACCGCTTTTTGCAAGAATGGAACAAAGGTTGATGTTGCAGTTGTAAAAATCGTTACTTACTGGGGGAAAATAATAATAATTTTCCCGGGATAGACGTTAATATCTTTTCCTGATGCGTGAAAAATGCCACTGCCTTTTGTGAAAACTACAATTTCATAGTATGTATGTTTGTGGTGTGCACTCTGGTCTTTTATAAGATTAATTAAAAAAATTCATAATATCACTGATAGTATTACATACAAAATCTATCTTTTGTGCAAGTCAATTTATAAAAAACATAACATCTTTTGGGGTAATATGATATACTATCAAAGAAGATGCCTTATGGAGAGATAAGTATGAAGTCTAAAAATGTTGATATGCTTTCAGAGTCAATAACCAAGGGATTGCTTTCAATGTCGATACCGATTAAGATAATGAATGTTATGCAGTTGATGTTCAATATTATAGATATGACTGTGATGAAAATGGCTGGTCAAACAACTGCGGTGAGTGCGATGGGTGCCTGTGGTTCGTTGATAACCTTGTGTACCTGTTTGCTTATTGGTGTATCTACCGGTGCAACATTAATTTTTATGTGTATAAGCAGATTTGTATGGGTTTATGCGGTTTATCCTTTTCTCCCCAACAATTTTACATTTCTGTATCTTATCTGGCCCATTGGCTGGGTGCTGTCTATTGTAACACTGCTTGTTTCGTATTTTATGGGAATATCAAAGTTGCAGAAGATGCAAGGTTGATGCTTAGTTAAAGCAGGTTATCCACGCCCAAAAAACTTTTTTGATGGAAATACCGAGATTTCCTGATACGGGTTTAAAAATTATATTTTTTAGTTCGACATTTTCGGCGGCAACTAAGGGGAATTCTCCCATTGGTTGACCGTCGATTTCTATTATAAAAGTTCCAAGAACATCACCTTTTAAAACGGGCGCCTGTAAATCTTCAAAAGGTATTGCTTTCGTGGTGATTTTTGCTTCTTCACCAGGTTTAACGGAAATAATGATATCCTGACTGGTAGTTAAGGTAACTGTATCTGCTGTACCTTTTTTAATTTCGGCAGATGCAATATGTTCACCTGCGGTTTTAAGAATATGAGGATAATATTCTGAAAAGGCGTTGTCATACAACGTTTTGTGGTCATTCCAGTCATCCGGGGCGTTAAGGGTAACGCAAACAAGGCACATTCCGTTTTTTTCAACTGCGGTGACAAGACATCTGCCTGTTGCCTTGGTAAAGCCGGTTTTTACCCCAATACAGCCGTCATACATGGTAAGAAATTTGTTGTGGTTTACAAGGTGGCGGTTGTAGTCATGGTCTTTCCAGGGGATGCTTTTTGTCCGGGTGGATACAATCTCGCGGAACTTTGGATTTTTCAGTGCATAGGCGGTTATTTTTGCAAGGTCTGTTGCGGTGGTGTAGTGGTTTTCGTCAGAAAGACCGTGCGGGTTGGTAAAGTTTGAGTCAATTGACCCTATTTTTCGCGCGGTAGCGTTCATAAGCTCGGCAAACTTTTCAACCGAGCCTGAGACGTGTTCTGCCACAGCGGTGGCGGCATCGTTGCCGGATACCAGCATAAGTCCCCACAATAGTTCTTCAAGGGTGAGCTGTTCATCTAAAACAAGGTACATTGATGAGCCTTCCACACCATATGCGTTGGGTGAAACCTTTGCCACCGAGTTTAGGGCGGCATTTTCCAATGCAGTTATTGCCGTCATAATTTTTGTTGTGCTTGCCATTCCCATTTTACGTCGGGAATTGTGAGAAAACAATATTCTTCCCGAATTTGCATCCATAACTATGGCACTTTGTGCAGACAAAGCAAGACAGTTGACAACAGATATATATAAAAGTAAAAAAATTAAAGATAATAAAGCAACTATTTTTTTCAACATAAAAACACCTCGTTTAAATATATTAAACGAGGTGTTATATTATGTTTTCAAACGTTAAGATATTCTTTGATTTCAGCCATCATTGCCTTTGTGGTTTTATATCCATCTTCATACATAAGCCTTAATTTTTCGGGGTCACGCTCGGTACGTTTAAAACCCGAGGTATCGTGCGGCATAATTGTCATCATCTGCCCGTTGTCGGTGAGCTTAAATATTTCACGGCGGGATTGGTTGTATTTTTCAAAACGCGTCTCCAAGGCTTTTGTAAAGTTCGGGAATTTCATGAAAGCAAGCTTGGCAATTTTTGCTCCTGTTTCGCTTCCCTTTGAATAGCTGCGCTCACGGGTGAGCACAGTGATAATTTTATCACAGCCTTCATCAATTGCACGTCGGTAGGGGATGGGGTCACTAATGCCGCCATCCATATACAGAACCCCGTCAATATCCACCGGTTGAAATAAAAAAGGAAGAGCACAGCTTGCCCACAGAATTTGGAGGTGTTTTTCGCGGTCTTCCTTTGGGAGAACAATATATTCGGGCTGCCCTGTATGCATATTTGTAAGAGTTGCAACAGCCTTGACAGGACTTTGCATGAAGGCCTTAAAATCATAGGGCACAAGCTTTTCGGGTATTTCACGGAAGGCAAAATCCATATTATAATAACTACGTTTTTTAGGGTTTAAAAGATGATGAAAACCCATATAACGTCTGTCATGCATGTATTTAGCTGAAAGCTCAAGATTTCTGCCTATTTGCCCTGATACATAAGATGTTCCGTATGCAATACCTGCAGATACCCCTATAACATAGTCGGCAAAGATTTTTTCTTCAAGAAGGGCATCCATAACACCGCAGGAAAACAGTCCACGGCTGGCACCACCTTCAAAAACAATTCCTAATTTCACAGGATATCACCTCATTAATTATCTTGGATAAGGCAGGGCATAAAACAAAAATGCAAAATAATGTAAAATGCTTCCTGCCAGAACAAAAAAGTGCCATATCATATGCATATATCTTGGCTTTTTAAGGGCAAAGAAAAGGATTCCACCCGTGTAGCATAAGCCGCCGGAGACAAGCAACCATATTGCGGTAGAAGGTAGTGTTTTTAATGTGGGGATTCCCAGAAATACGACTGACCAGCCCATAAGAAGATAAATTACCATTGCAATCGGGTGAAAGCGTTTCATATTAATTGATGTAAGGGTAATACCAAGCACTGTACATCCGGCATTAATACCAAACAAAAACCAACCCATAGTTCCGCGCATCAGCGATAGCGAAACAGGTATATATGAGCTGAGAATAAGAATATATATGGAGCAATGGTCAAGCACCTGAAATACCTTTTTTGCGGTATAGTTTGTCAGCGAATGATAAAGTGTGGAGGCTGTGTAGAGAATAATCAGGCCCGCACCATAAAGAGCCGCTGATACAATGCTCATTGTATCGCCAAAAAGAGTGGCATAAAATATAGCAACAACTGTACCTATAATAGAAAGAATGGCGCCAATTCCGTGAGTGATGGAATTACCAATTTCTTCGCCAAGGCTTTGATTGTTTATTTTTGTTCTGTTTTGTGATTCTGTCATAGTATATGCTCCAATCTGTCAAAAGTATTAGGATTAATAATACACCCAAAAAGAATTTTTGTCAATCTATATCCTATAACTCGACTTTCTGTGAAACGGACTTTTCGTTGAAATCTCAAAGAGAAATTGAATTGTAAAGGCATTTTTATATGTATAATTGGTTGCGTTGCAAAGTTCCACACATTATAAACAATATTAGAGGTTTTATAAAAACTGTCAAAAGTTTGAACTGCCCCAATTTGTGCGGACAGCACAAAAAAGAGTGCCTATGGCATAAATATTAAATTTTAAGCAACATACTGACTTCGTTTTTCAAGCGGAGTCAGTTTTGTTTTTAGTTGTATCCTTTCATGATTGTAAAAATGTATGTATGCAGGTATGAGGAGGCGAGCCTCCTCATAGCTCACAAGTTTAGTACGGTAAATACACTCTGTTTTAAGAATAGAAAAGAAATTTTCAGCTAATGCATTGTCATACGGATTTCCTTTCCTTGACATTGATGGCGTAATGTTGTATGATTTAGTTAGCTTGAAATACTGATGAGAT
>JAZRNN010000006.1:0-44632 GCA_045648175.1 Clostridia bacterium
TTTTAAATGGATTATTTCATATCCTTAATAGCCGCTTGTGCCGCTGCCAATCTTGCAATTGGAACACGGAAAGGTGAACATGACACATAGTCAAGACCAATCTTATGGCAGAATTCAACAGATACGGGGTCGCCGCCGTGCTCACCGCAGATACCGCAGTGGATTTCGGGTCTAACCTTTGTACCCTTTTCAACAGCCATTTCCATAAGCTGACCAACACCTGTCTGGTCGAGTTTTGCAAATGGGTCGTTTTCGAAAATCTTTGCATCATAGTATGCATCGAGGAACTTACCTGCATCATCACGTGAGAAGCCGTAGGTCATCTGTGTAAGGTCGTTTGTACCAAAGCAGAAGAATTCAGCTTCTGTTGCGATAGCGTCTGCTGTCAAGCATGCTCTGGGGATTTCCATCATTGTACCAACTTCGTAAGAAAGGTCAGCACCTGCTGCTGCGATTTCAGCATCTGCTGTTGCAACAACGTCGTTCTTGACATACTTGAATTCCTTAAGGTCGCCGGGGAGAGGAATCATAATTTCAGGAACTACGTTCCAGTCGGGGTGAGCCTTCTTAACATTGATAGCAGCGCGAATAACGGCCTTTGTCTGCATCTTTGCGATTTCAGGATATGTTACCGCAAGACGGCAGCCACGGTGTCCCATCATGGGGTTGAATTCGTGGAGTGAAGAAATGATAGCCTTGATGTCTTCTACTGACTTGCCCTGTGCATCTGCAAGTGGCTTGATGTCAGCTTCCTCTGTGGGAACGAATTCGTGGAGAGGAGGATCAAGGAATCTGATTGTAACGGGGTTACCCTCTAAAGCTTCGTAGAGCTTTTCGAAGTCGCCCTGCTGATAAGGAAGAATCTTATCAAGTGCAGCTTCTCTTTCTTCTACTGTGTCTGCACAAATCATTTCACGGAATGCAGCAATTCTTTCAGCTTCAAAGAACATATGCTCTGTACGGCAAAGACCGATACCTTCAGCACCGAGTTCCTTAGCCTTCTTAGCATCTGCAGGAGTATCTGCATTTGTTCTAACCTTGAGAGTTCGATACTTGTCAGCCCACTCCATAATTCTGCCGAATTCGCCAGCAATTTCAGCATCAACTGTGGGGATAATACCATCATAGATGTTACCTGTTGAGCCGTCGATTGAAATGAAGTCACCTTCAACAAATGTCTTGCCGCTAAGTGTGAACTTCTTGTTTTCTTCGTCCATATTGATGTCACCGCAACCTGATACGCAGCAGGTACCCATACCACGAGCAACAACGGCTGCGTGAGATGTCATACCACCACGAACTGTCAGGATACCCTGTGATGCCTTCATACCTGTGATATCTTCAGGTGAAGTCTCAAGACGAACAAGAACAACCTTTTCGCCTCTAGCATTCCAAGCCTCTGCATCTTCAGCAGTGAACACAATCTTACCGCAAGCAGCACCGGGAGATGCACCAAGACCTCTGCCCATAGGTGTTGCAGCTTTAAGAGCCTTTGCGTCAAACTGAGGATGGAGAAGTGTGTCAAGGTTTCTGGGGTCAATCATAGCAACTGCCTGCTTTTCATCAATCATACCCTCGTCAACCAAATCACAAGCAATCTTAAGAGCAGCCTTTGCTGTTCTCTTACCGTTTCTTGTCTGGAGCATATAAAGCTTTTCGTTTTCGATTGTGAATTCCATATCCTGCATATCACGGTAGTGGTCTTCAAGAATTGCACATACCTTGTTGAATTCATCAAATGCTGCAGGGAACTTTTCAGCCATTTCAGCGATAGGCATAGGTGTACGAACACCGGCAACAACGTCTTCGCCCTGTGCGTTAACAAGGAATTCACCCATAAGACCCTTTTCACCTGTAGCTGGGTCACGTGTGAAGGCAACACCTGTACCACAGTTGTCACCCATATTACCGAATGCCATCATCTGTACGTTAACAGCGGTACCCCATGAATAAGGAATATCGTTGTCACGACGGTAAACGTTTGCACGGGGGTTGTCCCATGAACGGAATACGGCTTCAACTGCACCCATAAGCTGTTCCTTGGGGTCGGTGGGGAAGTCCTTACCAATCTTGTTCTTGTATTCAGCCTTGAACTGGCTTGCAAGAACCTTAAGGTCTTCGGCTGTAAGCTCGATATCCTGAGTTACGCCTTTTTCTTCCTTCATTTCGTCGATAAGCTGTTCAAAGTACTTCTTACCAACTTCCATAACTACGTCAGAATACATCTGGATAAATCTTCTGTAGCAGTCCCAAGCCCAACGGGGGTTGCCTGATTTAGCTGACATAGCTTCAACAACGTCTTCGTTAAGACCTAGGTTGAGGATTGTGTCCATCATACCGGGCATTGATGCTCTTGCACCACTGCGTACTGATACGAGAAGGGGATTTTCCTTATCGCCGAATTTTTTTCCGCAGATAGCTTCCATCTTGGTGATGTATTCCATAATTTCTGCCTGAATGTCAGCATTAATCTTTCTGCCGTCTTCATAGTACTGAGTACAAGCCTCGGTTGATACTGTGAAGCCCTGAGGAACAGGGAGGCCGATTTTGGTCATTTCAGCAAGGTTTGCGCCTTTACCGCCGAGAAGTTCTCTCATTGAAGCGTCGCCTTCGCTGAAAAGATAAACGAATTTTTTGCTCATTTCAAAAATTCCTCCTATATAATATATATTAATTAATTTATTACTTAATTGTTGTCACATTGCCTTGTCTTAAATCCCTGAAAAATCTTTTTAAGATGTCGGAGCATTCCTCTGCCATAATTCCGCCTTCAACTTTGACGTGGTGGCACAGCTTGTCCAATGTTGGGATTTGTGCGATTGATTTAACCGCACCGCCCTTTGGGTCATCTGCACCGTAAAAGAGGTTTTTTATCCTTGCCTGTACTATGGCACCGCTACACATAATGCAAGGTTCCAATGTGACATAAAGGTCACACTGGTGAAGTCGCCAGCCACCAAGTTTTTTGCAGGCGGCATCCAGGCATAACAATTCTGCGTGGTAGAGGGCGTTCTTTCCCGTTTCGCGAAGGTTGTGGGCACGGGCGATAATTTCGCCATCTTTTACCACAACTGCACCGATTGGGGTTTCGCCCAGGGCGTATGCCTTTTCTGCCTCATGCAGGGCTTGTGACATAAAATAATTTTTATCCATAAATAAATAAGTGTATAACGTGCAAAAGGGCACAAAAATCCACGATCAAGTTCCGTTTATTAAAAAACAGAAGACCGAACGATGGAATTTTGCCCGTGCAAATTTCGGATATTCTTACTGGATGTAGGGTTTAAGTTCGTCAACTAAAGCGTCGCAATCGTCACTGTGAACTTCGATAGTGATAGGCTTGCTGAGGTCAAGGCTGAATATACCCATGATTGACTTTGCATCAACAACGTATCTGCCTGATGTGAGGTCGATGTCAAAATCGTACTTTGTAACAGCGTTAACAAATTCCTTTACATCGTTTGTTGAGTTTAAAAGGATATCAAATTTTTTCATATTTTTACCTCCTGTAAATATTTTCTTTTTTATTATATAATTTTTTCTTGCAATAGTCAATAAAAAAGTGTATAATTTTATCACAAATTTATATCAAAAAACAATGAATATTTTATATATAATAGGAAATTTCGCATTTCCTATTATATATAAAACACAAATTTAATGCCCAAGCAAAATTTTTGGCTATGCCGAAATGCACATGGGCAAACAAAGCGTTGATGCTACGACCACCGCCTGCGGCGAGCGGCGAAGCCGCTTTGTTCAAAAAACCAAAAATGTGAATTGGATGGTTAAAATATGACGGTTAAATTTATTACTATGGGCTGTAAAACCAACTTTTATGAAAGTCAGGCAATGGCCGAATTGTTTAGAAAAAGTGGCTTTGAGATTACCGAGGCGGGTTTGGCGGATGTATTTGTGATAAACACCTGTGCGGTGACTTCAATCGGTGCACAAAAGTCAAGACAGCAAATAAGCCGTGCCAAACGCAAAAATCCCGATGCGGTTATTGCGGTGGTGGGCTGCTTAGCCCAGACCGACCTTGAGTCAATTGAAAAAATCGGGGTTGATATCATTGTGGGCAATGACGGAAAGGAAACACTTCCCCAGCTTGTTGAAGATGCACTTGCGGGCAAAAAGACGGTTGCTTGCGGTGATATCATGAAGGTCAGGGAGTTTGAGGAGCTGTGCCCCGTATCAACGCAAAGCAGAATCCGAGCAAATGTGAAGATTGAGGACGGCTGTGATAATTTTTGTGCGTACTGTATTATTCCTTATGCAAGGGGTCCTGTACGTTCAAGAGCTATGGATAAAATCATTGAGGAGGTTACTCTGCTTGCCCAAAACGGCTATACCGAGATTGTGCTGACGGGTATTCACATAGGCTCATACGGCAAGGATTTAAAGGATGGCACAGGTCTTGCTGATGTAATTGAGGCGGTTTGTTCGGTGGAGGGCATAAAGCGTGTTCGACTTGGTTCGGTTGAACCGCCGGTTATTACCAAAGAATTTGTGGAGAGAATTTCCAAGCTCTCAAACCTTTGTCCGCATTTTCATTTGTCGCTGCAGAGCGGATGCACCGAAACCTTAAAGCGTATGAAACGCAGATATACTGCTGATGAATACAGACGGGCGGTTGAACTTTTGCGGAGCAAAATCTGCGATACATCAATCACCACCGACGTTATTGTGGGATTCCCCGGAGAAACTGACGAGGAGTTTGAAAAATCCTATGAATTCTGCAAAAGTATCGGCTTTATGCAGATGCATATTTTCAAATATTCTGTTCGTAAGGGCACGGCAGCGGCGAGCTTTGACAATCAAATTCCAGAGTCTGTCAAGGAGGAGCGGAGTCAGAGGATGATTGCTCTTGGCGAGGAAATGAAGAAGGCTTTTTATGAGTCATTCAGGGGCAGGGATATTGAAGTTCTTGCCGAGCAGAAGACCCGTGACGGAAGGTATCATGCAACTGCGGCAAATTATATGGAATTTTTGATTAAAAGTGACGAGGATATTACGGGTAAGCTTATAGAATATCGTGTAAAGTAAGCAGTGATATAAGCACAAGGGCATTTTTTGCTCTTGTGCTTTTCTGTTTTATCTAAATAAAATTCACATTCACATTGAAGACTGCATTTTTGTAGAAGCCATCCCAGTTAAAAGAATTCCATTCGTCCCAAGTGGTAAAATCCTTGCGCAGACAATTGCGAATGTGCATTATATCCGTGCCTTTTTCTTTTGAAAGGTCATTAAAATAGTCGCTAATGCGGCGGCAGAAGACAGAATTTGCATAAGAATAAAGCTCGTTTTCTGTGCGGTAGTCTTTTGGCAGAGCACCGCCTAAGAACTCTGCCTGCAGATTTTGGGTGACAGATATTTGTTTTGAGCCTGTGTCGATTTTATAGTGGGCTTTTTGAGGAATTATAAGGCGAAAGCTGAGTGTTGCTGACGGGTTGTGTTTATCTTTTATGGTGATGGTGCAGCTTTCGATACTACGGGTAAGAACGTTATAAATCATTGCACTGTCACCATCCATAGCAGAAGTAAGCTTTCCGTCCTTAAACAATGCCATTCCGTAAAGCACCGAATGGTCGACTGAAATTGCGGAATGGTGGGCACTTATCCATTCGGGCACAGAAGTGTCGGCAGGGAAGTCGGTGGTTTTTTTGCCGCTTACGGCAATTGGTAATGTGGCAGAACTGTTTTTGGTTGTCAGTTCGTCGACAAAGTCATGCAGACGCTTGGTTGGTGCATAAACATTGTTTGACCGCAATGACATCAGCTCGTAGTATTTAGAGGTGTTTGATTCAAGCTCGGGATTGACCTTTTCAAGATAGCCTGCCGCACTTTCTGCCGCAACAGAAATGGTGGTGTGCGGTCTTACCTCGCGTTCGTGAAGGAGTAGCTGAGAGTGGTTTTCAAGGGTATCCTCGTCAATCTTTGCCGAGAACACTATCAGCTTAAGGTGTGACATATCAATGTTTTTTGACATAAAGTTGTTTATCATATTCTTTGCTACATAAAAATCAGGGGCGTTGATTGTCAGATTACGTACGGCGGAGTTTTTTCCTTCACCGCCCTCGTCTTGTTTCTCGGGCGTATCACCGACTTTGCCTTCCCCTGAGATTGCCAGAGGGGAAGAAAACTGAAAGGTGTAGGAATATTCGCTTTCGGATTTTTTGTCAATGCCAAGTGCCACTATATAGGCAGTTTCGTCGATTTCCCGACTGTCATAACAGCCCGAAAGAAAAAGCGGCAAAAGCAAAAGAAAAAGAAATTTAATTCTCATTTTGCCCCACCCCCTTTCTGAAAAGGATAACAGCTGCAAAAATGGCGGCTGAGAATACGAGTATTGGAAGTATATTGATTGTACCGCGGATGCTTAAAAAGAACAAGACAGCACCTGTTGGGAATAGGACAACAGGCTTTGAAGATACCTTAAATGTTTCATTAAAGATTTTTGTGATAAGAGTCAGATGCAGGCAAAGTGAAAACATTCCCCACAGGGCAGAAATTAACTGCGCAATTGCGTCAACACGCTGAAAGAATCTTCCGTAGTAGACCTCTTTCATAAGCAGGTAAAAAGGAAATTGACCGTTTTTAGAAAGCGGATACGGGATTTTTACGGTATAGGCAAGTACGGTAAAAAAGCACACCAACACCCCGATAATACATCCCAAAAGTGCAGAACGGCGGAAGTTGTTTTTGTATTCTTTCGGTCTGTCGATAAGGAAGATAAGAGGTATATCGGAATAAAGTAAAATTCCGCTGAGACCTTTGCCGAAGGTGTCAGTTGCCCCGTTGCCAAGCAGCGGAAACAGATTTGCGGGGTCAGCCTTCCATAAAACAGACAGAATGATAAGAAAGACAACTGCTAAAAAAACAGGTATAAAATAACGGCAAATTCTCAACAGAGGGGATGTTCCTTTAAATGCTCCAAGCGTTGCGGCGACTATAAAAAATAACGAAATAAACCACAGCGGAGTGGTGGGAAAGCTGATTATCTTTGTAAAGCGTGAAAATTCGGAAAGGGTAAAAAATGCCGATACAAAGAGGTATATTAGGGCTGAAATCGAAACGGTGCATTTTATGAAAGAATTTTTTGTGAGACTGAGAAGGCTTTGCCCTTTATAACATAATAAGACAAATACAATTGCTAAAACCCCTGAAACAAGAGCCGAGAGCGGTGCCCCCGTCCCTGATATTTGCGTGAAGATAAGAGGCAGGCTTGTGAATATACGAAAGGCGGTAAGGGAAATGCACAGACAGCATATTTCACTGCTGAGATTGGTTGTTTTTTTCATTGGCTGTCTCCTTTCCATTTTCGGCTGATGTGAGGCTGTTTATGTTTTTTTTGAGGCTGCAGATTATCTGGGCGTAGTTCGCGCTTCCATATCGGCGGGACTGTTAAACCTGACATCTTACCTGAAATATACGGCACACCAAAGGTGGTGACGGAGGCAAGGTAAAGTGTGCCCGAAAACAGACCAAAAGCTATACCCAAAAAACCGGCAACTGCACCAAGGAATATAAACACAAATTGCAAAACCGACAGCGCCCGTGAGATTGAGGCGGATGGTGCGGCAAAGGCACCTAGAGCCGAAATTGATACAATGATAATTAAAAGCGGACTTGCAATATTTGCACTTACTGCCGACTGTCCTAAAATCAAACCGCCGACAATACCAAGCGTCGAGCCGATTGGGTCGGGCACGCGGATTGAGGCTTCCTTAATAAGCTCAAAGGCAAGTATCATAATTATAAGCTCCAAGGTTATGGGAAAGGGCATCTGCTTGCGGCTTGCCTCGATTGCAAGAAGCAAATCGGTTGGGATGCTTTCGTGATGATAAAGAACAATGCTTAAGAAACAACCGGGCAGTAAAAGAGCAAGGCTGCACCCCAGTACCCTGATAAATTTCATAAAATTTGCCTCAGACGTGCGGACATAATTATCTTCGGCTGTTTCGGCAAGGTCACGGGCGGTTGCGGGAAGAATCAAGACAAAAGGGCTGCCCTGAACCATAATTACCACCTTACCGTCGGAAAGCTGAGCCGCCGCACGGTCGGGGCGTTCGGTTTTGAGTAGCTGGGGCAGGGGGAAAAGGGCACTTTCTTCCATCAGCATTTCGATGTCTGTGGATGAAAAAATGTATTCAACCTCGATTTCACTAAGCCGCCGCCGTGCCTCTGCCACAAGAGATTTGTTTGTAATACCGTTTATATACATAAGTGCACAGGGGGTTTTGCTGGTTTGACCGACAGTGATGTTTTCGGCAATCAGGTTGGGGTCTTTAAGAATTTTGCGAACAAGTGCAATGTTGGGCATTACAGACTCGCAAAAGGCTTCTTGAGGACCTGTCAGCACTGCCTCGGTAATGGGTCTGCCCACACTGCGACTGCTCCAACCTTTTATGTCCGCCACAAAGGCACAACTGCAGCCGTCAACAAAGACGGCACAGTTACCAAAGCCTACAGCCTCGATTATGGCTTGCATTTCGGTTTGCATTGTGTTGGGTGCCTGGGTCAGAAGGTTTTGGTATACGGTGTCGGCAAGGCTTCCCTGAATTTCATTAATGCCTTGCTGCATCAGGGGTTTCATAATGTCGCGGTTGACATATTCCTTGTTGGCAAGGCCGTCATAAAAGATAAGAAAGGCATCAGCAAAGCTGTCCTTAAGCTTAACCTTGAATTTGCGCAGAACAAGATCAAAATTTTTACTTGTTTCAAAGGCGTCCTCGATAAAGGAAAGATTATCCGAGAGTATGTTGCTGACCTTGCCTGTTTTGTATGTTTGGGTGTTTTTATTCCGTATGTTGTTTTTGATGTAGCTGTTTTCACCGGAATTATTTTCGCTTTTTTCAGGCGGAGCGGATATTTCTGCGGAAGGGTCTTGTGTTTTGCGCAAGCGTATGAATAAATCCTTAATCTTCAATAGTTTCACCTCACAGAAAGTATTCCCCTTATTTCAAATATTTATCGAAAAAATATTGACTTTTTTTAACTATATGGTAGAATTTAAGGGTGCATATATTAAGGCTGGTGCACATATGAATAAGCGGAGAGTGAAAATCTGATGAGTGAAAAAAATAAAGATAGTGCTCCCAAGCAAAAAAAGAAGTTATCAAAATCGGCAATTGCCCTGATTGCGGCAGTTTGCGGCTTGGTTTTGATTGCGGGGGGATTTTTTGTATATTCTGCCGGATATGAGGGGGTTTATCCCCGTGTTGAGACCGCCGGGATTGATATGGGAGGCTTGTCGCGTGAGGATGTAAAAAAACGTCTTGATATTGAATTTGAAAACATCGGGGCAGACCGCAAAGTTACCTTTGTTTGTGATGCAAACAGTAAAGAAATTCTGCTTGCAGACCTTGGTGCAAGGCTGAACAGCGAAAAAATGGCGGAAGATGTTTATGCAACAGGCAGAGAAGGCGGATTTTTTGACAGGGGCATTGCTATGATTGGTGCGATGTTCAAAAAAACCGAGGTTCCGATTTGTGCAAGGGTTGACACCAATGCACTTGAGGAGCTTATAGGTGAGGTTGCAGGTGATTTTGAAATTCCTATGACAGAGACAACTTATGAGGTTGAAGGCAACAATTTAACACTTATTAAGGGAAACCCCGGCAAAATGGTTGACAGGGAAAAAATTCTGGAGCTAATGGCTGATGCTTTGGTTAACCCCGAAATTGATAAGATTGAACTGAAAGTTGAAGATGCAGAACTCGAAAAAGTTGATTTGGACGCTTTATATAAAGAGCTTACTCAACCCGTGAAGGATGCAGAATATGCACTTAAAGACGGAGAGGTTGTTGTCATCCCACATAAGGGCGGTATAACTGTTGAAAAAAGCGAGCTTAAAAATGCACTGAAGTCAAATGAGAAGAGATATACCATTACGGTAAAGGCCCAGCAACCAAAACATACTGCCAAAGAACTTGAAGAGATGCTGTTTCGTGATGTTATGGCGTCATATTCCTCTGACTTTTCGACAAGTTCGGCATCAAGGGCAAGCAATGTAAATCTTACCGCAAATCGTATTAATGGATATATTCTTATGCCGGGGGATGTGTTTTCGTATGATAAAACCGTAGGCAGACGAACAGCCGCCAACGGATATAAGGAGGCAGGAGTTTACATAGGCAACAAGGTGGAATCGGGTATTGGCGGCGGAATTTGTCAGACCTCGTCAACACTTTACTGTGCGGCACTTTATGCCAATCTTGAAATTGTTCAGCGTACGTCACACTCTCTGCCGGTGGCATATGTTCCTGCAGGGATGGATGCAACAATTGCTGAAGGATATATTGATTTAAAAATCAAAAATAACACAGAATATCCGGTAAAAATCCGTGCAATCGTAAATGGAAGAAAGCTTATCTGTGAATTTCTGGGAGTTAAAGACCCTGATATGAAGGTTGAAATTGTGAATTCCACAACCGCTGTACTTGAGCCTGAAACCGAGATAACCGAAAATTCAGGCTTGCCAATCGGTTACAAAAAGATAATCAACAAGGGCGCAAAGGGATATCGTGTGGCGTCAAAGCGAGTTGTAAAGTCCAAAGGGCAAATTATTAAAGAAGAAAAACTTACCGGCAGTGTTTATCGTGCGACAAATAACGAGATAGAAGTTAATCCTGCCGATAGGGAGACATCGCCTGACTCGCTTAAGGTTTATGTTGAGGAAGAATATAAAACCGAGCAGAAAAAACTGATGGAAGAGGAACAAAAGGAAAAAAATCCAGCTCCCACCGAAGATGTTGAAACTCAGGGCGAGGCAGAAGAAGAGCCTGTTGCTGAAGTTGTGACAGAGCTACAGGAGGAAGAAAAAGCGGAATAATTTGAAGGCAGGTTAAAAACCTGCCTTATCATTTCTTTAAGGTCGCGGCAGACCTACAGCATCTACTATGCCGTCAAAAATTGCGGCGGCAACGGCACGTTGCCACGCAGGACTGTTGAGGTTTAGCGCTTCGGTTGCGTTGGTGAGATAGCCAAGCTCTACTAATACAGCAGGCATATTTGTTCGTCTGAGTACTGCAAAGTTTGCTTGCATAACACCGCGGTTTCTGGAGCCAAGCTCGGAAGAAACCGAGTCAACGATAGACTGTGCAAGACGCTCGGACGTTCCGCCAAGGCGGTAAACGTATCCCTCTACACCGCTTGCAGCGGGGTTTGTCGAGCTGTTGGTGTGGATGCTTATAAAATAATCCGCACCCCAGTTGTTGGCGGTTTGTGCACGGTTTCGCAGGTCGGCATTTTTGTCAGCAAGAACATTATCGTCGCTTGTAGTGCGGTAAAGTCTTACGTCATAGCCCGCATTACGCAAAAGCCTTGCAAGCTCCAGTGAAACGTTAAGATTGACAAATTCTTCGGTAACACCATTACCCACAGCGCCGGGGTCGGGCCCGCCGTGACCCGGGTCAATAAATATCTTCATAAGGAAATCACGCTCCCATTTGCAGTATATGTAGAAAACCGTCGGTTTGTTCTTTTAAAAGCAGGATGGCTCACTTGGTAAAAAATCTTTTAGATAATTGTAATGTGGTTGTAATAACTTTGTAACAATTATATGTTATACTCAAAATACAAAGTGGGGAAAATCCCTGTTTTTGCATTTTAGCTGTAAGGAGAATTATCATGAAAAAGATTTATATAGCTATTTTGGTTGTGGCAGTTTTGCTGCTGGGACAGATAGGAGTTTTTGCGGCACCCGACACATTGCCCGTCGATGCGGCAGGCAATTCGACAGGTCTTGTGGTTGTTACAAAGCCTCAAAACCCAAAGGACTCAACCTTTGATGAGTCATATATTATTTCGGGCTATGGTAAGGAGGGTACAAATGTTGCTCTTTACGGATACAATCCTGAAACCGATTTGTACGAAAAGTATTACAGCGAAATGAAATATATTGATGAAAAGGGTGCGTCTCAGGTGTTGAGAACCGCGTCCGAAACTACTATCGGCACTTCAGGACTTTTTATGAACACAATTACACTTGCTCAGGGTGAAAACACCATTTTGGTCCGTGCTGAAAACGGAGAAAATGTTCAGCTTATGAAATTGTCGGTTACAAAGTATAATTACAATATTATTGACTTAATCAAATCATTGACAGACTAAAAATCTTTGGTTTGGTCGCACTAAGCAAATTTAAGGACGGCCTTTGGGTCGTCCTTTTTCGGTTTAAAAGAGATTGATTTAGAAGGAGGGTTGCTGTTGTGAAAAAAATTACCCGTGATGAAAGAAATGCGATGATTGAAAAAGGCAAAACGACGATTATAGTTTTGCTTTGCGTGTGCTGTTTTTATCTTTTGTCGGCGGTTCTTGACCTTTACAAGGGTCAGGTTTCAATCGGGACATTCTTCTGGGGAGCAGAAAATACTGCAGGGCTTTCACAAGGCACCGACAACACAACCCAGAATGTTGTGAATACCTTCTGGCAGCTTTCGCAGCCCGAGAAGATTTTGGTGATTTCGGAGAATGACAGAAGAATTGTAGAAAAATCGGATAATGCCTATAAACAACTTATCGAAAAAATCAATGTAACCATGCGTGATATATATTTAGTCAAGGCGGCAGATATTCTGGCATCAAATGAAGAACAATGGAAGGCTTGCCTGATGGACCATGCTCTTTATGTGAAATTTACGGCGCCAAGGACTACGGACTTTGAGGGCTTGTTTTACGGCGTGAAGGACAGCGGACTCAGCCGTGCGTTGGAAAGCTGCAGCGAAATTGTGTTTGTGCCAGACAAAGAGTTAAAATCCTTGCTGAGTGTATATGTTAAAGATGCAAAGACCGGCAAAATTGTAAGGTTGAGTATGCAAACAGATACCGAGGTCTTTAAAAAGGCGATTGATGATTCGGTTGGCAACGGACGTGAGTTTAGTTTTGGCTTTGAACTTGAAGGTGACAAAAATCGACTTGCACCTTTGTTTGTTGTGCCGACGGACGAGGTTGAGGCAAGTAATATTGTGATAGATGTTCCGCGTATTTATAAAAGCGGAATAAACTTTACCAAAGCGACAGAAGTAACAACCGGACTGATAAATATATTCGGTTATAACCCAAACACCGTGCGTCAGTATGAAAATACCGACGGAGCGCTGATTTATGTTGGCGAAACAGGCAGTCTTAACCTTCATCCTATGGGAAGGATTGAATATAAAGCACTTGGCGAAAATGAAGGTGTACCAATCGCTTCGGGCACATCGGGTTCGGCATCGGCATATTCGGTGGTTGCAGGGCTTTCGGAAGTTATCGAGAAAATCAGCAATCTTAGTGGTGTTAAAGAAGAAAAGCATCATGCCCAGCTGAGAATTACAGATTTCAGTCAGGATGGTATGAAGTTTGATTATTTTGTAGATGGTGCACGTGTTTTGATGGGTAACGATGCGGCTGTTTCGGCTGTTATAAAAAACGGTATGCTTGTGGAATTTAAGATGCATATAAAGGCTATTGAAAAAATCCAAGATGCTGTCAAGATTTCTCCTGTATTGACTTCGGTGAAGGATTATCTTGCAAAAAATCCCACGGCAAAGTCTTTAAACAGCGAAGGGTTGATTTATATTTATAACGGTGATGACAATGAAACCTCTGCGGTTTGGGATATTCAGGGGGAATTTTAGATGGATTTAAGAAGAATGAAAACGGTTTTTATTTTTGTGCTTGCGGCGATTAATATTATGCTGCTGTGCTTTTTATCCGGCACAAGAAATTATGAAAAGGAAGAAAAACGGGTTATGGTTAAAAATGTTTCCGCACTTCTTGCCGGAAATATGATATACCTTCCCGAGACAGTACAGATTCCTGACTCGCCCGACATTTATAACTTTTATATTGAAAAGATGTTTGGTAGCAACCATGATATGATAGTGAAATTTCTTGGCGAAGAATATACCCAACAGAGTGCAGGTACTTATAAAAGTGATATGGGTACCTTAATGGTTGAGGGTGACGAATTTAAGTTTTATAAAACACAGCCACAGGGTGCGGTAAGTGATTTTTCACCTGAGAACATCGAAAAGCTTTGTCGGGATGAAATGAAGACCTTTGGTATGATGCACGAGGCATATGAATTCAACGGCTTTAATCTTGTTGACCAGGGTACACGTGCCGTATTTACAGTGAAAAAAGATAAATCTGAGTTTTTTGATGCGTATATTTCGTTTGATATATCCAATATGGGGGTTTATGCCATTTCGGGGCGAAATATAATTTCAGGGATGAGCGTGTCAGGCGGAACAAGCCCGTATTTTAATGTTGTCAGCATCTTAGCTGACCTTGTGAAATGCGACCGCCTTGAAAAGAACACAGCACACAGAATTGTCAGCGTAAAGCCAGGATATTATATAGGTAAAACTGCCGAGAGTTATCGAAATATTTTGGCAATTCCCGTGTGGCAGATTGCTACAGAGCGTGGCCTGATTTTGCATTATGATGCCCGAAACGGAAGGGAAATTAAGGAATAAAACGAAAAGAAGGGCTAATAGCTCTTCTTTTTAGTGTTTTTAGCTTTTTTTGCGGTTTCGTAGTATGACGGGCCAAAACGGGGATAGCCAGCGTCAGAATCACGTTTTATATCGTCAAAGGTTTCGTATGGGGTATTTCGGGTGCTTGTTGTGATGAATTTCACTATATATCCCTGCCTTTCTGTAAATATATAAAATATTTTATACAAAAAAATTCATTATATATACATAATATGGTTGATTTTTAGAAAAATATTCGGTATAATATATAATAGATAATTATGGAATTAATTTAAGGACGGTTTTGAAATGAAAATTAAAGAAGTATTTTTAAAATCAAATGAATTAGGCGGACAAACCATTGCGGTTAACGGCTGGGTAAGGACACTTCGTGCGTCAAAGAACTTTGGCTTTGTTGAACTCAATGATGGTTCCTTCTTCAAAAATATTCAGGTGGTAATCGAGGACGAAAAGCTTGACAATTTTGCCGAGCTTTGCAAGCTGAATGTTGGTGCATCACTTCGTGTTGAAGGTGTTCTGGAACTTACTCCCGATGCAAAACAGCCTTTTGAAATTAAGGCTGGCAAGGTGATGATAGAGGGCGAGAGCACACCTGATTATCCCTTGCAGAAAAAGCGCCACAGCTTTGAATTTTTAAGAACAATTCCTCACCTGAGAGCAAGAACAAACACATTCTCGGCAGTTTTTCGTGTGCGTTCGGTTATTGCTTATGCAATCCACAAATTTTTTAACGAACGTGGCTTTGTATATGTTCACACACCACTGATTACAGGCAGTGACTGTGAGGGTGCGGGCGAGATGTTCCGTGTTACAACACTTGATATGGACAATCTTCCCAAGACCGAGGACGGTGCAATTGATTACAAGCAAGATTTCTTTGGCAGGGAGACCTCTTTGACCGTAAGCGGTCAGCTTGAGGGCGAGACCTTCTCGATGGCATTTGGCGATATCTATACCTTTGGTCCTACCTTCCGTGCTGAAAACTCAAATACAACACGCCATGCGGCAGAGTTCTGGATGATTGAGCCTGAAATTGCTTTTGCCGACCTTATGGACGATATGAAGCTTGCTGAGGATATGCTGAAGTTTGTTATCAGATATGTTCTTGACAACGCTCCCGAGGAAATGGCGTTCTTTAATAACTTCGTTGATAAGGGCCTTATCGAAAGACTTAATAATATTTTGGAAAATGAATTCGGTCACGTAACATATACCGAGGCTGTTGAAATTCTTAAAAACAGCGGCAAGGAATTTGAATATCCCGTTGAATGGGGTATTGACCTGCAGACCGAGCACGAGAGATACCTCACCGAAGAGGTTTTCAAAAAGCCTGTGTTTGTAACCGACTATCCAAAGGAAATCAAGGCGTTTTATATGCGTCTTAACGATGACGGAAAGACCGTTGCTGCTATGGACTGTCTTGTTCCGGGTATTGGCGAAATCATCGGCGGCAGCCAGAGAGAAGAGCGTATGGATGTTCTTCTGGCCAGAATGGAAGAGGTTGGACTTAACACCGAGGACTACGGACATTACCTTGATTTACGTCGTTATGGCGGCACAAAGCACGCAGGCTTTGGACTTGGCTTTGAAAGAGCGGTTATGTATCTTACCGGTATGGGCAACATCCGTGATGTATTGCCTTATCCACGTACAGTAAATAATTTAGGCTGATAAGGGGTAAGATTTTATGTTTCCTGCAATTACATTAATAGTTTTAATTGGATTGATTATATTAAAAGGCCCAGAAATCTTGGCGTTTACCGCCAAGATGAAGTTTGCCAAGGGTGATATTCAGGGTGCGATTAAACGTTTTGCCATTGCCAACCGTATCGGAAAGCTGGGACCAAACAGCCTTTGGTATTACGGATATATTCTCTTGCGTGACGGTCAGCCCGAGCTTGCGAGAACAATTCTCACTCACGCATCGCTTGATGCCAAAAAGCCTGCACCTAAAAAGAGAATTAAGGCAATGCTTGCTCTTTGTGAATGGAAGTGCGGCAACATTGACCTTGCCATTGAGATGAGCGAGGAAGCAATGATTGATTTTAGAAACACCAATCTTTATCAGAATTTAGGTCTTATGTATGTTTTAAAAGGCGACGGTCAAAAGGCTCTGGAATTTAACAAGCAGGCATTTGATTATAACTCAGATGATTTGGTTATTATGGATAATCTGGCAGAATCATATGCGTTAGTTGGTGATACCCAAAAGGCGAAGGAGCTTTATGAACAGCTTCTTGAAAAAGAACCTCACTTCCCTGAACCATATTATGCTTATGGACAGATGCTGTGCGATTTGGGCGAAAAGGAAAAAGGTATTGAGTTGATTGAAAAGTCTCTTGAAAAGAAGTTTACCTATCTTAGTGTACTGCAAAAGGACGAGGTCGAAAAAATTCTTGAGAATGTAAAACGCAACTAAAAAAGGTTATGAAAAACCCCTTGAAACATTCGGTTTCAAGGGGTTTTGTTGTGCGTGATTAGTCTTTCATTAAGGTTACCATTACTGCCTTTTGTGCATGGAGGCGGTTTTCAGCTTCGTCAAAGATTTCGTCTGCGTGAGCTTCGAATACCTCGGCGGTAATTTCTTCTTCGCGGTGTGCAGGCAGACAGTGAAGCACCATTGCATCAGGTTTTGCAACATTCATAAGGCTTGCATTTATCTGATAACCTTCAAATATCTTTTTGCGGTCGGCAGCCTCTGATTCCTGACCCATTGATGCCCATACGTCGGTAACCAAAATATCTGCATCCTTTGCTGCCTCGCAAACAGATTCGGTGCAAAGGAATTCTCCGTTTTCAGCCGCCCATTTCATAAGGTCGGCGTCGGGCTCATAACCCTTGGGGCAGGCAATCGCAAAGCTCATACCCATTTTGATTGCGCCAACCATCAGGGAGTTTGCCATATTGTTGCCGTCACCGATAAAGCACATCTTAAGGTTTTTAAAGCTGCCCTTATGCTCGCGGATTGTCATAAGGTCGGCAAGAACCTGACAGGGATGGCAATAGTCGGTAAGACCGTTTATAATAGGGATTGAGCCGTATTCTGCTAAGTCTTCGACTTCCTTCTGTGCAAAGGTTCTTATCATAATTCCGTCAAGGTAACGGGAGAGAACTCTTGCAGTATCCTCAACAGGCTCGCCTCTGCCAATCTGTAAATCGTTTGAACTAAGGAAGAGTGCATAGCCGCCAAGCTCCTGCATACCAACTTCAAATGAAACACGGGTTCTGGTGGATGATTTTTCAAAAATCAAGCCCAGAGATTTGCCCTCAAGATGCTTATGGGGAATTCCGTTTTTCTTTTCGTATTTAAGCTGGTCGGCAAGGTCAAGTATGCCTGTGATTTCATCAGAGGTAAGGTCTGAAAGTTTAAGTAAGTGTTTCATATTGTTTTACTCCTTTATAGTGATTCGATTACTGATTTAAGTATGCTGATGCCCTTGTCAAGCTCCTCTTTGGTAATGTTAAGGGGAGGAAGAAGTCTCACCTTATCCTTTGCAGTGAGGACAAGAAGACCGTTCTCAAGACATTTTTTAAGGATTTCCTTGGCATCTGTCTCGGTTTCAATTCCTATCATATATCCTAGACCGCAAACGGATTTAACACCTTTGATTTCTTTGAGTTTTGTCCAAAGGTATGCACTGTTATCGCAAACGGTCTTTAAAAATTCGTCATTAAGTCTTGTGAGTACGTTTACTGCACCAGCCGCCGCAATTGGATTGCCGCCGAAGGTTGAACCGTGACTGCCTGCGGGAAGAATATCGGCGAGTCTTTCGCTGAATACTGTTGCGCCGATGGGCAAGCCGCCTGCAAGACCCTTTGCGGTTGAAAAGATGTCGGGCGATAAGCCGTAGTGCTGATGTGCGTAGAGCTTACCTGTTCTGCCGTTACCTGTTTGAACCTCGTCAACCACAATCAGCATATCATTTTTCGCCGCGATTTCCTTTGCGGCGTCAACAAATTCCTGAGTTAGAGGAAGAACACCGCCCTCGCCCTGAATAAGCTCAAACATAATTGCACAGCAGTTGGGGTTTGCAAGTGCTTTTAAATCTTCTATATTGTTTGCCTCGGCATAAACAAAGCCTTCGGTAAAGGGGGTAAAGTGATGGTGAAAAACATCCTGACCTGTTGCCGCAAGTGTGGTGATTGTTCTGCCGTGGAAGCTGTTTTTTAGTGTGATAATAATGTTCTTTTCAGGGCTTTTGTCGGTGCCATATTTGCGTGCCGCTTTGATTGCACATTCATTTGCCTCGGCGCCCGAATTTGAAAAGAAGACCTTGCTCATACCTGTTTTGGTGCAGAGAAGTTCTGCAAGGTCAGAGCAGGGTTTGGTGTAGTAGTAATTTGATGTGTGCTGAATGGTGTTTAGCTGATTTGTAACAGCCGCTACCCATTGTTCGTCACAGGCACCAAAGGTGTTTACGGCAATTCCGCTGCCAAAGTCGATATATTCTTTGCCGTTGGAGTCGCACAAAGTGCTGCCCTTGCCTGAAACAAGAGCAACGTCTAAACGACCGTAGGTTGACATTATATAGTTTTGGTCTTTTTCTTTTATGTTCATAGTACACCTCTATTAATCAGTTTACTGCTTTGGTGAGTTTGTCGGCAAAATGTTCTGCATCACGGGGACTGTTCATTGCAATGAAAACTGTGTCATCCCCTGCAATAACGCCCACAACTCTGTCAAAATCAAGAGTTTCGATTGCCATTGCACAGCCCTGAGCCGAGCCTGGAATGGTTTTTACAACTACAAGATTACCCGCACTCTGCACAGTAATTACAGCGTGAGTAAGGACTGCGGCATAGCGTGCCTTGATGTCAACATCTGTGTCTTTGCCAGGGAGAGCATATCTGTATTTGTCGCCACGGTCGGATATTTTGATTAGCCTAAGCTCCTTGATATCACGGGAAACTGTTGCCTGAGTGACCTTAAAGCCATCCTTAATCAAAAAGTCGGTAAGCTGACCCTGAGTTTCAATTGCTTTGTCAGAAATAAGCCTTATTATAGCATTGTGACGGGATTTTTTTGAATCACGTGACAAATCTTTATCCTGCATAAAGGATGCACTCCTTTCGATTTAGATAACCATTGTGCCGATACCCTCATCGGTAAGGGTTTCAATCAGGATTGCGTGAGGAACACGCCCGTCAAGAATAAATACCTTGTGCACGCCCTGACGGATAGCGTCAATACAACAATCAATTTTGGGTATCATTCCGCCTGAAATAATTCCTTCGCTGACAAGTTCGGGCACTTCGCTTACCTTAACAAGTGGGATAAGGGTGTCCTCATCATCTTTGTCACGGAGCAGACCGCGGATATCTGTCATTGAAATCAGACATTCTGCATTAAGAACTCCTGCAATTTTTGCCGCTGCTGTATCGGCATTTATGTTGTAGACATTACCTTCATTGTCGCAGCCAACGGTTGCAATAACGGGAATATAGCCCTTTTCAATCACGTCAAGAATGGGTGTGGGGTCAACATTTGTAACGTTGCCTACATAGCCATGAACGTCGTCAAGCTTTTCTGCCTGAATCATATGTCCGTCAAGACCGCAAAGACCCATAGCCTTGCCGCCTTTTGTCTGGATGTGGTTTACAAGACTTTTGTTAATTTTGCCCGCAAGCACCATCTGTACAATGTCGATGGAGTCTTTGTCGGTAACACGAAGACCATCAATAAATTCGGTTTTGGTGCCTGTTTTGGCAAGCATTTCTGAAATTTCGGGGCCGCCGCCGTGGATGAGCACAACCTTGATGCCAATAAGCGAAAGAAGAAGAATGTCGCCCATAACGGCTTCCTTCAGTTCTTCGTTGAGCATAGCGTTGCCGCCGTATTTGATAACAACAATTTTATTGTAGTATTTTTGTATATATGGCAGTGCCTCGATAAGAATTTCGGCACGGTCTGCAATTGGAAATTTATTCATAAGGAAGTTCCTTTCTTTAGGTACGGTAATCTCCGTTTATTTTAACATAATCATATGTCAAGTCACAGCCCCAGGCAATTGCTTTGCCATCTCCGTCGCCAAGGGTGATGTCGATAATGATTTCGTCTTCGCTTAAAACTTTTTTAGCAAAGTCTTCGTCAAAGTCAACGCCGCTACCACCTTTGCAAACAGCAATTCTGCCGGATGCGGATGCAAGTTCAACTGCAACTTTTGTTACGTCACATTCTGCACCGCTGTAACCGATGGCACAAAGGATACGACCCCAGTTTGCGTCAGAGCCAAACATTGCCGCCTTGAAAAGTGAAGAGCATACAACTGATTTTGCAATGATTTTTGCATTTTTTGTGTCTTTTGCGCCGCTGACGTGGCTTTCAAGGAGCTTTGATGCACCTTCGCCGTCTTTGGCTATACTGCGGCAGAGATAGGTGGTAACCGAAGATAAGGCTTCGCAGAAGGTGTCATAGTCTTTGCCAACGCTATCAATTTTGGGGTTTTCAGCCATTCCGTTTGCGAGGACAGAAACCATATCGTTGGTTGATGTATCGCCGTCTACCGAAATCATATTAAAGGAATCCTGAATGTCGGCACTGAGAGCCTTTTGGAGCATTTCAGGAGAAATATTTACATCGGATGTAACAAACACAAGCATTGTTGCCATATTGGGATGAATCATACCCGAACCCTTTGCTATACCGCCTATGTGGCAGGCTTTACCGCCAATTTCAAATTCAAAGGCGATTTCTTTTTTGCGGGTATCGGTGGTCATAATTCCTTCTGCGGCATCGTTACTTCCGTCGCTGTTTAATGCGGTTGTCAGGGCGTCCATACCGTTTGCGATGGGAGTGATGTCAAGAGGCTGACCGATAACGCCTGTTGAAGCAACAACAACGTCTGTCTTTGAAATTCCTGTGTGTTTTTCAACAAGATTGCACATAGCCTCTGCAATTTCAATGCCGTTTGCGTTGCATGTGTTGGCGTTGCCGCTGTTGCATATGATTGCCTGTGCATATCCGTCGGCAATGTTAGCTTTTGTTACATATATAGGTGCACCCTTAACAAGATTTTGTGTATATGTACTTGCTGCAGCGGCACGTTTTTCGCTGACAATCAGCGCTAAATCCTTTTTTGTTTTGTTTTTTCGTATTCCTGCGTGTATGCCGCTTGCTTTAAAGCCGATAGCCGCACAAACGCCGCCGTTTATTTGTTTCATAAGTTTTTTCCTTTCTGTATTACACAACCAGGCCGGTTGTTTCATCGCTGTTTGTAATAAGGTTAAAGCATTGTACTGCGGCACCTGATGCGCCCTTGCCCAAATTGTCAAAGGAGGAGGCAATAAGAATTCTCTCGTCATTGCCGCTGATGATTATTTCCATCGAGTCTTTGCCCGACATTTGGTTTGTGCCTATCATTCCTTCATAGTCAAGGGGCAGAACTTTAATCAGTTTTTGATTTTTGTAGTGGTCATCAAACAGTTTGTGTATTTCAGCTACGGTCATCTGTTTGATGAGCATTCTGCCGAAAAGCGGAATAGTAACCGTCATACCGCTGTAAAAATCGGCAACGATTGGTGAAAAGCAAGGCTCATATGTAAGACCGCATATAGCTTTCATTTCAGGAAGATGCTTGTGGGTCTGTGTTATGCCGTACTGTCTTGGTGCACTGAATTCGACAGGTCTTTCAGCGTCTTCGTATTCGGCAATCATTTTCTTTCCGCCGCCGCTGTAGCCTGTTACAGATGTTGCTGTGATGGGGTAATCAGGTGATATTATGCCATTTGCAACCAATGGTGCCACAATCGAGCAAAAACCGCTTGCGTGACAGCCGGGAACGGCAATTCGCTTTGATGTAAGGATTTTGTTGCGGAATTTATCCGAAAGCTCAGGGAAACCATATGCCCATTGAGGATTTGTGCGGTGTGCGGTTGATGTATCAAGGATTTTTGTGTCGCAATCACCAATCGCTTCGATAATTTCTTTTGATGCGGCATCGGGAAGACACAAAAAGGCAACATCCGCCGAATTGATGGCATTAGCTCTTGATGTTAAATCCTTTCGCTTTTCTTCGGGAAGGGTGATGAGTTCAACATCCTGCCTTTCGGAAAGTCTGTCGTGTATTCTTAAACCGGTAGTGCCGACACTGCCGTCAATAAAAACCTTTATCTTTTCCACAGTCAAATCTCCTTTTGCATAAAAATTCATCAATATACCATATATTAAACCACAAATTATGGAAAAAATCAATAGTATTTTTGCATAAATATTCAAAAAAATTAATAAAAATACAGTCATCTTATCTAAAAGATGACTGTATAGAATTGTTTTTTATTCTTCGTTTGCTTTTGCAAGTGACACAACCATACGGCGGTTGGGTTCTTCACCAATACTGTGAGTTTTTATTTTGGGATTGTTTTGAAGAGCTGCGTGAATGATGCGTCTTTCGTTGGCTGTCATTGGCTCAAGAGTAATTGATTTTTTGTCACGAAGAACGCTGCGTTCCAAACCGTGAGCAAGTCTTATCAATGTTTCTTCGCGTTTTGAACGATAGTTTTCGGTGTCAATGTTAACCTTTACGTAAGGCATATTTTTGTTTCTGTTTACATACAGAACTGCAAGCATCTGTACGGCATCAAGTGTGTCACCGCGCTTGCCGATAAGAAGACCCATCTTATCACCCGACACATCAATGTTGATAATGTTTTTGTCAAGCTTGATATGAAGCTCAAATGTAAGACCAATTTTTGTGAGAAGCTCTGATACAAAATATTTTGCATCGTCAACGGCTGACTTTGGAATAACAAAATCTTCATCAACTTCAGCATGCTTTCTTTCGGGCTTGGCCGGTGCAGGAGTAGCGTCAACAGCGGGTGATTCAGCAGTTTCTGCTTTTTCTGCTTTTTCTGCTTTGGGAGCCTTTTCGGGTTTTGCGGGCTTTTGTGCCTTGGGAGCCTCTGCTTCTTCGTCAGCCTTTCTCCAGGCAACAATTTCAACCTCAGAACCTACTAAGAACTTCATAAGACCTTTGCCGATTTCTTTTGTTACGGTGTAGCCTACTTCATCTTTGGCAACTCCCAATTCCTGAGCTGCAAGTTCCAATGCTTCATCGAGACTTTTTGCGTTTTTTTCTATTTTTAACATTCTTAATTTCTCCTTCTAATTCTTCAAGGCTGATGTCGTTTTTAAAGAATTTTTTAACATAAACCTGTTGTAAAATCTGAATAATATTGCTTATTGTCCAGTAAAGGCCGATTGCAGCAGGAAGTGTAAATGCAAACCATGCTGAGAACAAGGGCATAATGGTTGTCATTGTCTTCATTGTGTCGCCGGCTGCACCCGAATTGTTCTGCGGTTTTTCGTTTTCGGCAAGAACAATATTTTTATCCTTCTTTGCACTGTCGGGACGTGAAATATAGCTTGCAAGCCATGAACTGAAACCCGAAAGTATAGGGATAATCCAAAGTAATGCTGTGCTAAGGGTAATGTTTGCAATGTTTCCGGTAAATATTCCCAAAAACTTTCCAAAGCTTGGTGTTTCGGAAAGGTCAATTCCGAAAAAGTCGAAATTGATAGGATTGATGGTCTCGCCCCAACTCTGAATTGCAGGATGTTGCAATATCTCGGGGTGTTTGAATATCATCTGTGCAATCTGAATTTCGTTGTTGCCAAAGGTGTTGTTTGCCATCTTTTCCTGATAGCTAACGGGAACAACCTTGGCAAGAGCTTCGGGCAAAGCGTCGGGGTTTGATGCCGCCCAGGCGTTGAATGCCTCAGCAATGCGCCAGGTATCTTCAAAGCCTACGCCCATCATATAAACGATAGGCTTTCTCACAACCCAGTAAAGGGCAATAATTATAGGAAACTGAATAAGCATTGGCAGACAGCCGCCTGTGGGGTTGATGCCGTACTTCTGATACAGTTTCATTGTTTCCTGATTAAGCTTGTCTTTGTCATTGGCATACTTTTTCTGTACTTCCATCAAAAGAGGCTGAATTTTCTGAGTTTTTGCCATTGACCGTCTTTGTTTAAGGTCAAGCGGGAAGAGAACTAACTTGATAAATACTGTAAACAAAATTATTGCAAAGCCATAGTTGCCAATAATTCTGTAAAACAAATCAAGAATCCATCCCAGACCTGTCATAATGTACGTTAGCATTGTAAATATCCTCCGATAATGTGGTCAATTTTGTGCCGGACTGATTATGTTATATATTCTCAGGGCAGATCAATGCCGCCCTTTGAAAAGGGGTTACATCGAAGAATGCGCCATAAAGCCTTAAGAGAGCCCTTAAGCACTCCATATTTGCGGATGGCAAGAATTGCATATTCCGAGCACGTAGGATAAAAACGGCAGTTTGGGGGAGTAAGTGGTGAAATAAACCTTCGGTAAAGTTTAATTAATCCGATAAAGAGATTTGACAGCAGTTTATTCATTTTTGTATACTCCAAGTTTTTTTACTGCCTGAATAAAGTCTGCAGATAGCTTTTCATAGGGGCATTCAGCCGTGCGGCCACGTGCCACAAGCACAAAGTCAAAGCCCTGCAGAATATTTGCGGAGTTTATACGATAAACCTCGCGCAGACGGCGTTTTGCGCGGTTTCTGATAACCGCTTTGCCGATTTTTTTGCTGACGGTAATTCCCAAACGGTTGTAGGGAAGACCATTGGATTTTGTGTAAACAACAACCGAGGGGAAGACCTGAGAGCTACCCTTGTTGTATAGCTTTTTGAACTGTGTATTGAGAACAAGGCTCACTGCCCCGCCAATTGACTTCCGCATAGGTTATCTCCCGTTGTAATTTACTCAAAAATTGACGTATCAGGGCAAAAATTGCCCGTAATAGTCAAAAAGACGCACAAAGGCGTCTTTAGGCTGACAATTTCTTTCTGCCCTTAAGTCTTCTTCTTGCTAAAACTTTGCGACCATTGCTGGTGGACATTCTTTTTCTGAAACCATGTTCTTTAGCTCTGTGTCTCTTCTTAGGCTGGAATGTTCTAAGCATCTGTATCCCTCCAATACGATATCGTTTATTTAGAAATTTAATAATTATCTGTAAAACAGCCTTCTTATTGTAGCACAAGTTTATCCGATTGTCAACCCTTTATGACGCGAAAAATTTATAAAAAATTTTTTGAGTGACAAAAACCGAAGATGTTGGGAGCGGATAAAACCAAAAATCAATATTTTGTGGTTTGGGACGGATTGTTAAAAAATAGACGGACAAATTAGGGTTTTAGCTATTGAAAAAGGTTGAAAAATCTGTTATGATATTAGATGTGCAATTATGTATATATAATATTTTAATGTAGAAAAACCAGTGGCAATCCCCATTGCCGTGGAAATAAATTCTGTAGTTTAAACTGAAAAGGAGTATTATTGTGGAAGATTTAAAACGTATATGGGAAAGGGTTCAGGCAGAACTTGCGGATGAGGTTTCGGCAGTTTCGTTTGATTCGTGGATAAAGCCGATTGAGGCGGTTGAGCTTGACGAAACAAAAATTACCCTGAAGGTGCCCTTTGCCGTAAACAAAAATATGATAATGACCAAATATTTTTCACTTATCGAAAGCAGTCTTGAGGCTGTTACTTCGCATAAGTTTGATATTGATGTGGTTGTTGATGAAAAGAGCAAGGAAAAGGAACAGACGGATTCCATTATGGTGGAGAACACCTTAAACAATAAATACACCTTTTCGTCATTCGTTGTGGGCAACAACAACGACCTTGCATATGTGGCATCACTTGCCCTTGCCGAGCGTCCAAAGGATGCTGCAAAACATTCAAACCCACTGTTTTTATACGGGGGCAGCGGCCTTGGAAAGACTCATCTTTTGCAGGCTATAGGTAACTATTTTATTGAGAATTATCCTAAGAAAAAGGTTCTTTATACCACTAGTGAAAAGTTCACATACGAGCTTATTAACGCAATTCAGAAAAAGAACAATCAGGACTTCCGTAACAAATACAGACACGTTGATTTGCTGCTTATTGACGATGTTCAGTTCTTTGCAGGGAAGGAACGTGCTCAGGAAGAATTTTTCCACACATTCAATGCTCTTTACGAAAAGGACAAGCTGGTTGTTATGACCTCGGATAGACTTCCGTCAGAAATTCCTCAGCTTGAAGAGAGATTGGTTACACGTTTCAACAGCGGTTTGCTGGCTGATGTTCAGCCACCTGATTTTGAAACAAGAATGGCAATCCTGAAAAATAAAATCCAAAGTGAGTATTTGTCGGTTGATGATGAGATTGTTGAATTTATTGCTGACAGTATTAAATCAAACGTCCGTGACCTTGAAGGTGCGGTAAAGAGAATTCTGGTTTATGCAGGCATAAAACGTACCAATGAGATTTCAATGGAGCTTGCAACCGAGGCACTTCGTGATATTTTATCCGTTCAGCCAAGACGTGCAATCACAACCAAGCTGATTATTGAAGAAACCGAAAAGTATTTCAATCTTTCAAAGGGTTCGCTTGTTTCTAAAAAGCGCAGTGCAGATATTGCTCTTCCCAGACAGATTGCTATGTATATCTGCCGTGAAATTCTTGACGACCCGTCATTCCCCAAAATCGGTGAGGCATTTGGCGGCCGTGACCATACAACTGTTTTACATAATGTAAGAAAGATTGCATCTGATATGGGTACGGATACCGAGATTGAAAAAACCGTAAAAGAGATTATATCCAATATAAGAAAAGGATAATATTGGGCAGAGCTCAACAGTCTATCACACTGTCTATAAGCGGCAAATTGTTCCGCCATACTGCGTCAAAATGCTCGCAAAGGCACAAAGCATTTTTTCCACTTTTGACTTGTCTGACAAAAAATTTGTTCGTTTTATCCAATATGCTATCCTGTTTCACTCAGCCTTGGGGAAAACACGTGATGCAAAATTAAGAGAGAAAAGGAAAAATCGTAAAACGGTTTTGGGTTGTATATATGAAACAATTTGACACTATTGCCGCAATTGCCACGCCTATTGGTGTGGGGGGCATTGCCATTATCAGAATAAGCGGTGAGTCTGCCGAGGAAATGACAGGCAAAATTGCCTTCCCCAAAAACGGAAGGATCCTGACCGCTCTTGAAAGCCACAAGCTGACCCTTGCGGATATCAGGCGTCAGGCAGACGGCACAATTTTAGATGAGGCTTTGGTTGCTGTAATGCGAGGCATATATTCCTACACAGGTGAAACGGTGGTTGAGATAAACTGCCATGGCGGATATATGGCGGCAGAGTCGGTAATGGAGGAACTGTTTAAGGCAGGAGTCAGACAGGCAGAGCCGGGAGAATTTACCCGTCGTGCTGTGATGAACGGCAAGATGGACCTTATCCGTGCAGAAGCTGTTGTTGACCTTATACATTCAAATTCGACTCTGGGACAGTCAAATGCGGCAAAGGCACTTTCGGGAAAACTTTCTGAAAAGGTGAATAAAATTCGTGAAAAGGCGGTTGAATTTGCAGCAAATATTTCGGCAATAGCCGATTATCCCGAAGAAATTGATGAAATGTCTGCCGACGAGCTTGAAAAACGTATCTGTGATATTGCATCGGATATTGATGAGATGCTTGGCGGTTTTTCTCGGGGCAGAATTATGCGTGAAGGTATTACCACCGTTATTGCCGGACGCCCCAATGTGGGTAAATCGTCACTCCTTAATGCACTCAGCAGATGTGAAAGGGCTATTGTCACTGACATTCCCGGTACAACCCGTGACACAATTGAGGAATATGTTAATTTAAGAGGTGTGGCACTTAAACTGATTGATACTGCCGGAATTCGCGAAAGTGATAATTCAGTTGAAAGGATTGGGATTGAGAAGGCACGCGAAAATATCGAAAATGCCGACCTTTGTTTGTTTGTTGTGGACAGCTCTCAGGGGTTGACCGATGAAGATATGGAAATTTTTCGGTATATGAATGGCAAAAATACAATAGTAATATTAAATAAGACGGACAAGGGTGCGTCTATGACTAAAGAAGATTTTGCAAAGGCTCTTGGAGCAGATGCTTTGTCCTTTGTGCTTACGGCAACTCCGCAAAATGGTGAAATCATTGGTGTTGACTGTTTAGAGGAAAAGATTTCAAAGATGTTTTTACAGGGTGAGATAAATGCGGATGATGTGTTTATTTCAAATGACCGTCAGAAAAATGCATTGATTAAGGCTAAAAATGTTGCACTTGGTATGATTGATGGTGTAAAAATGGGTTTGCCTGCCGATATGCTGTATGTTGACCTTGAGGAGGTCATTGGGGCTTTGGGTGAGGTAACAGGCCAGACTGTACAGGAAGAAATTATTGACCGTGTTTTTGAACGGTTTTGTGTTGGAAAGTAATAGAGGATGTAAAAATGGGAAAAGGGTTTGAACTGGAGTTCAGCTTTGTTGAAAAATGGGGCAGGATTGCCCGTGCTGAATATCTTCAAATATACATATATGCACTGAGCTGTTTCAAAAAGAACGGCAGGGTGCTGAGCATTGACGAAATTTCAAAAAAATTGCATATTAACCGTGAGACAGTGTTTGATGCAATAGATTTCTGGGTTACAGCCGAGGTTTTAGACGGTGACGGCGAGGATTATACCTTCCCCGGTGAAAAGAAGATTGCCGAGAAAAAGAGCAAACCTTCTGCTGCGGAAAAGCTAAGGACAAGGCCGTCATATACTGCGGCTGAAATTGATGCAACCGCATCCGTAAACGAAAGTGTTGACTATCTGTTTAAGCAGGCAGAGGCGATTTTGGGCAAGCTTCTCAGTCCGTCGGATTTTGAACTTATTTATTCATTTGTTGACTGGCTTGGGCTACCTGTAGAGGTTGTGACAATGCTGTTGCAGTTTGCGGCAAGTCAGGGGAAGACGGGCAAGCGTTATCTTGAAACCGTGGCTATTGACTGGGCAGACAAGGGCATTGACACCTATGAAAGCGCTGAGGAATATATCCGCGAGATAGAACTGAAAATGTCAAATGAAGGCAAAGTAAGAGGCATTTTGGGAATATATGACCGAGCTCTTACACAAACCGAAAAGAAATATATAGGTTCGTGGGTTGGTGAAAAGAACATTCCAACCGAACTTATTGCCGAGGCTTATGACCGCACGGTTTCTGCAACAGGGAAGCTTAGTTGGGCGTATATGAATAAAATTCTGCTTAGCTGGCAGGAGCAAGGGCTTGAAAACATCGACAAGGTCAAGGCAAGCGAAGAAATGTTCAAGATTAAAAACTCACCCGTAAAGGCAAAAACCGGCGGCAAAAAGAGTAAGTTTAATAACTATGAGGACACAAACAAGCCTGATTACTCGAATTTTGCAGAAGAGATTCTTAAAGATATGCTGGGTGAATAAAAGAATTTTTGTTTTGTGTTTTTAACGTAGGAAGGAATGATTATATATGGAATCGTCATATGTGCTTGCAAGACGTGAGCTTGAAGATATCCGTCTTGCCAATCAGACAGAGATGAGCAGACGTCATATGGAAGTTTGCAAAAAAATTCCGCAGTTTGCAGAGGTTGAAACTCAGCTTATGAAAAATGGCACGCGTCTGCTTAGTTGCGTTCTTGACAAAAGCAACTGCTTTGAAGATGTAAAGCAAAGCATAAAGGAACTGCAAAAGAAAAAGAGCGAGTTGCTTGTTGCTAACGGCTTTAATGGTGATTATACCGATGATATATATACTTGCACCAAGTGCCGTGACACAGGCTTTGTTGAGGGCAAGCGGTGCGAATGTCTGAAAAATCTTATTGCCAAGCATATAGGGGCAAACTCAAACCTTACCGAATTTATGAGAGAGCAGACCTTTGAAACCTTTGATATGTCACTATTTATCGGTCAGGGCAGCGACAAAAGGGTGCTTAAAGTTATGCAGACAGTGTGCGATACGGCATTGACTTTTGCCGAGAGCTTTGATGTAAGTCGGGAAAATTTGTTGCTTCTTGGTAATGCGGGCACGGGTAAGACGTTTGTTTCAAGCTGCGTGGCAAACCGTGCTTTAGAACGCGGCAAAACCGTTTATTACCAGACGGCATTCAGACTCTTTGAAATTTTTGAGGCTGCAAAGTTTGGCAAGGACGCAGAGGATGATGCAGCAGTTGTGAAATATGTTTATGACGTTGACCTTCTTATTATAGATGATTTGGGGACGGAATTTGTCACCCAATTTACCACGGCGGCACTTTTTGACATTATTAATGCCAGAATAACAGCCGGAAAAAGTACAATTATATCCACCAATCTGAGTTTTGAGACTTTGTCGGATATGTACAGCCAGAGAATTACTTCAAGGTTTGTGGGTGAATATAAGATTTTGCAGACTTTGGGTGAGGATATAAGAAAAATCAAGAAACTAAGAGAGAAAATTTGACATGAGGCAAGGGGGAGTTGTTATGAATATGTCAGAAAAAATCGTTAGTTTAAAAAGAAAGTTAGGATTCAAAGAGTTTACTTTCAGCGGCGGAATTCACCCAGATGATATGAAGGAGGCAACCCGTTGTATACCGATTGTTGACCTTCCTCCGTCGGATGAGATGGTGTTTCCGCTTTCTCAGCATATTGGTGCACCTGCTGTACCTTGTGTTGGTGTAGGTGACAGAGTGCTGATGGGACAGAAAATTGCAGAGGCAGGCGGATTTGTTTCTGCAAATATTCATTCTTCGGTTTCGGGTACGGTTGTTGCCATTGAGCCAAGAATGCATCATTCAGGCATAAAGGTGAATTCAATTGTTATTGAAAATGACGGTCAGGATGAGTTGTCACCCGACGTTCAGCCAAAGGATTGGAGAGCAATGTCGAAGGAAGAGATTGTTCAGGTTATTCGTGAGGCTGGTGTTGTGGGTATGGGCGGTGCTACCTTCCCGACTCACGTAAAGATGAGTCCGCCACCCGATAAAAAGATAGAATATGCCATTGTGAACGGTGCCGAGTGTGAGCCTTATCTTACATCCGACCATCGTGCGATGCTTGAAACCCCCGAAGAAGTTATTGAGGGCCTTAAAATTATAATGAAGGTTTTGGGCCTAAGCGAGGGTTATATTGCAATCGAAACCAATAAGCCAGATGCAATTAAGGTGATGAAGGAGAGGGCTGAAAAGGAAACTGAGGTTAAAATTAACGTTGTTAAGGTTAAAACCAAGTATCCTCAGGGTTCGGAAAAGCATCTTATCAAGGCGGTTACGGGAAGAGCAGTACCTCCAGGTAAGCTGCCGATGGACGTAGGTTGCACAGTTGACAACATTGATACCTGTGCGGCAATTGCAAGAGCATTTATGATGGGTGCTCCCGTTATCAAGCGAATTGTTACTGTAAGCGGTGACTGCATTGCAACCCCCGCAAACTTCAGAATTCGCGTGGGTACAAATGTTGAGGATGCTATCCAAAAATGCGGCGGCTTTGTAAAGAGTGCGGCAAAGGTTATTATGGGTGGACCTATGATGGGTATTTCCGTGCCTGATACTGACATTCCTGTTGTAAAGGGAACTTCGGGAATATTGGCATTCAGTGAAGAAATGATTTCAAAAAAGGTAAAGCAAAACTGCTTAAGATGCGGCAGATGCGTTGAGGGTTGCCCGATGAATCTTTTGCCCAATAAGATAATCGAAGCTGTTAAGGCGGACGACCTTGAACTGATGAAAAAGCTTAATGTTATGGATTGTATCCAATGCGGCTCCTGTGCTTATGTCTGCCCTGCAGAACAAAATCCTCTGCAGCAGGTAAGAACGGCAAGGACAAAAGTAACAAAAGCAGCACAGGAGGCGAAAAAGTAATGACACTGACAAATGTAAATGAAAAACTTATTGTTACCGAATCACCTCACGCAAGGGGAGCGCTTTCAACATCAAAGGTAATGCTGGATGTTATTATTGCACTTATCCCTGCGCTGATTGCAGGCATAATTGTTTTTGGACTGCGTGCTTTGGTACTTAGTGCTGTGTGTGTGTTTGCGGCTGTTGCAAGTGAGTGGCTTTGGTGCAAAATTCTTAAAAAGCCTTCGACTATAGGTGATTTAAGTGCGGCAGTTACGGGACTTTTGCTGGCTATTAATCTGCCGGTTTCAATGCCTTTTTGGATGGCGACCATCGGCTGTGTGTTTGCAATTATTATTGTAAAGCAGTTTTTTGGCGGTATTGGCCATAACTTTATGAACCCCGCTCTGGCGGCTCGTGCATTTTTGCTGACATCATGGGCACAGGCGATGACCACATGGACTGCTCCGTTTTCTGCAGATGCAGTAACATCTGCAACACCTCTTACACTTATAAAAGAAGGTGCAACCGAGGGATTGCCCGGATATATGGATTTGTTTTTGGGCAATGTTGGCGGATGTATCGGTGAGGTTTCTACTCTTGCAATTTTAATCGGTGCGGCATACTTGCTGGCTAAAAAGATAATCAGCATAAGAATTCCCGCAAGTTACATAATTACTACTGCAATTATCACATTTATCTTTGGCGGAAGAAATGGCTGGTTTACAGGCGATGCTCTGATGCACGTGTTATCGGGCGGTTTGATGCTTGGTGCGTTCTTTATGGCGACAGATTATGTTACAACACCTTACACAAAATCAGGACAGATTATCTTCGGTATTGGCTGCGGTGTGATTACTGCGGTTATCAGACTTTATGGCGGCTACCCCGAGGGCGTAAGTTATTCAATTCTTCTTATGAATGTGGCGTCACCCTTGATTGACAAGATGACAGCACCAAAGAGATTTGGTGAAATTAAAGAGAAAACAGCAAAGGAGGGCAAGTGCTGATGTTTGGAAAAGATGCAATTGTTACATCCTTAAAGTTGTTTATCATTACTGCTGTGGCGGCTCTTTGTCTTGCGGTTGCAAACAAGGTGACATTTCCTGTTATTGCAGAAAATTCGGTTAAGGCCGAGAACGAGGCTCTGCAAGCAGTTCTTGCCGAGGGTGAAGAGTTCAAAACTACCGAAGCTGTTGCAACATCAATTGAAGGTGTTACCATTGAAAAGGTAAATGTTGCTCTGGCAGACGGCAAAACCGTTGGTTATGTTGTGACTGCGGTGTCAAATGCAGGTTATGGCGGCAATATCAAGGTTATGGTTGGCGTTGACAAGGATTTGGCTGTGACAAGAATTCAGATACTCGAATCATCAGAAACTGCAGGTCTTGGTGCGAATGCATCAAAGCCCGCTTTTGCAGGTCAGTTTGAAGGTGCAAAGAATCCCCTGACAGTTGTGAAGGGAAGTGCAGGCAATGACCAGATTTCTGCAATTGCCAGTGCGACAATCACATCCAGGGCGGTTACTTCTTGCGTAAATGCGGCTTTGGAGGTTGCTGAGGAAAAGCATAACTCTGGTGCGGCAGTAAACATTGAAGAAACAGCGAAAGCTGAAGAAAATATCAAACAGCAAACAATACAGCAGATAGAAGGGGGTGCCAAGTAATGAGAAAGACTTTATTTAACGGTCTCTTTAAAGAAAACCCTACATTTGTTCAGTTCCTTGGTATGTGTCCGACACTTGCGGTTACTACTGCGGCTATTAACGGTGTTGGTATGGGACTTTCTACTGCGGCGGTATTGATTTGTTCAAATGTGTTTATTGCATTGCTGAGAAAATTCATTCCCGATAAGGTGAGAATTGCGGCGTATGTTGTGGTTATTGCAAGTTTCGTAACAGTGGTTGAAATGCTGATGAAGGCGTATGTTCCCGCACTATCCAAGTCGCTTGGACTTTATATCCCGCTGATTGTTGTTAACTGTATTATCCTTGGCCGTGCTGAAGCTTTTGCTTCAAAAAACGGTGTTTTAAAGTCAGCAGTTGACGGACTTGGTATGGGCCTTGGATTTACCGGTGCCCTGACTATTATCGGTAGTATCCGTGAACTTTTGGGTGCAGGCTCAATCTTTGGTGTTTCGCTCTTTGGTGACGCTTTTCAGCCTATGACCATTATGATTTTACCTCCCGGTGCATTCCTTACTCTTGGTCTTATAGTTATGACAATAAACATTATTTCAGAGAAAAAGAAGAAAGGGGCGAACTAAATTGTTGATTAGAGAATTATTGATTATTTCAATCGGAGCAATTCTTGTACAAAACTTCGTGCTTGTTCAGTTCCTCGGTATTTGTCCCTTCCTTGGTGTTTCTAAAAAGGTTGAAACTGCTTCGGGTATGGGCTTTGCAGTTGTGTTTGTTATGGCTTGCGCTTCGGCTATTACATGGGCGGTTCAGCAGCTGCTTATTTTACTGAATATCGAATACCTGCAGACTATTGCATTTATTCTGGTAATTGCGGTGCTTGTTCAGTTCGTTGAAATGTTTTTGCAGAAGTCTATACCAAGTCTCTATAATTCGCTGGGGATTTATCTGCCCTTGATTACCACCAACTGCGCGGTATTGGGTGTTGCAATTCAGAACATTACAAAGTACGGCGGTGCGGAATTCAGCTTTATTAAGTCAGTGACCTACGGTACAACTGCAGGTCTTGGATTTACATTGGCAATTGTTCTGTTTGCCGGCGTGCGTGAACGTTTAGAGAGCTCGGATATCCCCGAATTTTTAAAGGGTATGCCCATTACATTGATTACTGCAAGCCTTTTGTCCATTGCATTTATGGGCTTTTCGGGCCTTAGCTTTTAAGGGGGTGCAAGGATATGGATATTTTATTACCTGTTGTTGCGATTGGCGGTATGGGCCTGATTTTTGGTGCATTGCTGGCTGTTGCGGCAAAGATTTTTGAAGTTAAAAAGGACGAACGTATTCCTTTAATAGTTGATTGTCTTCCTGGTGCAAACTGCGGCGGTTGCGGTTTTGCCGGATGCTCGGCATATGCTGAGGCGATTTGTAAGGGCGAAGCTCCTGTAAATTCCTGTCCGGTAGGCGGAGCGGTTGCTGCAGCGAAAATTGCGGAGATTATGGGCGTTGAAGCTGTTGAAACCGAGCGTTTGGTGGCATTTGTTGCCTGTGCCGGTACTTGCGATGTTGCAAAGGACAGATACATAAACAATCAGGCAATCGACTGTCACACGGCAAACCGTCTGGCAGGTGGTATGAAGGGTTGTACATACGGCTGTTTGGGTTGTGGCTCCTGTACTGAAAAGTGTCAGTTTGGCGGAATTAAAATTGAAAACGGCATTGCTGTTGTTGACCGCGAACTTTGTACCAACTGCGGTGCTTGTATTGCTGAGTGTCCACGTGGTGTTATCATCCGTGTTCCTTATTCGTCAAAGGCATTGGTGTTATGTAATTCTCAGGCTCCCGGCAAGGAAGTCCGTGCGGTGTGTGATGCGGGCTGTATCGGCTGTGGAATTTGTGCCAAGAACTGTGAATCAGGTGCAATTATGGTTGAAAACAACCTTGCACGTATAGACATCTCAAAATGTACTGGTTGCGGCGTTTGCGTTGAAAAATGCCCCAAAAAGATTATCAGCTTGATAAATTAGCAGTTATAAAAGGTAAAAGAAAAAACGAAGGCAGAAACAAACCGTTTCTGCCTTTTGTGTTCGCAGGTGTTTGCTAAATATAGAAAACTGAATAATTAAAATGTTTTTCCGACATTTGTTATAACTATATATCATATAAATAACCTTGTGTATATAAAAATATGCTTTTTTACATTGTTAATAAATAGTTAATATAATTCTTAAGGTATTGACTTAATTTGATTTGATATGTTAGAATATGGTGTACTATTATGAAAAGGGTTGATTTTTATGGATAAAGATAAGCAAGCAGCAAGAGAGATTGTTAGAAATTTCACTTTTAAGCAAAAGTTGACACATTTTTGGTATTATTACGGAAAGTATACAATCGCAGCTATCTTTGCGGTTGCTTTTGTTACATTCACTGTGGTTGATTGTGTTATGCAGGTTAACTATGACCTGAATATTGCTTATTATAGCTGCCGCGCGGTGGATAGTGAAGCAGTGAGTGCTCTTACAGATTCCTTAGAGCCGCTCATAAATGATATATCAGGCAATGAGAAGACTGATGTTTTAATTGCGGTTAATGAGGTGGATATCACAAAAGAGGAATACAACGAAGTGATTGAGGCAACCTTGACCAAAATTCCTGTAGAGCTGGCGGCCGATGAGTTCCAACTGTATATTCTTGATGAGAGTTATCTGGAATTTTTTAACAGAGCGTATGAAGGCGTGGTGCAGAGCAAATTGTTGCTTAGCGATATTCCCGAGGTAAGCAATGCGTTGGGATTTCAGGAGGGCGAAAAGGTTTATCTTGTTATGACGGTTGAGTTTGAACAGTCAAAAGGCAATGAGATAAAGGCTGCTGAGCGTGAAAATGCCGCATTGGTTATGGAATATTTTAATAATATGCTGAAATAATTTTGACATCATTGACATCAACCACCGGTAGAGTGTGCTTACTGATAATATTTGCAAATGCCTTTATAGTTGGAAATTTTTTGCTTATAATATTAGTAAAAAGACAGATACGAGGTGAACAATATGGAACGATTTAATGCAAATAAGATCAGAAAGTTGAGAGATGCGCGCCGCATCACCCAAAAACAACTTGGAGATTTGCTTGGAATTAGTGACAGAGCCGTTTCAAAATGGGAACAGGGTCTATCAAAACCGTCGGGGCTAAACTTAATTTCCCTGGCGAAAATATTTCATGTGCCGGTAGAATGTTTTTTTGAGAACCCAAACAATAGCAAACCAAAAGAAGACGATGTTATTGGCGGCATGGAATCTTTGACGGAACTGTATAAAATTGGCAGAGGGCCATCCAGTTCTCATACCATTGGACCGGAAAAGGCGTGCATGATTTTCAAAGATAGAAATCAGGATGCAGAAAGTTTTAAGGCAATTCTGTACGGGTCTTTAGCCAAGACAGGCAAGGGGCATTGTACAGATATGGTCATCAAGAAAACATTTGTTCCTTATGATTGTGAAGTAGAATTTGACTACATTTCAGACGTTTTTCATCCCAATACCATGGAACTTATTGCATATAAGAATGGTGAGCAGCAAGAGAGAGTTAGAGTTTTCAGTGTAGGCGGCGGCAGTATTGCATTTGAAAACGATGTGATTAGAAAGCCGAAAAGAATCTATAGACTTGACAGTTTTAGTAGCATTGCAACATATTGCGAAGAAAAACATATAAGACTATGGCAATTTGCTATGGAGAATGAAGACGTAAATTTTTATGCCTATATGAATAATATTTGGAATGCCATGAAAACATCTATCGAAAATGGATTAGCAGATTCAGGACAGTTGCCCGGTGAACTGGGGGTTTTGAAAAAAGCAAAATCTTTATTCAACAGTCAGCATGTTGATGAAACCTCAGTGACGAGAGAAAACCGAATTGTCTGCGCCTATGCTTTTGCAGTGGGCGAGCAAAATGCATCGGGGGAAAAGATTGTTACTGCGCCCACTTGCGGTGCGGCAGGCATTGTACCTGCGGTTTTATACTATCAGCAACACAAAAACAATTTTAGTGACATGCAGATTGTCCACGCACTTATGTCTGCGGGAATTGTTGGGAATTTAATTAAAACCAATGCGTCCATATCCGGCGCAGAATGCGGATGTCAAGCAGAGGTTGGAACCGCCTGTGCCATGGCTGCTGCTGCTCTTGGTGAATTATTTGATCTTTCTATTGACAAGATTGAGTACGCAGCGGAAATTGCCATAGAACACCATCTGGGTCTTACGTGCGACCCCATTTGCGGACTTGTTCAAATTCCTTGTATCGAACGAAATGCAGTTGCGGCAATGAGAGCAATCAACGCTGTGAATTTAGCAAGTTTTTTGTGGGACACAAGAAAAATTTCTTTGGATAAGGTGATTCAGACTATGAAAGAAACGGGAGAAGACATGCACAGGTCATATAAAGAGACTTCTGAAGCAGGACTTGCAAGGATTTATCTAAACAGAGAATCGGAACAAAAGAAGGGAGAATTATCAAAATGAATGTAACTGTAATCGGAAATGGCGTATTATCACTTAGTGTTGCTGCACAGGTAGCACAAAAAGGTGATGAAACTGTTTATGTAGACTTATCAAGAAAGGATGCATCTGATGCTGAAAATTTTGCAGTAGATGTTGTTGGGGAAGAAGAATTTAGTGCTTTAATAAAAAAAGTTACCTCAAAGTTTGATTCTGTTGTTGAAGCGGATGTTGTTATGATAGCAGTAACGGCTTCACAACATCAGAGAGTTTTGGAAAATATCCGTCCATTTTTACATGATGGACAAACAGTAGTTTTTTTCCCTGCTTGTTTTGGTGCTATGAATTTTGTGAAAGCCATTAAGGGAATGAATTTAAATATAACAGTATGTGAAGCTGTATCTTTTTTATATGTTTGCAGTCAGCCCGATGTGGCTACCATAAATGTACAAGCCATAAAAAACAGAATGAAAATAGCAGTGAATCCCGAAGAAAAGACAGAGGAAACTATTTCTGTTTTAAGTAATTGGTTTAAGGGGCTAATTCCTGCAAAGAGCTTTTTAGAAACAAGCCTTGATAATATGAATCTCACATTGCATCCATTGCCTATATTATTAAACCTTGGTGCTGTTGAAAACAATGAACAGGACTTTTATCATTATACACAGGGTGTTTCTCCATCCGTAGGAAAGCTTATGGAAAAAATGGATGAAGAAAGAATGAATATAGGCAGAGCGCTAGGAATAAAATTGACAAGTGCCTATGACCAACTTGTGGAGTATTACGGAGAACGCAACTTACCTTCTATGACAGAATATATATCATCTGAAAAAGGACCTTACCCGGATGTTAAAGGTTTTGGACTTTGCAGCAGGTACATAGTTGAAGATGTGCCTTATCTTCTTGTAGCGGCAAGCTCAATAGCAAAGTATTGTTCTGTTGAAACGCCGGTGATTGATTTAACAATTAAATTAGCAAGCTTGATAAAGGAAACAGATTATATACAGACGGGATATAATTTTGACGCTGAGGAAATTAATAGCTTGCTTTAGTGGAAGGAGAACATATATTATGATTATCAAAAATTGTAATATTATCGACTGTACCGGACGTATGCCCTATACGGCTGATGTTGAGGTGCAGGACGGAATTATATCCAAAATAGAACCAAACCTCAGTGGCAATGGTGAAGTTATTGACGGTGAGGGTAAATACCTTATTCCCGGGCTTATTAATTTGCACGTACATATAAACAGGAGAAATGTTTCAAGGACTCAAAGCTCTTTTCGTCAGGGTGCTCCTGCGATTGAAAATAGTTCGGATTTTCACAGAATTTTATATGCGGCACGAAACGCGTGGTATGAGTTGTCACAGGGTGTCACAACTTTAAGGGATTTATGCTCGGTAGGGAGAACTGCATCTGCACTAAAGGATGCGATATCGCAAAAAATTATTCGTGGCCCAAGACTGTATGTTTGCGGTATGGGTATTGCCGCAACAGGCGGACACGAGACACACCGTTATAAAGGTGCAGTTGAGGTTGACGGATGCGATGAAGTTTTTAAAGCGGTGAGATGTGAGATAAAACTTGGTGCGGATTTTATCAAAGTTATGGCAAGTGGCGGTATTGGCGGAATGCCTGAACACGAGCATCCTGCATGGTCGGAGCTGAGTGTTGATGAAATCAGGTCAGCCTGTGATGCGGCACACAGCCATAATAAAAAGGTTACTGTACATGCAATGGGGGCGTTGCCCGTTGTGAATTCACTTGTTGCAGGAGTTGACGGAATTGAGCACGGTGCCGTGCTTTCGGAAGAAACGCTTGATATGATGAAGGCAAGGGGAGTATATTATGTTCCTACAGCAAGCGGAATAGGTAAGGTTGCTGACAAAGAACGGAAAAATGGAAACATAAATCTTGCAGACATCATATGCGAGGAGGTTGTGTTCCCACAGCTTGAAAGCATCAAAAAGGCTCATCAAAAAGGCATCCTGATTGGTGCAGGAACGGATACGCTGGGCGATTTGTGTGACGAATTGCAGATTTTAGAGAAGGCGGGGCTTACTAAATACGAAGCATTGCAAAGTGCTACCCTCAATGCGTCAAAAATAGTTGAAAATGATATGATAGGGACAATAGAATGTGGTAAGCTTGCTGATTTGGTGTTGCTTGATGCAAACCCGCTTGATGATTTGCAAAATATAAGAAAAATAAATACCGTTATTTTTGAAGGCGAGATTGTAGACGAACAGTGGATGTGTAACTTGCAGTAGATTATTAAATGACTATGATAAAAAAATTGTGCATAACCCATCTGGGATTGATGTGTGGATTGATGTTAAAGGCGAGGTTTATTGCGTAAAAGCAGGAGAGACGATAAATATATAAGATTTAAAACCAATCAAAAGACCTGTTGTGAAAATATCACAACAGGTCTTTTAGTTTATTCAGTTTTGTCTATAATCGGTGTTTCTTTAAAGAAGAAGGTAATCGACCACAGACCCGCAAGACCCACAAGGGTGAATATTATGCGGCTCATTAAAGACAGCTGACCGCCGAATAATGACGCCACAATGTCTACGCCGAAAAGACCGATGCTTCCCCAGTTTATGGCACCGACTATAACAAGTATCAATGCGATAACATTCATGCTAATAATCGCTCCTTTTTTGAAATTGTTTATTTGTTCATATGTATTTTGTGTTTATTTGAATGAAAATATTCTGTATAAATGTACCTTTTTTGCAAATAATATTTTAAAAACATTGGAGAAGTATTATGAAAAAGATTTTTTTAATTTTTTTTATTGTTGTTATGCTGTGTCTGACTGTTCAGGCAGCAAGATGGCAAAATGCGGAGAGGGGAAATGACAAGGCTCATATTGATGCGGCAAGGCATATTTCGGCGATTGAAGGTGTTAAATGGGCGGCTGTACTTAGCTGTGACGGGCGTGTTCTTGCCGGGATTACCTTGCTGCCGGGGGCAGATAAAGGGTATGTCGGCGAGTGGGCAGAGGAGTTTTTGAAAACTGATTTTGCGGATGCGAAAAAAATCAGGATTTTTACAGGGGATGAAAATGCCCGCAATGTTGCGGAACTTAGCTTTTGCATTGATACTGATATGAATAAAAAGCTGCTGAAGCAGAGGTTTGATTTTTTAGTGGAACAGAACATTTGACAAACAAAAATTTTTATGATACACTACGCTATATATAGTATTTTAAACTTGGAGTTGAGTATAATGCGTTGTTTATTTTGTGGACACCTTGAAAGCAAGGTAATTGATTCACGTTCAACAGAGGAAGGCACAACAATCCGCCGCCGCAGAGAGTGTTTAGAGTGCGGAAAGCGGTTTACTACATACGAAAAAATCGAGACAATCCCTATGATTGTTGTCAAAAAGGACGGTCTGCGCGAAACATGGGACAGAGATAAGGTATTAAACGGAATCTTGCGTGCCTGTGAAAAGCGACCCGTTACACTTGCTGATATCGAAAAACTGATTGATGATATTGAGGCAAAGCTTTATAATATGCTGGAGCGCGAGGTTACATCAGAGCGTATCGGTGAAATGGTTATGGAACGTCTTAAAGAGCTTGACGATATTGCATATGTAAGATTTGCATCGGTATACCGCCAGTTTAAGGACATAAATTCCTTTATGGATGAGCTTGCCAAAATTATAAAAAAGGCTTGACATTATAGGGGTTTTGTGTTATTATTAATATAACGTAATATGGTATTCAAGAGAGTGAGGCAAGCCTCACTCTTTTCCGTTGTAACACAAAAGGAGGATATGATGGCATATTCAAAGATTGAAAAATTAATTATTGAGATGGCAACACCCATTGCCCAAGGCATTTCCTGTTATATTTATGATGTGGAATATGTTAAAGAAGGCGGAGCCTGGTATTTAAGGGTTTATGCCGATAAAGAGGATGGCGGAATTTCCATCGACGAGTGCGAAGTTATTAACCGTGCTTTGGGGGATGAGCTTGACAAGGCTGATATAATCCGTGAAAACTATATTCTTGAGGTATCGTCACCGGGAATTGAGAGAAAGCTTAAAGCCCCCGAGCATTTTAAAAAGTATATCGGCAGAACAGTAGACATCGGACTTTATAAGGCGATTGATGGCAGCAAAACATTGACAGGAGAGTTGACTGGCTATGAAGGCGACAGCTTTACCGTAAAGATTGACGAAAATGAAACAAAGCTTGCCGTCAGCGATACAACTTTTGTAAAATTACACTTTGATTTTTAAATAAATATTAAAAAGGATTGGAGAGATTAAAAAAATGAGTGCAGAGTTATTTTTGTTATTGGATGAAATCGAAAAGGAAAAAGGCATAAGCCGCGACGTGGTTATTGATGCTCTCAGCGGCGCATTGCTCAGCGCATACAAAAAGAATTTTGGTGCTGTTCAGGACGCTAAGGTGATTATCGACGAAGAAACAGGCGATATCAAGGTTTATGCAAGAAAGAATATCGTTGAAGAGGTAGAAGACAGAGAATGCGAAATCTCAGTTGAAGATGCAAAAAAGATTGATGTAAGATATGAAGCGGGCGATGTTTTAGAATCAGAGGTTACGCCTGCAGCATTCGGAAGAATCGCGGCACAGACAGCACGTCAGGTTGTTTTGCAGAGAATTCGTGAGGCAGAACGTGAAAAGGCATTTGATGAATTTTCTGACCGTGCAAACGACATTATGACTGCAACAGTAAGAAAGATTGACCGCCGCAACATTATGCTTGAAATCGGGGATACAGAATCTGTTCTTATGCCCAACGAGCAGGTAAAGAATGACAACTACAAGCCCGGTGCAAAGTATAAGGTGTTTGTTGTTGAGGTTGCAAATTCGGTTAAGGGTGTACATCTGATGGTTTCACGTTCGCATCCGGGTCTTGTACGTCGTTTGTTTGAACTTGAAGTTCCTGAAATTAAAAAGGGTATTATTGAAATCAAGGGTCTTACACGTGAACCCGGTTCAAGAAGTAAGATTGCAGTACATTCTACAATGGAGGGCGTTGACCCTGTTGGAACCTGTATCGGACCAAAGGGTATGAGAGTGCAGGCGGTTATCGACGAGCTCCACGGCGAAAAGATTGACATTATCAGATATAGTGACGACCCTGCAGAATACATTACTCAGGCACTTAGCCCTGCAAAGGTTGTGTCAATCACAGTTGATGAGGAAAAGAAAATGTGCAGCGTTATTGTTCCTGCAGACCAGCTTTCACTTGCTATTGGTAAGGAAGGTCAAAATGCACGTCTTGCGGCACGTCTTACCGGCTGGAAGATTGACCTTAAGCCCGAAAGCACAGAGGAATAGTCAAGGGGTTGTTGATTTATGAAGCTACAGCGTATGTGTGCAGTCTGCAGAGAGGTTAAAGGCAAAGACGAACTTTTAAGGATTGTAAAACAGAAGGATAATGTTTCACTTGACTTTACCGGAAAGCAGGCGGGCAGAGGTGCGTATATCTGCAAGGATGGCGGATGTATAGAGAAAGCACGCAAGGCAAGGGCGATAGAGAGGAGTCTTTCGTGCAAGGTAGAGCCTGAGGTGTATGATGCTTTGGAGGCGATACACAGTGGCAGGTAATGAGAAGTTTTTCAGGATGCTTGGTCTTGCTGCAAGAATGCGCGGCATTGCCTTTGGCGAAGGTGCGGTTAAAGATGCTATTAAAGATGGCAAGGCATACTGTGTGATTGTTGCATCGGATGCATCCGAAAATACAAAGAAGAAATTCAGAAACAGTTGCGAATTTTATTCGGTAAAGCTGATTGAATACAGCGATAAGTTTACGCTGGGCAAGTACACCGGCCGTGAATTTGCGGTGGTGCTTGCGGTGATGAACCAGGGAATTGCAGATGAATTGGCAAAATGTCTTGGTTAAATCTTAGAGTAGTAGTCAGGTTGGTATATGCCAACAGAAAGGGGAAGAATTATGACGAAAATTAAAGCATATGAACTTTCAAAGGGGTTTGTAGGAATTCCCGGCAAGGAGCTTGTTAAAATTCTTAGTGATTACGGTATTTCCGAAAAGAGCCATATGAGTGCTCTTGACGAGAGAGAACTTGATATTATTTTTGAATATGTTACACAAAAACATCAGGTAGAGGATTTTTCTGCATTGTTTGCTGAGGTTTCGGTAGAGGAACCTGTAAAAGAGGAGAAAAAGGCTGACACAGCAGGAGAAACAGTGGCAGAAGAAATTGTTGCAGAAGAAAAAGCAGTTCCTGAGAAAATCGAGTCAGAAGGCGGATTTGCAAGTGATGCGCCAGCACGCAAGACACGTGTGGTTGACACCCGTGCAAACAATGTTGACCTTG
>JAZRNN010000007.1:0-2784 GCA_045648175.1 Clostridia bacterium
CTTCCGGTCTTTCTTCGTCAAATACTAAAATATCCTTTTTATATGCCACACGATACTGCGCTCCTGTAAGAGGATCTGTTGTTGCGGCAAGTTCTGTTTTGTTAAGATGTTTCTTATTGTGCAGGGCAATTGAAAAACAAATAGCAACATCTTCAATAAGTTTTCTTGCAAATAAGCTTTTCTTTGGATTAACTGTTCCTAAAATGCCTACATGATTACTCTTATCTGTAACAATCCCAAATGATACATCTTTGATATCATGATTTATTAAAAATTGATACAATTTCTGATTAGTTTTTGCAAGGTGCTTGTTCGGAAGAATTTGCATAAAACTAATAGATGATTTATTACCATTGTGAACATTTGCAGCATAACTGAAAATTTCTCTGTAAAAATACTTCCTGTCATTTCCGATTAAAAGCTTTTCTTTTAAAGAAGGTTTGATATAGTAAAAATCTGTCCCATCTGTATCCGCAAAAAAAACAGAGCGCGAGTTTGAAAATTCTTTTATCTTCTTCATCGCTTCAGTTATATTAGCGTGCTGTTCAGTTATTTCCAAAAGAAGTTTTCTAATAGCTGAAGATTCCGCTTGAAGTTTTGTTCTATCTCTCTCTCTACTTAAAATTAACTGCAGATAAACTGCTATAATTACAATTATTAAAGCAAGATTAAAAGTTATGTTTCGAGAGATTTTTTCTATTTCTGCAAACACCTGATTTTCATAACGTGCAAGCATAATTCCCCAGTTGAAATCCTCAATTATAGAATAATGAACATACAAATCCTCGCCTGTGCGAATTGATTTAAATGAGGTAAATCCCTTGTCTGTGTTTATCAACTTCTCATAAGAATATCCGTCATTGTATTCGCGGCTCTTAAGCTGTGATAATTCACCGGGATTTTTATCTATAGTGTCTATAATAAACTTTCCTGTTTCTTTATCGTAAACAAACAGCTGAGCATCAAGTTCTTTTGCCTTGTCGTTATATTTTTCGTTAATGGTTTCAATCTTAATGATACCATATATCATACCAACGGTTTCTCCGTTTACCCGAATAGGAACAACAGTTCTAACTACCTCTTCACCGGGTATTGAATAACTTAAGGTTCTTCCAGTAATATGTTCTCCCTTTATTGCTTCTTCTGCAAATGAGATTTTCCCACTTAAATCAACAGTTTCGTCTTTGGTGATAAAGGTGCCGTCTGGATTTAAAATACCGATTCTCGAGAATAATCCAATAGGTTTAAATGAATCAAACATAAGGCTATAACTTTCTCCTCCAGCATAAAGCTTTGCTGCAAAGTTAGCCATAGTAACAAGATTTTCTCTGTCTGATTTAATCTGTAGAGTTAAGTCATCTTTAATCTGTTTTGTCTGAATGTGAAGCATTTCATATGCTTCATCCTCAGCTTCAAAATAAAAAGAAGTAACCATAGCAAGGAACACTGCGCAAATCAAAAACGCCGTGATGATAATATATATAATATTGTTTTGTCTTTGTTTTTTTCGTTCGTAAGTTATAGCCATAGACCCATCTCTTCTTTCATATAATTAAATAATTTTTTACTTTATTTTGTATTAAAAATATCCCATCCTACAATATGCACTAATTTTTAGATATACCTTGTTTTATTATACCAGAAAATTATGTATAAATCAAGAATTTAAGTGTTTTTTGCTAATTTCTCACATTTGCACAAAAATATGTAGAAATATATGACATATGCTAAAAGAAAATATATCAAATAAGTATGATAACTCTTATGCACTTTAGCCAGATGATACGCGCAAAAGATGCCTAAATGAATATCTATTGTGTTTCGGCGTCATGCCGTAAAAAACAATTCAATGGATTGTTTTTAGGCGGGATTAAGATGCAACAGAATCGGCAATAAAAAGAAATTCTATGGAATATCTACACTAACGTTGTCTTACTTTCCCAGGCAGCCGGAGCGTTAAGAAAACAGTCCGGCAACAACTTAGAGCTCCCGAAAATGAGGCTATGTCAAATTTTTTGGAAAAGAGGAGCAGTTGCTGAAAAATACGATTATTTGCAAGGCAAACAGAGTCAAGAGGCGAACTGCAACGAAGCGTAGGTCACCAAGTATCATAAAATACAAGGAAACCCGAAAGGGTTTCTACATTACTTGGTGGGTGACCGCATATATGCAAAAAAGAGCACTCTTTTGAGTACTCTTTCTTTATTGATTCCGGCGACGTCTTACTTTCCCAGGCGGTCACCCACCAAGTATCATCAGCGCTAAAGAGCTTAACTACTGTGTTCGGAATGGGAACAGGTGTGACCTCTTTGCTATTGCCACCGAATGTATGTCAAACACCTTTCGGTGTCTTGACTCAATTTGTTCTTAAAAACTGATCAGAGAAGGTTCAGATTAAGTTCTTCTGTTCGTTACTTGCTTACTCCATAAGTTATTTAGGTCAAGCCCTCGACCTATTAGTATCGGTCAGCTTAATACGTTACCGCACTTACACCTCCGACCTATCAACCACATAGTCTACGTGGGGTCTTACTAGCTTACGCTATGGGAAATCTTATCTTAGGGTGGACTTCACGCTTAGATGCCTTCAGCGTTTATTCCTTCCGTACATAGCTACCCAGCTGTGCCCTTGGCAGAACAACTGGTGCACCAGTGGTACGTCCATCCCGGTCCTCTCGTACTAAGGACAGCTCCCTTCAAATTTCCTGCGCCCGCGACAGATAGGGACCGAACTGTCTCGCGACGTTCTGAACCCAGCTCGCGTACCGCTTTAATGGGCGAACA
>JAZRNN010000008.1:0-1572 GCA_045648175.1 Clostridia bacterium
CTTTGGTGCTCCTGCAGGTATTATAGCAGGACTTATAGGTGGGATTTATCGCTTTGTCGCAGTTTATTTCGGACTTGCCGGAACATATACTCAGATAGCTTGCTCTGTATCAACGATTCTTGCGGGTTTTATTGCAGCAATACTCAGAAGGTATATGTTTGACGATAAGAAACCAACCTGGCTGTATGGTATGGGTATAGGTATGGTTACGGAAGTTCTCCATATGCTGATGATATTCTTTACTAATATGGATGATGCAGTAAATGCCTTTGAGTTTGTAAAGATATGCACACTGCCTATGGTAATCGGTAACGGACTTGCTGTTGGAATTGCGGTTTTCGTAGTATCTGTCATTGGCAGAGAAAAAATTGCTCTAAAAAAGGAACAAAAGCAGATTTCACAGACATTCCAGAGCTGGCTTCTCATTTGTATAGTAGTTGCTTTTGTTGCCACAAGCACATTTTCTTCTGTATTGCAGACTGGTATGAGCGAGGTTCAGACAAATAAAACCATTGAAATGAGCCTTTCTGATGTTTATCAGGATATCCTGGATGAGTCAAATGAAAATCTTTTGAAAAAGACTAAAAACATAAAAGAAGAATACTCAAATGCTGAAACACTCGGGGTACTAGCTTCAAAATATAATGTAATTGAAGTTAACATTATTGATGAAAAAGGAATAATTTGCGACTCTAATGAGGAAGAGTATATTGGCTATGATATGACAAGCGGAGAGCAGTCAAATGAATTTGTAACTGCACTTTTAGTGGATAAAGAGTCACAGTATATTCAGGATTACAGACCTACCTCATATGATGATGTTACTTTCAGAAAATATGGAGCAATCGCACTTTCAGACGGTGGATTTATTCAGGTTGGTTATGACAGCACACAATTCCGGGCAGATATTGAGAAGTATGTAAAAGAGGTATCAAAAAACCGCCATGTAGGTAATTCCGGATTTGTTGCAATATGTGATGAAAACTTCAATCTTGTAACATACAGAAGCGATTTTGAAGGAGCAGAGCTACAGAAAATCGGTATAAAATTTAATCCTGAAACTGTCTTAGAAGGTGAAATTTTTGAATCAATAGTTTACGACAAAGAATACCTTTGCTCATATCGTTTTGTAGAAGGCTACTATATTGTTGGAGCTATGCCAAAATTCGAGGCAATGTTTATGAAAGAGGTTTCTGTGTATGTGAATACATTTATGGAAATTCTTATATTTGCGGCGTTATTTGTTCTTATTTATTTCCTGATAAAGAGAATTATCATTGATAACTTAAGGAAAATAAACAAAGGTCTTGCCGAGATAACAAACGGAAACCTGAATGTTACGGTGGATGTTCGTTCCAATGAAGAATTTGCGTCCCTCTCCGATGACATCAATCAGACAGTTGGTACACTGAAAAGGTATATCAAAGAAGCAGCGGCAAGAATAGACAAGGAGCTTGAATTTGCAAAACAAATACAGTATTCGTCACTTCCGACAGTTTTCCCAAAAAGTAATTCGTTTAAGATTTATGCGCAAATGATAACTGCAAAGGAAGTCGGTGGAGATTTTTACGA
>JAZRNN010000009.1:0-32470 GCA_045648175.1 Clostridia bacterium
CAAGTACACCGGCAATGGCAACACGCCTTTTCTGACCGCCCGAAAGTTCAAAAGGTGACTTTTCAAGCAGTTCACGTTTTAACCCTACCAAATCTGCTGCAAAATTAACACGGCGTTTGATGTCTTCTTCAGGAAGACCCATATTCTTTGGGCCAAAGGCAATATCCTTATAAACAGTTTCCTCAAACAGCTGATATTCAGGATACTGCATTACAAGACCTATCTGAAATCTTATTTTACGCATATCACAGCCTTTTGTATGTAGAGGTTGGCCATCAATTTCAACCGTTCCTCCGCTTGGCTTAATCAGTCCAGCCATAAGCTGAATAAGAGTTGACTTACCCGAGCCTGTATGACCTATTAATCCCACAAATTCGCCGCTTTTAAGGTTAAGATTTATATCCTCTACCGCCACTTTTTCAAAGGGACCACCACTCATATAAACATAGCTTACATCATTCAGCTTTATCATTTGCGGTACCTCCCTTATGCTTCGCTGTTTGCTTCAGCAGTTCGCCTACACATTCGTCTATGGTAAGCAAATCTGCATCAACATTTATGCCCGATTTTTTCAGGCTGTAAAGAAGTTCTGTCGTCTGCGGAACATCAAGCCCAATTTTTTTCAGTTCTTCAACGTGGCTGAAAACTTTTTTAGGAGTGCCCTCCATAACAATATTGCCATGGTCCATAACAACAACACGGTCAGCCTGAGCCGCCTCTTCCATAAAGTGAGTTATCATTACCACCGTCATATTTTCTTCACGATTAAGTTTTTTAACCGTATCCATAATTTCACGTCTGCCGATTGGGTCAAGCATTGCGGTTGGCTCGTCCATAACAAGCACATCAGGTTTCATCGCGAGAACACCTGCTATGGCAATTCTTTGCTTTTGTCCGCCGCTGAGCATATGTGGCGCATGATGTGCAAACTCTGTCATATTTACGGCATCAAGTGCATAATCAACACGTCTGCGGATTTCATCGGGTGCAACACCCAGATTTTCAGGGGCAAATGCCACGTCTTCCTCCACAATTGTTGCCACAAGCTGATTGTCGGGGTTTTGAAAAACCATTCCTACTCTTTGCCTTATATCATATAATTTATTCTCGTCCGCAGTGTCAATACCTTCAACAAAAACTTTTCCCTTTTGTGGAACAAGAATTGCATTGAGATGCTTTGCCAAGGTTGATTTGCCCGAGCCATTGTGCCCAAGCACAGCAAGAAATTCACCTTTGCTCACCGACAAACTGACACCCTTTAAAACAGCACCCAGCTCATTCTCTGCGTCTTCATAGGCAAATTCAAGGTCTTTTATTTCAATTATTGTGTTTTTATTTTTGTCCAAATTTTTCACCTTCGTTTTTAACCCGTATGCCAATCAAATGTTGGCAATTTATTTACACCATCTGCCGGAATATCCGCAGGGCAGAACGAGTCCGTGTTTTGTTACAGGAAGCCCTACCTCGTCAACAGATACACAACCGCCAAATTTTTTCTGCAATGTCATTTTGTATATATTTTCAAGCACGCCGCCCGAAAGACCTGTTGTATATGAATTTATCAGGAAGAAAAGCGGATCATCCGACAAAACACCCATACACAGCTTAACCAAATCAAAAAGCTCGTCTTCAATCTTCCAAACTTCTCCTGACGGGCCTCTGCCGTAAGAAGGTGGGTCCATAATCACCGCATCATACTTTCTGCCACGACGAATTTCACGCTCGGTAAACTTTTTAACATCATCAACAATATATCTTATAGGACATTTATCAAGACCCGATAAAAATGCATTCTCCTTTGCCCAGCCAACCATACCCTTTGATGCATCAACATGGCAAACTGCCGCACCTGCCGCAGCCGCAGCCATTGTAGCACCACCGGTATAGGCAAACAAATTAAGCACATTAACATCACGTCTGCCTGACTTTTTTATTATGTCAGAAAACCAATCCCAGTTTGTTGCCTGCTCGGGAAATAACCCTGTATGCTTAAAGCCCATCATTTTAATACCAAATCTCAAATCACGGTATCTTATTGTCCAGCTTTCAGGCATACCTTTGCGGCTTTCCCAATGTCCGCCACCAGTATTGCTACGTATATAATGGGCATCTGCCCCCTTCCACGCAGGGTCAGTTTTTGCTTCTTCAACGTCCCATACAATCTGCGGGTCGGGACGTCTGAGAATAATGTCTCCCCAACGTTCTAACTTTTCGCCTCTGCTTGTATCAAGCAGTTCATAATCTTTCCATTTATCAGATAAAAACATAATATCTCGTCCTTAAATCTTCTGTATTAACCTTTTACGAGTTCTTTTACCGCATCTATTGCATCACCCAGCCAAGCCGAGCTTTCAACAGCCTCGACCTTGCCAGCATCACATCTTGACGCAATGTCAGCCTTCATAGGAATCTGCCCAAGCGCCTTCAGTCCAAAGCTTTTTGCCACAGCATAAAGCTTGCTTTCACCAAAAATGTGAATTTTTTCTTCACAGTTAGGGCACTCAACATAGCTCATATTTTCTACAATACCAAGTATGGGAATGTTCATCAATTTTGCCATGTTTACAGCTTTTTCAACAATCATTGACACCAATTCCTGTGGAGATGTTACAACAATAATTCCGTCAACAGGCAATGACTGGAAAACAGTCAGGGGTACATCACCTGTGCCGGGAGGCATATCAACAAACATACAGTCAACATCTTCCCATATAACATCTGTCCAGAACTGCTTTACAGTTCCGCCGATAACAGGACCACGCCACACAACAGGGTCGGTATCGTTTTCAAGAAGAAGGTTAATTGACATAATCTTTGTGCCGCCACGGCTGACAGCGGGCATAATACCATACTCTGTTCCTTCAGCCTTTGCAGTAATACCAAAAAGCTTAGGAATCGAAGGGCCTGTAATATCTGCATCCAGTATCGCACTGCGATAGCCCTCTCTTTGCATACCTGCCGCCATAAGCGATGTAACAAGAGACTTACCTACGCCACCCTTTCCGCTGACAATACCAATAACCTTTTTTATATCACTCATTGAATTTTTAGGAGCCAGAAAGCTCTGCTCCGCTGTTCTTGAACTGCAGTTTTCACCGCAGCTTGAACAATCGTGTGTACAATTTTCACTCATCTTATTTTCTTCCTTTCTGATTCGATATTATTAAAACGCATCAATCGCCGCCTGCAACTGGTCATCAACCTCAATTTCTGTAGTCTTAATTGTATCATACAATCTCATCTGTGTTGTCAAATCAAGTACTCCATATGGATAAAGACCTTTTGCCTGCTGAAACAGATTTATCGCACTTTTTAGATTTTCGTCATAAATGTCATTCATTTCGCCAACATAAACACCTAAAATATCAAGTATCTTCTTGGCATTTTGTACCTCTGCACCTTTATCACAGATTTTATAGGTTTTTGTTAGCGCAAAGTGCGAAATATCAGACATATCTACCGAAACTGTTGAATTTTCAACAACCGAAGATGGAACTATTCCCTTTTTGTGAATATTATTGCCTTTGGGTGTTAGATAATACGCAACTGTAAATTTCATTAACGCATTAACAGGAATATCATACATTCTCTGAACAGTTCCCTTGCCAAATGATTTTGTTCCTATAGCAATTGCTGCATCGTTCTCAACAAGTGCGGCAGTGAGCACCTCAGACGCACTGGCACTCATTTCATTTATCAGTACTACAATTTCATAGTCAGTTTCGTCGCCTGTTGCGGTATACACTTTATCCAGAATATCGAGCCTGTGGTCCTCAGTAGTAATGGTTTTGCCTGCAGGCAGAAACATATCCGCAATATTAACTGCTTGTTCAAGATAGCCACCACCGTTGTCACGAAGGTCAATAATTATATTCTTTATACCTGCGGCATCAGCTTTTGACATAGCATCAGCAAACTGTGACGCAACATTTTCGGTAAAGGAATAGATGTTAATTCTTGCTATTTTCTTTCCATCCTGCTCTATCAACTCATAATCAACCGATGCTTCAGACACCTTTTCACGAATCATTGTGAATTTTATGGGAGCTTCCATTCCCGAACGTACAATCGTAATGGTAACAGTTGTTCCTTCCTTACCACGGATATGTTCAATAGCAGTATCGAAAACCATATCCTTAAGATTAATTCCATCAGCGGCAATAATTATATCCCCCGCTTTTATGCCTGCTTTATCAGCCGGAGAGCCAGGTACAGGCATAGATACAACAATGTTTCCGTCCTGATAAAGAATATTAACCCCTATACCTACGACCTCATCTTCAAGGGTTTCCATAAACTGTTTTGCCTCGTCTTCATTATAATATACCGAATTTTCGTCAACAGACTCAATCATAGCCCGTACTGCAGTTTCATAAAGTTCGGGATTTTCTTCTATAATTGCATCAAGGGCTGTAAGATACAGTTCATTTTCCATCAAATTATCATATCTGCCAAAAAGAGATATGTTTTTTGCAATATTCTTTATATAATCGGAATATTTATAAGGGTTCTCTTTTTCTGCAAAAACCATTGTGCACGAAAAAACAACAGCCATAACCAGCAAAAGTGCTGTCAGTTTTTTTGAAATTCTTTTCATGGAATACCTCTCCTTACATCTTTTCAGGTGCAGTAATTTTAAGCATTTTCAGTACACCCTGAATTACAATTCTTGTGCTGTCAACCAGTTTAAGACGTGCATTCATCACCTTTTCATCCTCTACCTTAACACGACAAGCGTTATAGAAGGTATGGAATGCCGACGCCAAATCCATAACATATCTTGTAATGCGTGCAGGTTCGCGGGTTTCAGCAGCCACTTTGATTTCTTCGGGAAGGTCGCAAAGCTTTTTAAGAAGAGCTATTTCTTCCTTCTCACAAAGAACTTCGGGTGAAATTTCATTGAAATTCTTTACTGTAATACCTTCTTCGCTCAGCACTCTTATAATACTGCAAATTCTTGCGTGAGCATACTGGACATAATATACAGGGTTTTCGCTTTCCTGCTTAACAGCCAAGTCAAGGTCAAAATCAAGATGACTGCCCGCCATACGCATATTAAACAAAAATCTTGCCGCATCAACCGAAACATCCTCCAAAAGGTCAGTTAGGGTGATTGCTTTACCTGTACGCTTTGACATTCTTACAGCCTCGCCGTCACGTGTAAGACGAACAAGCTGCATAAGCGAAACTTCAAACTTGTCAGGGTCGATTCCGCAAGCCGCAAGAGCCGCCTTCATTCTGGCAACGTGACCGTGATGATCTGCGCCCCATACGTCAATACAAAGGTCATAGCCACGTGTTTCTATCTTGTTAATGTGATATGCAATATCCGCCGCAAAGTATGTGGGAATACCATTGTTGCGTACAAGAACTTCATTCTTCTCAAGTCCCATCTTTTCACAGTTAATCCAGATTGCGCCGTCTTCCTCGTAGGTATATCCTGCTTTTGTCAGTCGGTCAATAGCATCCTGAACCTTACCTGATTTATGAAGCTCGCTCTCACGGAACCATACATCATAAAAAATACGGTATTTTTCAAGGTCAGTTTTAAGATAATTTACATTCTTTTCAAGTGCGTATCCAACCAAGGCAGCCTTTCTTTCCTCAGACGTTGTTTCAAGGTACTTGTCACCCTCAATTGAAATGAATGCCTTTGCGTGCTCGGTGATGTCATCTCCATGATAGCCGTCCTCGGGGAATTCAATTGCGTCTTCACCCTTTAACTGCTGAATATATCTTGCCTCTAAAGACTTACCAAACTTTTCAATCTGGTTGCCTGCATCGTTTACATAAAATTCACGGGTTACATTATAGCCTGCATATTCAAGCACACTTGCCATACAGTCACCAAGTGCACCGCCGCGGGCATTGCCCATATGCATAGGGCCTGTCGGGTTTGCACTTACAAACTCAACCATAACCTTTTTGCCCTTGCCCATTTCAATTTTGCCGTAGTCGCTGCCTTTTTCTTCAATTTCAGACATAACAGTATAAAGTCTGGCATTTGACAGATAAAAATTGATAAAGCCTGCCCCGGCAACCTCTACCTTTTCTATTTCGCCACCTGTTTCAATGCCTGACGCAATCGCCTCGGCAATTTTTCTTGGAGGCATACGCAAATCCTTTGCAAGAAGCATTGCAATGTTGCATGCAAAATCACCATGCTGTTCGTCTTTGGGGACTTCCAACTGAATTTTTTCAGCAACATTAACCTCTGCAGGTGCAGTAAGAGCACCGTCATTTATCGCCTTCTCAAAAGCCAGTACTACTGCTTGTCCGATTTTCTTTTTTGAATTTTCTATAATACTCATATCTATCTCCATTCTGTCGCTGTGCGACGAAAAATTTTCCTTTGTTTTATGATACAATTCTGTCAACCGTCAATTTCAGTCGGTTAACAAGGTAATTATTATTATCTATATCAAGGATATATTCAATGGCAAGATTGCCACCCTTTTCACTTAAATTATTTTCAACCGATATTGGATTTACCCCCACAGGAATTACACCGAATGGTGTGTTATAGTTGCATAAGCATTTTTCACCAGGGCGAAATTCCATACGGCTGTTGTATTTGCCCTTTCGAGTCATACACACCGCATCATCAGATACCTTGATTGTTGTTGTGGTATCCTCAAAACCGGTGAGCTCGCTTTCTTCGTATATAATATAAAACTTATTGTTTTTAAATGCAAATGTACCTTTGGTCTGGAGCTCTATTTCATCTGTCTCATTCTCACCATCAACCGATTGCAGGGTTTTAAGATATATCATTGCATTATTTTCCATTTTTATCACCTTATTTTAATACCTTTCAATGTCAACCTTACCGACACTTTCATCAATTGGTCGGGTTAAAAACATCCCGCCAAGCTTTGCAAAGTCAGCTGCAGAGTCACTTACAAAATATTTATAGCAACTACCCTTTTTATCACTCAGCATATCACGGCTCTTCAACTGTTCAAACGCAAAATCAGCCGCCGCCGCACCCGAATCAATAAGCGTTACATCACTACCCATAATTTCACCGATTACCGACTTTAGCAACGGATAATGAGTGCAGCCCAGAATAAGGGTATCCACATTGCATTTTTTTATTTCTTCAAGATATTCACAGGCTATAATCCTTGTAACCTCGTTGTCTGTATAGCCGTTTTCAACAAGCGGAACAAACATCGGACACGCCTTCTGGAAGACTTCTGCATCAGGACAGAGACTCTTTATATATTCGGGGTATTTGCCGCTTTTTATAGTTCCTGATGTTCCTAAGACGCCAATCCGTTTGCTTCTTGTAGCCTTCACCGCCGCACGCACAGCAGGCTCGACAACACCAATAATTTCAGTGCCGAATTCACTTGAAATCCACGGAAGTGCCGCACTGCTTGCTGTTCCGCAAGCTATTATTATCATTTTTATATCAAATGTTTCTAAAAATCTGATATCCTGACGAACATATTTAAGCAAGGTATCTCTTTCTCTTGTTCCATACGGAACTCTGCCTGTGTCACCAAAATAGATAACATCTTCATTTGGCATTATCTTCATTATTTCCTTTACGCAGGTCAGTCCGCCAAGTCCTGAATCAAAAACGCCGATTGGCCGGTTATCCATTTCTCTTAATCCTCTCTGCTAAATGCAAGTTCAATATGCTTATCAATTACATCCTTCATAGGCATTCCCGAATGCTCCCAAACTTTTGGGTACATACTTATCGGGGTAAAGCCCGGAATTGTATTTATTTCGTTTAAAACAAGTCTGCCGTCACGTCTGTCAATAAAGAAATCAACACGGGAGTGACCTCGGCACTCACAAATTCTGTATGCACGTTTTGCAAGCTCTTTAATTTTAGTTTCTGTCTCATTATCTACATTAGCCGGAATAATCAGTTTTGAGTCTGCATCCTTATACTTTGCATCAAAATCATAAAACTCGTTTGCGGGCATAATTTCACCAAGCACATCTGCGGTAACAGGGTCAAGGTTGCCCATTACCCCACATTCAACCTCACGTGCGTCAATTGCCTCCTCGATTAGAACTTTATAGTCATGCTCAAGTGCCAGTTTGATACCTGCCTGCAGTTCGTCACGGTTTGACGCCTTGGTTACACCAACAGACGAGCCTGCCGAAGATGGCTTAATAAAACAGGGATAACCAAGCTTTGTTTCAATCAATTCAAAATCAACCTTGTCACCAAGCTTTAATTCCACCCAGTCTGCCTGAGGAATTCCTGCCTTTTCAAACAGAATTTTTGCTATACATTTATCCATACAAGCGGCACTGCCGATAACACCACTGCCCACATACGGAATTCCAGCAAGCTCACAAAGACCCTGAATGGTGCCGTCTTCACCATTTTTTCCGTGCAGAACAGGGTATACAACATCTACTTTAATCTTTTCAATTCCGGCATCCCCAAATGTAATCAAAGCTTTATCGCATCTGTCTGGCGAAAGTATAGCCGGAACAGTCTTTCCGCTTTCCCATGTGTGATTTCTTATATTTTCAATCTCGCCATCGTATAAAAGCCATTTTCCGTCATTGGTTATGCCCACGGGAAAAACTTCATACCTGCTGCGGTCAATGTTGTCAAGCACAGCCGATGCCGAAACCTCGGACACGGTATGTTCGCTTGATACACCGCCAAAAAGCACACAAACATTAAGTTTTTTCATTTTTAATCATTCCTATCCCAAATAATTTTAAACTACTATAATACAAAAATCAATATGTATAAATCAAAAAAACATTGTCAAAACTTCCCTATGCAACAAAAACTACACTTGAAAGGAAATTTGATTATGCATTACATAAATAAAACACGTTTTTTTGCATTATTTATCACTCTTACACTTTTATTCACCATTATTTTGTCCTATGCAAAGTCTGCAGGTGCAGATATTTCAAATTCAGTTGTCCGACTGCACATTGTTGCAAACAGCAATTCTGCCAGTGACCAAAAGTTAAAACTTCAGGTTCGTGACCGCATCTTGCGTGACACATCCCATATTTTCAATCAGTCATTAAATTGCAATCAGGCACTCAAGCTTGCACGTGAAAATACCGACTATATCAAATCTATTGCAAAAGATGAAATTCTGCGTGCAGGCTTTGATTATGATGTATCAATTAATGTGGGTGAAACCAACTTTCCCACCAAGGTTTACGAAAATATTGCTTTGCCAAAAGGTAAATACAATGCCGTAAACATTCGTATAGGCAATTCACAAGGTGAAAACTGGTGGTGCGTTATGTACCCGCCACTTTGCTTTACCGACGGAATTGTAAGAATGCCCGATGATACCAAAAAACAGCTTAAAGAAAGTCTTTCACCTTCTGATTATAAACTTATAACCCAAAGCTCTGAATCAGTCTCTGTTGAAATAAAATTCAAGCTGGTTGAAATATTTCAAAACCTATTCTAATGGTAGATTTGCCACAGCGTTAAGTGACATATCAGCAAGCACTCCTGCCTGATACTCATAGTATGCTGCACAGCCAATCATCGCTGCATTATCTGTACAAAGAGTAAGCGAAGGGCAAGCAAAAGTCATATCGCTTTTTTCAGCCAAAGCCTCTACCCTTTCGCGCAGGGCCTTGTTTGCCGCAACACCGCCCGCAAGGGCGATTTGTGTTACGTCATATTTCTTTGCACATTCTATAAGATGTCGGCTGAGTACATCTGTAACTGCCTCCTGAAAGGATGCCGCAACATCCGGCTTGTTTATCTCAATTCCCTTTTGCTCTGCATTGTGAATGTAATTGATAACCGCAGTTTTAACTCCGCTAAAACTAAAATCAAATCCGTCATCACCCATATTCACACGTGGAAACTTTATCGCATCAGCTCTGCCCTCAAGTGCACATTTCTGAATAGCAGGCCCCCCGGGATATCCAAGCCCAAGAACTCTTGAAACCTTATCAAAGGCTTCGCCTGCTGCATCGTCATTGGTTTTTGCAAGAACCTGATAAGTATTATAATCCTTGACATATACTATATGACTATGTCCGCCTGATGCCACAAGGCAAATAAAAGGTGGCTTGAAATCAGGATTTTCAATATAATTGGCACAAATATGACCCTTTATGTGATGAACAGGGATAAGCGGTTTTTTTGACATAAAGCTTAGCCCCTTTGCAGTTGAAACACCTACAAGAAGTGCACCCACAAGCCCCGGGCCATAGGTCACTGCAATAGCATCCACATCATCTAAAGTCATATTACAATCAGTCAAAGCTTTATCCACTACATCGCTTATATTTTCAATATGTTTGCGGGACGCAACCTCAGGAACAACACCACCAAAGGTTTTATGCAGCTCAATCTGTGTGTTTATCACATTTGAAAGCACCCTGCATCCATCTTCAACAACCGCTGCAGCTGTTTCATCACAGGAGCTTTCAATTGCAAGTATCTTCATAGTCCTTCCTCCATTAAAACCTTTTTCATTACTATGCCATCTTCTTTTCCGTCATAATATCCTTTTCGCACGGCAATTTCCATATATCCCAGCTTTTTATAAAGCTCACGGGCAGGAACATTGCCTACTCTTACTTCTAAATTAATTTCAAATATACTTTCATCTATACATTTCTTTTCAAGTTCGGCAAGCAAATTTTTTGCAATACCACATCGCCTGTATTCCTTAAGAACGCCGACATTCATTATGTCTGCACAGCCACAAATATTCCAAAGACCTGCATAACCAAGAACTTTGCCGTCTTTCTCTGCCACAATATATGTGGCTATTTTATTTTCAAGTTCTTTTTTAAAGGTGCATCTTCCGTATCCCGAATTAAAACACTCTTCTTCAACCGCCACAAGCCCATCAAGATGACAGGGATTCATAAGTACATAGTTTATCATACTTTTATCTTCTCAATCAAATTTTTTATTTCTTCTGCACATTTTTCGTAAATCTCGGCATTGCCGCCGTAGGGGTCTGCCACATTGCCACATTCACCTGCGGCTTCCTTAAGGGTGTATACCTTTTTGTCATCAGGTAAAGCCCACTTATGTTCAAGCGTCATTGTAAGTACGAGGTCCGCAGATTCAAACATATCCAATGTGGTTTGCTGAGGAATGTGATTTGAAATATCTACGTCTAAGCGGCTTGCCGCATCAATAGCATATTTTTCTGCCCCTGTTACTGATGTAACACAAAGCCCTGCGGATGATGCCACTCCATTTTGCCCCAAGCTATTGAAAATACCTTCTGCCATAGGGCTTCTGCATGTATTACCCGTACACACAAAAAGTACAGATTTCGCGGTTTCAGCATCAAGAAATCTTCCTGCCGCCGCCTTATACAATCTATTTTTAACCGCTCTCCAAAGACCATTGTCAGGAATTTCGGGTGCGTATACTTCCTTTACTCCCAGTCTGTCGCACTCTCTCAAACAGTCAAACAAACGATTTGCCGCATCCTCAGGAGAGTTCATTGACCCAAGCGACAGAACCTCGGCACATTCAGGTAACATTCCCCTCATCTCATCAAAAGCAATAACGGCAACTTTTGCAAATACACATCGTTTTGCAACAAATTGTGCAACATTCTCAACAGTTCCTTTTAAAATATACACTGCAGCTTTCGGTGAATAATGCTTATATTTCATTCCCGGAGCTTTAGGGATATCATCCTTTTTCAGTTCGCTACTGATAAGAACTTCGCCTAAAACCTCCCGAAGTTGTTCAACCGAAACACCTCCCGGTCTTAAAACCGTGGGATTTTCAGATGTCAAGTCAATTACTGTGGACTCAACGCCAACCTTGCATTCTCCCCCCCTTATTATCCCCGCAACTCTGCCGTCCATATCCTCAAACACATGTTTAAAGGATGTGGGGCTAGGTTTACCTGAAATATTGGCACTTGGTGCCGCAACGGGAACACCGCACTCCGCAATAAAATTTCTTGCAACTTCATTTTCAGGAAGGCGTATGCCAACTGTATCAAGTCCTGCCGATACTGTATCAGGGACGCAAGGCTTCTTTTTTAAAATAATTGTTAAAGGACCGGGCCAGAATTTTTCTGCAATCATCACCGCAGATTGTGGGATTTCCTCTGCCAATGTATCCATATCCTCTGCCTTTGAAATATGAACAATCAGCGGATTGTCAGAAGGTCTGCCCTTTGCCTTGAATATTTTCTCAACCGCCGCAGATTCAAGAGCATTTGCACCAAGACCGTAAACCGTTTCGGTTGGAAAAATCACAGTTTCGCCATTTTGTATAAGCTGTGCCGCAGCCTTCAAATCTTCAGTTGTATTTTCAAAAATTCTTGTTTCCATAGAAACAAAACCTCTTTTTCGTGAATTAGAGTCTATCGTTTTTGTATATTAGTTTAAACCATATGATGCTTAGTTATCTGCACCCTGAAGCTTCAGCTTTTCACTCTGGTCGGTGGTGATAAGTGCATCAATGATTTCGTCAATGTCACCGTTCATAATAGCTTCGATTTTATATAATGTAAGACCTATTCTGTGGTCAGAAACACGTCCCTGAGGGAAGTTGTATGTTCGTATTCTTTCACTTCTGTCGCCTGTGCCTACCTGACTCTTGCGGTCTGCGGCAATGGCTTCCTGTTGTTTCTGAAGCTCCGCCTCGTAAAGTCTTGAACGCAGAACCTTCATCGCCTTATCCTTGTTTTTGTGCTGCGAACGCTCGTCCTGACACTCAACAATCACACCTGTAGGAATATGAGTGATACGAATTGCAGACTCGGTTTTGTTAACGTGCTGACCACCTGCACCGCTTGCACGATAAGTATCAATCTGAAGGTCGGCCGGGTTAATCTCAAAGTCAACCTCCTCTGCCTCGGGAAGAACAGCAACCGTAACAGTTGATGTATGAATTCTGCCCTGAGATTCTGTCTCGGGAACACGCTGTACACGGTGAACACCGCTTTCGTACTTAAGACGGCTGTATGCACCCTGACCCTCAATCATAAACGAAACTTCCTTAATACCACCGATACCGATTTCGCTGAGGTTCATAAGTTCTGTCTTCCAGCGTTTTGATTCAGCATACATTGAGTACATTCTGTAAAGGTCTGCCGCAAAGAGTGCCGCCTCGTCACCGCCTGCACCGCCTCGAATTTCAACAATAACATTTTTGTCATCGTTGGGGTCTTTGGGAAGAAGAAGAATTTTAAGTTCATCTTCGATACGTTCGATATTCGCCTTTGCCTCAGAAATCTCATCCTGAAGCATATCCTTAAAATCCTTATCTGTTTCGGGATCGTCAATCATTTCTTTTGCATCCTCGATGGTGTTCATATTCGCTTTATATTCCTTATACTTTTCCACAATGGGAGTCATATCCGAATGTTCCTTGCACAGCTTACGCCAGTTGTCCATATCTGCCATAACTGCAGGATCGCTGATTTTTGCAGCAAGCTCTTCGTGCTGTTTTTCTATAAATGATAATTTTTCAAACATAATCTCTATCCTCTCTATTTTTCAAGCTCGCCACGTGACAAAGCTGTAAGATATGCATCAATAAATCCGTCAAGGTCGCCGTCCATAACCGAACCTGTATTACCGGTTTCAAAGTTTGTTCTGTGGTCTTTTACCATACTGTACGGGTGGAACACATATGAACGAATCTGACTGCCCCAGCCGATTTCCATCTGTACGCCTTTTAAGTCCTCAATTTTTTCCTTCTGCTCACGTTCAGCAATTTCAACCAGCTTGGATTTCAGCATTTTCATCGCTGTCTCACGGTTTTTATGCTGCGAACGTTCGTTCTGACAGGTTACGATAACACCTGTGGGAAGGTGAGTTATACGGATTGCCGACTCGGTTTTGTTGACGTGCTGACCGCCCGCACCGCTGGCGCGATAGGTATCAACCTTCAAATTCTCGGGGTTAATATTTATCTCGATATCGTCATCAATTTCGGGCATAACATCAAGCGATGCAAACGAAGTATGGCGTCTGCCCGACGAATCAAATGGGGATATACGAACCAAACGATGTACACCCTTTTCGCACTTGGCATAACCGTATGCATTCACACCCTCTATTTGGAAGGTAACACTCTTTATACCTGCTTCTTCTCCGTCAAGAAAGTCAAGGGTTTCAACCTTGAAACCACGGCGTTCTGCCCAGCGTGTATACATACGGTAAAGCATCTCACACCAGTCCTGAGCCTCTGTTCCGCCTGCACCTGCGTGAAGGGTAAGGATTGCATTGTTGCCGTCATACTTGCCTGAAAGCAAGGTTTCAAGCTTCATAGAGCTTAAGTTTTCGGAAAGTTCCTTAAAGCCTTCCTTTACCTCATCAAGAACGCTTGCGTCACCCTCTTCAATAGCAAGTGCCACAAGGGTTGTCAAATCGTCCCACGCACCATATAGTGCATCATATCTTTCAACCTTGTTCTTTAATCCTTTTATTCTTTGCAAAACCTTGCCTGCGGCATCCATATCGCCGTAGAAATCAGGTTCCATTGTTTTTGTATCAAGTTCTGAGATTTCTTCCATCGTTTTTTCAATGTTAAAGTGAATCCCTCAAATCTGTAATATCTTTCTTCATTCCGTCAAGCTCCAGCTTGTATTCATCGAACTCTATCACATTTTCACATCCTTTAAAGATATTTTATTTACTGTTCGTTTTTACCAAGACAGCATTGCTTATATTTTTTGCCGCTGCCGCAGGGACAGGGGTCGTTTCTGCCAACCTTTTCACCTTTGACAACAGGCTTTTTCTGTAATGTCCCGTCACCGCCGTGATTTTCTGCAGTCTGCTTTGCAACCTGCTTGCGCTCGATACTTGCCCCGGGGCGTACATGGAAAAGACCTGTCACAGTTTCTTCCTTGATTGAGGCAATCATTTCATCAAACATATCCATTGCCTCAAACTTATATTCAATAACCGGGTCACGCTGAGCATATGCACGAAGCGAAATTCCCTGACGAAGCTGTTCCATACTGTCGATATGGTCCATCCACTTTGCATCAACTGTGCGAAGAAGAATTATACGTTCTACCTCACGGATTGCATCGCCAAACAATTCTTCCTGCATAGCATATTTTGCCAAAACCTTTTCCATCAAATCGTCGGTGAGTGAATCAACTGTCATACGGTCAATTTCGATTTCTTCAAATTCAAGGTCACCGTGTTCAAACTTACCAAAAACAGCCGTCATTCTGTCACGGATTGTATCCCACATCCAGTCTTCTGCGTGGGGTGTACCGCCCGTATTCATTGAAATAATTTCACCAATAACACCGCGCATCATCTTTTCAACAGTTGCCTTTAAATCAACCCCGTCAAGAACATCATTGCGCTGTTTATAAATCATTTCACGTTGCTGATTGTTGACATCGTCATAGCTTAGCACGTGTTTTCTTATATCAAAATTGCGGCCCTCAACCCTTGCCTGAGCAACCTCAAGTGTGTTTGAAAACAGCTTGCTGTCAATTGCCTCATCATCGCCAAAGCCCGTGATTTCCATAATTCTGCTTATTCTCTCAGCGGCAAACAAACGCATCAGGTCATCTTCAAGTGAAAGGAAAAATCTTGATTTTCCCGCATCACCCTGACGTCCCGCACGGCCACGAAGCTGATTGTCAATTCTGCGACTTTCGTGACGTTCAGTACCGATAATATACAAGCCACCCGCCTCAAGAACCTTTTTCTGCTCGGGCTCGATTTCGGCCTTGTATTTATCGTTAAGTTCTTTAAATGTAGCTCTTGCATTTAGGATTTCAGCATCATCTGTTTCAGCAAAGCCTGTTGCCTGAACAATCAGTTCGGGAGTAAAGCCCATCTTTGCCATTTCGTCTTTAGCAAGAAATTCTGCATTACCACCAAGAACAATATCGGTACCACGGCCAGCCATATTGGTTGCAATGGTAACAGCCCCTGTTTTACCTGCCTGAGCAACAATCTCGGCTTCCTTCTCGTGCATTTTAGCGTTTAATACATTATGTTTTATACCCTTACGCTTCAGCATACCGCTGAGCTTTTCGGACTTCTCTATTGAAACTGTACCAATAAGCACCGGTTGACCCTTGGCATGTGCCTTTTCAACCTCAGCAATTACCGCATTATACTTTGCATTTTCGGTTTTATAAATTATATCAGGTAAATCCTGACGAATAAGCGGTTTATTGGTTGGAATAACCACCACATCAAGACCATATATTTCACGGAATTCTGTTTCTTCGGTCAAAGCAGTACCTGTCATACCTGCCATCTTATCATAAAGACGGAAGAAATTCTGGAAGGTGATTGTTGCAAGAGTTTTGCTCTCGTTTTCAACCGTCACGCCTTCCTTTGCCTCAATTGCCTGATGAAGACCGTCGCTGTAACGACGACCAAACATAAGACGGCCTGTGAACTCATCAACAATTATAACCTGACCATCCTTTACAACATAATCTCTGTCACGTTTCATAATGCCATTTGCTTTGATTGCCTGATTTACGTGATGCGAAATTGTTGCATTTTCAGGGTCGGTAAGATTTTCTATTCCAAATGCCGCCTCAACCTTCTTTACACCCTCTGGTGTAAGGGTTGCAGTTTTTGCCTTTTCGTCAATAACATAATCAACATCAACAAAAACCTCTTCGTCCTCGGCTTTGCTGTCAGTTTCAACGACAGTGCGTGATTTAAGAGTCCGTGCAAAAATATTTGCCTGCTCGTAAAGTGCGGTAGACTTATCGCCCACACCCGAAATTATAAGGGGCGTTCTTGCCTCATCAACCAGGATGCTGTCAACCTCATCAACTATTGCATAGCTGTGTCCGCGCTGAACCTTGTTCTCCTTATAAATAACCATATTATCACGCAGATAGTCAAAGCCCATCTCGTTGTTAGTTCCATAAGTAATATCTGCCGCATACGCCTCGCGACGCTGGACGTTGTCCTTTTCGTGAATGATAAGACCCACGCTGAGACCAAGGAAGTTATAGAGCTTTCCCATCCATTCGCTGTCACGTTTTGCAAGATAGTCATTCACTGTTACGATATGCACGCCCTTACCCGAAAGAGCATTTAAGTATGCCGGCAAAGTTGCAACCAAAGTTTTACCTTCGCCCGTTTTCATTTCAGAAATTCTGCCCTGATGCAAAACAATACCGCCGATAATCTGTACACGGAAATGTTTCATTCCCAAAACACGCCACGCTGCCTCACGGCAAACAGCAAAAGCTTCGGGCAGAATATCGTCAAGGGTTTCACCGTTTGCAAGGCGCTGTTTAAACATTTCGGTCATTTCCCTCAGCTGTGCGTCACTCTTTTTTTGCATATCAGGCTCAAGTGCCAGAACTTTATCAACTATAGGGTCAATTCGTTTTAACTCACGTTCGCTGTATGTGCCTATAAATTTTTCAATCAGTCCTTTTAAACTCATTGGTTTAACCTCCGGATATAAGTAATTTCAATTATATTTAATGCATAAAGCACACAATTATACCATTGTACATAATTACCTCTAGTATAACACACTTTTGCCAATTACACAAGTGTTCTTTGCAAAACTTCGTGAATATTTTGGAATAAATTTCACATATCAGACCATAATATGTAATAAAAGTAATAAATGAAAGGAATGATGTGTATGTTTGCCGGCCTTTCTGCCAATATATCAACCACCTGGGACAAGGTTATAAGCCTAAAAAACAAACCCGACCTGACTCAAGAGAAACGCATCAACGAGCTTAAATCAAATATTGAACATACAAGATGTGAAATGCAGCTTGCAATGGAGAATTTTAACAACGTGACAGAACCAAAGCTGATTGATTTTTATATCTATAAAATCCAGTCTGAACAGACAAAATATGAACAACTTATTTCTGAATATAAGGCTATTCAAGGACTTGCGCAATTACCTATTAAATAAAATAGGGAAGGTAGACTCACCTTCCCTATATTCTTATTCTATTGTCATTCTGCCAAAGTACGCAGGTATGTGGAAATCAGGCTTTTCGCGATTAACCATACACCAGCAGCCAAAATGAGGCACTTCAGTTTCGTCACCACATTTGTATACATTTGCCGGATGTTCAAGACCTGTTTTGAATTCATAATCAGGAATATATTTTTTGAGAAGTTCAAAAGGAACAGTATAATCAACTGTCCAATAATCTCCAAAAACTTCGGCTTTTATATTCATTGATTCGATGTCATCAATGGTAAGAGGTGTATTATCGTATCTGTCCTTGCGGAAACCAATGTTGGCAATACCCTTTGCATTCATTTCAATATTAAAATATCTGTCTGTGTGAACAGGGTCAAAATTCATAAACCATTCAAGGCAACTGTCGTCGCAAACGGGTCCCTGTTGCTTGGTCACTTCTGCTCTTGGGTTCTTTTCGTATGCGTCAAAATGTGCGTGAAAACCCTCGTCGCTGTAGGTTGCACTGAATATAATCTTAGGGCAGTATCCATCGGGGTCAACATAGTCTGTGATTGTAATTGTCGGGATATCTGCAGAGCCTTTTTTCTTAATTGTATACATATCAAATCACTCCATTTCATAAGATACTGTTTTTCACAGTATACCAAAATATCCCGTACAAATCAATACCTTTCACACATTTTCAATATCTTTAAACTGCGCAAAAAATCTGTGCCAGAGTATAACCGCGCTTTACCATATTAACAACAGCATTACGGCAAGCTGCAAATCTTTCAAAAAGCTTTTTAGCCCTTTCGGCATCCTTATACACCTTCCATTCACCGCACAAAAGGCAGCCATAATTTTTGTGATATAAAAATCCCTGAATATCATGCAGCGGATATCCCAAAAAAGCTCCTATTTCATGAGGGAATTCCTGATTTTTCATTCTTGATTTAAGAAATTCAATATACCCATCTAAAGTCACCCTTTCAGGATATCCAAAGGTGCGCAGAAATCTGTAAATTTTTTCTTCGCACAAAGTTTTTTCAAGAACCGCCCTGCGGTAAGCCATAACAAGTATACTTTTTTTACATTGCCATAAAATTTCAAAAAAAAATATCTTTTTTATTTAACTGTTGGTTTAATATGGCAATCTTTTCTTCTGCATCCTTTATCTTTAATTTATCGCAAGAAACAATGTTGGCAGACTTAATTCCGGCCAGCGCAGGTGCACAATAATATGCAAAAAAATAATCCATAAATCTCACCTCAGTTCGTCTTGGTTAGTTTAGTCTAACCGAGATTCAAAAAAATATGATGTAATTCTTGACCTTTTTTTGCAATAAATGACACAATGTTTAAAACATATTTGTTAACACATTATATTCAGAATAACGCAAGGAGAAATATCCAATTCAGGATATTTCCCCTTTTAGATGCATTTTTTATCTTGAAATTCTTTCAACTTTAATAAGGTTTGTATTTCCGCTTTGACCATTGGGTTGTCCACCGGTAAGAACCACATTGTCACCCTTTGACAATTCAAATGTTTTCTTTGCCTCGTTTACTGCGTGATAGAACATTACCTCAATTGAGTTAAATTCCTCGCACATAACAGGCGTTACACCCCAACTCAAATTCAGTTTGCGCCAAACCTTTTCATCGGTGGTCATGCCAATAATATCCACAGGACATCTAAAACGACTGACCATACGCGCGGTTTTTCCGCTGATAGAGCTGACTATAATACACTTTGCATTCACATCAATTGCCATCGAACAAGTGGAATGAGATACTGCGTCAAGGTTGCTGCGTATTTCAAATTCAGCATTTTTAAAACGCTTGGAATAATTGATACCCCTCTCTGTAAACCTTACGATTTCAACCATATTCTTTACTGCCTCAACGGGATATTTACCCGATGCAGTTTCGCCTGAAAGCATAACTGCGGATGTTCCGTCATACACAGCGTTTGCAACATCAGAAAGCTCGGCACGGGTAGGACGTGGATTGTAAATCATGGTCTCAAGCATTTCAGTTGCAGTAATCACTCTACTGCCAAGCAATCGACACTTATTGATAAGATATTTCTGTACTGCAGGAACTTCAACAAAAGGAATTTCCACTCCCAAATCACCACGGGCAATCATTATGCCATCGGCAATTTCGCAAATTTCTTCAACATTGTCAACACCGCTACGGTTTTCAATCTTGGCAATAATGTCAATATCCTCGCCTCCGTTGGTGTTAAGAAATTTCCTCATATCATCAATATCCTTTTTGCGGGACACAAATGACGCAGCAACAAAGTCAACCTGATTTTTAATTCCAAACAGCAAATCTTCCTTATCCTGCTGGCTTAAGAATTCATGTTTCATAACCTTGCCAGGAAAGTTCATGCTCTTTCTGTCAGAAAGTTCACCGCCCGAAAGCACTTGGCATATTGCATCATTTCCTTTGATTTCCATAACCTTAAAAGTTACCAAACCATTGTTTACCGAAACAGTATCGCCAACATTCAAATCTTCCATAAGATGGTCATAGTTAACAGAGACACGCTTTTCATTACCCACTATATCATCAATAGTAAAGGTAAATGTGTCACCGTCATTTACTGTAACCTTTTTATTTTCAAAGACGCCTATTCTGTATTCAGGGCCTTTGGTATCAAGCATAATTGCAATGGGCAAATTAAGCTTTTCTCTTACCTTTTTAATGAGGTCAATCTTGTTTTGATGTTCCTGGTGCGTACCATGTGAAAAGTTAAGTCTTGCCACATTCATGCCCTCAAGACACATTTTTGTCAAAATTTCCTCGTTTTCGCATGCAGGGCCAATTGTGCATATTACCTTTGTCTTTCGCATTTAGCCTACTCCCTTCAGGTCGAAAAATTATTTTTTGCTTGTTACATTATTAAGGAACACAGTCAATAGTATTATAACACCGATAACGATGAATATTCCAAGCATTCCGACGCCCATGTAAGACAGGTTTTTTACAAAATTAATAGGGTTTATATTCATATCTTGTGCCGTCCTTTCAAATTACATAAAGAAATTAAGAATCATACCGCCCGCAATAACTGACGCAATCTGTCCTGAAACATTTACACCAATTGAATGCATAAGCAGGAAGTTTTGGGGGTCTTCCTTAAGACCCATTTTATGTACAACACGTCCTGACATTGGAAATGCCGAAATACCTGCTGCACCAATCATAGGATTAATCTTCTTTTTAGAGAACAGATTAATAAGTTTTGCGAACAATACACCGCCTGCAGTATCCATAATAAACGCAATCAGACCAAGGCCAAGAATCAGCAATGTGTCAGGCTGAAGAAAGTCAGCCGCCTGCATTTTAAAGGAAATGGTGATACCAAGGAAAATGGTAATAAGATTTGCAAGTGTCTTCTGCGCAGTTTCTGAAAGAGAATTAAGAACACCACACTCACGGATAAGGTTACCAAACATCAGGAAACCAACCAATGCAACCGAGCCGGGAGCAACAAGACCTGCAATAACAGTAATCACAATGGGGAAAAGAATTTTTGTAGTCTTTGAAACTTCCTTCTGTGTATAATCCATACGAATCATACGTTCCTTCTTGGTGGTAAGAAGCTTGATTACCGGCGGCTGAATAATGGGGACAAGCGCCATATAGGAATAAGCCGCAACCATAATTGCACCTAAATATTTTGTCCCAAGAGCCTGAGCAACAACAATTGATGTGGGGCCGTCTGCCGCACCGATAATCGCAATTGATCCCGCGTCTTTAAGGTCAAAGAACATTGACGCAAAGCAAAGGGTAAAGAATATACCAAACTGTGCCGCTGCACCGAAAATCATCAGTTTGGGGTTTGAAAGAAGCGGTCCAAAGTCAATCATTGCACCGATACCGATGAATAAAATCAACGGGAAAAGTTCGTTTGAGATGCCTGCATTAAACAGAGTTTCAACAGTTTCGATAGCTCCTGACATAGGAAGGTTAACCAATATTGCACCAAATCCCATAGGCAAAAGCAGTGTTGGTTCCATTTCCTTTTTGATTGCCAGATATATCAGTATTCCACCGATAATCCACATAACAATCTGTTGCCATTCGATGTTAAGTAAGTTTTCGTAAAGTACTTCCATTTTAATCCTCCAAATTTTTCTTACATGAAATTTACAACTGAATAATTATACTACATTTTTTTCCTTTTTGCAATATCATTTATTCCAAATTTCATAAAAAACTATTGTACTTTTTCTTCTTTTGTGATATAATAGTTTCTGCGAAACAAAAAGAATATTGGTTTAGATATTTTAGCAGGGATAGTATATCCTTTTTTTGCGTATTATACATCAAAGAGTTTCGGCAAAAATGCAAACTCAACGGTGTATGATACGCATAAAATATCTATATTCCTTTTGTTTCGCGACAATCGGAGTTTGCATTTTTCGTGCGGCAGCTTCGGTTGCCGCATTTTTTATTTTTTGAGGAGATAATTACTATGCCGGATTACAAAGTTCTTTACAATCATCTTTTTGACACAATTACAAATGTAATTGAAGAATTGCGGAAAGCACAAATCGAAACTGTGGATGCCCTTTCGGATGAAATGCATAAAATAAGAACTCTTAAACAGCCGTCAAAATTTAACTCAGACATTATTAGCACAGATGAAAAATGACAGTCATTTTCCCCAAACCAAGAACCCACCTATGTAAATCAGGTGGGTTCTTGGTTTAATATATATTTTTACAGTTTTTTAAGGAGGTTAACCGTTCCTTCAACCAAAATATCGTCACTGCCGGGTTTAAGAGATGAACTCTTTACCTCATAACCGCCTTCATCATAAGCGGTTTTTGTGGGGATATATCCTCCTGCACTGTTTGTAAGGTAACACAGAATAGTTTCATCAAATGGTGAGCCTTCGCAAATACGGTTGCCGATTTCGGTAAAAGGTTCGCCGCCTATACCGGCAAATACCAATTTTAACTGCCGACACAAAGAATTTAATTGCATCAGGACCGTTCTCAAGCTTTAAAATACGAGATGCCTCTGCTACCGCTGTTGTAAGAGCCATTTCCTTGTAGGGAAGTTCATCAGCACGTCCTGCCTCATACAAATCATAAATTTTGCGCATTTCTTCAATACAGTCATTTTCCTTATGTGTAGGCAGCATAACCTCGTCCTTTGCAAAAGCAATTTTATCACATTTTACAGGCTCGGTTATTGAGCATACTGAAAGAACTGCACCTGCAATTACTCTGCCCATATGTTCTGCGTGCTTAATGCTTCTGGGAACGCTGTCAAAGTCAATCTTCGAAATTGCACTCTCACCCTTTGTGGGTTTAACATTTACGTGGTTAACGTCGCCCTGTGGAGCAAGCAGGAACATACACTTTGTATTGGGTACAGCATTTTCGATAATTGAACATACAAAACCCATATAGTCAGCACTGATATATTCGTCTCCAACCGAGTCAGGATGTGTGCCGAAATTAACCATAAATATATCATCTGCACCCTCGCGGATTATCTTAACCAGCTTTACGGTTTCGTTGGGTGTTCCCAGTGCGTGGTCGATATTGGGGTTCTTAACGCCGGGGTTGGTGGCAACACTGCCATCCTTCATACGGTAACGGCGGATAAAAGATACATTCTTTGCCTGTGCCTGTGCGGTTTCGATTGTTGACTCTACCAAATCATCAAGAGCATATACAGCCGCATCTCGAACACAGCTGACCAAGAATTCGTCATAAGCCTCGCTGCTGCCTGTACCGGATGCAAAATCCTTGCCCACAAGCGGACCTGTGTGGGTGTGAGAACAGTTGATGAATACAGCATCACGATCAACACCTGTTGCCTCGTTGATAGCATCCTTCATTGCGTCATAATACTTCTGTGCCAGCAAGCACAAATCAAGAGCTATAACCAAAGCCTTGTTTTCGCCATCGTCAAAGGCTGTTGCTCTTACAAATAAATCATCGAGAATTCCTTTTACATAACGTTCTTCATAATATCCCACAATTGGTGCACCATAAGGGGGATTGATACAAATTTTTGAAAATCCTGTTTTCATCAAAAACACATCCTTAACTAAAACTTTTTAGCACTATTACCTTTTTAATTCGGTTTACATCATCTCACAAAAAAATGCAAAATATTTAATTAAAGAAATTTTTTGTATTTTGCAAAAATAAAGTGGCTGCACTGCACACCGTGCGGCGGTAATAGTGCTTACGCTTTGCTTTCCCATATTTATTTCGGCAAAGCCGAAAATATTGACCGGTCACCAAACTAAAGACCGCCGACAAACTGCCAGCGGTCTAAATTATTTAATTATCCTTACTCCATAGCCAGTTGTGGCGTAATTTCCATCCAGAATCCATTTTTTATATTCTTTTTGAAGAGTTGTATCCTCGGGCCATTCATTGACAGGAAGGGTTGATGCCTTGCCGAATATTCTCCACGAAAACGGAAAGGTTTTTTGTTCATTTTCTTCGATTATATCAAAGTCACCCATAAAAGCTATAATATTGGATGTTGGCGGCAGGATTTCACGGTTTACGCTGCTTAACAGCCAACTTCTGCAAATAAAGGCTTTGGGAGTTATGTTTAAAACATCCCGATAAAAGTCAGCTGCTTTGTTATAAGAATCAATTCTTCCTTCATCTGACATTCCGCCGCACGGGGGAATATGAAGATTTAAAACTGTGTCGCCTTTATTTATAACTACGCCATCTTTTTCGTATCTGTCAGAACCGAACTCAATAGCTTCATAGTTGAATCTACCGATTATAAAAATGGACGCTCTCAGCAGTCTTCTGAACCACCACAAAACAAAGGTGCCATAAACTCCGTGATTGGTTAAACACTCATCAAACTTATACTTTAAATCCATAATGGATGCAAGATATATTTCCTCGCTTGCACCAATTGCTTTATATCTTTCACGAACTTCTTCAAGGCTTTCAAGAATAAACACAAAGCTTACAGAATAATAATGCTCGTCAATTTCCTTGGCAATATTTTCGATAATGTTGCAAAATACACCTATATCTTCTTCACTGCCAACATAATTCATATAAGTTTTTCGCGCATTTATGTATTCAGCACTGCTCTTTAGCTTGTCAGATATTTTTATAAAAAGATTCTGTGCGTCTTCAGGAATTTCAAGATATTCCATCATCTCAACTTCATACTTTTTCATTCATTACACTTCCTTTGAGAATTCTTCAACATCAATGGTCTTGCCGGTCAGTCTTGATTTTTCAGCAGCAAATGCAATAAGATGGCTTAAATAAGATGTTCTTACATCGGATATTGACACAGTTTGTTCTCCGTCTCTGAAATATTTTACAAGGTCTCTCATTATTCCGGTATCACCACCGCCGTGGCCGGACATTATAGTATCACCAATTTTTTCAGGTGAAAAATCTTCTCTTACCCACTTTCCTTCTCTGTTCAATTCATCAAAGCTGTAACACTCCAGTAAGCTGTCTCTTGAATCAACATAAAGCTCACCCTTTGTTCCGTAAAGTCTCATTCTTCTGCCGGGTCTGCCAAATGGATTCATCGACATGGATACTGTACATCCTCCCTCAAATTCCATATTAATAACCTGATGGTCAACCACATCATTATCGGTGTTGTAAACACATTTGCCGTAAGGTCCGTTTTTAAGTGCCTCCATAACATCCTCATCAGTTGAATTTGGCTTGTTGGTAATGGTATCACGCCAACCGTTGGTCTTGTTGTCATAATAGTATTTAACCGCATTATAATAGCAAGTCTCACCATAAGGACATCCGTCAGAGCATCTTTCAGGAGCACCCTTTGGCATATTTTCTTTGGTGAAGTGATCCAGTGAGCCAAAAGATGCAACCTTTGTGCATTCTTCACCCAAAAGCCATTGAATTAAATCGGTATCGTGACAGCATTTTGCCAGAATCATAGGTGCAGACCGTTCGGTATTGCCCCAGTTGCCCCTTACATAGCTGTGGCTCTGGTGATGGTGGCCAACACACTCTACATGGTTTATGCTCATTATTTTGCCAATTTTACCGCTGTCAATAATCTCTTTTGCTCTGCTCCACAAGGGTGTGTATCTCAAAACATGGCAAACCACAATCCTTACGCCCTTTTTCTCGGCTGCTTCTGTTATAACCTTTGTTTCTTCGGCAGTTGGTGCCATAGGCTTTTCAAGTAATAAATCATATCCTTTTTCAATTATTTTAAGAGCAGGTTCATAATGCATCTTATCTTGCGTTGTAAGAATAATAAAGTCTGCAACATTTGGAACTTCAAGAAGTTCTGTCCAATCGCTAAAGGCAAGTTCTTCCTTTATTCCAAGCATATTAATTGCGTTTTTACGCCTTGCCTCTATTGGCTCTGCCACCGCTACAATTTCCATCTGGTCAGGATGGTCAATGGCATACTGCGAATAACTTATCCCTCTTGATCCATAACCTATAACGGCTGCTCTTAATTTTTTCATAACATTTCCTCTTTTCCTTGACAATATTTTTACTGTTTGGTATTATTTTATTATACAGTAAATTATAAGTATATACAAAAAATAATACTTTTTCTATAATTTTGACTACTTTTCGAGGTGTGAAATGTATAAAGATATTGATTTAAGCTCCCACTTAAAATTTAAAACCATATATTCTGTTTTTAAGCAAAAAATACCAAGCAATTATTATTATGACGGCGAACGACATAAAATGTGGGAATTCGTTATTGTAACCGACGGAAAAATTGGTGTCACCGCAGGTAGTGATGCTCTAATATTAAAAAAAGGACAGGCAATTATTCACGAGCCATGGGAATTTCACCGTATATGGGGTGAAGGGTGCGAAGCTGAATTTATTATTTTTACATTCACTGCAGATACTATGCCCACATACACCTCCAAGATTTTTGATGTGGAAGATATTGAAAAAATTGACAGTATTGTAAACGAGATAAGATCTGTTTATGCATTTAAGGGTCATCACATCACACATCCCCTTAAAGAGTGCGAAATAAAATGTCAGATTGCTATAAAGAAGCTGGAAATTTTCCTTCTTGAAACAATATCACAAAAGGCAATAACAGAAGAAATAAATCTAAGAAAAACCGCAAGAAGCTATGCAATGATAGTAAATGTGTTAGAAAATAATCTTGACAAAAACCTTTCACTTGACGAAATTGCCACGCTTTGCAGCATGAGCAAGGCAAATCTGGTAAAGATTTTTTCAAAATATTCGGGAATGGGCGTTATTTCATACTACAATCAGATGAAAATAAACTATGCCGTCCCAATGCTAAAGGGAAATATGTCTGTAAAAGAAGTTGCCGAAAAGCTTGGTTTTGAAAATCAGAATTATTTTTGCACTGTGTTTAAAAAAATTAAAGGGAAAGCGCCGTCACAATACAGATAAAACAACCATCCACAAAATTGGATGGCTGTCTTTATTATGGAGGTGTATTAGTTTTTGCACGATATCTTTATTTTTGTTGCCATTACGCCTGTCTGACCTATTATTATATCCTTAATCTTTGAAACGCTTGGCGCATCAAGTTTTTCAGCCTTTACAACAACGCTTACTCCTTCTTCGTCAACAAAAGCAACACAATCTTCAAATCCCTTTGCCAAAACCAGATTTTCAATTGCCGTCTCATTATTGGCGTTTTGTGCGTAAAGGGCAATTTTTTCATCAAGTGCAGTGCTTTTCTCGCCCTCAACTGCCGAAACAGTAAGAAGCTCTACAGATTCAGACCTTGCACAGTCACGTTCATATCTTGCACGGGCAAAATAATTTGAATCCTTTGAGGGGTCAACAGTTTCTGCAAGTGATTGCCTCTCTTCAATTGGCAACACCTCATTTGAAACCGTCACCGTCTCGTCGCTGCCAGTTGTAAATCTATAATATCCCGATGCTATTACCATAACCGCAAGCGCTGACACAAGCAGTTGCTTACCACGTATTCCTTTAAAAAATTTTTTTATTTTATTCATTATAATCTTCCCCTCTGCTTTATATAAATTTATTTCTTCTCAGCCGCTACAGCCACCTTAATTCTGTGTCCCGATAATCCGTAAAGCGCCTTTACAGACTCATAAATTTCAAGGCGTACACTCTCAGCCCCTGCCCCTGTTGCCGTCACAAGAACTCCTGTGGGAACAGGTAGCTTTTTCTTAAGAACATACGGTTTTTCTTCACCACCCGAACCAAAGAGCAACACCTCCTCGCTGTCTGAAGATTTGTTTGAAGAGCCGTCTTCTTTCATATCCGTTTCAAGGTTGTTTTCACGATTTGCCGCAAGAACCTTTTCGTCTGCGGTATCAAACGTCATCAAAACCTTAACCTTGCCCGCGCCCTTAACTGATGTCAGTATATCCTCCAGTTGAAGAGCCATATTTTCAGCATAATGTCTATCTGTTGTGGTGTTTTCAGCTGTATTTTGTTTTTTATCCTCTGTCTGTTCACTCTCACAACTGCCAAAAGCAAGTATGCATATAGCACCAATAATTGCAATTATAAGCCATTTGTTTTTTCGCCCCAACGTACCTCCCTCCCCTTGGGGTGTGACATTAATCACTTTTGCTCTTTTTCCGAAATAATCAAAAAACATTTATCCACTCTCCGTTATCTGACTTTTATGTACTTAGGGCTTACACCAAACCTTTCGCTCAAAGATTCTTTTATCACTTTTTCGGATACATCGCAATTGCCCTCAAACTGAACGTTCAACCCCCGTATATCACCAAAACGATTTTCGTTATTTTCTTCAACCACAACATCTGCCACAGCATTTACTTTCCATTTTGTGTATATCTCATTTTCAACTGATTTTTTCAATTTTTGACGATATAACTTTAAAAGAGATTCCTGTTCCTTTTCGCCAAGACGATTTTTCAGTTCTGCCGCCTGAATTTGCGTAGTTTGTGGAAGCTTGAATTCCATAAGATTTGACGAAACCTTTGTTACCGGCTGAATCATGGCAAAAATCAGTATAAGTCCCATTACCATTTTTACATATTTTTTCATTTCACCATCGTTTATAATCATATCACAAACCGTACCAAGAACAATTATCCCTGCAATCTGCATAATCCAATCACGAAGCCAATCCAAGTTAAAATCACCTTCCCAATAATACGGTCGAATTACCCACATTGATGATGATTGTAATCATTATTATAAACATCACCGACACCACCATCATCATTCCAAAAACCGCCGACATTGAATCGGCAAGTTCAGAAATACACTTGACTATTCTTTTATCGCAAACCGGTTGTAAAAGCGCTGCACATAGCCTAAACATAATAAGGCACGCTGCAACCTTTATTACAGGCACGGCAACAATCAATACTACCACAATTATTCCTGCAACGCCCACTGCATTCTTTATAACCACGCTGCAATTCATTACAGTTTCAACCGTTTCAGAAATAGCTCCACCAACAAGAGGGATAAGATTGCCTGCTGCAAACTTTGTAACCTTAACTGTAAGCCCGTCAGCACTTCCCGATACAATTCCCTGCAGTCCCATAACTCCAACAAATATGGTCATAACAATTCCTATACCCCACTTTGTGGTTTTATTCATAAACTGAACAAGCTTTTCAGCATTTAAATTTTGTGAAAGATTATTAACCATGCTGAGTGCTGCAGTAATAAGTATAAGCGGTACAAAAATGGTTTCAAGTATCCATTCGGCAAGTTCAATTACGCCCATAAATATCAGTTCAAAACCTGCCGCAGAAACCACAGCTCCGCTTGCAACCAGAGTGACCAGAGCAACAGGTGCCATTGTCCTCATAAACAGCGACAGATTTGAAATAAGGGTTTTTCCCGAGCCTACAACCTGAAAAAAAGCTGCCGCCGAAATCCCTACAATTACCATATAGCACACAAAAAATGCGGCATCTGACACGCCCGGAAGCCCGAAGCTATTTTGAATGTTGGCAAGATATGTACACATCAAACCTATCGCAAGCACAAAAACAAGAATTTTAAGTGTTTCGCGTATCTCGCCTGCCAAAAGACCGATACCCTTGTTTAAAATTCCCTGTACCGAAAAAACATTTTCGCCCTTTGCAAGTGCTGATACAATCTCGTCAACACTGAAACCGGGGATAAGCTCTTCAAAATCAACATCCTTTAATTTTTCGGTGCCCTCCTGAATTTCATCGCCATACATTTTTGCATACTCATCTATTATTTCAAAATCAGCATCCTCGGCAAATACCGATTGACAAACACACGCACACAATATTATAAACATTACTAGCTTTTTCATCTGTTGTATCCCTACCTTCAACCAAGCCTGATTACAGTTTCTATTATCTCTAAGAAGCTGTATAATACCGGCATTGAAAGGGTGACAATAATAATCTTGCCCGCAAATTCGATTTTAGAAGCAAGAGCACTCTCGCCCGAATCACGGCACAGTTCTGCCCCGAATTGTGCAACATAAGCAATCCCGATAACCTTTAAAACCAAACTTATATATTTGACGTCAATCCCTATTCTGTTTGAAATATCAGTGAACATCTCAAACAAAGCTTTTAGATACGGCACTGCCATAAAAAACATAATTGCCGCCGCTGCAAGGGAAATCAGCATTGCAATTTCGCCTCTCCAGTTTTTTATAAACACCGCAAGAACTGCTGCCGAAAGACCAATCCCAACAATCCTAAATATATCCATCACGTCACCTGTTTTTCTATAAATCAAACAGCGATTTAATTGTATTAAACAGCAGGCTTATTTTTTCAATCACCATAAAAAGGACGACCACAAGCCCCGCAAGAGTTGTCATCATAGCCTGGTCTTCACGGCCGCTTCGCACAAGTAACTGATTTAAAACAGCCACAAGTATTCCTATTGCCGCCACCTTAAATATCAAATCAACGCCGTCCACAAATATACCTCCTCATTAGTAATTCAAATCAGAACTATAACTATAAAAATTCCTGCAAGCAATCCAAGCCCTCGGTACATTTTCACATTCCGTTTTGCAAGTTCACGGGCATCGCTTTCCGCAACCGCAAGCCGCGCTGATGCCATTTTAATGTTGTTTATCTCATTGGCACAATCACCGCCTCCAAGATTTTTAGCAAAATCTATTAGGATTTTTTTATCATCTTGTGTCAGGCAAAGTTCCTGACCAAATCTGTCAAGTGCCCTTTTCCAAAGCCCTTGCATATCGCGGCATCTGTCCTCAGAAAGTCGCTCGCAAACATACATTAACACATCACGTATTCCGTCATTTGCCGCATCGCTACACCGCACAAGAGCCTCACCCAGAGGCATATTCATAAAACCAATGTCAAACTCAAGTTCTGAGAGAACATTCTGCAAATCTTCAAGCTCGGCAACACGCCTTTTATATGCGTCTGCAAAAAGCAATCCAAGATATCCACATCCGGCAATAATTGTGCCACAAACAATAATCCTTAACATTTCCCGTCAATTGCAAAAACTTTGCCATATACTCTGGTATTAAGTCCTGAGCCTTCCTTTTTCAATACTATTATCTGTCTAAAACCAATGCCCCCAAAAAGTGGCTTTAGGCTCTCACGTTGCATAACCTCCTTAAATGATGCTCCGTGAGTGCTGGCAATTACCGTAACTCCCGTACCAAATGCCTGCATTAATGCCTCGGCATCTTTTGCTGTTGCAATTTCATCGCTAACAATAAGTTGCGGTGACATTGACCTTAGCATCATCACAACAGAATCTGCCTTTGGTGCATTTTCGATTATATCTGTCTGCACACCCACATCGCATTGCGGAACACCCCTTGAAATTGACGCCATTTCGCCACGTTCGTCAATCAGTGCTGTTTTTATACCCTGGTCGGAAATCTGTCTTGTCAAATCACGCAAAACCGTTGTTTTGCCACCCATAGGCGGAGAAACTATAAGAGTGCTGACAACACCGTCAGGCTTTAACACATCATTAATTATGTAATTTGCCGCACCTAGCACCTCACGTGCAATACGAATATTAAGTGAGCTTATCTCACGAAAATTTTCTATCTTGTTCCCGCCTAGAACAGCTCTCCCCGAAAAACCAACCCGATGACCGCCTTTTACAGTAATAAAGCCCTGCTTTATCTCGTCCATAAAGGCATAAACCGAGTTTTCGCAAACTGCCTGAAAGATAAGTCTTAAATCCCTTTCGCTGACTATATATGCCCCTCCCGTTGCAGGCGAAGGACTGCCGTCAGGGGTTATAACAAAACTACCATTAGATGTCTCGGCAATCAATGGTCTTCCGCATCGAACCCGGATTTCAAGAAGAGTATCCCCCAATGCCTGAACTGTTTTTTCAAGCATTTCCTTAAAATGTGCCGGCAAAATCTTTTGTATTTCGCTGTATCTTGTGTTCATTTTTCCGTCTCCTTATTTTCAAAAGTTTACTTTATTTATATGAGGCTTTGTCCACTTGTAGAACATAATTTACATAAAAAAAGAGGATGATTTTAATCATCCTGAACAGGTCCAGTAAAAACGGACAATAGAAAAAAAGAGCCTCCTATGGTATAATAAAACCATAGGAGGATTTTTTATGCCAAGAAGTTATAGACACATTCAAGAATATGAAAAAGAAATTATGGAACTGCGTGAACAAG
>JAZRNN010000010.1:0-1614 GCA_045648175.1 Clostridia bacterium
TTGAAAAAGAACAGTTTGGCGGTCAGATTACCATTACACATGAGGTTGTAAATTATCCGGGCTTAGGAAAAATAAGCGGAAAAGAGCTTACCGAAACTATGCGCCGTCAGGCAGAAACCTTTGGAGCAGAATTTTTAATGGCGGAAGCAGAAAGCCTGAAAATGGATGATATTGTTAAAACCGTTCACACAAGCCGTGGGGATTTTCAATGTTTAGGAGTTCTGCTTGCTACCGGTGCACATCCGAGAACTATAGGATTTAAAGGAGAAGAAGAACACAAAGGCCGAGGAGTTGCTTATTGTGCTACATGTGACGGAGAATTTTTTACAGGGAAAGAGGTTTATGTAGTTGGCGGAGGCTTTGCTGCGGCAGAAGAAAGTGTATTCTTAACTAAATTTGCCCGCCATGTAACAATTCTTGTCCGTGGTGATGATTTTACTTGTGCAGCGACAGTTGCAGAAAAGGCAAAAAATCATGAAAAAATAACTGTTATTTATAATACTGTTGTCGAAGAAGTAAACGGTGAAAACGGTCTTAATTATATTAGATATAAAAACACTAAAACAGGAGAGTCTACTGAATATCATGCGGAAAAGGGCGATACCTTTGGGGTGTTTGTATTTGCAGGATATTCTCCTGACACAGACTTGGTTAAAGATATTGCAAAGTTGAATGAATATGGCTATGTTATAACTGACTCAAGTCAAAAAACGACTATTGATGGATTGTACGCAGCAGGCGATGTATGCATCAAACCTCTCCGTCAGGTAGTTACAGCTACAGGCGATGGTGCATTGGCGGCTACGGAATTAGAAAAATATCTTGCCGAAATGCAAAGAAAAACAGGGCTTCATCCAAAACCGCCCGTCACAAGAACGACAGATTTGCAAAGTAAATCCGAAACCATTAAATCGCACGATGCTTCCGGTGAAATGTTTACCTCTGAAATGAAAGAACAGTTAGAGGGCGTGTTTTCGAAAATGGAACGCAAACTTATCCTTAAACTGTATCTTGATAATCGACCTGTTTCTTTGGAATTGGAAGGTTTTATAACAAAGCTTGCAGACCTTACGGACAAGCTTACAGTCATGGTAGCTGATAAAAATGACCAATCAAATCTTGCACCATGTGTGCGAGTCTTTTCAGAGGATGGAATTGATTCGGGAATTGCATTTCACGGTGTGCCGGGAGGACATGAGTTTACCTCATTTGTGCTGGGGCTTTACAATGCAGCAGGTCCCGGACAGACAATAGATGAAGATACATTAAAGGAAGTTGAAGAAATTCAAAAAAGCACAGATATGAAGATTTTAGTATCTTTGTCTTGTACGATGTGTCCGGATTTGGTAATTGCCTGTCAGCGCATTGCAACAAAAAACAAAAACATTAAAGCAGAGGTATATGACCTTCAGCATTTTGAAGAGTTAAAGAAAAAATATAATGTTATGAGTGTTCCGTGTCTTGTTATAAATGATGAAAACGTATCTTTTGGAAAGAAGAATATAAATCAGATTATTGATATAGTAAAACAAGTATAATGATATTTCGGTTTTGTTCATATAATCCAAAAAATGACACGCCTTAAACAAAGAAAAGCGGAACCGTTGTTGTCTA
>JAZRNN010000011.1:0-3780 GCA_045648175.1 Clostridia bacterium
TTTCATATAATGCTGCGATAAGCAATACACTATCGTTTTCCGAGTTGCCGTTATATACATTATATTCAATATCCATACTCAAACTATCATTAGAAACAATGCTATAAGTTACATCATATTCAATAAGCTGTGTAGTGCTTAATGGCGATGGTTGTTCCACATTTTCAGTTCTTGTTGAGCTCATGTCATCAGAATTTTGATTTTCAGGTGCATTATCTTCTTCAGGTTTTTCCGCAGGTACAACCCAGTAACAATTTTGGGTTTGCCAGTCACATAGCATTAACGGTTTTTTAGCTGAAAAATCAATATTTATCCATCTGCCGCCATCATATTCACCAAACAGTCCCGAATAAAAATGACTTGCCGTTCCATCCGGTGCTATTTTGGTTACCTCCACCCATAAATCAGAAGAGTCGGTTTCTGTATTTATTTCTTTGGGCGTAAGTGTTGTTTCGCCTGTTTTTAAATCAAGTGATGCATCAAAATATAAATCAAGCAATTCCTCCGCATTTACAGAAACTAATAACATTGATAAAACAAGAACTGCTGCTATAAATCTTTTTATAAATCTCATCTTTTGTAATCTCCTGTAAGTTGTTTAGTAAAATAAAAACGGCCAGCGAATAACTAATGCAAATTAACTGCACTAAACTTCGCTTGCCTAAAATTATCTGGTTCCTTCATAAAGATGTCTCCTATTCATCTGTAACAGTTCTTATACTTACTACCACCTTTTCTAAAACTTTATTTTATCATAACATAAATCTATCCTTTTTTCAACATATATGGTAAAAAAGTTTTCATTATTTTGCACTATGGTTTTTTATCGACATATTTCGAATTGCGTAAATAAAGCGCAAATTGCGTTTTTGTACGACAATTTTCACTTTATTTTGCTATTCAGTTTCTATCATAGAGAAAACATCACTTTCAATCATCAGAATATCGGTTACCGGTATTTCTGTTTTATCGCTCATTACAACTGTGTTTTCATGTTCCTTAACTTTAATTACGGTGTCGGTTGTGGTGTCATACCGTCCACCATCCTTTTTCTTATCCGGCACGAAGTAGGTTATAGAAAAAGTCTGCTCGTCATCAATATGCTCTGTGATATAGTTTAGCTTTCTATTAAGCTCGTCTTTTGCGTATTCGTCAAGCTCTATCTTTTTGTCGGTTAGTCGTGCAGTTTCTTTTACGGCTTCATCGTGTCCCGTAAGTGCTGCGAATGGTGCAAATTGTGCGGCACGAAGTATTTTGTCGGGAAAATCTGTCTCGATTTCGGGATTGGGATATTGATAATTCAGAATATCGTCATACTGAAATTCGCTCATATTTGCACCTCCTTATGCCTTATGCCCTCCGATTTGCTGATTACGCTCAATAGAGGTAGCACTGTCTTGTAGATTTGTACCCTTAATGATTGCATTTTTGCCGTAGCGTTGTTTTATATCAATCATAGTTTCCTGTATTTTTCTTTCTTTTTGCAGTTCCTTTTGTTCCTTTTCTCGCTGTGCAGTCAATGCTTCATAATCAGTAAAGAGGTCTATTTGCTCGTACTGCGGTTTGTCCTCAATCATGCTTTCGGAAACAAGATTATTTGCTGATATTGTTACTCTGCGTATAAGCAGTTTTTCATCTACGATTTTATCATAGAGTTTCAACGTTGCATCAATTATCAGTCTTGTTGATGAAGTCTGTCTGTCAAGGTTTGCTGTTCCGTGTGCGTGTTTCGGTGTTTTCCGTCCGTACATATCGGTTGTAACTTCGCCTTTATAATACCGGCTTATTTCGGGGGTTGTAAGATTTTCAATATCATAACCAATAGTCAAGGTTAACTGATTTGTTACAAGCCTTTTTTCAACCAAGTCAAGAGATAAAAGCTCTAACATTTCCCATACGATAACCCTTGCTTTTTGGAATGTGTACGGTTCTTTTAATACCTGTCCTGTGCTTATACTTCTCGTTTCGGGTGTATATGTCTTTGCTTCTTCGATAGTGCAAGGCTCGTATCCCCAAGCGTGGTCAACAAGCATTTTTGAGTTTATACCGAACAGCTTTTTGAGTGTCTTTCTGCCGTAAGAAGTAGTAGAAGTTCTTGCAACATCACCCATAGTAAACATATGATTTTCTCCAAGTTTCTTTGCGTAGCCTGTACCAACCCTCCAAAAGTCAGTAAGAGGTTTATGCTCCCAAAGTTCTTTACGATAACTCATTTCGTCAAGCTCGGCAATACGCACACCGTCTTTGTCCGGATGCATCTTTTTAGCCGTAATATCCATAGCGATTTTTGCAAGATACATATTAGTGCCAATTCCTGCAGTAGCAGTAATTCCCGTTGTAGCAAGAACATCTTTAATCATCGTCATTGTCAATTCGTGTGCTGTCATATGATAAGTGTTCAAGTAGCTTGTTAAGTCGATAAACACTTCATCTATAGAGTAAGTGATTATATCTTCAGGTGCTACATATTTCAAATACACCTCATGTATCTTTGTGCTGTAATCAATGTAAAGAGCCATTCGAGGAGGTGCAACTATATAATCTAATTCTAATGTATTATCTGCTTTTAGCTCGTCATCTAAATAAGATTTACCACTGAATACATGGTTTGGACAAATTTTTTTGCGTATTGCATTAATTTGTTTAACTTTTTGAATGACTTCAAAGAGTCTCGCTCGTCCGGATATTCCATATGCCTTAAGTGAAGGAGTGACAGCAAGACAGATTGTTTTTTCTGTCCTACTCATATCAGCAACAACAAGATTAGTATTAAGAGGATCAAGATCTCGTTCTCTACATTCGACCGACGCAAAAAAAGCTTTGGCATCAATCGCCACATATTGTCGTCTCATTATCTCCCTCCTTTTAAACACAAATACACAATTTTATTATATCACTTTTTATATATTTAGACAATAAATTTTTGAAAATAGAACTTTTTAATGTTTAGAAAATTGTCACTAAGATAATTAAGTATGTACCAGCTTCTTTTGATATAAACTTGTGCGAAGATTATAGGAAACGCTACGAAAAGGGTGAAATCACAAGGAAGTTCTATCGTTCCTTTGTGAGAGCCACACATAGACTTTGTTCTTTGTCAGAGACGGGAATTATAGATTTCTCAATTGTGAAGGATGCAAAAAAGTATAAACCCAACAAATCGCATTTGGAATTGATAGAGGAAATTAAAGAGGATGCATGTATCTTAGAAACCAGGAAAAAAAGGCTGATATTATCTTTAGGTATTTTTTCAATTTCATCGAACAGAAAGAAAAGGCAGATAATCAAATTGAGGATTCCGATTACATAGAATTTATCAGCGAGGCATCAAAAACCAATCCATATAATATGAATATAGTTATTTTTACTCTGCTTTTAATAAATGACTATCTCAATAAAAATGGTATAACAAACACAACAATCGAATTGAAGAATTTCTTTCCAAAGCCTCCACCCAAAAAACTAATATCGCCATATACACAGGAGGAAATTAATTCAATAATCAATGCAATCGATCCTGAAGATAAAAATTACAGGAGAAACAAGGCGATTATCTTACTAGCTTTTAACACAGGTCTGAGGTCTGTGGACATTAGACACATGGTATTGTCCGATATAAATTGGATTAAACAAGAAATTCAAGTTGTTCAAAGGAAGACAGGTCAATCTATTGCTGTTCCGGTAACAGGGATCACGTTAAATGCAATAGCAGATTACATATTGAAGGAACGAAAATCTAATACGGACAAGCATGTTTTTCTCGAATCCGTTGTGCCTTAT
>JAZRNN010000012.1:0-36666 GCA_045648175.1 Clostridia bacterium
TAACCTCATACCAAGACAAGACAAAAAGCATAAAAATCTGTTTATCTTATAATTTTATTATATCACTTTTTTGCCGGTCATTCAACATTTTATATCAAAAAACAAAGCGGTATTGCACAAAAATGTACAAAGCCGCTTTCAGTTATCAATCATACATTTTCAAGACCGGTTGGATTTGTACGCCATCCAAAGCCTGTTCTGTTGTTTGGATAATCTGTTCCATCTGTGCAACAAGTGAATTTTCCTTTGAAATATAATCATCCTGCCCAAACGGAACAAAATATATATGTTTCATATTAGCAAGTATACCTATATTCTTTGCGTTGTTGCCAAGACCGTCATTTGTTGAAATTCCTATTACTACCGGTCTTTTGTTTCTAAGATGTGCCTTTACTGCCAATGTTACCGAAGAATCAGCAATTCCTGATGCAATTTTTGCTAAGGAATTTCCCGTACAGGGTGCCACAATAAGAGCATCAAGAAGTTTTTTGGGCCCAATAGGTTCTGCATCACAAACAGATGCTATCACTTTTTGGCCAGTTATTTCTTCAAAACGCTTTATATGCTCTTCAGCCTTGCCAAATCTTGTATCTGTTGTATAACTTGTTTCAGACATAATCGGGACAACTTTTGCTTCCTGCTGCACTAATGCCTCAATCTGGGGAAAAACTCTTGCATAGGTACAAAAAGAGCCCGTAAGTGCAAATCCGATTGTTTTGTCAGTCAGTTTCATCCATCAGCCCCCATTTCGTCAATAATATTCAATATCGTACTGCATATAATATCTCCTGCAGTATCTGCCGCCACTTTTCCCGGCAAAGATAGTGCCCAGATTACTTTAATGCCCAACCGCCTTGCTTCGTCAAAATCAACACCGCCCGGCTTTGATGCAAGGTCAATAATTAAAATATTTCTTTTTAGTTTTGAAAGCAAATGATAATCTAAAATCATACTTGGTGCAGTATTGAATATGACATCATAATCTGCTATCCTTGCATCCAAATCTGAAATCGAGCAACTTTCACAACCCATAGCGTAAGCAAATGCCTGGTCGCCTTTTTTTCGTGCTGCAACGGTAACATTGGCACCAATACCATTAAGCATTTTCGCTAACACCTTGCCTATACGTCCGTTTCCAATAATAAGACACTTTGACGAGTGCAGTGTAAACGGTGTTTCCTCCATCGCAATCTGAATTGCACCTTCAGCCGTTGGGATTGCATTAAGCATAGCCAACTCCTCGCGGCAAAGATAATCAACAAGCATAATCCTGTAATTTTCAGACATAGCTTTAATTTTTGCATCACAACGTCCAGCAAGAATACGGTTTTTAGAAGAAAGATTTCTAAAGACTTCGCTAACCGTAATTGTCTGTTTATATAAAGGAGCATTTATATTTTTTCCGTCAACAGAATAAGGAAGTGGCAAAACAACCGCATCATATGCATCATCAATCTCAGAAAAATCCCACAACATCTGCACATTTTTTGACAGTTTTTCGTTGTAGTCATCATCAAAACCCATCACAAAAACGATGTTTCCCATATCCGCAATCTTATTTATTGCACGAATTTGCCGAAGGTCGCCCCCGACAAAGAGTAATTTTTTTGTTTTAGTGGAGATTTTCATAAAATTTTCCTCCAACAAATATAATTTGTTATACTTTATAGTATGTAATACCGCGTGTTTTGTGTAAAAAAAATTAAAAAGCTGTTGCACATACAACAGCTTTTTAATGGTTAATCTTCTGTATCATACTCCGGGAAGGACGAAAATCTACGGTTTATTCCGCCTTCTGTAACTTTTGCGGTATCATAAATAACGGTTTTGACGTATCCGTTATCTGCTTTTGAAAACTCGTAGTTTGTCACCGCAAAACTTGCTCCGGTGGAAACAACCAATTTAATTTTGGGTTCTGCACCATCCTTCATATAATAATCTGAAATTTCAAAATATGGATAGCCGGTACTTAAATATTGATTATAAAGCAAAAAGTCTTCTTCTCTGTCATCAACATACAATGCCCAATTTTGACCGTCATTCCACAAAAATTCGCCATCTGTGTCACGGTCAGCAGATGTTATGAGTATAATCTTTTCATCTGCTCCGTCACCGTCAATGTCGCCAACATAGCTGCTGACCTCATTCCAACCAAGCACATCTTTGGGTATTTCACCAGCTTTAATTATTTCATTCTTAGTTTCAACTCCCAGCTCTGTATGGGGCTTTTCGGTCACAGGGTTGTTTTTATTACAGCCCGAAAGTGCCATAAGCATTAACATTAAGATAAATAAAGTTTTAATTTTTTTCACAGCAAATCATCCTTTCGCCGTAGAATTTTTAACAAGCAGGTATATCATCTGCCGCCACCTTTGGTGTGTGAGTCTTTTTAACCGCCTTCTTTTCTTCTTTCACAACCTCCGGTGCCGCCTTTTCGGTTACACACTCCTTTGTGACGGTAACAGTTTTTATTGTCGGGTCGGATGGTATTTCAAACATAATATCCTGCATAACATCCTCTAAAATAGTTCTTAGACCTCTTGCACCGGTATTGCGTTCGATTGCCTTGTCAGCCACGGCATCCACAGCCTCGTCTGACACAACAAGTTCAACGCCGTCCATTTCAAACAGCTTTTTATACTGCTTAACAAGAGCATTTTTAGGCTGTGTAAGAATCATTTTGAGTGCATTCTTATCCAATGACTCAAGTGTTGTAATAACAGGTACACGACCGATAAATTCAGGAATAAGACCAAACTTCAACAAGTCATCAGGGATAAGATTTTTAAGGATATCGCCCCTGTTTTTATCTTTTTTACTTTCAACCTTGGCACCAAAGCCCATAGCCTTTGAATTCACACGGCTTTCGATAATCTTGTCAATACCTTCAAAAGCACCACCGCAGATAAACAGAATGTTGGTTGTATCAATTTGTATAAATTCCTGATGTGGATGCTTTCTGCCACCTGTTGGCGGAACAGACGCAATTGTACCTTCAAGAATTTTAAGAAGCGTCTGCTGAACGCCCTCACCGCTAACATCACGTGTAATTGAGGGGTTTTCGGACTTTCTTGAAATTTTATCAATTTCATCAATGTAGATAATACCTTTTTCTGCCCTTTGTATATCGTAATCCGCCGCCTGAATAAGCTTGAGAAGAATATTTTCAACATCCTCACCAACATATCCTGCCTCGGTCAATGAGGTCGCATCGGCAATAACAAACGGAACATTCATCATCTTAGCTAAGGTCTGCGCAATAAAGGTTTTACCAACACCTGTGGGACCAAGCAACAGAATATTACTCTTTTGAAGTTCAATATCATCATTTTGGCCGTTGTAGCCAATTCTCTTATAATGATTGTAGATAGCAACCGAAAGTGCCTTTTTTGCAGCATCCTGACCCACGATATAATCATCAAGAAAATCTTTGATTTCACGGGGTTTGGGAAGCTCTTTAATTTCTGTATCAACTGGATTTAATGCAATATCCTCAAATTCGTCCTCTACAATTTCAAAGCAAAGGTCAACGCATTCGTTGCAAATATATACACCGGGACCTTCAATCATTTTTTTAACCTGTTCCTCTGTTTTGCCGCAGAAGGAACAGCGGATATGTCGGGTATCATTGCTGTTTGACATATAAATTTCCATAGCCTTTCTGCCCACAAATACTGGTTAAAAATACGCTCATTTCTTATTGTGGGCAGATAAGGCGTATAGTGAAAATTACACACACCGCCCTTTCTGGCTGTATGGGCACGAAAGGTTTGGCGGTGCGATAAATTCTGTCGCAGACATAACGTGATTTTTCACTTTATGTCTCCTTTAATAAATAAATCTATTATCTCTTTTCAACTATTTTATCAATAAGACCGTATTTAAGGGCCTCTTCTGCTGACATAAAGTTATCACGCTCGGTATCTTTTTGAATTACTTCAAGTGGCTGACCCGTGTGGTCTGCAAGCATATGGTTAAGCTTATCCTTCATCTTGATTATACGCTCGGCATGAATTTGAATGTCTGTTGCCTGACCCTGTGCTCCGCCAAGAGGCTGGTGAATCATAATTTCGCTATTTGGCAGAGCAAATCTCTTGCCCTTAGCACCTGCAGACAAAAGGAATGCGCCCATTGATGCCGCCATACCCACACAGATTGTAGATACATCTGCCTTGGTGTATTTCATTGTATCATAAATTGCCATACCTGCGGTAATTGAGCCGCCGGGACTGTTGATGTAAAGATTGATATCCTTGTCAGGGTCTTCACTATCAAGGAACAAAAGCTGTGCTACAACCAGACTTGCAGTTGCATCATTCACTTCATCAGAGAGAAATATAATTCTGTCCTTTAAAAGACGTGAAAAAATGTCGTATGAACGCTCTCCCCGGCTTGTTTGTTCAATTACATATGGTACTAAACTGTTTTGCATAATGATTTTCCTCCTATTTCCTGTTTTTTCGACATACTCCTAAAATACAAGCAAGGTTAATCGAAATGATTAACCTTTGCTCAATATTTATACAGCCAAATTATTTAACATCTGCATTCTTAACGATAAAGTCAATTGTCTTTTCGATAAGCTTGCTTTCTTTGATGCCTTCAACGTTAACATACTTTTTAACATCTTCAACAGACATCTTGCTCTGTTCAGCCATCTTTTCGATTTCTTTGTCAACATCCTTGTCTGTAACCTTGATGTCTTCAACCTTAGCAATCTTTTCAAGAACCAAAGAGGTCTTAACCTGCTTTTCAGCACCGGGTCTTATCTGAGCCTTCATTGCATCAAGAGTAACACCTGTGTACTGTGCATACTGTTCAAGTGTGATGCCCTGATACTGAAGCTGCATTGAGAAATCACGAAGCTGGTTGTTAACAGCTGTTTCAAACATTGCCTCAGGAATATCAATTTCTGTGTTATTGCATATTGTTTCCAGAATTTTGTCTTCCAATTCTTTTTTAGCTTTTTCTTTGTTTCTTTCCTTAAGCTTTTTAGACATATCAGCCTTGAATTCTTCAAATGTGTCAAATTCGCTGACATCTTTTGCAAATTCGTCGTCAAGTTTAGGAAGTTCCTGAGTCTTAATTGCATTAACCTTTACCTTGAATACTGCAGGCTTACCCTTGAGGTCTTCTGCATGGTATTCTTCGGGGAATGTAACGTTTACTTCAACTTCTTCGCCGATTGACTTACCAACAAGCTGGTCTTCAAAGCCGGGAATAAACTGACCTGAACCAAGCTTAAGGTCAAAGTTTTCGCCCTTGCCACCTTCAAATGCAACACCATCGGTAAAGCCTTCAAAGTCGATGTTTACTGTATCATCAAGCTTTGCAGCACGATCTTCAACGCTAACTAATCTTGCGTTTCTTTCACGAATTTTTTCAATTTCGCCCTTGATTTCCTTTTCGGTTGTTCTGTAAGTAACCTTTGCTACCTCAACACCCTTATACTGACCAAGCTCAAATTCGGGCTTAACAGTAACTTTTGCTGTAAATACAACACCGTCTTCTCTTGAAATTTCTTTTACATCAATTTCAGGCTGAGCAACTGCTTCAATGTTTTGTTCGTCAATTGCTTTATCATATGCATCAGGAAGAACAATGTTAACCGCATCTTCAAAGAAAACTTCGCTGCCGTAATATCTTTCGATAATCTGGCGTGGAGCCTTACCGCGTCTGAAGCCCTGAATGCTGATTTTACCAACATTCTGCTTGTAAGCTTTTTCAATAGCTGCTCTGAATTCTTCGCCGCTTACTGAAAATTCGAATGAAACAACATTCTTTTCTGTTTTTTCTACTGTACTCATAAAAAACATTCCTCTCTGTACTTCTCAAATCAGGCAAAATTGCCTGTTCCTAATCGTTTGGGTAATATTATACCATAACATTCCTTTCTTGACAATAGGCATTTTAATATTTTTTTGCCTTATTTAGCCAAAATTTTTATGCATATTATCTATTCTGCCAAAACTGGCGTAAAATCAACAAAATCTCCGGCTACAAATTTAAGGTTTATTCCACCTAACTCACCTTCCACAGCATTTTTGTGTGCAAAAGAGTGAAGATGCCCGTAAACACATAAATCCACATTGTAATTTCTCATAATTTCAAGAAACCCGTTTTCTTCGCCGTGGCGGTCAAACGGCGGATAATGTATACCAACAATAAGACGTTCTTTTTTAAGCTTTATCCCTTCTTCAAGGGTAAGTATAAGACGTTTCTTTTCACGGTCTATAATCTTTTCATCTGTCTCATCATTGTTTTCCTGAACCGACCAGCCGCGTGTTCCGCAAATCGCTGCATCTTCAAAAGCTATAGCGGTATTATTTAAAACTCTAATCGAATCAAAATGATGTTCTTCTAAAAACTCTTCCATTTTTTTCAGGGTTGTCCACCAATAGTCGTGATTTCCTTTGATGATAACCTTTTTACCCGGAAGGTCATTTATAAACTTAAAATCTTCATATGCATCTTCGATATATGTAGCCCACGAAACATCTCCGGGAATTATAACCAAATCATCGGCGGACACAATGCTTTGCCAATTACTCTGTATCTTTTGAGTATAGTTCTCCCACTTGGGACCAAAAATATCCATTGGCTTGTCTGCACCAAATGATAAATGCAGGTCTGCCAAAGCATAAATTGACACAACGCATCACCTCCCTGATTACATTCCCTAAAATACGGCTCACAATATATGTGAGCCGTATTTGTTTATTTTTTGCCTATAAACTTACTTACAGTGTCAAGCAACTCGGTTTTATCACATACACCCTCAAATCTCTTTTTCTGGTTTTTAAGAGTTCCGAGTGATGCCGGAATGTCCATTCCCGTAATTGCAGAAAGTTGATTAAGAAGTTCAAAGTCATCCTTGCCAAACGACTCTTCATCCTTACCCAAAGCTGAAAGAACACTCTGGTTAAACTTAAACGGACTTGCGGTTGATGCAATTACGGTTGGAGTTTCGTCGCCGGTTTCTTCTTTGTACTGTTTGTAAACATCAATTGCAACAGCAGTATGAGTATCAACAGTATAGCTGTATTCATCAAAGGTTTTAAAGATACACTCTTTTGTGAAATAGTCATCACAGAAGCCTGCCCAGAAAAGATTTGAAATCTTTTTCTTAACATCGGCAGAAACTTTGTATTCGCCCTTTTCCTTTAAATCGTTCATCCACTTTGAAACTATTTTATCATCACAGCCTGAAAGGTCAAAAAGAAGTCTTTCAAGGTTGCTTGAAATAAGAATATCCATTGATGGTGAAATTGTTGTATGGAAATCACGGTTTTTGTTATATTCGCCTGTATTAATAAATTCGGTAAGAACGTTATTTGCATTTGATGCACAGATAAGCTTGTTTACGGGAACACCCATCTTCTTTGCATAATATGCAGCCAGGATATTACCAAAATTACCTGTGGGAACACAAATGTTAATAGGTTTACCCAGCTCTACCTCGCCACATTCAACCATATCACAATATGCTGAGATATAATAAACAATCTGCGGAACAAGTCTGCCCCAGTTGATTGAGTTTGCCGATGACATAACGCAGTTATTTTTTGCAAAATCTGCAGTTGCACCTTCGTCGGTGAAGATTGTCTTTACACCTGACTGAGCATCGTCAAAGTTGCCCTCAATACCTGATACATAAACATTCTTGCCTTCCTGAGTAATCATCTGAAGCTTCTGGATATTACTTACGCCTTCGCTTGGATAGAATACAACAATTTTTGTACCCTCAACATCCTTAAAACCTTCAAGTGCAGCCTTACCTGTATCACCGGAAGTCGCAACAAGAATAACAACAGTTTTATCCTCGCCGGTTTTCTGCATTGACTTTGTAAGCAAATGCGGTAAAATCTGAAGTGCCATATCCTTGAAAGCACAAGTCGGGCCGTGCCACAACTCAAGAACATTGTATTCGCCACCGATGTTTACCAGCGGTGCGGGGTTTTCGGCATCAAACTTACCTCCGCCATACGCATTTTCGGCACATTCACGGATTTCCTTAACCAAAAAGTCGGTAAGATACTTTTTAAGAACAAAAACCGCACGTTCAATATAATTTTTCTTTGTGAGCTTGCTGATATCTTCAAGTGTAAGCTGAGGAATTTGGGCAGGAACAAAAAGTCCGCCTTCCTCTGACAAGCCCTTCTTTATAGCAGCAGCAGATTTAACCTTTATACTGCTGTTGCGTGTACTCATATACTGCATAATTCAATAAGCCTTTCTTTGGAAATTTTCTGCAGAATTTTCACAACTTTTATCCCGCAGATTTAAACACAGAAAGGAGCAAAGCCGATTTATACTTGCTAAACCGACCGCTCCCCTCAAATTTTTATTGTCACACAAATAGCCGATTAAGCGATATATTTCTTAACCAGTTCTGTTGCCTCTGCTGCATCTGCGCTAACCATTAAAGTGAATGATGTATCAAACTTTTCTTCAAGCTTTTCGATATTCTCAATAAGTGCGTCGATGTTTGCCATACTTTCGTCAGGAACACTTTTGAACACGCTGTCAATAAAGATATGTGTAACATCAAAGTCCTGTGCGATAATACCGCTGAGAAGCCCAGTAAACACATCAAAATTCTTTATGTCAAATTGTTCTGTATTTATCATTCTAACCTTTCTGTCAATGTCATGCATAAGGCGATTACCCTCAGTGATGCATACTACGTTACCCTTTTCCAATGCGAGAGCACCGTTAACATCATCAATCAATTTTTTGGTTTTGCCGCTGCCTTTAAGGCCAATGTGAATTTTAATCATAAGCTATACCGCCCTTCTTTATATTTGAATACACCATGGTGTATCTTTTTCTTTAGTACATTATATCATAAGATTTATAATTTAACAATAGTTTTTTTAATTATTTTAATCTTTTTTCAAGAGCTTCCTTTTCATCCTCATATCCGGGCTTTCCAAGAAGTGCAAACATATTCTTTTTATAGCTTTCAACCCCTGGCTGATTGAAGGGATTTACACCCAGCATATAACCGCTGATACCGCAAGCCTTTTCAAAGAAATAGAAAAGCTGACCAAGAGTGTACTCACTTAAATCCGCAATCTTTACAACGAGGTTGGGAACTCCGCCGTCGGTATGAGCCAAAAGTGTGCCCTCAAAAGCCTTTTTGTTTACAAAATCAACCGTTTTTCCGCTGAGGAAGTTAAGACCATCAACGTTTTCAGGGTCTGTGCCCAGAGTAATGTCTTCCTTTGAATTTTCAACATAAAGAACTGTTTCAAAAAGATTTCTCAAGCCGTCCTGAATGTACTGACCCATAGAATGAAGGTCTGTTGAAAAGCTTGCACCTGCAGGGAAAATACCCTTATTATCCTTGCCCTCGCTCTCACCGAACAGTTGCTTCCACCATTCGATGAAGTACTGAAGCTCAGGCTCATAGTTTACAAGCATTTCAACTGTTTTGCCCTTTCGATAAAGGATATTTCTGATTGCAGCATACTTATAGCAATCATTTTCTTCAACTTTATCATTTGAATAGATATCCATTGCATCACGGGCACCCTGCATCAGTTTGTCGATGTCTGCACCGCAAACCGCAATTGGAAGAAGACCAACGGCTGTAAGAACAGAATATCTGCCGCCTACATCATCGGGAACAACAAAGGTTTCGTAGCCTTCAGCATCAGCAAGATTTTTAAGTGCACCACGTGCTTTGTCGGTGGTTGCATAAATTCTGTTTTTAGCCTCTTCTTTGCCGTATTTATTTTCAAGATATTCCTTAAAGATACGGAATGCGATTGCAGGCTCTGTGGTTGTTCCTGATTTAGAAATAATATTTACAGAAACATCCTTACCTTCGATTGCCTTAAGAAGACTGTTTATATAGTTGGGACTGATACTGTTGCCAGCAAAGAAAATCTGTGTCTTTGAATTATAGTTATAAAAAGGCCCTGTCAAAAAGTCAATAGCGGCCTTTGCACCAAGATATGAACCGCCAATACCGATAACAATAAGAACATCCGAGTCTTCGCGAATCTTCTTTGCCGCAGCTTTAATTCTGTCAAATTCTTCCTTATCGTAATCTTTGGGAAGGTTTACCCAGCCTAAGAAATCATTACCTGCACCCGTTTTATTGTGCAAGGCATTGTGCGCAAGCTTCACCTGTTCTCCTACATTCACGATTTCTTCTTCGCCAAAGAAGTTTAAAGCCGATTTGTAGTCAAGTTTAATGTTGTTCATAAATTAATGTCTCCTATTTTAAAAAAATTTTTATTTAACCTAATGTCTTTATCACATATGTCGCAATAGTCTTTGCATATTTGACAAGAGCATCGCACTCCATATACTCGTTCTTTTGATGTGCACCGCCTTTTTTGCTGAAGTCACGACCGCAGCCGTATGCAAATGCACTTCTGTTGCCGTATTTTGAAATAACAGAAAGGTCTGAAAGACAAGAACCGCAAACAATTGGTTCAATACCGTTTGCCTCAATTGATGCCTCTACCATATCCTTGATAGGCTAACTGTCCGGTTCACAGTGCACATAACGGAAAAATCTTGTTGCAGGTTTAAATCCGTCACCGATAAATCCAAGCGGGGCAAGTTTCTTTTCTAATTCTTTTTCGATTTCTGCAAGTTCTGCATAAATTTCATCCTTGGTCTTGTCGGTATGGTAAACAAAATGTAGTTCACCTACACCCAAGTCCATACCGTTGTTTCCGGCACGGATACCCATATATCTTAGAGAGGTTTTGGGTATAATTGTTCCTTCATAAAATCTGTTTGCTTCCAACTCTTCACGCGTCTTTTTGCAAATTCATCAATAGCCTATTTTCTTTCCTCAATCAAGTCTATGATATGCTTTATGTTCATTTTATAAACCTCCAAAATAAACATTCATCTTGCGCAAAACCTTTGTCTTGATGTAATTAATTTATTTGATATAATTATAACATATTCGCACCGTTATTTCAATACAAATTTTAAATTTATTCGTTTCTCTTATATGACAAAATTTTTGCGGACAAAATGGTATTCTTAATTCAAGGATTAGTGAAAGGACTGATGCCGTGAAACCCGTTGTTTACATAGATATGTTGTTTTTACTGAACTTCCTGATGGATTCAGTAACACTTTATACTACAGCAATTTTCCTGCGAAAATCGATAACAATTTTGCGGATGATACTATCTGCCGCAATTGCCGCATTATACTCTAGCGTTATGTTTTTTCCGCAACTGTCTTTTATGTATTCATTATTATTGAAAACAGTCGTTCTTTTTGCAATATCCGCTATGGCTTTCCCATCAAGAACACCTGCCGTTATACTAAAAAACGGCATTGTATTCTTTGGTGTAAACACCATCTTGGGGGGGATAATGATTGCCCTTATATTTACAACAAATTTTGGTTCAACACTTGGTGCTGCAGTGTCAAACAGCGAGATATATCTTAATATCAGTTTTGAATTGCTGCTTATCTCTATCATTTTATCTTATACTGTTGTGTATATAATTTCATACATAAAAAAGCAAAACATCGAAAACGAAAAAATAACCGCTGTTCTCAATATTCATTTTGGCGGCAGACAAGTTACACTGTCTGCACTTTGCGACACCGGCTGTACACTTTGTGACCCGATTTCAGGAGCACCTGCTGTAGTTATATCTCCAAAAATTGCAAAAGAACTGTTACCGCAAGGATGCATCAATACAAAATACCGTCCTTTGCCCTTTGCCACCATAGATAATGGCAAAGGAATTTTAGACGGTTTTATCCCAGATAAGCTTTTTATTGACGGAAAGGAAATCACACACGCGGTTATTGGGATTTCAAAAACCGATATGGATACATATTCCGCCATATTCAATCCCGAATTAATCTCAAATAACTCTCAAAGAAAGGCTGTGACCATTTTTGAATTACCTGATACTGTTGCTTGACAAAATCATTACATTTTTTAAAGGAAAAAAATATGTCAACTATATCGGTGGCGCCGATACACTTCCTGCACCACTGGCACCTGCCGACGAAGAGGTTTTGCTGGAAAATCTAAAATACGAAAAAGATTTACAAAGCACACGAGCCCAACTTATCGAGCACAATCTACGTCTGGTTGTATACATCGCAAAAAAATTTGAAAACACGGGCATAGGCGTTGAAGATTTAATCTCAATAGGCACCATTGGTCTTATCAAGGCAATCAACACATTTAAGCCCGACAAAAACATAAAACTCGCCACCTACGCATCACGTTGTATAGAAAACGAGATTTTAATGTATCTGAGGAAAAACAGTTCAAACAAAGTTAATATTTCAATTGATGAACCATTGAATGTTGACTGGGACGGAAATGAACTGCTCCTTTCGGATATTCTTGGAACAGACAACGACATTACCCAGAGAAAGATTGAAGACAACGTTGATAAAGAGCTTTTGCAAATTGCACTTAAAAAACTTTCGGAACGTGAACAAAAAATAATGAGCTTACGTTTTGGTATAGGTGGCTCGGGCGAAGAAAAGACTCAAAAACAGGTTGCCGATATGCTGGGAATTTCGCAATCCTACATATCACGTCTTGAAAAAAGAATAATGTCACGCTTAAAGCGTGACATCAACAAAATGATTAACGGTTAAAATATTTAATTATTCCTGTATAAATCCCCTCTGCTACAGACTTTTGATATTCAGGAGTTTTAAGGAGTTTTGCCTCGTCTGTATTTGACAAAAACCCACATTCAATAAGTGCTGACGGAACACTGTTATCACGCAGGACAAAAATACTGTCACCGGTACCCTTTGCAACTCTTTTGTTGCCGTCCTTAAGCACATCTCTAAGTGACTGCTGAATTGACTCGGCAAGCAATCTGTTTTCCTGTGAGTCATCATCATAAAAGACCTGTGCTCCTCGGTATTGTGGTTGCTGAAATTTGTTCATATGAATACTTATAAAGATATTCGCTTTATACTTTTCAATATCCGATTTGCGCATTTGCAAGTCGGACTTTTTTTGCGATACACCTTTATCGCGATTGGGGTCTGCCGTGTTATCATCGGTTTCACGGGTCATATATGCTTTTCCGCCCCCTGCATCCACATATCCTTTTAAAAAATTGGCAACCGCAAGATTGATTTCCTTTTCAACTGCGCCGTTGGCAGATGCCCCCGCATCAATCCCTCCGTGTCCCGGGTCAATCAGGATTACTTTGCCCGCAAGGGGTGATGCGGTTGTGCCTAGAGTCAACGTATCCTGAATCACCATTTCAATTATCGTTGCTGCTAAGACAATAATTGCCACAACAAGTGTGGCAATTATCTGTTTAATATGAAAAACTTTAAATTTCACTCTCTGTCACCTCAGAGAATGTTTATGTTATTCATAAATAAAATATGTTAAGTTCTATAATAACCATAAAAAACCAATTGTAAAATATTGACAATTCGCAAAATATGTGATAAATTATATAAGTCAAATATTTTTTCTACAATTTAATATTTTAATGCAGTAGTGCATATTTATCTTTGGTAAAAATGCATGCTCTTTTTTATGTACTGTTGCGTTAGTAATTGTAGATTAAAAATGTTTGACGACTTTTGAGCTATGCATTTTTCGGTGCACGGCTCGGTCGTGCACCTTTTTTTACTTAAATTTTTCCAATTATTTATTTAAATCGTACGACAAAGGTTATATAAGAACAGCCCTGCAATGCAGGGCTGTTCTTATATATAAATATTATTCAAACAATGAAAGCTGTTCGTCCTCGGCATCTTCGGGACGGATTACCGCGCCTTTTGCCGGGATGTTCTTTGTACGATAGTGTTTAATATCCTTTACGCCTGACTCAGCCACAAATTTAACATCTGCAAGCTTGCTGTTTTTGGTTGGTGACATAACATTTACACCCTGAGAGTTTTTAGTTGTCTTTAGTGCCACCTGTGCTGAATCAAAAATAAGTGCTTTGCCGATATTGCTTATGGCAACAAGTTCGGTATCCTCGGGCAGATACAAAATCTTAACAAGCGGTGATACTGTAGAATATGCATTTATAAGCTTTCTTCTGTTTTGCTTGGTTTCATAGCCGGCAATATCTATCTTTGCCATTTTTCCGTTTTCAAAGCAGAAAAGAACGTTACCCTTATATTCCTTCACAACAACAACACCCACTACACGCTCGCCCTCACCCATTGAAAGAAGGTTGGGCATATATTCACCAAGAAGGCTTGCTTTGGTGTCGGGAATTTCGTGCGCACGTGTTTTGTAAACCTCGCCCGAGCTTGAAAACACAAGAACTTCGGCAGTATTGTCGGTGTCAACGCACTGAACAATCCTGTCGCCTTCTTTAACTTTTTGCTCACCGCTTGTGCGAAGGGCGTGGTGAGAAATCTTTTTAACATAACCATCCTGAGTTATAAACATCATAACAGGATAATTATCTATCTTTTCTTCTTCAACCACAGTTTCAACATCAGACTCATATACTATTGAACTCTTTCTCTCTGTGCCGAATTTTTTAATTATCTCTTTAAGCTGTTTTTCAATAATCTTTTCTATTTTTTTGTTCATTTCAAGAGTATCGCGAAGCTCTGCAATTTCTTCTTCAAGCTCCTTGATTTCTGCAGTACGCTTTAAAATATACTCCTTGTTGAGATTACGCAGTTTTATTTCCGCAACAAATTCAGCCTGAACTTCATCAATTCCAAAACCTTTCATAAGGTTTGGAACAACCATCAAGTCTTCCTCGGTTTCGCGGACAATTTTTATTGCCTTATCAATATCAAGAAGAATTTTTTTAAGGCCCTGAAGGAGATGCAATTTTGCACTCTTTTTGTCAATGTCATAACGTATTCCGCGTTTGATGCAATGCTTGCGGAATCTCAGCCATTCGTAGATTATGTCTTTAACGCCAAGAACCATAGGCGACCCCTCGACCAGAATGTTAAAATTACAACCAAAGCTATCCTGCAAGGGTGTCATTTTAAAGAGCTTTGCCATAAGCTTATCAGGGTCGGTGCCTCGTTTTATATCTATTGTAATCTTAAGGCCCTTAAGGTCGGTTTCGTCACGAATATCCGAAATTTCTTTCAACTTACCGCCTTTTATAAGCTCTATAATCTTTTCAATAATTGCCTCAACTGTTGTGGTGTATGGAATTTCTTTTATGTCAATACAGTGTTGTTTTTTGTCGTATTCATACCTTGCACGGATTTTAAAGGAGCCTCTGCCCGTCTCATAAATCTCACGCATTACAGGTTCATCAAAAATGATTTCACCACCAGTTGAAAAATCGGGTGCTTTAAGCACATCCATAATGTCAGAGTCGGGTTCCTTCATCATTTTGATTGTTGCCTCGCATATTTCAGCAAGGTTAAAACTGCATATATTTGATGCCATACCAACAGCAATACCCTGATTAGGGTTTACCAGAATATTAGGAAAGCTGACAGGAAGCAATGTCGGCTCCTTTAATGTACCGTCATAGTTGTCAACCAAATCAACCGTCTCTTTATCAATATCCTTAAAAACCTCGCTACAGATTTTAGAAAGCTTTACCTCGGTATAACGTGAGGCAGCATACGCCATATCCCTTGAATACTGACGGCCAAAGTTACCCTTTGAGTCAACCAAAGGATGAAGCAACGCCTGATGCCCCTCTGTAAGGCGCACCATAGTCTCATAAATTGCTGCATCGCCATGAGGATTAAGCTTCATTGTCTGACCAACAACGTTTGCAGATTTTGTACGGCCGCCGCCTATCAGGCCCATTTTATACATAGTATAAAGGAGCTTTCTGTGTGCAGGCTTAAAACCGTCGATTTCAGGAATTGCTCTTGACACAATTACGCTCATTGCATAGGGCATATAGTTGGTCTCTAAAGTTTCGGTTATATTCTGAAGTTCAATAACAGGCTTTTTTGCCATTGAATTTATCCTCCGTTTTCTACTTTTACATTACATCAATCAGGTCAATATATTCGTGACCGTGCTCAGCAATATGTTCCTTTCTGCCTGCCAGATTATCGCCAAGAAGAAGTTCAAACACTTCTTTTGTCTTTTCAACATCCTCAGGCATTACTTTTATCAGGCGGCGGGTTTCAGGATTCATTGTGGTTTCCCACATCATTTCGGGCTGGTTTTCACCCAGTCCCTTACTGCGCTGAATTGTATATTTTTGTCCATTTAATTTGGCAAGAATGTCCGCCTTTTCCTTTTCGTCAAAGGCAAAATATGTTTTATCCTTGCAATTAATTTCATAAAGGGGTGATTCTGCAATATAAACATAGCCTTCGTTAATCAATGTCGGGGTCAGACGATAAAGCATCGTCAGCACCAAGGTTCTTATCTGGAAGCCGTCGACATCAGCATCGGTACAGATAATGACCTTGTTCCACCGGAGGTTATTTATATCAAAAGAACTGAGTTCTTTGTTCTGCTTGGCATTTATCTCAACACCGCATCCCAGAACTTTAAGAAGGTCAACGATGATATCGCTTTTAAAAATCTTGTCATAATCAGCCTTAAGACAGTTAAGAATTTTACCTCTGATTGCCATAATTGCCTGAAATTCACTGTCACGACCAAGCTTACACGAACCAAGAGCCGAGTCACCCTCCACGATGTAAACTTCGCGACGTTCAACATCCTTGCTGCGGCAGTCAACAAACTTCTTAACACGATTAACCGCATCCATCTTGACATCAAGTTTCTTTTTAAGGGTTGTACGGGTTTTCTCGGCAGTTTCACGGCTGCGCTTATTGATTAAAACCTGGTCGGCAATCTTTTCGGCATCCATCTTATTTTCAATTAAATAAATGTCAAGCTGTTCACGCAGGAATTCTGTCATCGCATCCTGAATAAATTTGTTTGTAATTGCCTTTTTGGTCTGATTTTCATAGCTTGTCATTGTCGAGAAGGAATTACTGATAAGACAAAGGCTGTCCTGAACGTCTGTAAAGAGTATTTTTGATTCATTTTTTGTATATTTGTTATTTGCCTTTAAGTATTTGTCAATTGCATACACAAATGCATTCCTTACCGCTTTATCAGGTGAGCCGCCATATTCAAGAAAGCTTGAATTATGATAATACTCAATTGCATTTACATCATTATTGAGACAAAAGGCAAAACTCATCTTAACTTTATAATCTTCCTTGTCATCACGGTCACGTCCGCGGCGTTCTGCCTCAATGTAATAAGGAACGGTTTTTTCTTTTCCGTCTGATAACTCCTTTAAATAGTCTATTATGCCATTGTCATAATAGAATTCAAAGCTTTCAAACTTACCGGGGGCTGTTTCATTGTAAAGCACAAATTTTACTCCCGAATTCACCACAGCCTGTTTTTTTAATACATCCATATAATATTCAAGCGGAATATCAATATCGGTAAAAACCTCGGTATCGGGCTTCCATTTTATTTTTGTACCCGTGTGACGATGTTTAAACGGCGTTTTTGTAAGACCACCAACGTTGTCACCCTTTTCAAAATGGAGTTCAAACTTATGTCCGTCACGCAAAATCTCAACATCCATATATTCTGAGCTGTACTGGGTTGCACAAGTACCAAGACCGTTAAGACCCAAACTGAATTCATAATTCTCGCCCGAGTTATTTGCATATTTACCGCCTGCATACATCTCGCAGAAAACCAATTCCCAGTTGTATCGTTCTTCACGCTGATTATAGTCAACAGGTATTCCTCGGCCCTGGTCTTCAACCTCAACCGAAAGGTCAAGAAATCTGCGCACAGAAATAAGCTTGCCGTGACCCTCGCGGGCTTCGTCAATTGAGTTTGAAAGTATTTCAAATACAGAATGCTGACAGCCTTCTATTCCATCCGAGCCAAAAATAACCGCCGGACGCTTTCTTACTCTGTCGGCGCCTTTAAGTGACACAATACTGTCATCATTATAACTCTTTGCACACACCTTTGCAAATACCTCCGTTGTATAAATATCTATATATGGTAAAATTTCTATATTATTCCACAAAATACAGTATATCAAAAAAAATTTGCAATGTAAAGTGTATTTTTGCAAATTTTTAATAATATATTCAAAGTTGAAAAAACAGCCCAAAAAATTGGGCTGTCTTTTTATGAAATACCATTATACAAACCTTTATCACAGAATTCCTTCATCGCTTTCATTACGACTTCCTTATCTTCACGGTAGGTCATACCATACCAGCGGTCGGGGCTGTTTAAAACCTTTACTTTAGTTTCGCCCTTCTTTATAAGAATATCAACAACAATCGGGATAAGGAACTCGTCCTTCATAACATCCTTTTCGTTCTTGAAAATTTCAAATTCTCTTTCAAGATAGTCAAAGATTTCTGTGTCAAATCCCCACATATTCATTGAAACAATGCTATCTTCGGGCAAATTATGAACAGTTTCGCCATCCTCACAATATGTATATCCGCTTATACCCTTTGTTTCACGTATACCTGTAAGATAGCCATCTTTCACCTGACAAACACCACGTGTAACTGTTCCGTTTTCGGTAGTGGTTTGTGCAAGGTCATATCCAACCAGTGACATTTCGCCCTCGGGCATATTTTTAAGCCAGTTGTTAACCTCAACATATGCCGCCTTGCCGTAATAATCGTCTGCGTTTATAATCGCAAAAGGTGTTTTAACAACGTCCTTACAGCAAAGAATTGCGTGACCTGTGCCCCATGGCTTTACGCGGCCTTCGGGAAGGCTGTCCATTTCCTGAAACACATATTCAACATCCATATATTTTTTCACACGGTTTGTAACAATGCGGTTAAAATCTTCTTCCATCTCTTTTTTGATAACAAATACAACCTTTGAAAAGCCTGCCTGCTTTGCATCAAATGCGGAAAAATCCATCAAAAATTCACCGCCGGGGCCAATAGGCTCCATCTGTTTAAGTCCACCAAATCGGCTGCCCATGCCTGCCGCCATTACTACTAATGTTGTGTCCATAACATAATTCCTCCATTATGTAAATATATAAATTTATTTATTTCTCTTTAAATACTGCTGCCGCCCTTTCTGTAATTCCGCTTAAATGTGCAAGTATTACACCATAGTTTGTAACAGGAATGTTTTCTTTTGCAAAAACTTCCAGACGCGACTGCACAGTCCTTTTATTTATCATACAACCGCCGCACTGGATGACTAATTTATATTTTTCAATATCATCAGTAAAATCGTGACCTGAAAGATACGTAAAATTCAGCTTTTTACCCGTCTTTTTTTGCAGAAGGCTGGGAATTTTCACCTTGCCTATATCCTCGTGAGTTGTGTTGTGTGTACAGGCTTCAAGCATCAGAATTTCGTCACCGTCATTAAGATTTTTGATTACATCCAAGCCGTCAATCAAATGATTAATCCCGCCTTTTTGATTTGCCAACAGCATAGAAAATGATGTCAGCGGTATCTCCTGCGGAACAATTTCATCAACCTCTTTAAACGCCTGAGAATCGGTCACCACAAGGTCAATGTGCGGAAGCTCAGCAAGTGTTTCTGCAAGTGTTTCAACCGTTGTCACAGTTGCCCTTATGTTGTGGTCAAGACAGTCACGCAAAGTCTGCACCTGAGGCAAAATCAGTCTGCCCTTTGGTGCCGCATCATCAATAGGAATAACCAGAACAACCATTCCACCACAGGGTACAATATCCCCCAAAAGCGTTTCATCATCCTTTTCCATCGAGCTGAGAATAGATACCATTGTCTTTTTCAGTTCTTCAAGACCGGCTTCTGTATACTGGTATATAAAAATTCCATCAGGGTCAAGACTTTTGACAAAATCTATCCTTTGCGGTGATGCAATATCACACTTTGTATATACATTTATTTTTTTTGTTTTTCCAAAATCTATTTCGGTACTTTTATCTGAGTTCACATCTTTTACATACAGCACAAGGTCTGTACGCATCAGTATTTCTTTAGTCTTTTTTACACGTGCATCGCCAAGTTCGGTTGTATCACCAAAACCTGCCGTATCAATCAATGCCACCGGTCCGTATGGAATAAGCTCCATTGCACGGGTAACAGGGTCGGTTGTTGTTCCGCTGATTTGCGAAACAATTGATACATCCTGCCCTAAAATAGCATTAAAAAGTGTTGATTTTCCTGCATTGGTATCACCGAAAATCGCTATATGTTTTCTTAAAGAAAGTGGTGTTTTTTCCATAATGTGTATTAATGCTCCATTTCGCTGCCAAGTGCCATTGTTATTGCCTGTTTTTCATTTATTATTGTCGCTTCTTTCACCGACCCGCCAAATTCTCCGTCCAAAGTCCATTGAACTTTATCTGCCGAAGTAAATTCAATCTTATCTGTTTTGAATACAACAAATGCATCTGATGATAAATCCTGACGGACAAGCCTTGACAATATGTCCTGAGTTTCCATAACATTTTTGGGGTTTTTAACAAGAATAACCTCAAAAAGGCCATCGTTAAGCTGCGCCTTGAATGCTTTTTCAGCCTTTACTCCGCCAAGATAATTGGTATTTGAAACCATCCCGTAAATAAATTGCCCTTCGATTAAACCGCCGTCATAACTGATTTTCATTGAAACAGGCTTCAGGTTTATAAGACTTTTTGCACCCTCAAGCAGATATGCTGCGTGTCCAAGCACATTTTTATTCTGCTGAGGTGTTTCGTATGCAACGTTTGTAAATGCACCAAACGCCGCAACATAAATAAAATTCTTATCATTAAAAAGACCTATATCACATTTATATGGGTGGCCTTTCATTATATCCATAGCTGCTTTTTTTGCATTCTTTGAAATATGCATATTTGATGCAAAATCATTGGTTGTACCCGTAGGTATATATCCTAAAGTCGGGCGTCTGTCGCGGTCAATTGTCATAAGTCCGCTAATGCCCTCATTCAAGCTTCCGTCACCACCCGATATCACCAGCATATCATATTCTGCACCGTGTCTTGAAACATAATCAAATGCATCATTTTTATCCTGAGTAGGACGGACAGTAACATCCCAGCCATCTTTGGTAAAGATATTCACAATATTAAGAATATGATTTTTAATTGTTCCCTTTCCGGAAAGCGGATTAAGAACATAAAGCAGTCTCTTACCCATACTTATTCCTCTTTTGTTAAATATTGAATATCCTTTCAAGTGCCGCTGCCACCCCTGCTTCATCAACAGAAGCTGTTGTCATCGTGGCGATATCCTTGATTTCAGGAATAGCATTCCCCATCGCAACACCTATCCCTGCAGCACTTATCATATCAAAATCGTTAAGACTGTCACCCATAGCAATGCTTTGCTCTGCAGAAAGACCCAATTTTTCAAGAACAACCTTCATTGCTCCCGCCTTAGTATACGCCCTTTGAATTACCTCGGCATATGTTGGATGCTGAATTACTATATAATCCTCACCCAAAACATTCTGCAGTTCTTTTGGAGCTGCGCCAAGAATGGTGAATTTTTCAATTTTTAATCCATTTTTTATGTTTTGTTCAATATTATCATACGTAATGAATTTCCAGTCATACACAAAAGTTCTTTCAGGGCCGACAATATACATTTCGTCAACACCTTCAAGGATGCTTATATCTTCTATATCGAAACAGGTTTCACAAAAATGTCTTATAGCAGTATCAGGCATCAATTTGCAAAAAATTTCTTTTTTATCAAGAATTATTCGCGCGCCTGCACCTGAAATCACGCCATCAAAATACTTTTCTGTATCAATTTCTTCGGGCATATATGCCGTTGCCCTGCCGGTGTTTATCAATACCTTATGACCAAGACTTCGCACTTTTTGTATAACATCAATGTTTTTTTGAAGAGCCTGTTGAGATTTTCTTAAAAGCGTTCCGTCAATATCTAAAAAAATCGCATATTTTTTATCCTGTACATCCATTTTAACCTCTCCATCCATAATATAATTTATCATATTCCATACTGTTTGTCAATAAAATTACAGCCCATATATCTGCTGATTTTTTTGCTTTCTGCATATTAGTCAGGGCTTGTGCATAAGTATTGTAACAAAATGACAGGCAAAAAAATCCAAGGAGGAATATTAAATGCTTGAATATAATATCTACAGCGATATTGCAAAGCGTTCCGGCGGCGATGTTTACTTAGGCGTTGTCGGACCTGTTCGCACAGGGAAATCAACCTTTATAAAGAATTTTATGAATCTTATGGTAATTCCCAATATTGAAAACGACCACAAGCGCGAACGAGCTATGGACGAACTGCCCCAAAGTGCAGGCGGCAGAATGATTATGACCACCGAACCGAAATTCATTCCCAACGAAGCAGTTGAAGTGCGTCTTGACGACAATACAACCTTCAGAATGCGGCTGATTGACTGCGTTGGCTATATTGTAGACAGTGCTCTTGGCTATATTGAAAACGATAATCCGAGAATGGTTATGACACCCTGGTCACAAAACCCCATGCCCTTTGCCGAAGCTGCTGAAATCGGCACCAAAAAAGTCATCTGCGAACATTCAACTGTAGGCATTGTTGTCACAACCGACGGCACCATTACCGACATTGACAAGGAGGACTACTTCCCCGCAGAAGAACAGGTTGTAAATCAACTGAAGGCATTAGGCAAGCCTTTTATTATTATTCTCAATACACTTAATCCTTATTCTGACAATGTTTGCGAACATAAGAAATTCCTTGAAGAAAAATACGGTGCCTGCGTCTTGCCAATGAACTGTATGGAGCTTTGTATGGAAGATATCAACTCAATTATGGAAAATCTTCTGCTTGCCTTTCCCGTTACCGAAATCGGCATAACTCTTCCCGGATGGGCAGATGCTCTTGAGGGCGGACACTGGCTGAAGTGCGAATTGCAGAAATTTGTTACTGAAAATATATGTTCTGCCCTTAAGCTTTCGGACGCAAAAAAAGTTGTCAGCGCTTTTTGCGACAACGAATATGTAACCGAAGCCCGTATTGATGCTGCAAATATGGTTGATGGCACAGTTTCAATTAATTTAAGGCTTCCCGACTCATTATATTATAAAATTCTTAATGAGATGACAGGCTTTGAAATCAACAACGAAGAAGGTCTTATGAATTTGCTGAAAGAGCTTGCTGTGGTTAAAAACCAATACGATAAGGTAGCTTTTGCTATTGACGAGGTAAATCGGAAGGGTTATGGAATTGTATCGCCTTCAATCGACGAGCTTACCCTTGAAGAGCCCGAAATCGTTAAGCAAGGCAGCCGTTTTGGTGTAAGGCTTAAAGCATCTGCCCCGTCGATACATATGATACGTGCGGATATAGAAACCGAAGTCAGCCCCATTGTGGGGACAGAAAAGCAATCCGAAGAGTTGGTACATTACCTACTCAATGAGTTTGAAACCGACCCCAAAAAAATCTGGCAGTCAAACATCTTTGGCAAATCTCTGCACGAGCTTGTCAATGAAGGGCTTCACAACAAACTCTATCGTATGCCCGATGATGCACAGATGAAACTGCAGGAAACCCTGCAAAAAATTATCAACGAGGGCAGTGGCGGACTTATTTGCATCATACTTTAATTTTTCAAATTTAAAAGGTGTACGTTTTTAGCGTACACCTTTTTGTGTTAAAATCTTAAATCTTTAAAACCCATATCTTTTGCAATGCGTTCGTATTCGTTGAACTTATAGCAAAGGTTGTCAGCCGAGTGGCTGTCGCTGGAGAGGATTACCCTTCCGCCTTTTTCGGCAATGTATTTAAGGAACTGTATTTCGGGATACGCTTCTGTGCGATATCCGCGTGAAATTGCACCTGTATTAATTTCAAAAGGTTTTCCGCATAAAATAATTTTATCTATTGCCGCCTTTGCTGCTGCAACATAGCGTGGGTTTTGGGTATCAAAAAGTCTGTTGCCCTCGTTAAATTTGGAACACAAGTCAAAATGCCCCACAATATCTGCACCCGTTTTATCTATTACATCGCCCATTAACGAAAAATATTTATCTGCATAAGCATAGTAGTCACCACCAAAAAAGGTTTCTACATTATTTTTGAAACCTTCTTCACTAGAGTCAACTTCAAGATACTGTCCGTCTTTTTTAATATAGTGCACAGACCCAATTAGATAATCTGTCGTTATATTAGGCTCGTCAGAAAAATAGTCCAGTTCAAGACCGCAGAAAATTGTAATTTTATCTGCATATTTTTCTTTCAGTTCAGCAATATCTTCTGCATACCTTAACGTATTTTCAAGCGACATACAGTATACATCAGAAAATGCAGTATATGCGTGACCTGAAAAACCAATCCTGGTCATTTTTAAATCAATCGCACTGCGAACTACCTCTTCAAGAATATTTTTGCCGTCACAATAGGTTGAATGAACGTGAAAATCCTCTAAAATCATTTTGTCATTTTCTCCTGCTTAACCTTGTGGTCAATTACGTGGCGTGATGAAAGCTCTTTGTGGATATCCTCAACCGAAATGCCCATTTCAACCATCAGCACCATAACGTGGTAGCAAAGGTCTGCGATTTCGTAAATTGTTTCCTTTTTGTCATCAGCTTTTGCGGCAATAATAACCTCGGTGTTCTCCTCGCCCACCTTTTTGAGAATTTTGTCAATTCCCTTTTCAAAAAGGTATGTGGTGTATGAACCTTCCTTCTTTTCGACTTTTCGCCCGATAAGCAAGTCCATAAGTCCCTGAAGTGAAAATTCGTGCAAATCTTCGCTTTGCCACAATTCCTTTGTGAAGCAGGAATCTGTACCCGTATGGCAGGCAGGACCTTCCTTTTCGACCATAACAACAAGGGCATCGTTGTCGCAATCTGCCGTAATTGACACAATGTGCTGATAGTTGCCGCTTGTTTCACCCTTGAGCCAAAGCTCCTGTCTTGAACGGCTCCAGAAACAAGTCAAACCCTTTTCCATTGAAATCTCTAAACTTTCGCGGTTCATATACGCAAGGGTCAACACCTTTTTTGTTACAGAATCCACAACTATGGCAGGTATCAGCCCTTTTTCATCAAACTTAAGTTCGTCTATATTAAGCATAATATTTTCCTCCTATATTCTCATATCAATTCCGTTTGCACGGAGTTCAGTTTTCAAATCTTTAATTGCAACCTCACCGAAATGGAAAATTGAAGCCGCAAGTCCTGCATCAACTTTTGGCACTTTTTTGAAAAGCTCCACAAAATCAGCAATTCCGCCAGCACCGCCCGATGCAATTACAGGAACAGACACCGCATTGCAAACAGCATCAAGCATCTCTAAATCAAAGCCTTTTTTCACGCCGTCGGTATCAATTGAATTCAGCACAACCTCGCCTGCACCGTTGCCCACACAACGTTTAATCCATTCAACAGCTTCCATTCCCGTATTCTCTCTGCCGCCCTTGGCAAAAACACGGAAAACACCGTCAACACGCTTTACATCTGCGGAAATCACGACACACTGGTCGCCGTAACGCTTTGCCGCATCATAAATAAGCTGAGGATTTTTTATTGCACCCGAATTCACACTTACTTTGTCAGCACCGCATTTAAGCACGCGGTCAAAATCATCTAAAGTGTTTATTCCGCCGCCAACAGTAAGCGGAATAAAAATGGTTTTTGCAACCTCTTTAAGTATATCGGTAAACAAGGCTCTGCCTTCGAATGATGCCGTTATGTCATAAAAAACCAATTCATCCGCACCGCTGTCGCTGTAATGCTTTGCAAGCTGTACGGGATGCGAAACATCCGACACACCTTCAAAATTTACGCCTTTTACCACTCTGCCGTCACGTACGTCAAGGCAGGGAATTATTCGTTTTGTTATCATTCTGCCACCTCTATTGCCTCTTTAAGTGAAATTGCATTTGTATAATATGCCTTGCCTATAATTGCACCGTAAAGATTCATTTTTGCCAGTGCTTTTACATCATCAATGGTTGAAACACCGCCCGATGCCACAATCTGCATATTGAATTTTTCGGACAGTTCCTTGTATAATTCACGGTTTGTGCCTTGCATTGCGCCGTCTTTTGAAACGTCAGTACAGATAAGGGTTTTAACACCTAAATTCTGCATATCCTCGCAGAACTCAAAACAAGTGTACTGTGACTTTTCTGTCCAGCCTTTTATTGCAACATACCCGTCCTTTATATCTGCGCCAACGGCAATCTTTTCGCCGTATTTATCTACAGCAAACTTTACAAAAGCTTTATCCTGTACCGCCGCCGTGCCTAAAATCACTCTGTCAATGCCTGCACCGATGTACGCATCAATAACATCCATACTGCGTATACCGCCACCGATTTCAACAAAAAGACCTGTATTTTCGGCAACCTGACGCACTATATCAATATTTGGTGTTCCGCCATCCCTTGCACCTTCAAGGTCAACCATATGAATATGGCTTGCACCCAATGATTCAAATTCATATGCAATCTCTATCGGGTTTTCGCTGTAAACCGTCATTTTATCATATTCACCGCGCAGAAGGCGTACTGCCTTGCCTTCATATAAATCTATTGCAGGAAAAATATACATATAATTACTCCCCTTTCATCTCACAGAAAGCTTTAAGAATTTTCAGACCCACATCACCGCTTTTTTCGGGATGGAACTGACATCCGCAAACATTACCCTGTGCAACTGCGGCAGTAAGGTCAGCACCATATTCAGCTGTTGCAATAACCGAACTTTCGCACTTTGCACCATAGTATGAATGTACAAAATAAACAAAGTCACCCTCGTTTATATATTTAAAAATCTCGTGCTTATCTCCGTTAAAATTTAAGGCATTCCAGCCGATATGGGGAGTTTTTAAACCCTTTGGAATAACCTCGTCTATTGGGCGAGCTTCGCCTTTGATTAATCCAAGCCCCTGATGCTCGCCATATTCAAAGCTTTTATCAAGAAGCATCTGCATACCAAGACAAATACCCATAATAGGTTTGCCCTTTGCCGCCTGTTCTTTGATTACTGCATCAAGACCTGTTTCTTTGAGCTTTTTTACTGCATCTTCAAATGCGCCAACACCCGGGAGAATAATCTTTTCAGCCGAGCGCAACGCATCTGCATCGCCCGTAACAATGGTTTTGACCCCTATTGCCTCCATAGAGCTTTTAAGGGAAAACAGATTTCCCACACCGTAATCAACAATTGCTACCATATTTAAAGTACCCCTTTCGTTGAAGGGATTTCGTTTTCAAATCCGGTATCTGTTGCCACAGCCTGACGAAAGGCTCTGCCTGCCGCCTTGAATGCACCCTCAATAATGTGGTGTGAATTTGTGCCCGAAAGCTGAACAAAATGAAGAGTGCAGCATGCCTCTCTTACAAATGCAAGCCAGAATTCTTCCACAAGCTCGGTATCAAAAGTGCCAACTTTTGCGGTAGGTATCTCCAGCTTGTATGAAAGCCCTGAGCGACCCGACAGGTCAACTGCAGATATAATCAAGGCCTCGTCCATAGGCAGAATCATATTACCATAGCGGATAATCCCCTTTTTATCGCCAACAGCTTCATTAAAGGCTTTGCCAAGGCAAATGCCCACATCTTCAACAGTGTGGTGGTCATCAACCTGGGTGTCGCCGTTGCACTTTACATTTAAGTCAAATCTGCCGTGCTTTGCAAAAAGGGTCAGCATATGGTCAAGAAAGCCACAGCCCGTATCAATTTTGCTTTCGCCTCTTCCGTCAAGGTTAAGACTAAGTTCAATCTGTGTTTCGTTTGTATCTCTTTTTATTTCACTTACTCTCATTTATCTGTCCTCCAGAATTTCTTCTACTGCAGTAAGAAATTTATCCATCTGTTCTCTTGTTCCTACAGTTATACGATTATATTCGCAAATACGCTCGCCCGTAAAATGACGGACAAGAATACCCTTTTCACGCAGTTTTGTGTAAGCATCAAGCCCTGACACCGACGGATGCTTTGCAAAAATAAAGTTTGTGGTTGAAGGTGTCATCACAAAGCCCAACTCTTTGAGTTTTGTCATTGTGTATTCGCGATTTTCACAAATAATACGGCAATTTTCTTTTGTGTATTCCTCGTCCTCAAGTGCACCGATACCTGCCGCCATGGTCATACGGTTGATATTGTAAGGATTAGTTGAATACTTGATTGTGTTTAAATCCTGAATAATTTCTTTTGATGCAACTCCAAACCCAAGCCTTGCACCCGCCATCGAACGTGATTTTGAAAATGTTCCCGTAACCAGCAGATTATCATATTTATCAAGCAGACAAACTGCACTTTGGTTGCCAAAATCCACATACGCCTCGTCTATTACCACGATATTATCGGGGTTGCTTTTTACAATTTCTTCAATCTCAGCAAGGCTTAAAGCAATACCTGTCGGTGCATTGGGGTTTGCAATAACAATTGTTTTATTTATCCCAACATAATCAGAAACCCTGATTTTAAATTCATCATCAAGCGGAATTTCCTCGTAAGGAATGTTTGAAAGCTGTGCAAATACGGGATAAAAGCCGTAAGTTATGTCAGGAAATACTATGGGCATATCTTTGTCACCATATGCCATAAATGCAAAGTTTAAAATCTCATCAGAGCCGTTTGTCATAAGCACCTGTTCAGGCTTGACACCAAGAATTTCTGCCATTTTTTCGGTCAGGGTACTGCAGGTTGGGTCTGAATATAACTGCAAAATCTCTGCCGCATCTTTCGCACCTTTAACCGCCTTTTGTGATGGCGGAAATGGCGATTCGTTGGTGTTGAGCTTTATAAGATTTAAAATCTTTGGTTGCTCACCGGGAGTATACGGAGTGAGCGCATCAAATTTATTACTAAAAAATCTGCTCATATTTCATTCACTCCTTAATCTTTTATTCTTATAGTGGCACTCTTTGCGTGAGCTGTCAGACCTTCCTTTTTAGCAAAGAACAAAACATCATCTGCAACACGCTTTAATGCATCATATGTGTAATATGTATACTGTGTTTTCTTTACAAAATCGTCAACCGACAAGGGGCTTGAAAATTTAGCAGTCCCGCTTGTGGGAAGGGTGTGGTTTGCACCAGCTAAATAATCACCCAAAGCCTCAGGGCAATTTCTGCCCATAAAGATTGAGCCTGCGTGACGAATTCCGTCAAGATAGTCAAAGGGGTTGTCTACACACAGTTCAAGATGCTCGGGGGCAATTTCATTTGAAATTTCAATTGCAACATCAAGGCTTTCTGCAACAATAATCTTGCCGTTGGCATCAATGGACTTTCGTGCAATCTCACTGCGTTCAAGGAGCGGTATCTGCACCTCAAGCTCCTTTTGTACAGCAAGTGCCAAATCCATAGAATCACAAACCAGCACCGCACTTGCCAGAACATCGTGTTCTGCCTGAGAAAGCAAATCTGCCGCAACATAGCGTGGATTGCTCTTTCCATCAGCAACAACCAAAATCTCACTTGGTCCTGCAATCATATCAATTGAAACCGTGCCATAAACCTGACGTTTTGCCTCTGCAACAAAGGCATTGCCGGGACCTACAATCTTGTCAACCTTGGGAATGCTTTCGGTACCGTATGCCAATGCGGCCACGGCCTGTGCGCCGCCAACCTTGAAGATACGGTCAACACCTGCTATTGATGCCGCCGCAAGTATTACGGGGTTAATTTTGCCCTCAGCATTCGGGGGTGTAACTATTACAACCTCACGGACACCTGCAATTTTTGCTGGGATTGAATCCATTAAGACAGTGGATGGGTATGTCGCTGTTCCTCCCGGAACATATAATCCCGCACGATCAACTGGGATAACCTTTTGACCTGTCACAATACCGTTTTCATCATTTATAATAAAGCCGTTGCGAACCTGTTTTTCGTGGAATTTGCGAATATTCCTTGCCGCAGTTTTAAGAACCTCTAAAAACCTTGGTTCAACCACAGCTTTCGCCTCGTCAATTTCAGCCTGTGTAACTTCAAGTGCAGTAAGCTTTGCCTTGTCAAATTTTTCGCAGTATTCAAAGAGTGCTTTGTCGCCATTTGCTTTAACATTTTCTATTATTTCGGTAACAATTGCCTCAACATCCATCTCGGGCACAACGCGCGCGAAAATGTCGCTGTTTGCAACCTCACCATATTTTAATATCTTTATCATTTTTTGTCCTCCGTCCGGCAGGTCATACTTTTGAGTATCTTTTCAATTTGCTCGTTCTTGAATTTAAAACTTGCCTTGTTGGCAATAAGACGTGCACTTATAGGAACAATTTCCTCAAGTACTTCAAGATTATTTTCTTTAAGGGTTGTTCCTGTTTCAACAATATCCACAATTACATCTGAAAGTCCAAGTATAGGCGCAATCTCAATCGAACCGTTAAGATGAATAATATCAATTTCACGACCAATGGATGAATAATAATTCTTTGCAATATTGGTGAATTTTGTAGCCACCCTCAAGGTCTTTTGGGTATTATCACGGAAGTCCTTCTTGCCTGCAACAGCCATACGGCATTTACCTATGTCCAAATCAAGAAGCTCATAAATATCAGGCTCATATTCAAGCAAAATATCCTTGCCTGCAACACCTATATCCGCCGCCCCATGTTCAACATAAATCGCAACGTCTGAGGGCTTCACCCAAAAATAACGTATACCCTTTTCCTCATTTTCAAAAATCAGTTTGCGGTTGTTTTCTTTAATTGAGGGACATTCAAAGCCCGCCTCTTCAAACATAGCATAAACCTTTTCGCCAAGTCTGCCCTTGGGAAGTGCAACATTAAGCATTGTTTTCAAGTTCCTCAACCTCCATTCCGCATAATTTAACCAGTCTCTTATATATCAGTTTTTCAGGCTTTGCCTTTTGAGCAATTACAGACTTGCCATTATCTGTCAATAACTTCACTGCATTATTAATGTCGCCAAGCTTTGCACCTTCGTCATATAACAACACAGTATCAACGTCAAAATCATGGCTGTCATCGTAAATTCTTTCAAGTAAATCAAGATATACTGCAAAACCAATTGCACCGCTTTTGCGTGACATTTTTTTCATAAGATTGTCATACTGACCACCCGAAAGAACCCCTTCGGGAACACCGTTGACAAATCCTTTAAATACAACACCGTTGTAATACCCCATATCATTAATAACCGAAAAGTCAATTCTTACCTTATCTATACAACCGCAAAGTGTCAGCATTTCGGTTATGTCCTCAAGTTGTTTGATTGCATCATCAAACTGTTTTGCCAAATTCATTGATTTAAGCTTTGCAATTACTTTATCGGGAGCACCGTAAACTGTAACAAGCGATTTAAGAAGTTCTGCAGATTTTTCGTCTATGCCTTCTGCATTGCAAACCGTAGCAATACCGCCAACATTTTTTTCGCCCAACGCTTTAAGGAGTGCTACTCTTCCCTTTTGAGAAATTTCAATACCTTCAATTGCCAAAGATACAATTCCCATATGTGAAATATCTAAGATATAATCGTCTGTAATACATTCAAGACTTTTTGCTGCAAGCATCAAAACCTCACAAATGCAATAATCATCAATATCACCGATTGCCTCAAGACCTGTCTGCATAATCTCTTTAAATGCTCTTGTTTCAGTTGACGCACGATATACATTTTCATTATAATACATCTTTTGCACCGAGCCCGCATCTTCGCGGCTGTTTTTTATGATAGAAAGTGTTACGTCAGGCTTAAGTGCCATCAGCTTGCCGTCAACATCGGTAAATGTAATTATATTTTCCGATACTAAAAAATCCTTGTTGCGTACATAAAGATCATATTCTTCAAACTTGCTCATACGGTATTTCATATATCCGTATTTTGAATAAAGTTGACGAAGCTTGAATATTATCTTATCGTCATTTTCAAAAACCGAACTAATATTGCTCATTGTTATTCTGCCTCTCTTTCATAAAGTCGCTCAAGTGCACGCTTATATCCGTCACTACCGTAGTTAAGACACTTATTTACACGGCTGATGGTTGCCGTACTTGCGCCCGTCACTTTTGAAATTTCGATATAGCTTTTATTCTGATGCAGCATCTCTGCCACCTGAAGCCTTTGCGACATATCCTGAATTTCTTTTATTGTGCAAATGTCTTCAAAAAAGCTTAAAGCATCTTCCTTTGTGTCAAGATTTAAAATTACTTCCATTAATCTTTCAATTTCGGGAGTATGTATCTTTGCCATAATTTTCACATCCTTACCAAATATACTTTCACATTTTACCATAGTAAAGCGTTAAAGTCAATAGGAAATTTAAAATTTAGCAAAAAAAGTAAGGGTTGCACTGAGCAACCCCGTAATTTGTTAATTTTCATAATACTTTTCAGCAATATGCACCGTCTCCATCGCATCTGCCGCATAAAAATCAGCATTAATCATATCGGCATATTCTTTATTTAAAACTGCACCGCCGACTACAATTTTTATGTCGGGAATTTCTTTGTGTAAAAGCTGAATTGTCTCTTCCATTGCAGGCACCGTGGTTGTCATAAGAGCACTAAGCCCAACCAGAGTGCAGGATGTCTCTTTTACCTTTTCAAGAATCGTCTCGGGTGCAACATCTCTGCCAAGGTCATATACCAAAAATCCGTAGCTTTCAAGAAGCACCTTAACTATGTTTTTGCCTATATCGTGTATATCACCATTTACAGTTGCAAGAACAACATCTCCTCGGCTGTTGCCGCCCAAATCAGGCATTTTTGCTTTTATTTCATCAAACGCCGCTGATGCTGCCTCGGCACTCATAAGAAGCTGAGGAAGGTATGCTCTTTTCTCTTCAAATTCAACACCGATTTCATCCAGTGCCGGAATAATCTGACTATTAATTATATCAAGCGGGTTTTCTATTTCAAGCCAATACTTTGCTGCCGCAACCGCCTGCCCCTTTATACCTTTTACCACCGCATAATGAAGATTGGGCTTATCATCCGTTTTTTGAAGGATAACTGCTTTTTCACATTCTTCCGAATTTGCATATCTGATATACTCCTCGCAAGCCGTGTCCATATTATGCAAAACACGATGTGCAAAATATACATCCATCATTCCTTTTGAAAAAGGGTTCATAATTGCACAGTCAAGGCCACACTCAAGACTTTGCGCAAAGAATGTTGAATTTATTTTTTCACGCTCGGGAAGTCCGAAGGAAATATTTGAAACACCCAGGCTTGTACAAAGACCCATTTCTTTAATTAACTTTATTGACTCCATTGTTACAAGGGCACCCTTTGAGTCAGAAGATACAGCTAAAGCAAGAGGGTCTACAACTATATCTTTTTTGTCAATTCCGTATTCAGCCGCACGCTCCGCAATCTTTGCAGCAACTGCACATCTACCCATCGCTGTTTCAGGAATACCTTCTTCATCAATGGTCAGGGCAATTACCGTACCACCGTATTTTTTAACAAGAGGGAATATGCTTTCCATGCTCTCAGCCTTGCCGTTTACCGAATTCACAAGCGGCTTGCCGTTGTAAATACGCATTGCTCTTTCAAGTGCCTTTGGGTTGTTTGAGTCAAGCTGAAGGGGTAGATTTGTCACCGTCTGAATAGCCTCAACTACACTTTGAAGCATTTCAGCCTCGTCAATTTCAGGAAGGCCGACATTTACATCAAGAATGTGAACACCCGCCTCCTCCTGACAAAGAGCCTCATTAAGAATATATGTCATATTCCTCTCGCGCAGAGCCTCTTTAAGACGTGGCTTACCCGTCGGATTAATCCTTTCACCAATTAAAATTGGTATATCACCAATATTTACCGAGTGAGTATATGAAGAAACCACCGCTTTTGTCTTAACTTCGGGAATCTGATATTCAATATCACCTGTCGCAACAATCATCAGGCGCATATAATCAGGCGTTGTACCACAGCAACCGCCAAGAATGCAGGCACCCTTATGTGCCATTTCTTTCATATATTTTGCAAACTGTTTTTCATCAATATTATAAACTGTCCTACCATCCACAACAATGGGGAGCCCGGCATTGGGATTTACTATAATAGGTACTGATGCATTTTGGGTAAATTCATCCAGAATTCCAATCATCATATCAGGACCTAATGAACAGTTCATACCCAAGGCATCAACGCCCATTCCTTCAAGCATTGCAATCATAGCCGAAGGGGTTGCACCTGTCATCAGTTTGCCGCTTTCGTCATATACATTGGTGACAAATACAGGAAGGTCACAATTCTCCTTTGCCGCAAGAACAGCCGCCTTTGTCTCGAAGCTATCATTCATTGTTTCAATCAGAATAAGGTCAGCACCGCATTCTGCCGCAACACGCACATTTGCACCAAAGATTTCAATAGCTTCTTCAAAATCAAGGTCACCCAAGGGCTTTAAAAGTCTTCCTGTGGGGCCCATATCAAACGCAACAAAGGCACAGTCTCTGCCAGCCACAGCATTTTTTGCACAGTCAATCGCCTTTTTTATAAGCTGGGCATAATTGTCATACTTGAGACAGTTTACACCAAAAGTATTTGATTTAATAATGTTACAACCCGCATCAAGATAGCTTTTGTGAAGTTCTGTAATTTTTTCAGGCTGTTCAATATTCCATTTTTCAGGTGGCATACCTGCAGGCAAACCCATTGACTGTAGCACCGTTCCTGTACCACCGTCAAAATATAATCTTTTTTTCTTTATAAGTTCACGTAAATTATTCATTCTTTATCCCCACTATTGCCGTTACTGATTTCCTTGGAGACATCAATAGCGATTTATTTATTGTTATTCCCAAAAGACGCTGTGCATTAAGAAGTTCAATTATCCTTGGTTGTACCTCAAGCGACAAGTCGCCAAAACCCGGGCTGAACCGCGGACGGCAATTAAGCTTTCCTTTTATAATTTCTTCTGCTGCCTCTGCTGCCGTCTCTGCCATTGATGACGCAAGGGCATCCGTAATAAAATGCTTTGATGGCGATACCAACGAAAACTGTGTCAACAATCGGTCAACACCCAAACCTAGAGTCACCGCAAAAATAAAAACCTCTTTGCAACCTTGCAAATTCTTTATAAGTGTCGCACTTTTGAATTCACCGAATCCACAATTAAGACGGTCTTCGCCAAGGTAATTTACCGGCACACGCACCGCTGAAAATTTAATATTTGCCACGGCTTTAAGTTCAGCAAGGCAAGAGTCAATCTCACCCATTTCAAAGCCTCGAGTAATGTGCAGACGTCTTGCGGTTTCACCCTCGTTAAGCACCAACTTCTCGGTTGGAATTATCTGATAATCTATTGCAATCATTTTATAATCTCCGATAAATTACTTTGAATTGCCGCTGCCACATCAGGCTTGTTCATCGAATAAATATGTACAGCATTTATGCCGTTGGCAAAGAGGTCAATAATCTGCTCGGTCGCATATGCGATACCTGCCTGATTCATTGCCTCGGGGTTTTCGCCATAACGATCAACAAGCCTTAAAAATCTTTGCGGAAGAGTGTTTCCTGAAATTGAGCATATACGCTTTATCTGTGCCGCATTGGTAACAGGCATAATTCCCGCAACCACTGGGACATCAACCCCTGCACGAAGCAGCCGATACATAAAGTTGTACAGGATATTGTTGTCAAAAAACATCTGTGTTGTCAGGAATTCGCAACCACTATCCACCTTTTTCTTTAAATTTTCAATATCCTCTATGCTGTTTTTGCTTTCAGGATGACTTTCGGGATAGCACGCACCGCCTATACAAAATCCACCAAATTCCTTTATTTCTGCAGCAAGCTGACTTGCATAACTATATTCCATCTTTATGGAAGTGCTGTCTTTTGGCATATCGCCACGCAGGGCAAGAATGTTTTCAACTTTTCGGTCCCTCAATTTATTCAAAAGGCATTTAATCTGATCCTTGGTGGACGAAATACAGCTAAGATGTGCAATAGGAACGACCCCCATTGCAGAAATTGCCTCTGCAATGTCGGCTGTGTATTCTGAAGTTCCGCCGCCCGCGCCGTATGTAACACTCATAAAGCTTGGCTTAAGCTGTGCAATTTTGGTAGCAGCAGACATAACTGTTTCAAAATTATCACTTGTCTTTGGTGGAAAAACCTCAAACGAAAGACTTGGTCTTTCACCCTTTATAATATCAATAACCTTCATAATTTCACCTTCTGATTTATTTATTGATTATATACAGACTGTATAATCCAGATGCCAGTATTACAAAAAACAATTCTAATGCTAATTTTTTATATTTTACCACAAATAACTAAAACAGTCAATTCTTCATTGCAATGTGGAAAAGGCGGTTGCATCAAGCCGCAACCGCCATCTAAAATTCCAGTATTTACTTTTTAGCCCAACTATTAATAATTAGCATTAAAAATCAATTTTTACAGAAGGGCTGTAAGGCTTAACATTAGCAAAATCCCACCAGAACAGTTTAATATAATCACCTGTTGTCTGAACAAATTCTACATCAACCGATGCCGCAGCATCATATGTGTTTACTTCGGATACATAGTCATTTTCATCATAAAGAGTTGCAATAATTGTACCCTTTATATCTTTCATATTTGTGGGTTTAGCAGTCAAAGAAATCTTTCCGGTTGTCTGCAAGCTGTCGTATGTAATAGCCGGTGAAGGAGCAACATCATATACAGCGTAGTTAGCAGCCTCGAAAGTCACATAAGGACCATTGCCAAGAGATACCCTTAATCTGCCTGTTTCGCTGTCTGTATTACACGCACAGATGTTAATTCTTTTACATTCTTGGCCATCAACGATAAGTGTAGCAACAGGAGTTGCCAAAGTGCAATCTATTACAAGACTCACAGTTTTAT
>JAZRNN010000013.1:0-98696 GCA_045648175.1 Clostridia bacterium
AGATACATAATGCCAATAATTCATCAATTAAATTTATGCAAATTACTCCTAATAAGCACCTTGCAAAAACAAATTCTAAGCTGTATCATTTCTTGTTAGAGCGTGGTATTAATGATGTTTCGTTTGCGATTATTGCAGAAAAAGATAACCACGTGAGCGTTTTGGGAACTATTAATCCAAAGAAAAGCTCGGTTGCAAGAAAACTTATTGAAGATGTTGTTATTTGTTTTTCAATTGCTATATATAACAAAAAACATCTTGATAAAACAGAACTTGCTGCAACAACGGATGCTCTTACCGGTGTTTTAAATCGTGTTGCATATAAAAAAGATATTTTGTTATTTGATGAAGAAAAGCCAGAAGATTTCTCTAGCATTTATATTGATGTCAACGAGCTTCATATCAGAAACAACAAATACGGACACGCTGCAGGCGATGAAATGCTTATATATATTGCAAATACATTAAAAGAGGTATTCTTTGGACACAGCATTTACCGTATGGGTGGCGATGAGTTTTTGGTATTTACAAAAGATACTAAACAAGAATGTGTTAAACAGAACATAGGAATATTTATTGAGAAATTAAAGCCTATGGGATATAATGTAGCAATAGGTATGTCTTACAGAAATCAGAATGCAAACTGTGAGGAAATTGTTCGTGAAGCCGAAGTCAGAATGTATGAAGCAAAAGCACAGTATTATCAAAATAAAGAGCAAAGCAGTAGGGCTGAAGACAAAAGTTTTGTCTGTCTAAAAACAGGCATCAGAGAAATCGATACTATGATATCTGTCTTAAAAGAACATTACAACGGTATTTATCGAGTATCTTTGGAAACAGATAATGCTCATCGCATTCTTATGCCATCTTATCTTGGATACAAAGAAGATGAAGAAAACTTCTCGAAGTTATTGACAAAATACATTGATGACATTGTGCAACCGAATTTTCATAGAGCGGTTATGAGCTTTTTAAATTACGATGCAATAAAAAGACAGATATCAGAAGGTAAAACACCGACAATTACATATAAAAAAGTATATGGTGAATCAGTTACGCTCAGTGTATATAATTTAAGTGACGATAAGGATAATGTAAAGGATACTCTTTGGGTTTTTGCCAAGGCCTAAAGCTTAATAAAAACGGAGGGAACACAAAGTGATACAACAATTAATAAAGTTTGGAGTGATTGGTGTTATTGCCACACTCGTGGATGTGGGGGTTCTTGTCACGTTAAAAGAATTATTGCATGTTGATGTGTTGCTTGCCTCAATGGCTTCGTTTTGTGTTTCTGTTGTTGTGAATTATGTTTTAAGTATGTCCTTTGTTTTTAAAGGTAAAAAGCAAAGCAAACTTAAGGAATTTACTATATTTGTATTACTTAGCGTTGGCGGACTGTGTTTAAACCAATTGATTTTATGGATTGGAGTTAAGTTTACATCCATAAACTATCTGATAGTAAAAGCGTTTGCATTGCTGATTGTACCGGTTTACAATTATATAACAAGAAAAATATTACTTGAAGAAAAATGAGTGTGAAAAGCTATGAACAGTGTTTTTAAAAAAGACCTATACCGATATTATGGAGAAAGCGGAGAACCATTTTTGAAAAAGGTGTTTCGCCCCCTTGAATTAAAATACATATCTGTATTAAGAAAAGCAAATATGTATAAATTTCTCCCTTTAAAACTTTTTTATATGTTAAGGCTTATGCATCTGTCAAACAGAACACAAATTCAAATTCCTGCAAGAACAAGCATAGGTGAAGGTTTGTATATCGGACATCTTGGACGTGTGATAATTCACCCTGATGCAAAACTTGGTAAAAATATTAATATTGGCACAGGTGTAACAATAGGGATGGAAAACCGTGGAAAGAGAAAAGGTGCTCCGGTTATCTTGGATAATTGTTGGATTGGAACTAATGCTGTTATAGTTGGAAATATTAAAATTGGCAGCGATGTGCTTGTTGCTCCGCTGACCTATGTTAATTTTGATGTTCCGGATCATAGCATTGTAATTGGAAATCCAGGTAGAATTATTCCCAAAGAGAATGCTACAGAGGACTATATTTGCAACTGTATATGAAAAATTGATACAGTAATAAGGAGGTGGCGAGTTGAATAATAAAGATTCAAGAATTAAAAATAATTTAATATCGTCACTTGTATATCAGGTTGTACTTATATCACTCAGCTTTCTTTTGCCAAGATTGTATCTTGAAAATTTTGGTTCAGAGGTTAACGGGGTACTTTCGACAATAAAACAAATTTTTGTATATTTATTTCTGTTAGAGGCGGGTGTAGGACTTGCTACGACTCAGGCTTTGTACAAAAAAATAGGCGAAAAGGATTATAAAAGTGCAAGCGAAGTTCTTTCTGCCACAAATGCTTATTATATCAGAACAGGGATAATTTACCTTGTTATTGTGCTTGTTATTGCTGTTGTATACGCTTATGTAATACCAACATCTCTAGATAGCAATGTAGTGTTTTTGATAATTATATTAACTGCCCTTCCGGCTTTGTTCAGTTATTTTGTTCAGGCAAAATACAGAATACTTATGGAAGTTGATGGCAGAAAATATGTAATAAACAACTCCGAAACCATACTTCAGCTTGCTTCAAATTCAGGAAAAATACTTGTTTTGCTTTTGACCGACAGCCTTATTCTTATGCAGTTGGTTTATTGTATAATGTCACTTGCCCAGCTTGTGTATATATACTTTTATGCCAAGCGCAGATATAAGTGGCTGGATTTAAAAATAAAGCCTGATTTTGAAGCCATTTCACAGAAAAACTCGGTTTTGGTACATCAACTCTCTGGTATGGTATTTAACAATACCGATGTGATACTTATTTCTGTTCTTTGTGATTTTAAGGCGGTAAGTATTTATGCTATATATAATATTTTCTTTTCTCAGGTACAGAGTTTTATAACAAGCATAGCTTCATCCTTTACCTTCGCATTAGGACAGGTGTTTCATACCGACAGAGAAAAGTTTGATAAAATGTTTAATATGTATGAAACCTTTTATATAATGGCAACCTGTATTATTTATACTTTGATGGCAGTGTTTTTGTTGCCACTTATACAGATATATACAAGTGGAATCAATGATGCCGAATACACAAATGTTTTTCTTGTATTGCTTTTCGTTGTAATGAACTTAATTGCTAATGTCAAACTTCCTGCCAATAGTATTATAGAATATTCAGGTGATTTTGAAAAAACACGTCATTATGCAATATGGGAAATGATTATAAATATCACTATTTCGGTTGTAGCCATTCTTTATATGGGAATATGCGGGGCAATCATTGGGACAATTGCGGCACTTTTGTATCGTGGTATAATGACAATCTATTATTCAAACAAGAAGGTTCTTAAAAGAAGTCAGATGCACACATATAAAATCTTGATTTCCAACAGTTTGGTTTTTGCTGTAGTTATGGCAGTATTTTTCGTTGATACATTTAGCAACGTCTCGTTTTTACAATTGTTGTTAAATGGACTGGTCCACTCAATATGGATTGTAGGTTTATACTTACTTATAAATTTTGTATTTAACAGAAATGCTTTTAAAACTATTTTAGAATTATACAGGGGGAAGAAAAAGCAATGAGTATCCCAAAAGTGATTCACTATTGCTGGTTTGGAAAAGGTAAAATGCCGGCAATTTCCGAAAAATGTATCGAAAGCTGGAAAAAATATTGCCCTGAATACAAAATAGTTTGTCACAATGAAGATAATTTTGATATAACAGAGAACAGATACGCCAAAGAAGCTTATGACGCAGGTAAATGGGCCTTTGTCAGTGATTACGTAAGACTTAAAGTGTTGTATGATGAGGGCGGAATTTACCTTGATACAGATGTCGAACTTATAAAGCCTATTGATGAACTTATTAAAGAAAACGGATATATGGGTTTTGATGATAATGGAATTATTTCAACAGGTCTTGGTTTTTCCTGCGAAAAGGGTAATGAATTGATCGGCAGTTTGCTGGCAGACTATGATGACATATCTTTTGTTCTACCTGACGGAAGTTATGACCTAACTCCTTGTCCTGACAGAAATACAAAAACCATGGTAAGACTTGGTATGGATTTAAATAATAAAAATCAGGTGTTTATGGGAATACGAATGCTTCCCGAAGATTATTTGTGCCCTATGAAATATTATACCGGAAGAAAAATAATAACCGAAAACACCTATTCCATACATCATTTTTGTGCGTCGTGGACATCTAAAACAGCTAAGCGGACATTATTTGTAAAGCGAATTATAGGCACGAGGTTATATGATAAATTATACGGAAAGTTTTTACATAAATTTAAATGGTTGGAGTGGTAAGTATGCCTGAAAAAGTATTGAAAAAACTTAATACATATATTTTACCTGAATGGAAGGTATGCTTTTTTACTGCACTTCTGGTGGGGCTGTTGGCACATTTATACAAAATAACAAACTGGCTTCCTAATTGGGATTCATTTGTGTTTAGATATGATGAGCAAAATATGGTTGCTATGGGGCGTTGGTTTTTGCCTGTTGTCTGCTCATTCAGTTCCTTTTATGACCTGCCGTTTTTGAATGGGATAGTAGCGATTATACTTCATGCGCTGAGCGCGGTATGCATTTGCAAGTTGCTTAATGTAAATAAAAAAGTTACCGCAGGCTTAATTGGTGCAGTTATTGTTTCATTCCCGACAGTTACTTCGGTGATGATGTATAACTATGTTGCTGATGGTTACAGTATTGCATTGTTTCTCTCAACCCTTGCAGCATTTTATATGACAAAAGAAAAACCGAAATACCTGCTCTCGGCAGTACTTATTGCATTGTCTACAGGTATTTATCAGGCGTACATAACAGTTACAATAATGCTTGTTTTAATTTATCTGACAGATGAAATGATTTTTAAAAACGCATCTTTCCTAATTGTTTTTAAAAAGGCTGTGTATATGCTTCTGTCAGGCGTTTTTGGGGTTGCATTATACAGTATTATCCTCAAAATAATTCTCAGTATTTTTTCTGTTGAATTGCTTGATTATCAGGGGGTAAATGCGACAGCATCGCTATCTAATATAGATTTGTTTGCTTCGCTTTATGTTGTTAAGGAAACCTTTAAAAAATGTTTTTTTGATTTATCGCGTGGCGTAAATGTATATGTTGCACTGAATGGATTTATTTTGTTCTTTACATTTGTGTATTATCTTAAATGTATAGTTAAGAACAGGATTTATAAAAATCCTGCAAACATTTTTATGATTGTTATTCTGAGTGTTATGCTTATATTAGGAGCAGGTGCACTTGCTTTTATAAATGCAGAGGTTGATTATCACAATCTTATGCTTATGGGATATTCGGTATTCTATCTGTTTTTCCTGATACTTTATGAAAGAGGAAGAGAAGCAAGTGAAAAACATACTGCAATAAAATGCTGGATAATATTACTGACAGCCGTTGCGGTCACAGCAAACCAGATTGTTATAGCGAATGTAAGTTATCACAAAGCGCAGATTGCGTATGAAAAGTCCTATGGTGTTTTGGTTCGTATAGCAGACCGTATAGAACAGACTCAGGGAGCTGAAAATTGTGATAAAATTCTTGTGATTGGCTCGCTTGATAATAGTGACGCATATAGTGTTAATCTTACCCCGGATATTACCGGAATAACAGACGGATATATCCTTCGTGCAGATGATGAAACGGTAGGACAGAGTGTATTGACAAGCGCCCTTAACGATTACTGTGACAAGAATTACAAATTTGTAAGTGGAGAAGAAAAGAAAAAACTCACTCAAAAAGAAAACGTTAAATCTATGGAAAAATGGCCTGAAAAAGATTGCGTGGCAATCGTAGACAATACAGTTGTTATTAAACTTGGTACGTGAGGGGTGAAAGTTAAGTGATATATATTAGTGCTGATGATTATGGACTATGTGGTAACGTGTCCGCGCACATACAAAAGTGTATAGATAAAGGAGCACTTAATAAAGTTAGTATTTTACCCAATTTTGATAAAATTGATTTAAACAAAATATTAAAAAACAGCAACGTTAGTGTTTCTTTGCATTTAAACCTTGTTGAAGGCAAATGTATGGCGGATGCAGATGAGATAGATTTAATTGCAAACAAAAATGGTAATTTAAAACATACCTTTGGCGGATTGTTTAAATTAAATTTGTTTCACAACAAAGAACTTGAGGCACAGGTTTATAAAGAAATCAGAGCACAAGTTTTGTTTTGGAAAAGTGTCTTGCCTGAAAATGTACCCTTTTATATAGATAGCCATCAGCATACACATATGATTCCGGCTGTATTCCGCGCGTTGCTTAAGGTTTTGAGCGACGAAGAAATCTTGTTAAAGTACATAAGAATTCCAGATGAACCTATTTTGCCATATATAAAAACACCATCACTTTATTTCACCTATAGCCCCATAAGCCTTATTAAACAATGGCTTCTGAAATTTTTATGGTTGGTGAATATAAAGAGTGTTAAGAATCTTCAAATACCAACATCCTATTTTATGGGAATTCTTTTTTCGGGAAAAATGGATGCCAAAAGAGTAAATAAAATTCTGCCGAAGTACATTAAACTGGCAGAAAAAAACGGTAGAGATATAGAAGTTTTATTTCATCCCGGTTACTTAGAAAATTGTGGAGCCAATTTTAAAAATAAGAACATAGTATTTAAAAAGTTTTATTTATCATCAAAAAGAAAAGCGGAATATGATTCTGTAATGAACATATCAGAAAGAAGGGTCTAGTAATGCCTTATATTGAGCAAGAAAAAGTTGATGCAAGAACAAGAGAAAAATTGGAAGCAATTATTGAAAAATCATATGCTACCTTTTGGAAACAAAAAAGACTTTTTGATATCTTTTTTGCAACATTGATTTTGTTGTTTTTCCTTCCGCTGATGTTTATAATTGCAATTGTTATTGTAATCGACGATCCAAGTGCAGGACCTTTCTATAAGCAAATAAGAGTGGGCCGGCATGGAAAAGAATTTTATATGTATAAGTTTAGAACCATGAGGGCAAATGCCGATAAGATGATTGATGAACTTATAAAGCAGAATGAGATGGACGGACCCGTATTCAAGATTAAGGAAGATCCTCGTATAACAAGAGTTGGTAAATATTTAAGAAAACTTTCTCTTGACGAACTTATGCAGTTCTTTAATGTTCTTAAAGGGGATATGACTTTAGTAGGTCCTAGACCTCCGCTTCCCAGAGAGGTTCAGTATTATACTGATTATCAAAGATTAAGACTTCTTGTTACTCCGGGGCTCACGTGTACCTGGCAGATTTCCAAAAACAGAAATGACATTCCTTTTGAGCAGTGGGTTGAAATGGATATCGAATATATACAGACAAGAACTTATCTCAATGATTTAAAAATTATGCTTAAAACACCGATAGTTATGCTCACAGCTACCGGACGATAAAAAATGGGAGTGAAGAAAATGAAAGTTGCTATGATTGGTCATAAGGTTATTCCGTCAAGACGTGGTGGAATAGAAAATGTTCTTACAACGCTGTGTCCGATACTGGTTGAAATGGGGCTTGATGTTACCTGCTACAACCGTTCATCAGACAAGGTTGAAAATGAATATGTGGGAACAGTTGAGAACAATATGTATAAGGGCGTAAAAATCAAAAATGCGTGGACACTCAATGTGCGAGGTTTTGCTGCAATGATAGCATCTTTTACTGCTGCAATAGCAGCATCATTTTGCGATTATGATGTTATTCATTTTCACGCTGAAGGGCCGTGCGCAGCACTTTGGATTCCAAAGCTTTTTGGAAAAAAATGTGTTGCCACAGTTCATGGACTCGATTGGCAGAGAGAAAAGTGGGGCAAGGGGTTTGCCTCAAAGTATATAAAATTTGGCGAAAAAGTCTTGGCAAAATATGCGGATGAGGTTATTGTTTTGAGTCAGGCTGCCTATGATTACTTTAAAGAAACATACAATCGGGAAACGACTATTATCCATAACGGCATAAGTCGTCCTGAAAGAAAAGATGCTGAGATTATTACCGAAAAGTACGGACTTAAAAAAAATGAATACATATCCGTTGTTTCAAGACTGACTGCTGAAAAAGGAATTCATTACCTTATTGACGCTTATAGAAGAATTGAAACAGATAAGAAACTTGTTATTGCAGGAGACACCAGCGATACTGATGATTATGTGAGAATGCTTAAAGAAAAAGCGGCAGGAAATCCTAATATTATCTTTACGGGTTTTGTTTCAGGAGATACTTTAAGCGAAATATATACAAATGCTTATATAAATGTATTACCATCCGACCTTGAAGGTATGTCTTTATGCCTATTAGAGTCGCTGGCATATAAAAATGCACTTTTGTGTTCGGATATTCCTGAAAACACCGCTGTTGCTGAAGACAAGGCCATTTACTTTAAAAAAGGAAATGTAGAAGACTTGGCTGAAAAACTTAAAACATTGTGTGATGATACCCAACTTGTTGAAAAAATACGAGATGGTGTTGACGAATTTATTTTGAATAAATATAGTTGGCAGGATGTTGCCAAATCAACCTGCGAACTATACCAAAAATAAAAGTAAAGGTTTGTTTGATATGTATATTATAAGAAACATTGAAAAGACAGTAAATTATGAGAAAAGCGTCAAAGAACTTTTCAAGGAATTGGTATCGGATGAGTTGTATGATATGTGGGCAGACACTTTTGAAATAGAATGTGTGGATGAAAATAAAGTTATAATTACATACGGCGGTATACAAAATATTAAAACTTTTAAAAAAGAGTGCAAGGAAACACTTATCTCCTGCATCCATTCGGTTATGGGTGTAGGAATGAGAATAAAAGTGACTAAAAAAAATAGCTATAATAATTTAAGCACTAAAACAAAAAAGAATATTAAGGCTGTAAATTTCTTTGTTATCGGTATGATTTTTGTTTGCATTGCAACGTCCATTATTGTTGTTATGTGCAGTTATATCGGTAATAGAAATTTCAGAGAATCTTTTTACAGTACAAGCAGTATTAAGGTTGACAGCCGTGTGCGTGTTATACAGTTATCAGATTTACATGGCTCATCCTATGGCGAAAACAACAAAAAGCTTTTGGAAAGAGTTGAAGCTTTGATGCCAGATATAATAATCTGTACCGGCGATATCGTAGATTCCGCTAAAGATGATGCAGATTATGCAGTGGCTTTAGCGGGAGAGCTTTCCAAGATAGCGCCTTCATACTATGTGTATGGAAATAACGAGGTAGAAAGTATTTATGATTTTCCGCTTAATGAAAAAGAACTGGACAAGAAATTTGGTTTTAACCAAGATAACCGTGATGAAACAGTGCTTTTAAAACTGGAAGATTCTTTTGAACAAAAGCTTGAAACCGCGGGGATAAACGTTTTAAAAAATGAAAAAGACACAATAAAAGTAAAAACTATGACCGTTGATATATATGGTGTTTTAACCTCAAACCCGTCATCTTTCTGGTCATATTCAGAAAAAGCTTTTGCAGATTATATCTATGAAAATACAGATAATCTTAAAATCACAGCAGTTCATGAACCTTTTATTTTTGAAGAATTCTCGCCTGAGTTTTGGGGAGATTTAATGGTTTCAGGACATACACACGGAGGCGTTGTGCGAGTTCCAATACTTGGTCCTTTGTTCACACACGAGGGGGGCTTGTTTCCTGAACGAAAAGGCGATTTTGTCTATGGTAGATACGATACTGCAGGTAAGCCTTTGATAGTAAGTTCGGGTCTTGAAAATTCAAATGTGTTTCGCATAAACAATCAGCCTGAACTGGTTATTATTGATATTAACAAATTTTAATGTTGGGAGGGAGATGGAATATGTTTACTGATATACTTCAAAAATTAATTATTTTAATTGTCGGAGTGTTGTTTATATCATCAGCGTCAATGATATTTTTTCGTTTGAAAAATGTAAGTCATACAGAACGTACACAGATTTTGAAGACTGCAGAATATTTTAATGCATGGATAATCCTTGTATGCTTTATTACAACTATGCTGTATGGAATTTTTAATCATTTTGAACTTAAAAAATCTGTTCACGCAATCGTATCGCTTAATTATTCTGAAGCATCACAGGCGCTCAATTCCAACGGCACAAGATATAATATGGCGGAAATTATCAGCGATGAGGTTGTTGAAAAAGCCATAAAAAAAGGTGCGCTAGAAGATGTAACCGTAAAACAGCTTAAAAACTGTCTTGTTGTTTACCCTTGTGTGCAGGGTGGTGTTGGCGAAGAATCGCAGTATCATATTTCAACTGAGTTTGCAGTGGAGTATCATGCATCCAAAGATACAGCACACCTTGACTCTGACAATGTTATCAACCTGATAACTTCCGCATATAAGGAATACTACATAAATAAATATACCGATAATTTTAAGATGGATTCCGAAAAACCGGATTTTGCCCAGATGGAATATATGGATATCGTTTCGTATTTTGATAAGGAAACACAGTCTATTCTTAATTATCTATATGGTATGGCAGGAAAAAATCCAAGCTTTGTTACCGAGAGCGGAAGCACATTTAACTCTATTGCGGGAAAGGTGCATCAGTTTAAAGAAACACAGATAAACCAGAATCTAAGGTCTCTTATTCTGCAAAATGGAATTGTAAGAGATAGAGACGAATATGTTGACAGACTTTCATATCAAAATAAAAATATTGATTTTGACCGCCAGAAAAATGATGTATCCTATAAGCTGTGCAATGAGGCGGTTGATATGTACAGTGAGGAAATGACTCGTGTAGTACTTGTTCCTACCTGGGATCAGGCGGGTAAGTACTATATGGGTAGAACGAAAGTCGGCGTTGATGAATTATCTGTTATGGCTACAAACTTTAGTAATTATGTGGCTTCCAACGAAAAAGAAATTATGGATAACAACCTGATAATAAATAAGATTTCTTCAAACAATCCAAATGAAACGATTTCTTCCTCGGCAGATGCACTTATAGAATCTATTTATGGAAGTATCAAAGCATTTGAAAAAGAAGCGATAACTGCCGGCAGAGAGTATTCCCGTCACAGAATGAATCAATGCATAGCGGTAAGCATTTATGGAATTTCACTTATAAGTGAACTTAAGACTTTGGTAGTGTTTGCAGCTTTTGCGTATATATCGCTTGTGCTTTATCAAATTTCAAAGAAATTTCCTAAAAAGGCATAAAGGAGGATGGCAATGAAAAATTTTCAAATTATAAGATATTTAAAAAAGCTTTTGCCGTTCATTGTAGTTTTTTGCCTATTAGCAACCTATGCGGTTTATTTTAAGCTTTCGGCGTCTAATTCTTATATAGCATCAGAGGTTATTCATTATAATGACGCACAGGCAGAACAAGGCCTTGCTCCTACCGGAGACAAGCTTGATGTAAACGAAATTAAATCCTCTGCCGTAATGTCAAGAGTTGTTGATAAAATGGGACTTACAGGTATTTATTCTGTTGACAGTCTTATATCAAGAATTGATATAACACCCATTGAGGATGCAGATAAGGTAGCACAAAAAGATGCAAAGCTTGAGGAAGGCGAAGAATACATATATGAACCAAGCACGTTTATAGTTTCTTTTGCGGCAACAAGCGGTGAAGGCCCCGACTTTGCAAGAACGGTTCTTGATGAAATACTGGATGTGTATTTTGAACAGTTCAGTCAAAAGTATGTAAATGTTGCTCCTGCAAATAATACTATCGAGAACATCAACAAAAATGATTATGATTACATTGAAATGATGGAACTTATTGATACAAGTATAGACAATACTCTTACTACTTTGTATCAGCGAATGGAACAAAACAATTATTACAGATCAACCGAGACAGGTGTATCGTTTGCTGAACTTGCGGATGATTTTGACTATTTAAGACAAGTTAATGTTTCATCCCTTTTCTCCAAAATTTATAAATATCAAATTACAAAAAATAAATCTGTGCTTGTTTCAGACTACACAACAAGAATAGACAACAACAACATTTCTAACGAAAAGGATGAAAGTCTTGTTGAAGATGTTGTTACAGTAATCGATGCTTATGTTAAGAAGATGAGAGAGTCGGGAAATACAAATATCAGCTACGAATACATTCTTGATAATCTTCATGAGAGAAATGTTCAGGATTATGTCGGAGACCAGACTGTAACTTATGATGAATTGATTTACAGCTGGAGAGACTGTAATGAAAGCAAAAAACACGCAATTATTGACTCTGCATACTGCAACTATATTTTAGACACATTTACATCTTGTACGGGTGGTTGCGGTGGCGCTTGTGCCTCATCTGGTTTGACTTGCTCAGAGCATTGCGATGAGCAATATACAGCCGTAAAAGAAGGTGTAGAGAAAGAAATCGACACACTGCTCAGCAAACTGACTGCTCTTTACGATACTACAATGAAAACCAATAATGAGTACAACAAGTACCTTGGAGCAAGCTACATTTCAGTATTGTCATCGGCATCTGTAAGAGAAAGTGTTGATGTAATGCTTTATACGGCCATTGCTTTCTTCTTCCTTATGATTCTTTGCTGTGGCAGTGCAATTGTTTTAGGAAGAACGGGAGATATAATAAACTACATTTTCTATACCGACCATCTTACCGAATTTAATAACAGAGCATATCTTGATAAATACTTAAAATCCAAGGATAAAAAGCTTCTTGATGACGGTGTTGTATATTGCATAGTTGATATATCAAATTTGGTGCATATTAATACCGAGTATTCAAGGGATGTTGGTGACGAAATTATTAAGATGTTCACAAACTACATAAAAGAATCCTTCGGTAAATCAAAGACAGAGTATATATATAACGGGAATGGCAGCTATGTAATGCTGACAAAAGAATCGGATTATATAACTGTTGAAGATATAATGAGACTCTTTAGACTCAGGCTTGATGAAAGAGAAGAACACAAAAATGTTGTTATTGAGTATAAAATTGGTATTTCCGAGACCTTTAAGGAAAACAAAACAGCAAGGAAGTTACTTTCGGAAGCAATTAAAAACAAAAAGAACTATACTTCAGATTTAAAAGAACAGAGTTCGTTGTAAGCGATTGCTGCAAAAGAAAGGAGAGCATGTGGCGTGGAAAATAAAATTCTTGAAAAAGCAAAAGACTTTTATTTTATGGTTGTAGCTGTAATGATGTATTATTTCCTCAATGAATACATTGATTTAGGTCTGCACGTTACATACCGTCACGCATTTGCTCTTGTGCTGTTTGGTTCGGCAACACTTATGTTTCTTTATAAACCTAATATCGCGAGAGGATTTACTGCGTTTAAAGACTCATGTATTTACAGCATTCCTCTTTTAGTTACTACAATAGTCTCTCTGTTTATATGGTTTATGGGGACTGTGGATATCAGTGTTATATCAAGAGGACTTTCAAGTTCATTTGTGTATGCAAATATGCTTTCGTTTGCTTTGGGAGCAGGAGCATTATTATACATTTTTGGCAGAAAAGGCATATGGTATAACCTTATAGCGATTTTAATTGCAAATATTTTGATGATAGCAACAGTTATCGCTCAGAACGGACTTGGTAATTACTTATCTGAATTTATAACCTTAGTTATTACCTTTGCAGATGTAACAGGAGACATTATTGTTCAGGCTGAAATTCACGAGCTTGCATTCTGTCTTGGTGCATACCTGATTTATATGCTTTATAAACCAAAGAAAAGCATTATATATTTTATATTACTTTTCTTGAGCCTTTTCTGCTTTATGTCAGCATTTAAGAGAATTGCGATAATTGCAATAGCGCTGTCACTTGCGTTTGGTTATCTATTAAAATTTATTTCAAGGTACAACCCAAAAACGGCAAGCCGACTTGTGATATTCTTTACATTTATTGTAATTATTCTGCTTGTTGGCTATGTTGCGCTTATAAAAATGGATGCTTTTGAACTGCTTGAAAAGGCAGGAATAAATACAAGCGGACGTGTGGAAATTTATAATGCGGTAGATAAGTTTTATGAATTTAGCCCTGCTTTTTTGGGGAATGGAATTGGATTTTTAACCTATCAGCTGAACGCATTTATGAAGGTTGGCGTTGCTTCTGTCCATAATGATTTTCTTCAGCACTTCATAGATTTGGGATTTTGGGGTTATATTATATGGCTTGTGTCAATGACTTTAGTCAGAGTGTGGTATTTTGGAAGAAAAGGAAATGTCGAAAATGCTATCATTACATTTATACTAACCCTTTACCTGATAATCGTGTCAACCACAGATAATACTATGAACTATCCGTTGCTTACGGGAGTTCTCGCAATGCTGATGATGGGAAATTCCTTTGATGAAAATGTGTGTCAAAGTGAATTGAAAATGTTTGGCTGTATATCAAAGGCTAATCAAAAAGAGGAAAGTGAAACACTATTATGAAAATTTTAATGGTAAATAAATTTCTGTACCCTCGTGGCGGAAGTGAAAGTTATATGCTGTATCTTGCAGAGCATCTTAAAAAGATAGGTCACGAAGTAGAGTTTTTTGGTATGTATGATAAAAATAATACTGTCGGAAACTCTAAAGGATTATATACTCAAAACATGGACTTTCACTCAAAAGGTATAGCCAGATTTTTCTATCCGTTTAAGATAATATATTCCTTTGAAGCGAAAAAGAAAATTATGCAGGTAATAGACGATTTTAAGCCGGATATAGTTCATATGAACAATATAAACTTTCAGCTTACACCATCCATAATTTATGGCATAAAGAAAAAGAAAATTCCGCTTGTTCAGACTGTGCATGATTATCAAATGATTTGTCCGAATCATCTTCTTTATAACTTTGACAAAAACATTCCTTGCGAAAAGTGTGTTAATGGCTCACATATTAACTGTATTAAGAATAAGTGTATTCATGCATCAAAAATTAAAAGTATTATAGGTGCTATAGAAGCGAAACTGTATTCTCTGCTTAAAACATACAAAAAGGTTGATCTGTTCGTTTGTCCAAGCAATTTCCTTGAAAACAAGCTTTTGTCGGCAAGGGAATTTTACAAAGGTAAAACCAAAACAATACATAATTTTATAAACAAAGAAAGGTTTGCAGAAAACAGCCAAAAGACAGATTCCTATATAGTTTTTGTAGGACGGCTTTCTAAAGAAAAAGGTATTGAAAATATAGCAGAGGCTGCAAGACTTCTTCCAGATTATAATTTTGTGGTGGCTGGAAGCGGACCTGATGAAGATATACTTAAAGATATTCCCAATATAAAGCTTGCGGGTTTTCTTAACGGGAATGAGCTTACAGAACTTATGGGAAATGCAAAAGTTCTTCTGTTGCCTTCTGTATGCTATGAAAACTGTCCGCTTTCAATACTTGAAGCACATTGTATGGGGGTTCCGGTTGTCACAATGAACAGCGGTGGAATGGCTGAACTTGTAAAAGACGGTATTACAGGTACGCTTGTAGATGAGCCTACACCGGAAGGAATTGCACTTAAATTAAAAGAAACCCTCGAAAATGAGGATTACTATAAGACCCTTAAAGAAAATTGCAAAAATGAAAAAGATAACGTTTTGAGCGTAGAAAACTATGCTGATATTTTAGTCTCAGAATATGAAAAAATAGTTGCGAGGTGAGAAATGTGCCACAACCTAAAGTAAGTATTATCGTTCCTGTGTATAATGCGGAAAAATATCTTGAAAGATGTATAAACTCTTTGAGAAATCAATCGCTAAAAGATATTGAGATAATTCTTGTCGATGATTCATCAACTGATTCATCGCTTGAAATGTGCAATAAAATGGCGGCAGATGATTCTCGCATAAAGGTTATTCATAAGGTGAACGAGGGTGCAGGATATGCACGTAATGCGGCACTCAGCATTGCAACTGGAGAATATATTGGCTTTGTAGATTCAGACGATTTTGTAACGCTTGATATGTTTAAAACGCTTTATGAGAAAGCAATACAATATGGCTCTGATCTTGTAATGTCAGGAGTCTTGTTTGTAGATGGAAATATGTTTAGCCAAAAGGGCGAATGCAAACGAAAAACATATTTTGATACAGATACTCATTTTGACACCGAAGAAAGTTTAAATAAACTTCGGATGGGGATTATAGGTGCTACTCCTGATGATAACGATGATAGTAAATACGGAATGAGCATCTGGAAAAATCTCTTTAAAACTGAAGTAATAAAGAAAAATAATATTACTTTTAAGTCTGAACGCGAAATGCTTTCAGAAGATGCACTTTTTATGATAGATTACATATCCTGCATAGAGAAGGCAACCGGAATAAACCAAGCCTTTTATAATTACTGCAGAAATGAAGATTCAATTTCAAAATCATATAAAAAAGACAGATTTGAAAAAAGTCTTGTTTTTGTAAATCAGGTTGAAGAACAATTTAAAAAAGATATTGAGCCTTGTGAATATCAAATTTATATCTACAGATTCTGGCAGGCAATGTGCAGAGTGTTATGCTCTCAAGAGATTATGTATGCCGCAGATAATAAGATTAAATATAGCGACTTGAAGAAAAGACTGAAGTCGGTGTGTACATATAGTTTGACTGTAAGAACGCTTAAATCATACCCTATCAAAACACTACCGCTTAAACAAAGAGTGTTTGCTTATGGTATGAAGTACAGAATGTACTTTCTGTTAAAAGTACTTGTAGGATTAAGAAGCAAATAGGTGATATGATATGTTTTTTTCAATAATAGTGCCTGTATATAAGGTTGAGAACTATTTATCAAATTGCATAGAGAGTGTTTTAAATCAGACCTTTTCAGATTTTGAACTTATCTTGGTTGATGATGGCTCTCCGGATAGATGTCCTGAAATTTGTGATAATTACAAGGAAAAGGATGAACGCATAAAGGTTGTTCACAAGCCAAATGGTGGACTTGCCAGTGCCCGCAGAGCAGGGATAAGGGACGCTTCGGGCGATTATGTGTTTAACCTTGATTCAGATGACCTTATTGAAACTGACACCCTGGAATGTGCATATGAGATAATAAATAATACAAACTGTGATATGGTATCATTTTCGTACAAATGGGTTAAAAACGGTCAAACTGTAAATGTCACAAATGACGGACTTAATGAAGGGCTTTATACCGGAACTGATATAGAAAAACATATTTATCCAAGACTCCTGATGGATAAAGATATGAACCATATATCCTATTATTTGTCCGGCAAGGCAGTAAAAAGAGAACTTTTGACACCGCATCAACTGAGTGTAAGCGAAAAAATATCACTGGGCGAAGATTTATGTTGCGTTGTACCTTGCTATCTTGATGCAAAAAGTGTATACATAAGCAAAAAAGAGGCGTATTTATACACCGTAAGAGAGGACTCATTGTCCAAGGAGTTTAATACAAAGCAGATTTATCTAATAGAAGATGTTATAAATGAAATAAGAAAAAATGACTTGAAAAAAGTGGTTGATTTAGAAGAACAGATTTGCCGGTATTCTTGTTTTATGTGCTTTGCAATATTAGCATCAGCAGCAGAAGGTAATCACTTTGAAAGTATAAAACCGATTAAGAAAAATATTATAAACTCATTGCATGGTGAAAAAATCCAACGTGCAAAGTTTGAAAATATAACACTTAAAAGCAGAATATCTATATTTTTAATGAAGAAAAAATGTTATAAGACAGCGTTTTATTTTCTTAATATATGTAAAAATATCAGAAAAATTTTGAAGAGAGGGTGAAACATTTTATGAATCCTGCAATATCAGTAATTATGAGTGTGTATAATGGCGAAACATACCTTGAAGAAGCAATAGAAAGTGTCAGAAACCAGACTTTTAAGAACTGGGAACTGGTTGTCATAAATGATTGTTCAACGGATTCCACAAGTGAGATTCTGGCAGGCTTTGCCTCAAAGGATGAAAGAATAAAAGTGTATACCAATGAAGTTAATTTAAAGCTTCCCACATCGCTTAACAAGGCTATTGCCCTTTCCTCGGGCAAATACATAGCACGAATGGATGCAGATGATATATGCCTTCCCGAAAGATTTGAAAAGCAATACAAATTTATGGAAGAGCACCAGGATGTAGCATTATCTTCCTGCAGATTTATGACTGTTAAAAACGGTGTGTATATGTCAGGCGGTGCCGGTGGCAGATGTGATAATCAGGCTTTAAGAGCTATGCTTCTTGTAGCAAACCCAATACTTCACCCCGGAGTTATTGCCAAGGCCGGGGTTATGAAGAAGTTTAATTATGACACAACCCTTACTTGTACCGAGGACCTTGAATTGTGGACAAGAATGACAATGGCAAATCAGAAAATGCAGATTCTTCCTGAGTGTCTTATGATATATAGGCTTCACGATAAGCAAATTACAAGCACAACCCTTGAAAGACAACATACAGAAGTGCTAAAAATTCAGCAGAAATACTATGCATCACTTCTTCAGGAAATGGATGAAGAAATGAAAGAGTTTTATATAAGCGGTATTTATTTTAAAGAAAATACTGACATACATAAGTTTTTTGCATATGCAAAATGGCTCAAAAGCGTGCTCAACAAAAATTTTGATGAAAGGTCCATAAATTATGCGCTTTTTGAAATTTTGGCAGAGTATAAAAGGTGTGGCGTATCAAAAGCAGAAATTTTAAAAGTGATGCTCACCTTTAACCCAATTTTCCTAATAAAAGAGATTATCAGAAGAAAACAAACGGCAAAAAGAGATGTTGAAAAATGTATGAAGGTAGTAAAAGATTTAGGTCTTAAACAGACTTCCGGAACAAATCAGTTTCCAATTTTTGAGAATAAATAGCAGGAGCCGACAAAATGAGATTTTTTGAATATCCTTATGTAATTATAACCATTCTTGCAATAATTTTTCTTGTTATGGGAGTTGTTGGACTGTACTTTACAATGAAATCTGTAAAAACAGCAAAAGGAACTTCGGAGAAAAGTTTTTGTGGTATAGGTAAAATAGAAAATGATTTTGAAAAAGCAGGAACACTGCGGGAAAATCGCTCAATTGTATATGTTTCAATATCTCTTGACGGTATGAAAAGATTGTATTCGGATTCAAAAGCTATCAGGATATACGAGCAAATTAAAAGAATTTTGTTTCGCTGTTTTTGCCTCGACATAGATGGAAAAATTTCTCTCTACGGCAACGAAAATTTTGTTGCGTTAAACTATTTAGACTCAGAGGAAATAGCTCGGTGTATTGATAAATGCTTTTCAGAAATCAACGAAGCTTTTGTGAAATACGATGCAGTTAGTGTTGTTCGGATGAATTTTGGATACCACCAGACAAAGTCAACTGATGTGTCATTTAAAACTGCACTGGCAAGAGCAAAGCAGGCATGCAGTATTGCAGAGAATAAAAATGTTTTATACTGTCAGTGGGATAGTTCAAATGGTAAAGCATTTGAAAGAAAATTGAAAATTGAAAACAGCATACAAAATGAAATTGACAACAACAGATTTTTCCTTGAATATCAGCCTATTTTAGATGCTAAAACAGATAAAATTATGGGTGCTGAAGTTCTGTCCCGACTGAATTCTGTTACAGAAGGCGTTTTGACACCGCGTCTTTTCTTATCAGCAGTAAACAATGTTGGTCTCAATGAGAAATTTGATTACTACATCTTTGAAAAAAACTGCAAATGGATTTCAAATGATAAGGAAAATCGTATCAAGTATGTATATACAATCAATTTTTCAAGACATACTCTTTGTGACAGAAAATTGGCAGAAAACATTATAAGCATTATAGAAAAATATGATATTGATTATTCGTGTATTGCGGTTGAAATTCTTGAGGATAAGAGTTTAAACCAAGATGAAAGATTAATATTGGTGGCAAATTTAGCTCGCTTGAAAGAAAAAGGAATTCTAATTCTTTTAGATGATTTTGGTAAAGGCTACACCAGTTTTGGCGATTTGGCTGAATTTGATATAAGCATTGTGAAAATAGATAAAGCTTTAACACAAAATGCAACAACTGAGTCAGGATTTTTAATTCTTAAAAATATCATTAAAACCGCCCATGATTTAGGATTTAAGACTTTGTGTGAAGGCATAGAAACAGAGAAACACAAAAAAATAGCAGTGGATGCAGGATGTGATATGCTTCAAGGTTATTATTTTTACCGTCCGATGCCCGTTACACAGTTAGAAACATTATTTAGAAAACAGTAAGGTGATTGTTATGTTATCCGTAATTATTCCTTCATATAATGAAGAAAAATGTATAGAAAGAGCATATAATGCAATATACTCCCTGCTTAAAGAAAATAATATTGATAGTGAGTTCATTTTTGTAGATGATGGTTCGCAGGACCAAACCTATAAAACGATAACCGAGCTTGCGGCGGAGAAAGAAAATGTAATAGGACTGCATTTTTCAAGAAATTTTGGAAAAGAGTCTGCTATATCTGCAGGTTTGGCTACAGCAAATGGTGATTGTGCAGTTGTCATTGACTGTGATCTTCAACATCCACCTGAGAAGATAGTTGAAATGTATCGCTTGTGGGAACAGGGTTATGAAATTGTTGAAGGGATAAAAAAAGAACGTGGACAGGAAAAGAAACTGCACAGTATTGGTGCAAAAATTTTCTATTCTGCTATTAGCCGTATGGCGGGCTTTGATATGGCCAATTCATCCGATTTTAAGCTTTTGGACAGAAACGTAGTTGATGTGCTTAATAAAATGCCCGAAAGAGGGTTTTTCAGGGCAATTTCTTATTGGGTAGGGTATAATAAAACGACAGTTGAATATGACGTTCAGGGACGTCTGGACGGTGAATCCAAATGGTCAACACGGGGACTTATAAAGTATGCAATTTCTAACATTTCATCTTACTCTACTGCACCAATGCAAATCGTAACCGCACTTGGCAGTGTGATGCTTATAATATCGGTTATCTTCGGTGTATGGGCACTTATTGATAAAATAATTGGCAGAGCCCTTGAAGGTATGACAACTGTCATAGTTATAACCATATTCATAGGAAGTATAATTATGATAAGCCTTGGAATTATAGGATACTATATTGCGCGTATTTACGAAGAAATCAAAGGCAGACCGAAATATATAATTTCATCAAGTATAAAAAGTGCCAAAAAATAAGCATGTTTGGCATATGAAGTAAACTGTACAAGGAGATGATACAGAATATGGATACTGAAATAACACAAAGTATTATAGACGCCTTGGAAAACAATGAATTTAAAATGTATCTGCAATTCATTGTTGACAGCAAAACGAAAAAGATTGTTTCGGCAGAAGCACTTTCAAGATGGTCTTGCCCGCAAAAAGGTATAATAGGACCTGTGAATTATATTGGACATATGGAAACGGCTGGACTTATAAGCACTCACGATTTTTATATGTTTGAACTTGCTTGTTGTCAACTTGAAAAATGGAGTAATACAGAATATAAGGATATTTCTGTTTCGTGTAATTTTACAAGGATAACTCTTTCGGAAGAAGATTTTGTTGATAAACTTACAGCTATTTCAAACAGATATATTTTTGATAAATCAAAATTGGCCATTGAAATAACCGAGGATGCCATTGAAAAAGACAGAGAAACCGCAAAAAGAAATGTTATTCTCTGTAAAGAACTTGGCTTTATGGTTTATCTTGATGATTTAGGAAGTGGGTATACCTCGCTTTCAAATCTTTGCGATTATCCAATTGATGTTGTTAAAATTGACCGCGATATTTTACTTAAATCCAATACGCCAAAAGGTAAAGCGTTGTTTTGTGGAATTGTCGCACTTGCTCATAGTCTGAACATCTCGGTTATAGGTGAGGGAGTAGAAACCGAAGAACAAAATACACTTATATCGCAATCTAACTGTGATTATATTCAGGGGTGGTATTATGCAAAGCCGCTGCCTTTAGAAAAATGTGAAACTTTTATAAAAAACTACAGTATCGTGTAATTGAAAGAAGGAAAAATAAATGCCAGGTACCGGTAAAAGGCTGCTTGCAGTTATAAATTATATGAGAACACTTCCTGTTTATTTATGTATGTTGTGTTCTAAGCAAAAGAATTTAATTAAAATGGACGTTGCAAGATGGAACGAAATTGATCAGGTAAAATTTAATATGTTTGAATCACTTAACTGGTATATGACATATAAAAAGGAATTTCGAAATCTTATTCAACATCGTTTGAAAAATCCATCGCGCTCACTTACAGCTATGTTGCATTTCGCAATTGCTCGCCTATTATGGAAACCAATGGAAAGTTTATATATATACACACAAGATATAGGAGGAGGCTTGTATATTCAGCATGGTTTTGCTACAATCATAACTGCTAAAAAAATAGGTAAAAACTGCAGAATATATCAGCAAGTAACTATTGGCTATAAAAACGGAGATTGTCCGCCTGTTTTAGAGGATAATGTTGCTGTTACTTGCGGTGCAAAAGTCCTTGGCGATATAACAATGCATTCAGGCAGCTTAGCAGCAGCAGGTGCCGTTGTTGTGAAAGATGTTCCGGAAAATGCTATTGTTGCAGGTGTGCCTGCTAAGGTGATTGGATATAAAGATGAAAGCAATCTTAATTTCCAAGGCTAAAGTGTTTAGTGATGTAGCATTTTAAGTAAGGCGGGCAAAAAACTTGGCGAAGCCCGTCAGTGTTTTAATATAAGAGATTTTGCCCGATTTACAATCTATTTTTTAACCCCTTATGAAAAGAAAAAGAGGATATCCTGACGTGAACTACACCAATTTGTGCAGACATCACAAAAAAGGATGCCTGTGGTAGAATATTTATTTTAAGCAACATATTGACATCGCATTTCATGTGGTGTCAGTTTTGTTTTCAGTTCTATTCTTTCATTATTATAAAAATAAATATATTTATCTATGATACGACGTGCCTCGTCATAAGTTTTGAGTTTTACCCTATGAATACATTCTATTTTTAGAATTGAAAAGAAATTTTCAGCCAAAGGATTATCATAAGGATTTCCTTTTATTAACATTTAAGACGTAATGTTGTATGATTTGGTTAGCTTAAAGTACGCGTGTGAAGTATGTAGCATACTCAAGGTCTCCCCTCCCGGCCACATTTCGGTGGTTGGGAAACCAATTCCGCATTCGCCCTCGTATGAGACCATTGATGTTGATTCAATAACCGTTGCGGGAATAATACTGTTAACATTGACAGATTTCACATCATTGCTAACAACTTCTACAAAATGGTCTTTTGCTTCCTGCATATTCTTTCAGGGCTCGGTCGATTCATCTGCATAACCTGCACCCTTACATGACAAACGGAACCTCCTTCAGCAAGATTACGAGCCATATAGTATTCGCCGGCTACCTTTTTCATCTCGGCACAGGTTTCATCGCCAAAGGGGATGGACAGCCTGTCTCCTCCGCCCACAATTGAAATATAAACCTTGTTGTCTGCCAGATACTTTATAAGTTTTAGACCGTACTCTCTGTCGGGCCTTACGTCAAACGCCTCGGGGGTGCCAAGCATACTCATAAAGTTCAGTTCAACGTAGTTCAACCCTTTGAAATGCATTTGTTATAAATTTCATCAAATGCCGTTTCGGCCGAAAAATGATATTATCCGATTCGGACACCGTGTTTTACTATATCCCCATCAAGCACAATTATCAAATCCTTTTGTGCAATATTTTTTCTATGCAAGTTGGTTATACCATTATTTAATAGTAAAATCAAGGCGAAAAATAATATGGGTTGTAAAACACCACAACCCATATAAAAAATTACATACTATTATCGGATTTCTTTGCCATATGAATGGGCGAGATACCGTATTTTTTCTTAAATGCACGGCTGAAATACAAGGGGTCATCGTAGCCAACAGATAGTGCTATATCGCTGATAGTATTGAAGTTGCCGCTGTCGATAATTGCCTTGGCGTGAGACATACGCTTGGATATGATATAATCTTGCGGAGTTATTGAAAACCGGGCAGTAAAAATTTTACGAAAATAAGTATCGGATATTCCGCATAGAAGATGTAGAGAGTCTGCCTTGAGGGAACTGTCAAATATATGGTCCCTGAGATAGTCTACGGCGGAATTTATAAGGTGAAGTTTTTTCTTATTTGAATATTCCATATTTTCCATATATGATATATATGAAAGGATGTTATAGAACATAGACTGACATTTGTACTTTTCTGACGGGTTACCAAAATTCCATAACGCCGGAAAGTGTGAAAAAATATATTCCGCCTCGGCAAAGTTTTCCAAAGAGAATTTTACAGGCTTTGCATCGGGAATATCTGCAATAAAGTCTATTGATGAACACCAGCACTCATCAACCTCTGACACGCTGAAGTAGTATTTAAAACCTTTGGGAAGAAAAACCAAATCATACTTATTGGATATAATGGTAGTATTATCTTCAAACGTATATTTGGCACTTCCCTGCGGTCTGTAAAGAAAAGTATGTTGTGGTCTTGATAAAAGTGAAGTGTTTTTATTTGAAATTCCTCGTGATGCACTGATGATAGAAAAGCTTTCTATGTTATCAAACATTATAAATCACCTGTTTGTTTTTTTGTATATATTAACACAATCCGTTATAGAATTCAATAGCATTGATGCGTATTTGTGCGGAATTGTCCATATTGTTCGGTTTATTCTATGTACTTATGACAATATTTTGATAAAATGTAGAAGAAAGATAAACTCATGGAAGGGGTTTTATCATGAAAGCACTATCAAGAAAAAATGTTGATATTCTTTCGGGAAATCTTATCAAAAACATAATGCTTTACGCATTTCCTGTTATGATGTCACAAATTCTTCAGGGGTTGTATAACGCTGCAGACGTTATTGTTGTAGGGAGATTTGGTGGACAGGAGGCTTTGTCGGGAGTTGGCACAGCCGGTTCACTTACCGCGCTCCTATATACATTTTTGATGGGTCTTAGTTCGGGCGCAAGTGTTGTTATGGGCAAAGCTTTGGGCGCAAAGGATGGCAAAGCTGTACATAAGACACTTCACACAGCGATGCTTATAGCTGCGATTTCCGGATTATTTGTGTCTGTTGGCGGACAGTTCGTTTCAGAATTGGCTCTGAGAATGATTGATGTCCCCCAAAGTGTTATGCCACATGCACTTGTATATACGAAAATAATTCTTCTTGGTAAGTTTCCTTCTTTTATATATAGTTTCGGTGCAGGAATTGCTCATGCAAATGGTGATTCCAGAACACCGCTTTACATATCTGCCTCGACGGGAATTTTGAATGTGTTGCTTAATCTTCTGTTTGTCTGTGTGCTAGATATGGATGCTGCGGGAGTTGCCTGGGCGACCACGATTGCGCAGACTGTAAATGCAATATGTATTATCTTCGTGTTGCGAAGAGGATATGGAGATAAATGCGGGCTATCTTTCAGCAAACTGAAAATTTATAAGGAACAGTTTGTTAATATTTTGAGAATAGGTATACCTGTTGGAATACAAAGTTCAGTTCTTAGTTTGGCCAATGTTACTATTCAGCCTGCGGTTAACAGTTTTGGTTCCACAGTAATCGCCGGAGGGACAGCGGCTGCAAACATAGAGGTATTTTTTAATCTTGTGCAGACAAGCTTTGCCAGTGCAACTTCGGTCTTTGTAAGCCAGAATGTAGGTGCAAAGCAGTATGGGCGAATACGTTCTATCCTATTTGCCAGCCTGGGGTTTGAACTTGTTATATGGGTAATTGAAGTTGTTTTGATACTCTTGGGTGCAGAGGCTCTTATTGGAATATACATTCCTGGTAATACGGCGGCAATCAGGATTGGAGTCACAAGACTGATTATTGTGGGTTTAACGTATGGCTTTGCAGGATTCAGAGATGTTTTTGCCAGTGCACTGAGAGCACTTGGATATTCCACATCGGCTATGTTCATAAGTTTGTTTGGTATATGCGTGATAAGAATTTTATGGGTTAAGACGGTATTCCCAATGATAGGCACTTATGAGGCGTTGATTTGTTCATTCCCGGTGTCAATAATTGTGACCTGTCTGATAAATGCTGTAATGCTTGTGATTGTATATCGTTCCATAATGAAAAAGCAAAGATATTATGAAAGGATATATCAATAAAATTTAACAACAAATATAAAAGATGATAATACAAAAAATAATGAAAGTATTGAAACGATTATGTGTCAAGGAAGAAACAAAAGGAGAGAAAATCTATGTCAGAAAAATTGAGATTAGGGCTTTACGGTTGTATGGGAAGGCGGCGATAATTTAGGTAAACAGACACAGTTTGAGATTACACATTTTGCTGATTGTATCAAGACAGGTAAAACACCTGTTACAGACGGCCGTTCGGCACTTCAGAGCCTTCGTGTTATCTGGAAGATGTATGATGCAGAGAAAAACGGAACTGTTGCTGACTTAAGAGGACTGGGACTTCAAAAAAAAACCAAAACTGAAATTTTCTGACATAAAAATAACGACGGGATATGATGTTCCGTCGTTATTTTTATTATTCTAACTCGAAGGCGCCTGTGTACAACTGATAATATTTACCCTTTTGTTCAATAAGGTCAGCGTGGTTGCCGCGTTCAATGATTTTACCTTGGTCAAGCACCATAATCACATCAGAATTCTTTACGGTTGAAAGTCGGTGGGCAATTACGAATACTGTTCGGCCTTCCATCAGTTTATCCATTCCTCGTTGAACAATCTGCTCTGTTCGGGTGTCAATTGAGGAGGTTGCCTCATCCATAATCATAACAGGAGGGTCGGCAACAGCCGTACGGGCAATAGCCAAAAGCTGACGTTGACCTTGTGAAAGATTGTCGCCGTTGTTTGAAAGCTCGGTTTCATAGCCGTTGGGCAGACGCGTGATAAAATCATCGGCTCCTGCCAGCCTTGCCGCCTCTATACACTCTTCATCGGTTGCGTCAAGGTTGCCATAGCGTATATTTTCCATAACAGTACCGGTAAAAAGGTTCGTTTCCTGCAATACGAGTCCCAGAGAACGTCTCAGGTCTGACTTGCGGATGTCATTTACATTAATTCCATCATAAAGTATTTTGCCGTCTTCTATGTCATAAAAACGGTTAAGCAGATTGGTAATTGTAGTTTTACCTGCTCCGGTAGCACCTACAAATGCAACCTTTTGTCCCGGTTTGGCATAAAGACTTATGTTGTGAAGAACGGTTTTGCCTTCTTCGTATCCAAAGTCAACATCCGTAAGCCGAACATCGCCCGAAAGGGGAGTATAAGCAACTGTGCCGTCGGGATTTGGCTGCTTCCAGGCCCACTTGCCTGTGCGCTTTGCCGACTCGGTAATGTTTCCGTTTGCATTTGTTGCGGTATTTACAAGGGTAACAGTTCCGTTATCGGTTTCAGGTTCTGAGTCAATAAGATTAAAAATTCTTTCCGCACCTGCCATTGCCATTGCGATTGAGTTAACCTGCTGTGTAACCTGATTTACGTTGCCTGTAAACTGCTTTGCCATATTAAGAAATGGTATTACAACGTCAATGGTAATTACGCTGATTGTGCCTGCAATCAAGGTGGAAATGCCGATGTTTGGCAGCTTTGCAATAATAAGAGTGCCACCTATCAGGGCTATAAGAACATACAGGACGTTGCCTATATTCTGGATAATGGGGCCAAGGATGTTTGCAAAAGAATTTGCGCGGAAGTTATCCTGAAAAAGATTTTCGCTTAAGGTGTAAAAATCTTTACAGCATCGGTCTTCACGGTTGAAAACCTTGATAACCTTCTGTCCTGTCATCATTTCCTGAATAAAGCCTTCGGTTTCGCCTAAAGAATGTTGTTGCTTTCTGAAATATTTTGCCGAGCCTTTACCTACTTTTTTGGATACTACACGCATCATTACAACTCCAATAAGAACGGTAAGGGTGAGCCATGCACTGTAATAGAGCATTATACCGAGTACAGATATCAGTAAAATAGAGCATTGCAGTATGGTGGGCAGTGTATTTGAAACAAGCTGCCTTAATGCATCGATATCGTTGGTGTAACGGCTCATAATATCGCCGTGACGGTTGGTGTCGAAATATTTTATGGGCAAATTCTGCATCTTTTCAAATACGGCACAACGCATTTTGTGCAAAAAGCCGTGGGTGATATATGCCATAAGCTGTGTACGACATAAAATTGCACAGAGTGAAAACAGATATAAACCTGCAAGGATACCAACCTTTGGTAAAATTACTGCCGAGGCTGATTTCCAGTCGCCAGAGGTTACCCAGACACCGATGTCTGCAAGTACCTGCTGCTGAAAAACAGCCGGTAAAGCTGCGGTTATAGCCGAGATAATGATGCAGACTGCAGAGATGGGAATTAAAACAGGATATGCTGTGAAAAGCATTTTAAGAAGACGGGCGATACTACCTTTTTTTATTGGCGGTCGCGGTCCGCCACCTCTAGTTGGTCTCATCATTGTCACCTCCATTCGTTTGCTGACGGTAAATTTCGCGGTAAATTTCACTGTTTGTCATAAGCTGCTCGTGATTTCCTGATACAGAGATTTTGCCATTTTCCATAACAACAATCAAATCTGCATCCTTAACAGATGTGATACGCTGAGCAATAATAATTTTTGTTGTTTCGGGAATATATTCCCGAAATGCCGTACGAATCATTGCATCTGTCTTGGTGTCAACAGCACTGGTGGAATCATCAAGAATAAGTATTTTAGGTTTTTTGAGAAGGGCTCTTGCAATACAAAGACGCTGCTTCTGACCGCCTGATACATTGGTGCCGCCTTGCTCGATAAAGGTATCATAGCCTTCGGGAAAGGCAGAGATAAATTCGTCTGCCTGAGCAAGCTTACAAGCTTCAACAAGTTCTTCATCGGTCGCACTTTCGTTGCCCCAACGCAGATTTTCCTTAATTGTTCCCGAGAACAACTGGTTTTTTTGCAGAACCATAGCCACACTGTCGCGGAGGGCAGTAATGTCATACTCCTTAACATCAATACCGCCGACTTTTAAAGAGCCTTCGGTTGTATCGTAAAGTCGGGGGATGAGCTGAACAAGGGTTGACTTGCTTGAACCTGTACCGCCGATAATTCCAACCGTCATACCGGATTCGATATGAAGATTTACATCCGAAAGAGCATGTTTTTTTGATGCAGAGGAATATTTAAAGCTCACATCACAAAAATCAACCGAGCCATCCTTGATTTCAAAAACAGGATTTGGAGGATTTGACAGGGTTGACTCTTCTGAAAGGACTTCCGAAATTCTTTTCATTGATTCTGCCGACATGGTAATCATAACATAAATCATTGACAGCATCATAAGTGACATAAGGATTTGCATACCATATGTCAGCATTGCTGAAATCTGCCCTACATCAATAGTGCTGCCCGTATTTGAAATAATCAGATATGAGCCGATAATCAAAACAAATACCATATTAAAATACATACAAACCTGCATCAGCGGATGGTTAAACGCCACGATTCGTTCAGCCTTGGTGAAATCACGGCGGATTTCTTCGGCTGCGTTGGTGAATTTTTCTTTTTCGTATTCTTCGCGTGAAAAGCCTTTTACAACTCGCATAGCACGGATATTTTCTTCGATGGATTCATTCAGCTTGTCATATTTTTTAAACACACGGTGGAATGCAGGCATAGCCTTTTTGCTTACAAAGATAAGCCCAAAAAGTAAAACGGGAATTACCACAATAAAGGTGGAGGCAAGAACACCGCCCATAATGTATGCCATAATAACAGAAAATGTAAACATCATCGGGGCACGAAGAGCTGTGCGGATTGACATCATATATGCCATTTGTACATGGGTGATGTCGGTTGTAAGGCGGGTTACCAGGGATGACGACGAAAATTTGTCGATATTTTCAAAGGAATAACCCTGAATTTTTGTAAAAATATCATTCCTAAGATTTTTCGCAAAGCCTGCCGATGCCTTTGCACTGGTGTAACCTGCCAGAGCACCGCACAAAAGGGAAAGCAAAGCAAGCAAAACAAGTGATAAACCGATAAAAATAAGAGTTTTCATCTCAACAGAGGATTTTATCAGGTTTACCAGATTTGCAGTGACAAAGGGGATTAGACATTCAATAATGGCTTCGCCTATAATAAAAATAAAGGTCAGAATGGTTGGAATTTTATATTCTCTGACACAAGAGAGCAGTTTTTTAATCATAAAATCTTCCTTTCGGTAAAGCAAAAGCCGCAAATGTTCGCGGCTTTTGTGTATATTTTAATATGTATGAATTTCTTTGTCAACAAATTAAAGAAAAATTTACAATATGTTTACGATTGTTTGCAGCATATGCTGCCATAAGGACAATATTTGCAAGGGTCAAAGTCGGAAACAAAGGTGGGGTTAACATCTATTTTACCCGACAAAATGCTGTCTGCCGTGTCTGCTGCTTTTTTGTCGGCATCCGTCAGGGCTTTTTCAAGCAAGTCTTTGTGAAGAAGTGACTTCCCGCTGCATTGAATATAGTGTACGGCATCCTTGTTTGCATATTCTGTGTCGATGCCTTCTATTATGGCAGCATCATCCATAATTATTCCGTGGGCGGCAATTTTGTCGCTCATTTCTTTTTCCCACTTGTATTCGTCAGGCGGAGAACTGCAGCCGATAATCGGGTCGTTCATCTGCAGATAAAACATTGCTGCAACCTGAGAGTCTGGGATATGTCGACGCAGAGCATTGGCGTATATAAGTGGCTGAAAATGTATTCCAGCTTCGGCTAATGTCATATCAAGCTTGCGCTCGGAGGATTTATAATCGGTTATTGCCAGATTATGAATACTGTCAATTTCGGCACTGTCAACACGGTCGATAAAACCCTTAAGGCTGACTTTGCCAAGCTGTGTGTCAAGGTCATATGGCGGGTAGGTTTTGCCATGCCCAAAGCTGATTTCAAAACCTGTGGGACGGAATTTACTTTGGGAATAAAACTTTATCATCTTCCAGGCGGTTGCTGTTGCAATATTTTTCAGCCTAAGCATCATATATCTGTAATAGTGTGAGTCGGAATAAAGATTTTCGTTGGTGTTTTTGCCTGCCTTTTCAACAAGAGCGGATATTTCGCTGAAACATTGGTCGCGCTCAATGGTGCTGTAATCGGCATTCAACTCGGCTTTGGATTTGAAATAATCACAAAGGACGCTGTGCAGAATTTCACCAGTATCCGATGATTTAAGGCCACCCACCATACGTTCCTGTGCAATAAGTCCGTATTGCATAAAGAATGAAAACGCGCAGGCGTTGTATTTTTCAAGCTTGGATACGCTGAGAGTAAGAGGCAGACCGTAAAGCTCCTTTGCGGTATTCGGAGTAAGAGTATTATCGTCAAATTTTGAAAGATACATCCCGTAAAGATGTTTAAGTTGTGGAGAATAGATAGGGTCATCCTTTAAAAAGTCGTAAGCCGCTTTCATAACGGGTGACAAGCACTGAACATTCCAGTCGTTTTTAAATAGTTCTGATGACAGATGATTAAAGGCTGATTTGAGGCTTTCCGTATGTGACAAGACATCTGTATCGCAACTGCACTTTTCATCAAGCTGAGGGAATAATGAGCTTTTTAGTGTAATTAATACTTCAGATGGATTAAGACTTTTGCCGTCGCGGTCGCTGAGGGGCGCAAAGATATAAAGTTGCTCTCTTGCGGTAGTCAGGACCGAATAGATGAGAAATTGTTCGTTTTTTTGTTGTGTATAGGTGTCAGGTGCCAAGGTGAGTCCTGACTGCTCCAGGGTCAGACGCTCGGCATCGGAAATAAGCCCCTCGGACTTGTAGTCACGTGGGAAAATTCCATCAATGGCACCAAGAACAATTACAACACGGCTACCTGTACTGCGGAACATATCAATAGGACTGATGACAACCTTATCCTGAGTCGGTGGAACCATACCAACGCTTAGTTCGCCACAGGCGGATAAAAACAGACGATAAAATTCTTCAAAGGTTGAAAATTCATCCTGCATATAATCGCTTATTTGATTGGTTACCGAAACAAAACTGTTCCACACCAGACGCAGATGTTCAGCAGATTCAGTGTCGGATGCAAGCCTGAAATCGGTTATTTTTTTGTTAACAGCAGCGGGGATTTTTGTGTCATTCAGCCATTCAAACAAATTGGCACAGATATCCTTGACAGTTTTTCTGCCGCTAAACTTTAATGTCAGTGTCAAGACTGGGTCAACAAGACGTGATTTGACCGAGTTAATATAGTTCATATCAAACTTGTTGGGGTCGGGGTTGTAGACCCATTTATTTAGGCTGTTCCATTGACTGTGGGTTATGTCTGCGGCAAGGATATAGTTTTCAAAGATATCGGTTTCATCGATATTAACCGCAAAAAAACCGGACCTTGCAAGTTGCATCACGCGTTCGTAAGAAAACCCGTAGGCTAGTATTTCAAGAACGGCAATAATCAGCCGCATAAAGGGACTTTCGACAAGAGATATTTTTCGGTCAAGAAAATAGTTTATACCATACTCTTCAAATATTTCAGGGATAAGAAACTCATAATTTTCCATATTCCCCGTAAGAATAAGAAAATCATTAAAGCTATAGCTGTATTCTCTTAAAAGTTTGCGGATAAGAGTGGCACATTGGGTAACCTCTGCCCAGAAATTATCAGGACGTATCAGGTGAATGTGCTCAGGCTTGCGGTAATAGCTTTGGGGCGAGTATAAAAAGAAATTTTCTTTAAGATGCTTAAGGTCATCATAATCCGTGTTTTCAGAGGCATCTTTTAAGATTATGGGGGAAGATGCGGAAATCTCGTTATTTTGAGCAATGGCCACAAGTTTATGATATGTGTTAATCTGTGCTGAGAAAACATCCGAGCAATCATGTGTAGCGTTTAGCGAGAGTGCGATGCACAGGTCGGCTTTTTGCATAAGCTGTGACAAAACCGCATATTCAGTGGGAGTAAAACTTCTGAAAAAGTTGATATAAATACTTCCGCTCAAAAAGTCTGCTTTTGTAATTTTAGGAATAATAAGCGAAAGATTATCTTCTGAATTTGAATGGTCACGTTCTACAAGTGCGTTGAAGGTTTCGTAAATTACGGCAAGGTCGCGCAGCTTCATACCAAGGCGTTCGTCATCCGTTTTGCCGGCAGCATCTGTCAATACTGATGGCGAAATTCCATAACGTTTGAATTCTGAGATAGCAGATTGGATAAGCCCGCAAAAACCGTGCTGGTTAATATTACGCCTGAAGAACATCAGCTTTTTCTCGGCAAGCTGTAGGGCACGACGGGTCATAATATGCTTGCCTGCCTTGTCGATATAACGGGTACGTAAGGGCCCCATTTTTGAAAAGATCAGATTGCAAAGCCGTGAAAAAGTCAGAACCTGAATTTTATTTTGTGCAGAAAGCCCAAGGGTGTCAATTAACCCGGCCTCGGCATACATCGAGTATTGTTCGGGCACAAGAATAAAAACAGATTTGCCGGCTGCGGCGTCTGCTGTTGCGCGTTTATATATTTCATTCAGCTTTTGGGTTTCGTCGGTAGAGCAGATGAAATTAAGCATAGCAATGCTCCTCGGGGAATAGACTTATTTTAGTATATTAAGCAACTCAATTATATCGTCACCTATAAAATCGGGTTCTTCCTGTTGAAGAATTTCTTTTGAAAAAGACGTTGTCACGCCAAAGCAAAAGGCGCCGGATGCCATTGCCGCGCGGATGCCGTTTATTGCATCCTCTATGATAATACATTCTTCGGGGTCGGCATCAAGCTCGTCCATTGCGGTGAAATAAATTTCGGGTGACGGCTTTTTCTCGGTTACGTCGCTGCCTGTAATTATAACATCAAAAAGCTTGGGGTCAATGTTTGCTGCCTTGAGAGAAACAGCCAGCTTTTCTGCCGCCGAGCTTGATGCAATACATAGGTGAAAGCCGGAATCTTTAAGGTCTGAAATTACTTTATGGACAGAAGGATAAACTGTTAAATCATCAAAAACAAACTTGTTAAAGAGTTCATACATCCGACTCATTGCGCGGGGAATCATATTATTCTTTTTGTTTTTCTTGCAAATTTCGGTGATAAACTTGTCTTCACCTGCACCAAGAAACGGCTTAAAGTCCTCAGGAGTGGCAGATATACCAACTTCGGAAAGTGCATGTAGGGCAGCTTTTATGGTGACAGGCTCGGAATTTATAAGGACTCCGTCCATATCAAATATTACAAATTTTATGTAGTTTTTGTCAAAATCAAACTGGGGCATTTACCTTTGCTCCTTTTTGTGATATAATATAAATAAAGTATAACATATTTGATGTAAAAAGACAATATTTTAAGAGAGGTTTTTTATATAATGCGTATATACCACAATTCACGCCTGATCGAATACCGAAACCCTTTTGGTGCGGCGCCAACCGAAAGTAAAGTCTGTCTGACGGTGAAGATTGACGAAAAGCCCGATGCTGTGTGGCTTCGCCTGTGGCAGAAATCTGAAAGACTTGTGCCGATGGACTTTATCTGCGAAGCAGAGGGTGAATATATATATTCTGCAAAAGTGACAATGCCGCAAGAGGCTTGTCTTTTGTGGTATTATTTCGTTGCTGAAAAAGATGGTACAAGTTATTGGTGCTGCAAAGGCAGACAAGGTGTGGGCGAAACACTAGATTACTGTAATGGTAAGTCCTGGCAGATAACGGTTTATGATAAAGACTTTAAGACTCCTGATTGGTTTAAAAACTCGGTTATGTATCAGATTTTTCCCGACCGTTTTTATAAAAAAGGACAGATTTGTGAAATACCCGGAAGGAAAAGTGAATATATTATACACAAGGACTGGTACGAGCCTGTATTTTCAAACAGGCATCCTTTTGAAGACGGTCCTGCCTGCAACGATTTTTTTGGGGGGAATATACAGGGCGTTATTGAAAAACTTCCGTATCTTAAAGAACTGGGGATAGGTGTAATTTATCTTAACCCGATTTTTGAAGCCTTTTCAAATCACCGTTATGATACTGGTGATTACAGCAAAATTGATCCGGCACTCGGTACAACCGAAGATTTTAAGGAACTTTGCCAAAAAGCAAGTGAGTTGGATATAAAGATTATCCTTGATGGTGTATTCAGCCACACGGGCAGTGACAGTATATATTTTAACAAGTACGGCACGTATGGCGAAGGCAGCGGGGCATATCGTAATTTTAATTCTACCTACCGCAGTTGGTTTCAATGGCGTGACGGGGGATACCAGAGCTGGTGGGGGTGCTCTAACCTTCCCAATGTATGTGAGATGGAGCCGACATATATTGACTATATCCTCACTGGGGATGATGCTATAATAAAAAAATGGTTAAGGTGCGGGGCGCTTGGTTGGCGTCTTGATGTGGCTGATGAATTGCCGGACGATTTTATAAAAATTTTGCGTGAAGAGGTAAAGCGTGAAAACCCCGATGCTGTTATTATAGGCGAAGTATGGGAGGATGCATCCAATAAAGAAAGCTATGGTGTGCGCCGAGAATATCTTCTGGGCGCCGAGCTTGACAGTGTTATGAATTATCCCTTTAAAGATAATGTAATTGCCTTTTTGACAGAAGGGATAAGTGCAGAAGAATTTTCTGACAGACTGATGACAATTGCCGAGCATTATCCTGCAGAAAGCCTGTATTCAGCAATGAATTTACTAGGAACTCACGACACGGTCCGCATAAAAAATGTATTGTCAGGACAGTATATTGACCCCAATATGTCTTGGAATGAAAAATCATCCTTCAGGCTTGAGGCAAATTGCGAAACCCTTGCCATAAAACGTTTGCGCCTGGCGGTATTTATGCAGATGACCTTTGTGGGTGTTCCGTGCATATACTATGGCGATGAAATTGGTATGCAAGGGCTAGCTGACCCATTTAACCGTATGCCATACACCTGGCGATGCGTGGATAACGAATTACTTGATTACTACAAGAGCCTTACAGCAATGCGAAATTCTGCCGACTGTCTGCGGACAGGCAGCTTTAAGACGGTTTATACCAGTGATGGTGTTTTTGCATATATAAGAAAAATTTCGGACAACAAGGATGTATTTGGTAATTCAGCAAAAGACGGAACCATGTTGTGCATTGTAAACAGAAATCCCCATGCCGAAGAAATTGTTATTGAAATTCCTGATGTGATGCGGCTTGAAAGCCAACTGACAGGAGAAGTTTTATCTTGTGAAGCAGGAAAGGCTGGCATTACAGTAGAAGGTTTTGGAGCAGAAATTTATGTGTGTAGGTAATATTTACCAAAAAATATTCCATATTTTTGAATTTTTGTGAAAATGTAAAATTTACTTATGGACAAACGCCGTAAATAGTGATAAAATTGAATTAGTAAGAATGCACAAAAAGTAAAATTTACATAAAGGAAAATTGATGAAAAATAACAAACAAATTACATTGGAGGAAAACAGACGGATGACAGAACTTAAAAATGGAAATGCAGAACTTTCACGTGATTTGATGTTTCTTTTCAATCGCGGAGAAAATTATCAGAGTTATAATATTCTTGGTGCTCATGTTGTAAAAGACGGAAAAGCACAGGGGTGCTGTTTTTCGGTCTGGGCGCCCAATGCAAAATCTGTTTCGGTGGTTTGTGACCGAAACGGATGGGACAGAACAAAAAACCCTATGGGAAAATACCCAGAAACTGGCATATGGAATTGCTTTGTATGCGATGTGGGATATGGGGAAAACTATAAATTCAGTATCGAAACTCCTAATGGTGATATTATTCTTAAAGCCGACCCGTTTGCTTTTTCAAGCCAGCTTCGCCCTGAAACAGCATCACGCACAGCGGATACAAGCTATGCGTGGGGTGATGGCAAATGGATGAAAAAACGTGAAAAAACACCACCTTATGACCAACCGATGAATATTTATGAGCTTCACTTTGGCTCCTGGCAACGCAAGGAAGACGGCGAAATGCTGACATATACTCAAATGGCAGAGAGGCTTATTCCTTATGTCAGGGAGATGGGTTATACCCATATTGAGATTATGCCTATTTGTGAATATCCGTTTGACGGCTCCTGGGGATATCAGGTTACAGGTTATTACAGCGCAAACAGCCGTTATGGTGACCCAAAAGGACTGAAAGAGTTTATCGACAGATGCCACAAGTCAGGAATAGGCGTTATTATGGACTGGGTGCCTGCCCACTTTCCACGTGACGAGCACGGACTGAGACTGTTTGACGGCACTCCGCTTTTTGAACATCCCGACACAAGACTTGGCGAGCACAAGGAGTGGGGAACATTGGTGTTCAACTGGGGAAAAACCGAAATACACTCATTCCTCATATCCAATGCAATGTTCTGGCTTGAGGAGTATCATATTGACGGACTTCGTGTTGATGCGGTTTCAAGTATGCTGTATCTTGATTACAATCGCAAAGACGGCGAGTGGGTTGCCAATAAGTACGGCGGGCACGAGAATTTAGATGCAATCGCATTTTTGCAGAAGCTTAACAAGGTTATCTTTGAAAAATTTCCCAATGTGCTTATGATTGCTGAGGAATCAACTGCCTGGGGAGGAGTTACAAAGCCTGTACACGAGGGGGGCCTTGGTTTCAACTTCAAGTGGAATATGGGATGGATGAATGATATTCTCAGATTTATGGCGATGGACCCCTATTTTCGCGGTTCAAACCATAATATGCTGACATTTTCAATGATGTATGCATATTCCGAAAACTACATTCTGCCACTTTCTCACGACGAGGTGGTTCACGGAAAAAAATCATTGCTTGATAAAATGTATGGCAGTTATGAACAAAAGTTTGCAAGCCTTAAACTGTTGTATGCATATATGTATGCCCACCCTGGAAAAAAGCTTTTGTTTATGGGCGGCGAATTCGGGCAGTTTATAGAATGGCGGTTTGCAGATAGCCTTGATTGGCAGCTTCTTGATTATGAATCACATCGGGGAATTAAGGAGTTTGCAAAAGATTTAGGAGAATTTTACCAATCAAACCGCTCGATGTATGAGAATGATTATGATTGGAAGGGCTTTAACTGGATTACCGCCGATGACAGCGAACATTCGGTTGTTGCATTTATGCGGCAGAGCAGAAGCAGAAGGGACAAAACTATAGTTATTGCAAATTTTGCTGCGCAGGAGCATAAAGATTACGAGGTAAAGGTTCCGGGTGCAGGCAGTTATGAGGTTGTTCTTTCAACCAACGATAAAAAGTATGGGGGAAAGGGCGACAGGAATAGAAAAATAAAAGCAACAAAAACAAGGAGTGGGTACTTAATTAAAATCGATATAGCAGAACTTTCGGCAATATATATCAAGAAAACAAAATCCTGATATGTTTTAAATAAGGAAACGGAGGTCTTTTTATGAAATCAAAAGAATGTGTTGCAATGATTCTTGCGGGCGGACAGGGAAGCCGACTTGGTATTCTCACTAAGAATATTGCAAAGCCGGCGGTGCCATTTGGCGGAAAGTACAGGATTATTGACTTCCCCTTAAGCAACTGCGCGCACTCGGGTATTACGGCGGTTGGCGTACTGACCCAATATCAGCCGTTGGAACTTAATACTTATATAGGCAACGGACGCCCATGGGACCTTGACAGAAATGACGGCGGCGTGTACGTTCTGCCTCCATATGTTTCAGCTGAGAAGGGCGAATGGTATAAGGGTACGGCAAATGCCATATACCAGAACATAGGCTTTGTAAGCGGTTTTGACCCGGAATATGTGGTTATTCTCTCGGGTGACCATATTTATAAAATGGATTATTCAAAAATGGTAAAGGCTCATAAGGCGGCAGGTGCCGCAGCTACAATTGCGGTAATTGAGGTTCCCTGGGATGAAGCCTCACGCTTTGGTATTATGAATACCGATGCGGATATGAACATTGTGGAATTTGAGGAAAAACCAAAAAACCCAAAGAGCAATCTTGCATCAATGGGTGTATATGTGTTCACTTGGGATATACTTAAAAAGTATCTGATTGCTGATGAAAACGACCCAAAATCAGACAACGATTTCGGTAAAAATATTATCCCCAAAATGCTTGAGGACGGAAACAAAATGCTGGCATACCGCTTTGATGGCTATTGGAAGGATGTCGGCACAATACAGAGTCTATGGGAAGCAAATATGAATCTGCTTTCCGATGATCCCGGATACGAGCTTGATGATGCACACTGGAAGATTTTCAGCCGCAATCCTGCAAAACCCCCGCATTATCTTGCCCCCGGCTCACGGGTGAAGAACTGTTATATTACCGAGGGCTGTGAGATTTACGGTGATGTTGAAAATTCGGTTATATTTCAGGGTGTAACGATTGAAGAAGGAGCACAAGTACGTGACTCGGTAGTGTTCCCCTGTGCTCATATCGGAAAAGGCGCGGTGCTTACCAAGGCAATGATAGGCACAAATGCCTATATTTCGGATGATGCGGTGATAGGTTCGCAAGATGAGGATTCGGTGGATGATTTCCACAACACAAAAATCTGCTCGGATGATATAACATTAATAGGCCCTAATATCACAATTGATAAGGGCATAAAGGTTGCGGCTTGTTCTATGGTTACACGCAACATAAGAAACAAAACAAAAAACACAAAATCTGCGAAAGGAACGGCTACTGCCTGAGGGTGAGTAATTATGGAAAATAATAATACATTAGGTTTGATTTTTTCAGAAAATTCCGAGGTTAACCTGGGCGAGCTTATGAGTGTTCGTTCGCTTGCGGCAGTTCCTGTAGGCGGAAGATACAGAATTATTGACTTTATGCTGTCAAATATGGTGAATTCGGGTATTGTAAATGTCGGTCTTGCCACTGGCTATAAAAATCAGTCGCTGATTGACCATGTAGGCAGCGGCAGAGCATGGGATTTATCCCGAAAGGAAACCGGCCTTTTTATTCTTCCCCCTCCTGAAAATCAGGAAACGGGCGGTAGAGTTATGGGCGGTATTGATTATTTAAACGGTGCAATGAGATATCTGAGAAGAAGCCGTCAGGAATATGTTATGCTTTCTGACTGCAACACAATTTGCAATATTGACCTTGAAAAGGTGATGGACTTCCATTTCCAAAAGGAAGCAGATATTACGGTTGTATATACAATGGCGCCAAATCTCAGCGAAAAGGAACTCGAAAAACATATTCTCTTTGAAGTTGAAGATGACGGCAGGGTGTCTGATATTCAGGTCTACCCCAAACGTCAAAAGTCAGATTGCTCGTATATGCATATGTTCTTTATCAAAAAGAGCTTTCTTATCGAGCTGATTGAAGACTGTATGGCTCATGACGAACATTTGATATCAAAAAACATCCTTCTTGCGAATGTAAAAAAATGCAGAATCTTTGCATACCGTTTTGACGGATACAAAAACAAAATTGACAGTATCGACTCTCTTTATCGCTTTAATCTTGAGCTTCTCAGGCCCGATGTTCGTGCTGAGTTGTTTGGCAAAGGCGACGGGATGAGCATTTACACTAAAGTTAAAGACAGCGTTCCTACAAAATACGGTAAAGATGCAGATGTGAAGAATTCGGTAGTTGCAGACGGCTGTGTAATTGAGGGGACTGTTGAAAATTGTATTATATTCCGTGGTGTAAAAATCGGCAAAGGGTCGGTTGTTAAAAACTCAATTATAATGCAAAAATCACAGATAATGGACAACTGCACAGTCGAAAATGCAATTTTCGATAAGGAAGTTATTTTGTGCAGCGGAAAAAAACTTATGGGTCAAAGTACCTATCCGTTGGTTATTGGCAAACGTACAGTTGTTTGATGTATAATTTGACAGAAAGGAGAGGATATTTTGAATATTCTAATGCTATCCTCTGAGGTTGCACCTTTTGCAAAGTCGGGCGGCTTGGGTGATGTTTTAGGGGCACTTCCGCAAAACCTGGCAGCGCAAGGCAATGATGTAAGAGTAATGCTGCCTAAATACGGGCTTATTGCGGATGAGTTTATTTCAGGAATGAACTTTGAACTATACACCTATGTGCCTGTGGGCTGGCGCAATAAGTACTGCGGTGTTTTTTCAATTAAAAAGGCAGGAGTAACCTATTATTTTATAGACAATGAATATTATTTTGGCGAAAAGTGTCTTTATAAATGGGATGATTTAGAAAGATTCAGCTTTTTTGACAAAGCGGCTCTTGAAGTTTTGCCCAAAATAGGTTTTAAGCCTGACATAATACACTGCAATGATTGGCAGACGGGAGCGGTTCCTGTAGTGTTGGAGGCTTATTACAAGCAGAATGATTTTTATAAAGATATAAAAACCGTCTACACAATACACAATCTCAAATATCAGGGAATTTATTCAATTGATGCGGTTAAGGATTTTCTGTCTCTTGGTGATGAATATTTCACCGATGACAAGCTTGAATTCCATGGCTGTGCAAATCTGATGAAGGCGGGAATTGTATATTCAAATGTGGTTACAACAGTAAGCCCCACCTATGCGCAGGAGATTAAAACTCACACCGGTGGCGAAAGGCTTGATGGCTTGCTTTCGGCACGTGGCGACTCCCTTTACGGAATTTTAAATGGCATTGATTATAAGGTATATAATCCCAAGACGGATAAAAACATTATATACAATTACGGCATCAGGGATGTACTCGAGGGCAAAAAGAAAAACAAAATGGCACTGCAGGAGCAGCTTGGTCTTCCTGTCGATGGTGAAAAGGTGATGATTGGTTTAGTTTCAAGGCTTGTTGACCAAAAGGGCCTCGACGTCATTGCCGAAGCTATGGGCGAGCTTATGAATCTTGATATGCAGTTTGTCATACTTGGCACAGGAGATGAACGGTATGAGGAAATGTTTCGCCATTATGCTGGATGTAATCCTGATAAGGTGTCGGCAAATATTACATTCAGTAATGAATTGGCACACCGCATATATGCGGCATCTGACTTGTTTTTGATGCCATCATTGTTTGAACCCTGTGGATTGGGTCAGCTTATCGCACTCAGCTACGGAACAATACCTGTTGTACGTGAAACCGGTGGGCTTAAGGATACCATTAAGTCATATAATGAATTTACGGGTGAGGGCAACGGCTTCAGCTTTTATGCCCCTGATGCACACGATATGGCATTTACCATAAAGCGTGCTATCAGCTTTTTTGCGGATAAAACTGTATGGAAAAAATTGTGTCAGAAGGCGATGAAGGAAGACTTCTCATGGACAGAGTCTGCAAAGGAGTATTTAAAGATTTACGGAAATCTGACAGGAATTTAGAAATATTTAAACAGCAAGAAATTTGGAGGAAAAAACATAAAAATGGCAAATACGAAAAAGACAGAAGCAAAGGCGCTTAAAGAAAAAATAAAGAGCTCTATTTCGGGCAAATTGCGCAGATATTACGGTAAATCGGTAGAAACTGCAACACCTGACCAGATATATAAGGCATGTGCCTTTACCGTCCGTGACGAAATTATGGAGGAATGGGCAAAATCAAGAGAAATTCTTGAAAACGGCCATAAAAAGGAACTTTATTATCTGTCGTTTGAATTCCTTATGGGCAGAGCGTTGGGGAATAATATGATGAATATTATGCAGACGGATATCTATCGCGAGGCGCTTGAGGAGATGGGTATTGACCTCTCAGCAGTTGAGGATGTAGAAAATGATGCGGGTCTTGGCAACGGCGGTCTTGGCAGACTTGCGGCGTGCTTTTTAGACTCTCTCTCGACATTGGAGCTTCCTGCGTTTGGTTGCGGTATCCGTTATGAATATGGACTTTTTAAACAAAAAATAGTTGATGGATATCAGATTGAAATGCCCGACCCATGGCTTGAGGACGGCAATGTATGGGAAATCGAACGCCCTGAGGACAGCGTGGAAGTGCATTACAACGGATATATCGAGGAATATTTCGAGGATGGAAGAATGAAATTCCGTCACACAGGCTATAACACCGTTATTGCCGAGCCTTACGATATGCCTATTTCGGGATACAATTCAAAACTGGTAAACACATTAAGATTGTGGAAGGCTCGTTCGCCTCAAATTATAAATATGAGCGAATTTAACCGTGGTGATTATGCAATGGCGGTTAAAGACAAGGAACTTGCCGAGGTTGTTTCACAGATTCTTTATCCCGAAGATAATCATTATGAGGGCAAGCTTTTAAGACTTAAACAGCAGTATTTCTTTGTATCTGCAACAATTCAGTGGATTTTGTCCAAGCAAAAACGTCGTGGTCACAGCCTTTATGACCTGCACAAATACGTGCAGATTCACATCAACGACACACATCCCACAATAGCTATCCCCGAGCTTATGCGTATTCTTATGGATGAAGAAGGCTTTGGATGGGACGAGGCGTGGGATATCACTCAAAGACTTTTTGCCTATACCAACCACACAATTATGACCGAGGCTCTTGAAAAATGGCCTATGTCAATGGTTGAAAGCCTGCTGCCACGTGTTGCTATGATTATTAAGGAAATAGACCGCAGACAGCGTGAAAATCTCCACTCAAGATTTGGTAATGACATTGGCAAGATTGAGTATATGGCGGTTATCTCAAATGGTAATGTCAACATGGCAAATCTTTGCCTTACTGCATGCCACAGCATAAATGGTGTTGCGGCACTTCATACAGATATTTTAAAGAATGAAACCTTCAGGGATTATCACATACTCTCTCCTGAAAAGTTCAAAAATGTTACCAATGGCGTAACACCAAGACGTTGGCTCCTCAAGGCAAATCCACGTCTTGCGGGCTTGATTTGCGATGCAATCGGTGATAGTTGGATAAAGAATGCCGAAAACCTTGAAAACCTTGGAAAATTTGCAGATGACAGTGCCTTTCGTGAAAAATTTGCCGAAATTAAGCAGGAAAACAAGCTGAAGCTGGCAGACTATATCAAAGAACATAACGGTATTGTGGTTGACCCCAATTCTATTTTTGACGTGCAGATAAAAAGATTGCACGAGTATAAACGTCAGCTTATGAAGGCGATGCATATTATTTATCGTTATAAAATGATAACCGAAAATCCCTCACAGGCAAGTATGTTGCCCGAGACCTTTATATTTGGGGCAAAAGCGGCGCCCGGTTATCATACTGCAAAGCTGATTATCAAGCTGATTAACAATGTTGCAAATGTAGTAAACAACGACCCAAGAACAAAGGATATCCTCAAGGTTGTGTTTATCGAAAATTACAGCGTTTCGATTGCTGAAAAGATTGTTGCTGCGGCTAACCTCAGCGAACAGATTTCAACCGCCAGCAAGGAGGCATCAGGCACAGGTAATATGAAGCTGATGCTCAACGGTGCTCTGACAATAGGAACGTTAGACGGTGCCAATGTTGAAATTGCCGAGCGCGTAGGTCTTGATAATATTTATATTTTCGGTCTTACATCACAGGAGGTTTTAAATATCTATGCGTCGGGTCATTCGGGCAGTCCCGAGGTATATTCGCAGAATATGGTCATAAAGGGTATTGTTGACAGCTTTATTGACGGAACCTTTACTCCCGATAACCAGAACTTATTCCAGGAACTTTATCACGGATTGGTGTTTGGTCACGGCTTTGCCGACCCATATTTGCTCCTTCGTGATTTTGAATCATATCTTGATGCAGGTCACCGTATGGCAAAAGACTTCCAGACACCTGATGTGTGGAATAAAAAGGCAATTATCAATGTCTCAAAGGCAGGATATTTCTCAAGTGACAGGTCGATTATGGATTATAATAACAACATCTGGGGACTTGAAAAAATTTAGAGAGGGTCTGTTAAAATAGTCCGGAACACAAAACGACGGGTTTTTTATCCCGTCGTTTTACGTTTATATAAGACTAATCTTGTTTTGATTTAATACCAAAAGCGGCATTGATTTTTGCTGAGTTTTTTTCGTTACGTTCCTGCCACTCTTCATCAATACAGGTATCCACTGTTTTAATTTGCGCTTTTCTCAGGATTTCGATTGCATCAGTCATTGCGCAAAAAAGTTGTTCGTAAAGGGCTTTGTAATCAGGCATTTTAGTTTTTTCCTCTCTAATTAAAAAGTGCGACAACCGAAGCTGCCGCACGAAAAACGCAAGCTTCGAAATGTCGCAAAACAAACTGTTTATAGATACTGTATACCTTAAACCCCTGAAACTTGCATTTTTGCCGTTTTTGAGGAATTTAAGGCAACACAAAAAGACATACTATTTTCATATGCAGCATCTATACAATATAAAGTTCGTTTTGCATAAATATTATAACACAAGATTACAAAAAATACAACAATAATTTTATTTGCATTTTTTATTTATTTATGATAGTATAGTTTTATTGTGAATTTTGTTAAAAGGAGAGCGCAGTGGGATGTTAAAAAACTTTTTCGGGCATTTGTCAACGGTTATACGTCATCGACACAAGGTGTTTGTCCATTGTTGCCGTGTGGGTATTCCGATACGCGGTTTGCTGCACGATTTGTCAAAATTTTCGCCAACCGAATTTATTCCCGGAGTAAGGTTTTTTCTTGGTACACGTAGCCCCAACGAAGAGGAACGTGCCACGTTTGGATACTCTCTTGCGTGGATGCACCACAAGGGCAGAAACAGACATCATTTTGAATATTGGACAGATTACAACCCCGAAACAAAGCAGATTTCACCTGTAAAAATGCCCATTCGTTTTGTTAAGGAAATGTTTTGCGACAGGGTTGCCGCTAGCAAGATTTATCAGGACAAAAATTATACAAACAATCATCCAATCGAGTATTTTATGCGTGGAAAGATGAGAAGAAGCATTCACCCCGAAACATCGGACCTTTTGGAAGAATGGCTTGTTATGCTTGCTGAAAAGGGCGAAAAAGAAACGTTTAAGCATATTAAAAAGGTATAATGAAATGAAAACGCCGACGGATACACCGTCGGCGTTTGTGTTTCTTTTAGCAACCGCAGCCGCAGCCGTTGTTACCGAATGTTGAACCGTTGTTACCGCAACCGCAGCAGCAAACGAGGATAAGGATTAAAATAATCCAAAGACAGCTATTATCGTTACCGAAGCACATGCTTTTACACCTCCTTTCCAAAAGTGTTATGTTTTGCTTAAGACTAATTGTTAATTAGTCGCAGCAGCAGTCGTTACCGCGGCTTAAAACATTGCCGCAACCACAGCCGTTGTTGTCGCCGCAACCGCAGCAGCACAACAGAATAAGAATCAAAATAATCCAAAGACAAGAATTATTTGAACCCCCGAAGCATCCCATAGACTACACCTCCTGAAAAGAAATTCTTCTTAGTATCTTTTGTTTTTGCTTACACTGTATTATATGGCGGGGCATAGGATGTGTGATTTGTCCGTAATAAAATTTTTAAAATCCTTGACTTATGGAAGCGAATAAAGTAAAATACAAATAGAAAAATAAAAGGGGAAAAAGCAATGAAAAACAGAGGAAAGTTCATAGTATTTGAAGGTATAGACGGCAGCGGAAAGTCAACACAGATGAAAAAACTTGCCGAAAGCCTTAAGGCGAGAGGAATTAAATCGCGACTGACACTAGAGCCCACATACGGTATGGTTGGCAAGGTTCTTCACAAAATTCTGTCGGGTAAAATAAAGGCCGACCCAAAAGTAACAGCGGCACTTTTTGTTGCAGACCGCCTTGACCATATTACAAATCAGGACAATGGTATTTTGAAAAGCCTTGAAAATGGTGAAACCGTAATATGTGACAGATATTATTTCTCCTCATATGCGTATCAAAGCACCGAGGTGCCAAGTGCCTGGGTGGTTAATGCCAACAGCCTGTGTGTAGATGCTTTGCGCCCCGATTGCACGATTTTTATTGACATAACTCCTCAGATGGCAATGGAGAGAATTCATACAAATCGAGATACTGTTGAGATTTATGAAACTGAAGAAAAGCTTACAAAGGTGCGCGATGCATACTTTGCGGCATTTGAAAAAATGAAAGATTGTGAAACTGTTAAAATTATTAACGGAGAACGTTCGGTTGAAGAAATTGCGGCAGAAATAGAAAACTTTGTAATTGAAAAAATTATCCAAAATAGTGGGTTAAATTTTTAACATTCTGTATAAAATGAAATGTCGAATTTTCTTGACAATCAAGGGCGTTTATGCTAATATTATAAGGTAGTGGCAGATTGCTGCCGGTATCGTAAAAAATGGCTTTTTGTAACTGACGGAACCGTGGATTAAACCACAAGGAAGCAAAGAGTCTAAGCTATGTCGACCGTCTGGGCAGTCCTGTATTACATTACGGGACTGCCTTGTATTTTTTAAGACACAAGTACATCTGGAAAGGATTGATAAATATGAAAAAAGTAGGAATTATTATGGGTTCTGACAGTGACCTTCCTGTTGTTGAAAAGGCGATAAATGCTCTTTCTGAGCTTGGCGTGCCATATGAGGTGCACGTTTATTCTGCACACCGCACACCGGTTGAAGCGAAAGATTTTGCAGTAAATGCAAGGGCAAATGATTTTGGTGCAATTATTGCGGCTGCAGGTATGGCGGCACACTTGGCGGGTGCGATTGCGGCAAACACAACTCTGCCTGTTATTGGTATTCCCGTTAAGTCGACAAATCTTGATGGCCTTGATGCACTTTTATCAACAGTACAGATGCCCCCGGGCATTCCGGTTGCGACAGTAGCAATCGACGGAGCAAAAAATGCGGCAATTCTTGCTGCCCAGATTATTGCGGCCACGGATGCAGAACTTGCTTCAAAGCTTGATGCACAGCGCATGGATGCAATGGAAACTGTTCTTAAGAAGAATAAGGCTGTTGAAGAGAAGTATAATAAGTAAATCAGAGATTTAGATATAAATTGAATGGAGGAAGTATATGGGCGGCTTTTTTGGCGCAATCAGCAAGCATGACGCAATTGCGGACGTATTCTTTGGCGCAGATTATCATTCTCACCTAGGTACACGTCGCGGCGGTATTGCGGCATACGACAGCGAAATCGGTTTACAAAGAGATATTCACAACATTGAAAATACTCCTTTTAGAACTAAATTTGAAAACGTATTCAACGAAATGAAGGGTAATTCGGCAATTGGGGTAATCAGTGATTCTGACCCTCAGCCCCTTTTAATACGTTCTGGAATAGGAACCTATGCCATTGCCACAATTGGCAGAATTAACAATGCTGAGGAGCTTATTGAAAAGCATCTGGTAAAGGGTGCTCACTTTGGTGTTATGACCGGAGGCAAAGTCAATTCCACAGACCTTGTGGCGGCGCTTATTAATGAAAAGAGCACATTTGCTGAGGGTATTGAATATGTTCACGAGGTTGTTGAAGGAACTGTGTCGATTCTTATTCTCACAAACGAAGGCAAGCTCATTGCAGCACGTGACAAGGTGGGCAGACTTCCCATCCTTATAGGCAGCAACGAAGACGGATATGCGGTTTCCTTTGAAGATTTTGCTTACAAAAAGATGGGCTATGACGACGAAATGGAGCTTGGCCCCGGCGAAGCGGTGGAAATCACCCTTGACGGAATTAAACAGCTTATAGCACCAGGTAAGGAAATGAAAATTTGTGCTTTTCTGTGGAGCTATTATGGTTATCCCAACTCTGTTTATGAGGGCAGGAATGTTGAGACAATGCGTTATCGCAACGGCGAAATTATGGCGCAGACCGACAAGGCAAACGGCACGGCTCACGATATTGATTTTGTCAGCGGTGTTCCTGATTCGGGTACTCCCCACGCAATCGGATATGCTAACGAAAGCGGAATTCCATTTGCAAGACCTTTTATAAAATATACACCAACCTGGCCTCGAAGCTTCACTCCCAAGCATCAGACCGACAGAGTGAAGATTGCAAGGATGAAACAGGTGCCCATACACGAACTTATTGAGGATAAAAATCTGCTTTTTGTGGATGACTCAATCGTTCGCGGAACACAGCTTAAAGAAACTGTTGATTTCCTTTATCAGCACGGTGCAAAATCAGTTCATATGCGGTCGGCTTGTCCGCCTATAATGTATGGATGTAAATATTTAAATTTTACAAGCAGTAAAAACGAAATGGAGCTTATTGCGCGTCAGGCTGTTATGGAGCTTGAAGGCGAGGAAGGTTTTAACCATATCGAAGAATACAGCGACGGCAACACCGAAAGAGGAAAGAAGCTGAGAGAGAAAATCTGCAAAGATTTAGGCTTTGAAACTCTTGACTTCCAGTCTCTTGATGGTGTTATAAGGGCGATAGGATTAGAACCCTGCAAGCTTTGCACTTACTGCTGGTCAGGAAAAGAGTAGTATATAATTAAATTCATTTGATATACAGAAAGGATAAAAGAAAATGGAAAAGAGCTTTAGTGAAAGTTATAAGGCGGCGGGCGTTGATATTACTGCCGGTTACAGGGCTGTTGAACTTATGAAACAGCACATTGCAAGAACTGTTACCGCAGGTGCGGCATCAGATATCGGCGGTTTTGGCGGCCTTTTTGAGATGGATTTAACAGGTATAAGAAAGCCTGTTTTAGTAAGTGGAACTGACGGCGTAGGCACAAAACTTAAAATGGCGTTTCTTATGGACAAGCACGATACAGTTGGTATTGACTGTGTGGCTATGTGCGTAAACGACATTATTTGTTGCGGTGCAAAGCCTTTGTTCTTCCTTGACTATATTGCTGTTGGTAAAAACTATCCCGAAAAGGTTGCACAGATTGTTGCAGGCGTGGCAGAAGGCTGTGTTCAGTCAGGCTGTGCTCTTATCGGCGGCGAAACTGCAGAAATGCCCGGCTTCTATCCTGAAGACGAATATGATCTTGCAGGCTTTTCTGTTGGCGTTGTTGATAAGGATAAGGTTTTAAACAACAAAACCATTACAGAAGGCGACGTTGTTATTGCTCTTCCTTCAAGCGGCGTTCACTCCAATGGTTTTTCTCTTGTAAGAAAGGTGTTTGATGTTGAAAACGCAGATATAAAGACTCCACGTGCAGAACTCGGTGGCAAGTCTGTGGGCGAAACACTTCTTGCTCCCACGAAGATTTATGTTAAACCAATGCTTGCACTCTTTGATGAAATTACCGTTAAGGCGGTTTCGCATATCACAGGCGGCGGTTTTTATGAAAATATTCCACGTAGTATTCCCAAGGGCTTTGGCGCAAAGATTAAAAGAGATGCGGTTCGCGTTCTTCCTATTTTTGAGCTTATTGCAAAGACAGGAAACATCCCTGAAAGAGATATGTTCAATACATTTAATATGGGCGTTGGTATGAGCGTTGTGGTTGCAAAAGAGGATGCTGATAAGGCTGTTGAAATTTTTAAGGCAAATGGAGAGGATGCATATATCATTGGCGAAATTATCAAGAGCGACGAGGGTGTTGTTATATGCTAAAGACAAAAATTGCTGTTCTTGTTTCGGGCGGCGGTACAAACCTTCAAGCACTAATTGATGCCCAAAACGCAGGAATAATTAAAAGCGGTCAGATTGACCTTGTTATTTCAAACAATGCGGATGCATATGCTTTGACACGTGCCCAAAACGCAGGGATTGATACAGCAGTGGTTTCAAAAAAGGAGCTTGGCGGCAGTCAGCAATTGTTTGAAGAAACCTTGATTGAAGTGTTGATGAGCAAAGGTATTGAGTTGATAATCCTTGCAGGTTTTATGTGTATACTCAGTGAGAGTTTTACATCAAAATACCCTAAAAGAATTATAAACGTACACCCCTCACTTATCCCGTCATTTTGCGGAAAGGGTTTTTACGGTCTTCACGTTCACGAGGCAGCACTTGAATATGGTGTTAAGGTTACGGGTGCTACTGTACACTTTGTAAACGAAATTCCCGATGGTGGCGAAATAATACTGCAAAAAGCAGTTGAGATTAAAGACGGTGACACACCTGAAATTCTTCAGAAGAGGGTTATGGAAGAGGCTGAGTGGAAGATTCTTCCTCAGGCTGCAGAGCTTGTTTCTGCAAAGCTTGCAGAAACAAGATAGAAAGGAAAGTAAAGATGAATATATATAAAATTAATGATATGGGCGAGTTAATCAACGGAAACTCTTATGTTGGCAGAGGTATAGTCCTTGGCAAAAGTGAGGACGGTGAAAATGCTGTTGTTGCATATTTCATTATGGGTAGGTCTGAAAACAGCCGCAACCGTGTGTTTGTTGAGGACGGCAGCGAGGTAATTATTTACCCCTTTGACGAGTCTAAGGTTGAAGACCCAAGCCTGATTATTTATTCACCAATCAGAAAGTTTGAGAATAAACTTGTTGCAACAAACGGTGACCAAACCGATACTGTTATTGAATTCCTTGAAAAAGGCAAGACATTTGAAGAGGCTCTTGACACACGTTGCTTTGAACCTGACGGCCCCAACTGGACTCCACGAATCAGCGGAATGATTACCTTTGATGAAAATGATTTTTCATACAAGATGAGTATTTTAAAGAGTGCGGATGCTGAGGGTACAGAATGCAACAGATTTACATACTCCTATAAGGCACTTAAAGGTTTGGGACACTTTATCCATACCTATGTTTGTGACGGAAATCCTATCCCCACCTTCCAGGGCGAGCCGGAGAGAGTTGTAATACCCAACGATATTGATGAGTTTACAGATAAAATCTGGGCGAATCTCAATGAAAACAACAAAATTTCTCTGTATGTGAGATACATCAATCTGAAAACCGGCGAAGAGGTTAACAGAATGATAAATAAAAATGCTTAATATCAAAAGGAGTCACAAAATTGTGACTCCATTTGGTGTTTTTAAGGTTGTAAAATACATGGGTTAAGAACCCGTTTCAATACAAAAGGAAAGGACGTTTCAAAATGAAAGAATTTGAACTTAAATATGGTTGCAACCCCAACCAGAAACCTGCAAAAATCTTTATGAATGACGGTAGCGAGCTTCCTATTGAGATACTCTCAGGCAAGCCGGGATACATTAACTTTCTTGATGCTTTCAACAGTTGGCAGCTTGTAAAGGAACTGAAAGCAGCGCTTGGTATGCCAGCAGCAACATCTTTTAAGCACGTAAGCCCCACATCTGCGGCAGTTGGTATTCCTATGAGCGAGAATTTGAAGAAAGCTTGCTTTGTTGATGATATGGAGGACTTAGACTCATCTGCTTTGGCAACCGCTTATGCCCGTGCAAGAGGTACCGACAGAATGTCGTCATTTGGTGACTGGATTGCCCTCAGTGATGTTTGTGATGTGGTTACTGCAAAACTGATCAAACGTGAGGTTTCTGATGGTGTAATCGCTCCCGGTTACACAGACGAGGCACTTGAAATCCTTAAGAGCAAGAGAAACGGTAATTATAATATAGTAAAGATTGATGAAAATTATGTTCCTGCTGAACAGGAAATTAAGATGGTATATGGTATTTCGTTTGAACAGGGAAGAAACAACTTCAAAATTGATGAAGACCTTCTCGCTGAAATCGTTACCGAAAACAAGAAAATGCCCGACAGCGCAAAGCGTGACCTGATTATCGCTTTGATTACTCTTAAGTATACACAGAGTAACTCTGTATGCTTTGCAAAGGACGGTCAGGCAATCGGTGTAGGTGCAGGTCAGCAGTCTAGAATTCATTGCACAAGACTTGCGGGCAATAAGGCGGACATCTGGCACCTTCGTCAGCACGAAAAGGTTCTTAACCTTCCCTTCCTTGACACCATCGGCAGACCCGACCGTGACAACACAATTGATGTATATATCTCGGATGATGATGAGGATGTTCTTGCAGACGGCAAGTGGGAAAAATTGTTTACACACAAGCCTGAGCCCCTTACAAGAGAAGAGAAGAAAGCCTATCTCTCAAAAATCTCAGGCGTGGCACTCGGCAGTGATGCATTCTTCCCCTTCGGTGACAACATCGAACGTGCGGCAAAGAGCGGCGTAACATACATTGCAGAGCCCGGTGGCTCAATTCGTGATGATAATGTAATTGAAGCATGCAATAGTCACGGAATGGTAATGGCATTCACTAAGATGCGACTCTTCCACCATTAAAAATGTGTGGATAAATTTGCACAGACCGCACGGAGTGCTACGCATAAACCTTGCCACTTGCGGTGCACACAGCACAGCGGCGGGACTCGGTTTATGTGTTCTGTATCAAATTTATCTCACACTGAATACTTTTTGAAAAATTTGTCCGAAAGGTTTTGAGTATATGAAAATTATGGTAGTCGGTGGCGGCGGTCGTGAGCATGCCATCATAAAAACACTTAAAAAGAGCCCAAAGGTGTCAAAGATTTATGCACTTCCCGGCAATGGCGGTATTGCAGCTGATGCAGAATGTGTTGACATCGGGGCAAAGGATATTGACAAAATTGTTGAGTTTGCAGTAGCAAACGGAATTGAATTTGCAGTTGTTGCACCTGATGACCCGTTGGTGCTTGGTGCGGTTGATGCTCTCAATGAAAAGGGAATCCTCTGCTTTGGTCCCAAGGCAAATGCTGCAATTATCGAGGGCAGCAAGGTTTTCTCAAAAAACCTTATGAAGAAGTATAACATTCCCACAGCTGAATACGAAGTATTCAGCGATATGGATGCAGCTCTTAAGTATCTTGAAACAGCTCCAATCCCCACAGTTATCAAGGCTGACGGTCTTGCGCTTGGCAAGGGTGTTATCATTGCAGAAACAAGAGAAGATGCAATGGCGGCTGTCCGTTCAATGATGGAAGATAAAATCTTTGGCGACAGCGGTAATAATGTTGTTATTGAAGAGTTCCTTACAGGGCCCGAGGTTTCTGTTCTGGCATTTACTGATGGCAATGTGGTTGTTCCTATGGTTTCATCAATGGACCACAAGCGTGCTCTGGACGGCGACAAAGGCCTTAACACTGGCGGTATGGGAACAATCGCTCCCAATCCTTATTATACCAAGGATATTGCAGATGTTTGTATGAAAAAAATCTTTATTCCCACAATGGATGCAATGAATAAAGAAGGACGAACATTCAAAGGCTGTCTTTATTTTGGCCTTATGCTTACCGAAAACGGCCCCAAGGTTATTGAATACAACTGCCGCTTCGGTGACCCTGAAACTCAGGTTGTTCTCCCACTTCTTGAAAGCGATCTTTTTGAAATTATGCAGCACGTTGAAGCGGGGACACTCAAAGATGCAGAGGTTAAGTTCTCTGAAAAATCTGCTTGTTGTGTTGTTGTTGCATCAAATGGCTATCCCGGCAAGTATGAAACAGGTTTTGAAATTACCCTTCCCCAAAATTCTGATGGAATTTTTGTGGCAGGGGCAAAAATCAAAGACGGCAAGCTTGTGACAGGTGGCGGAAGAGTTCTTGGTGTAACAGAGGTTGGTGATTGCCTTAACTGTGCAATATCTGCTGCTTACAAAACGGCAGAATCTGTTAAATTCGACAACGCATATTATAGAAAAGATATAGGACAAAAAGCCCTGGCTGCTTTGAACTAGGAAAGGAAGAATTATGGTATACAGAGTTTTTGTTGAAAAGAAAAGTGAGCTTGCCGCAGAGGCAAAATCGCTGAAAAACGACCTGGTTAAGCTTCTGCAGATAAAGGGGCTTGACAATGTAAGAATAATTAACCGTTATGATGTTGAAAATATTGATAAGGAGCTTTTTGATTATTGCAAAAAGACGGTGTTTTCTGAGCCTCAGCTTGATATCGTAACAGACGAAATCACAGATAAGTGTGATTATATATTTGCTGTTGAATTTTTGCCCGGTCAGTTTGACCTTCGTGCAAACTCAGCCGAGGAATGTATACAGCTTATTTCAAAGGGCGACCGTCCTACCGTTAAGGCAGCAAAGGTTTATATGCTTTACGGCAAGCTGACAGATGCAGATATTGCTGAAATCAAGAAGTATGTTATTAACCCCGTTGAATCAAGAGAGGCGACACTTGAGATGCCTGAAACCCTTAAGGCGGTTTATGACATCCCTGAAACAGTCGCAACACTTGATGGGTTTATTGACTTAGACGAGGCGGGTCTTGCTAAAATGATTGATGATATGGGTCTTGCAATGGATATTGATGATATCAAGTTCTGTCAAAACTATTTCATCAGCGAAAAACGCAATCCCACAATCACAGAAATCAGAATGATTGATACCTACTGGTCAGACCATTGTCGTCACACAACCTTCCTTACAACAATTGACAGCGTCAAATTTGAGGACGAGCTTTTGCAGGCGGCTTATGACAGATATATCGAAACTCGCAAGGCAATTGGAAGAACAAAACCGGTTAACCTTATGGATATTGGTACAATTGCCGCAAAATATCTTAAGGCAAACGGCAAGCTTGACGGCCTTGACGAAAGTGAAGAAATCAATGCTTGTACTGTTAAAATTGATGTGGATGTTGACGGAAAGACCGAAAAATGGTTGCTTTTGTTTAAGAACGAAACCCACAACCATCCCACAGAAATCGAGCCCTTTGGTGGTGCTGCAACCTGTATCGGCGGTGCAATCCGTGACCCGCTGTCAGGACGTTCATATGTTTATGCGGCAATGCGTGTTACAGGTGCGGCTGACCCGTTAAAGCCTGTTTCTGAAACAATTGAGGGCAAGCTTCCTCAAAGAAAGATTGTTACCGGTGCGGCGGCCGGTTACAGCTCATACGGCAACCAGATTGGTCTTGCTACAGGTCAGGTTGACGAACTTTATCACGATGGCTATGCGGCAAAACGTATGGAAATCGGTGCTGTTGTTGCGGCAGCTCCTGCTGAAAATGTAAGACGCGAACGTCCCGAAGATGGAGATATCGTAATTCTCCTTGGCGGCAAAACAGGCCGTGACGGCTGCGGCGGTGCAACAGGCTCTTCAAAATCACATACAGTTGAATCATTGGAGTCCTGCGGTGCAGAAGTTCAAAAGGGTAATGCCCCTGAAGAAAGAAAACTGCAAAGATTATTCCGCAACAAAGAGGCATCTCTCCTTATTAAACGTTGTAATGACTTTGGTGCAGGCGGTGTGTCAGTTGCTATTGGTGAGTTGGCTGACGGTTTGGAAATCGATCTTAATGCAGTTCCCAAAAAATACGAAGGACTTGACGGAACAGAACTTGCAATCAGCGAATCTCAGGAGAGAATGGCGGTTGTTGTTGCGGCTGATGACGTTGAACGCTTTAAGGAACTTGCAAAGAGCGAAAACTTAGAAGCAACAGTTGTGGCAGTAGTTAAAGAAAAGCCCTATTTGATTATGAGATGGAATGGTAAGGAAATTGTAAATATTTCCCGTGAGTTCCTTAATTCAAATGGTGCTGAAAAGCACATTGATATTGCACCAAGCAAACCCGAGTGTTATAAAAAGGCAGAGGTTAAGGATTTCAAGGCAGGATATATGAACCTTGCGGCAGACCTTAATGTTTGCTCAAAGAGAGGCCTTTCTGAACGCTTTGACTCTACAATCGGTGCAGGTACAGTTTTAATGCCGTTTGGCGGAAAGAACCAGATAACACCCATTCAGGCAATGGTAAATAAGGTTTCTGTTGAAAAGAAGCATACCAGAACTGCATCTGTAATGTCATGGGGATATAACCCATTTATTGCTGAAAAGAGCCCATATCACAGCGCATATCTTGCTGTTGTGGAATCGGTTGCAAAGCTTGTTGCAACAGGTGCCGAATTCAAGGATGTATACCTCACGTTCCAGGAATATTTTGAAAAGCCCAAAAAGGATCCCAAACGTTGGGGTAAGCCTATGGCAGCTCTTCTTGGCGCATTTGATGCACAGAAAAATCTTGAAATTGCGGCTATCGGCGGTAAGGACTCAATGAGCGGTACTTTTGAAAATATTGATGTTCCGCCCACACTTGTTTCATTTGCAGTTACAGATGAAAATGTTGACAACATCATTTCCCCTGAATTTAAAAAGGCAGGAAATAAGGTTGTATGGATTAAGCCTGAATATGACAAAAATGGTCTTCCTGTTACTGAAAGTTTGCTTGATTGCTTTAAGATGGTTACAGCTCTAGTTCGCAGTGGTGCGGCACTCAGCGCATATACACCCACATACGGCGGTATTGCCGAGGCAGTAATGAAGATGGGCTTTGGTAATGATATTGGCTTTAAGTTTAATGATGCAATCACTCTTGGTGATATTTTTGGTTACAGCTATGGTTCATTTATTGTTGAGCTTGAAAGTGACGAAAATGTTGGCATAGTACTTGGCTATACTACCGAAGAACTGGCTATCTCATACAAAGACGATACAGTTTGTATGAAGGAGCTTTCCAGAGAGTACGAAAATAAGCTTGAAAAAATTTATTCCTGCAATATTGAAACCGAAAAGAAGGACATCCCCACATTCAGCTATGAAGCAAAAACTGTGGTTGCTCCCAAAATCGGTGTTGCAAAGCCTAAGGTGCTCATTCCTGTGTTCCCAGGAACAAACTGCGAATTTGATACAGCAAAGGTTATGCGTGATGCAGGTGCCGAGCCCGAGATTTTTGTAATAAACAACCTCACACCTCAGGCAATTTCTGAATCTGTTGAGGCGTTTGCAAAATCGCTTAAGGAATCACAGATAGTGTTCATTCCCGGCGGTTTCTCCGGCGGTGACGAGCCTGATGGTTCAGCAAAGTTTATAACAGCGTTCTTCCGCAACCCTGAAATTAAGGAAGCTACATCCGAACTCCTTGATATGCGTGACGGCTTGATGTGCGGTATATGCAACGGTTTCCAGGCTCTTATCAAGCTTGGCCTTGTACCCTACGGCAAGATTATTGATACCGATGAAAATTGCCCCACACTTACCTACAACACAATTTCACGTCACCAGTCTAAACTTGTACGCACACGTGTTGTTTCAAACAAGTCTCCATGGATGGCTAATGCAAATGTGGGTGATATTTACACTGTTCCCATTTCGCATGGTGAGGGTCGCTTTATGGCAAGTGATGCTCTTGTAAAAGAGCTTGCCGAAAACGGACAGATTCTTACACAGTACGTTGACCTCAGCGGCAACCCAACCAACGAAATTCAATACAACCCCAACGGCTCAACCTTTGCAATCGAAGGTATCACATCGCCCGATGGCAGAGTTCTTGGTAAGATGGGTCATACCGAAAGATGGGGTTACGGACTTTACAAGAATGTTGAGGGCGACTTTGATATGGGAATCTTCAAATCCGCTGTGGATTACTATAAGTTGTAAGCAATAGTATTTGGAGGTAAATCTGATGAAAACAGATATTGAAATTGCTCAAAGTGTCAATATGCAGAATATCTGCGAAATTGCAAAATCTGCAGGAATTAACGAAAAATACATTGAGCTTTACGGGAACTACAAAGCGAAGATTGACCTTTCACTTTTAAAAGAAAAAGAGAGAAAGGCTAAACTTGTTCTTGTTACAGCTATAACACCTACTCCTGCAGGCGAAGGCAAGACTACTACAACCATTGGTCTTGCAGACGGTATGAAGAAGATAGGAAAGAACGTAATGGTTGCCCTGCGGGAACCGTCACTTGGACCCGTATTCGGTGTCAAGGGCGGTGCCGCCGGTGGCGGATATGCCCAGGTTGTACCTATGGAGGATATTAACCTTCATTTTACAGGTGACTTTCATGCAATTGGTGCGGCAAACAACCTTCTTGCCGCAATGCTTGACAATCATATCTATCAGGGCAATAAACTGAATATTGACCCCAGACGCATTACCTGGAAGCGTTGTGTTGATATGAATGACCGTCAGCTGAGATTTGTTACCGATGGTCTTGGTGGCAGAGTTAATGGTGTTCCACGTGAAGATGGTTATGATATAACTGTTGCGTCAGAGATTATGGCGGTGCTTTGTCTGGCATCTTCGATATCAGATTTAAAGGAAAAATTGTCACGAATTGTGGTGGGCTATACCTATGATGAAGAACCCGTCACAGCAGGTCAGATTGGCGCGGCAGGTGCTATGACAGCACTCCTTAAGGATGCGCTTAAGCCCAACCTTGTACAGACCCTTGAGGGAACTCCTGCATTTGTTCACGGCGGTCCCTTTGCAAATATTGCTCACGGATGCAACTCGGTTATTGCAACCGAAATGGCGATGCGGTTTGGTGACTATGTAATTACCGAGGCAGGCTTCGGTGCCGACCTTGGTGCACAGAAATTCCTTGATATTAAGTGCCGTTATGCAGGTTTAAAACCCGATGCGGTTGTTATGGTTGCAACAATACGTGCTCTTAAAATGCATGGTGGTGTTTCTAAAACCGAATTAGGTTGCGAAAATTTAGAGGCACTGGAGAAGGGTATTCCCAACCTGCTCCGACATATTGCAAACATCAAGGAGGTTTACAAACTTCCCTCGGTTGTTGCAGTAAATCGTTTCCCAACCGATACCGATACCGAAGTTCAGCTTGTTATTGACAAGTGCAAGACCCTTGGGGTTAATGTTGTTCTGTCAAATGTATGGGCAGAAGGTGGCAATGGCGGTGTGGAAATGGCAGAAGAGGTTGTAAGACTGTGTGAGCAGACTAATGATTTCTCGTTCAGTTATGACCTTAATGATACTATTGAAAATAAAATTGACACTATTGTAAAGCGTGTATATCGCGGTGCAGGTGCAGCGTTTACACCTGTGGCAAAAAAGGAAATTGCAAAGCTCAATGCTCTTGGCTATGATAAACTTCCAATCTGTATGGCAAAGACTCAGTACAGCTTTTCTGATGATATGACAAAGCTTGGTGCACCCGAAGATTTTGTTGTGACTGTACGGAATGTAAAGGTTTCGGCAGGTGCCGGATTTATTGTCGCACTGACAGGTGACATTATGACAATGCCGGGACTTCCTAAAGTCCCTGCGGCAGAGAAAATTGATGTCGATGAAAATGGCATTATCAGTGGCTTATTCTAAAACTTAAAACAACTAAAAAAGAGACGAGGGGCATGAACCGACCCCCAAAAGTTAGACCCAAAATCTAACGATTGGGAGGTCGGTTCAGCATCGTCTCTTTTTTCTTATGTTAAAATTTTCTTTCATATTATGTAGCATTACAAAGAAATAAAAAGACAGGTGGCTTGTATTCCCGAAAGAACAAGAAATTATGCAGATATTGCATATGGAAAAATTTGTAATTTAGGAATACATATGGTAAAATGAGATAGAAACGTGAAATTAAATTATAAAAGAAAGGAAAGGTTAAATTATGTCAGGTATGTATACAGAAGAAAATAATGCAAGAGCGGTATATCTCCCCATAGAAAGCGTAAGACCCAATCCCTATCAGCCACGACGCGAGATGGACAAGGATGCCCTTGAGGGTTTGTGTAGGTCTATAAAAAAGTATGGGCTTATGCAACCGGTGGTGGTAAGACAGATAAACGAATGTGACTACGAACTGATAGCCGGCGAAAGGCGTCTTCGCGCCTGCCGTATGGCAGGAATGTCGCAGATTTCTGCAGTGGTGGTGCGAGCCGGAGGAACAGACAGTGCAGTTATGGCTCTGATTGAAAACATCCAGAGAGAAAATTTAGGATACATAGAGGAGGCAGAGGCATTTTGCTCGCTACTTTCGGAACATGGAATTACGCAGGAAGAACTGGCGGCACGGCTGGGCAAAAGTCAGTCTGCAATTGCAAATAAAATAAGAATTTTAAAGCTGTCTCCTGAAATAAGAGAAAAGCTTTCTGAAAATAATCTTACCGAAAGACATGCTCGCGCTTTGCTTCGCCTGTGTGATGAAAAAAGCCGTATAAAGGCTCTTAATATAATAATCAGCCGCGGACTTAATGTAATGAAATCTGAAGAACTAGTTGAAGAAATGTTGAAAACGGAAAAGAAAACCGAAACGGCATCTAAGCAATACAGTATCAGGGCATTCAGGGATGTAAGAATTTTCTCAAACACAATCCGTCAGGCTGTAGATATAATGAAAAAAGCAGGAATTGCCGCAAAATCTACCGAGGTTGAAAATGAGGAGTATATTGAATACACCATAAAAATTCCAAAAAATTTAAAAAATGCCGTATAAAAGAAGCTGAATTGTCAACACTTGAAATATGGAGGTGTTGACAAGTTGAAAAATACAAAAAGTAAAAACAAAAAAAGCAGATTAAGAATGTTTGCCGAAAACAAAGGGGTATACATAGCCCTGTTTTCGCTGGTTGCAGTAGTGGGTTTTTATGTATATGCACGGTATCTTCAAACATCTGCGGAGAATGATTTGCTTTCGTTTGATGAAAACGCATGGCAGGAAGCAGTTGCCGAAAGCGGCGTTGAAGTGATTGACGTAGATGTAATTGATGAAAAGAAAATCGAGCAAAAGTCGAAAAGAGAAAATTCTAAAGAAAAAGAGATGAGGCAGGAACCAATCTCTACGCAACAGATGCCGGAAGATGAGGCTATCGAGACTGTGGCCGAGCCTGAACCTGAATTTGCGATGATAAAGCCTTGTCAGGGAGAGGTCATTGCAGAATGTTCGGTTGAGGAACTTGTCTACTGCACAGCAATGGACGATTGGCGTACACACAATGGCATGGATATTGCGGCTGCAGAGGGTGATCCTGTAAAGGCTGCTGAGAGTGGTATTGTGTCAAAAGTGTATGATGATGAATTTCTGGGAATAGTGGTGGTTGTTGACCACAAGGACGGGATTTCATCGTTATATGCAAATCTTCAAAGTCTTGACTTTATTAGTGCCGGCACAAAGGTCAGTCGCGGAGATATAATCGGTGGCATAGGACAATCGGGTTCTTTAGAGGCGAACTCTCAGCCACATCTGCATTTTGAAGTTCTGGCAAACGGCGAATATAAAAATCCTGCGGAATATATTAAATATTAATTTTGCTCCCTAAGATGTATTCATATATGAACAAGCTGCGGACAGTTTTGTTGTCCGTGGCTTGTTCTTCTATGTGGCGGGAATTTTTATTAAAACCCTTGTCACAAAAGTTTTTTTGTGATAAAATATATTTTGGTATATGCTGAATATATATGTATAACTACATAGATTGGAGGATTGCTGATGTTTGCGCTTGAAATGATGAAATCAGTTATTTTGGGTCTTGTGGAGGGCGTTACTGAATGGTTACCCATAAGTTCCACCGGACATATGATTCTTGTGAATGAATTTTTAAGAAACTATGACGGATTTACCGCATCCGATTTGTATTTGTATGTAATCCAGCTTGGGGCAATACTTGCGGTTGTTGCGTTGTATTTTAAAAAGCTTAATCCGTTTTCACCATCCAAAACACGTGAAGAAAGAATAGATACGTGGAATATGTGGTTTAAGGTTATTGTAGCCTGCCTTCCTGCGGCGGTAATAGGTCTCATTCTTGACCCAATAATGGAAAGATTTGAAAACTGGCAGGTTGTATCGGCTATGCTGGTTATTTATGGTATTGCATTTATATTTGTCGAAAAAGCAAATAAAAAGACTACTATATATAATATGAAGGAACTTAATTACAAAACCGCACTTTTGATTGGCGCATTTCAGGTGCTTTCAATCATACCGGGCACATCACGCTCGGGTTCTACAATTCTTGGAGCAATGCTTCTTGGTTGCAGCAGGAGTATGGCGGCAGAGTTTTCGTTCTTTCTTGCGATTCCCGTTATGTTTGGAGTAAGCTTTTTGAAGATACTTAAATACGGACTTGTGATGAGCGGTCAGGATGCGGCGGTGCTTCTCGGCGGTATGTTGGTGGCGTATATAGTTTCAATGCTTTCGATTAAATTTTTAATGAATTTTGTGAAGAAACATAATTTTAAGAGTTTTGGTGTTTACAGAATTATATTGGGTCTTGCAGTAATTTTGTATTTTATTTTTATATAATATAGATTTCAACAGAGGAAAAGTGGTGTGTAATAATATGGCAGAAAAGAAAAAGAATGGGGTGTCAAAGGCGACCCAGCCTTCAAAAGCAAATGGCAGAAAAAAGAATGTAACCCCTAAGGAAAGAGCAACAGCAAAAAAGACCCGTGGTGCCGAGGTTAAAGGTATTGTGCTTATAGCTGTGGGAATATTTTTGGTAGTATCTCTTTATTTTGATGTTACAGGTGCAGTGGGACACTGGTTTAAAGAGCTTGTTCTGGGTTTATTTGGCGGTCCGTCAATGATTTTCTTTGTGTTTGTTATATGGGCAGGCGTCGATATGTTTATCGAAAAGAAAAACGAAAAGGCTACATATAAAATATGGTTACTTGCACTTTTGATGATTTTCATATCAGTGCTCTGGGCATCGTTTTGTGGCGGTTATGAATGGAATTATAATTCCTTTATTGAGTCGGTACAGTCTATGTATTCTTACGGTATTGCAGGTGGTGGTGTTATCGGCGGGCTGCTTTGTGCAGGACTTTCTAAACTTATCGGTGCGGTTGGTACAATTATTCTTTCGGTGGCTGTTATTCTAATTCTGTTGGTTGTTCTTACCGAGGTGTCGATTGAAAAGCTGTTTAGGAAAATCGGCTCATTTATGAAGAAAAACCGTGATAAAATAGCTGAGAATCTTGACGAAGAAATTGAAATTGAAGAGGATTCGACAGTTGTCGAAAAGAGAGTCAGAAAAAAACTCCGTGGAAAAGACGAAAGGGTCACAACTGTAGTTCAGGATGATTATCAGCCGACTAAAGCTCCTAATAGTGATTATTTTGATGTGTATTTTAAGAGCGGAGAAATAGAAGCTGTAGCAAAAAAACCCGAAACAACGCCTGTCAGGAGATTTGTGTTTGAAGAAGATATCGCTGATGAAGTGACAGAGGCTACTCGTGAGGTTATTGCCCAGCAGGAACAATCGGCAGTGAAGACTTCCGAAAAAAGGACTCCTTTTAGAATTGAAGATGTAAAGACGGGTGTTCTTACACAACTGCCTGATGAAAACGGAAATTTTAAAGCGACTGATGATGACGAGTTTGAACCGCCTACTCAGGCACAGATGGAGGATAAGGTCGACCCGCTTACTCAGGCGGCACTTGATGCTGGTGTTCCTCTTGACAGTGCAGTCATGGTTGGCAAGCGTATGAGTCAGCAGGAGGTTCAGCAGGCAGCAAACAGTGTCAATGCACTTGCGAAGGAGAGTATTGAAGCAACAAAACTGATTAATTATAAATTGCCGTCGGTTTCACTTCTTGCAAAGCCTAAGCCAAAAACAAAGAGCCGCGCCGAAATTAAGCACGAACTTGAAGAAAAAGCAAACAGACTTCTTGAAACTCTGGCAAGCTTTAAGGTTGAGGCAAAAATTATAAATATTACTCAAGGGCCGACTGTTACCAGGTTTGAACTTCAGCCGGGTTTTGGTGTTAAGGTTTCAAAGATTACTAATCTGGCAGACGATATTGCATTGAGTCTGGCAGCATCCGGTGTTCGTATCGAGGCGCCTATTCCCGGAAAATCGGCAATCGGTATCGAGATACCAAATGAAACCCCAAGCCCTGTGCCAATCCGTGAGGTTATTGACACAGATAAATTCCGAGACTTTAAATCAAAGACGGCGTTTGCTTTGGGTAAGGATATCGGTGGTAATTGTGTGATTGCAGATATTGCAAGCTTCCCTCATGTTCTTATTGCAGGTGCTACCGGTTCGGGTAAGAGTGTTTGTATAAATTCTCTGATAACTAGTATTTTATATAAGGCAAAACCAAATGAGGTCAAAATGATTATGGTTGACCCCAAAATGGTAGAGCTTGGTGTTTATAATGGAATTCCGCATCTTCTTATTCCTGTTGTTACCGACCCTAAGCATGCGGCAGGGGCTCTCAACTGGGCGGTTGCTGAAATGAAAAACCGTTATCAGCTTATGAAGGATAACAAGGTGCGCAACATTCAGGGTTACAATGACTTAATGGAAGAAAACGAAACCCCTGAAAACAAATTGCCTGAAATTGTAATTATTATTGATGAGCTTGCTGACCTTATGCTGGCGGCAAAAAATGAGGTGGAAGATGCAATAAACAGCCTTGCGGCTCTTGCCAGAGCAGCAGGTATGTATCTTGTGATAGCAACACAAAGACCCTCTGTTGATGTAATTACCGGTGTAATTAAGGCAAATGTTCCGTCACGAATTTCGTTTGCGGTATCTTCACAGATAGACAGCCGTACAATTTTAGACAGTATGGGTGCTGAAAAGCTTTTGGGTAAGGGTGATATGCTTTATGCACCTCGTGGTGCAACCAAACCTATAAGAATTCAGGGTAACTTCCTTTCTGATGAGGAAATAGAGGATATAATTGCATTTGTAAAGAAACAGTACGAGGCGGAGTATGATGAGACCATCCTTGAGCATATCGAGCGCGAGCAGGAGGCTCGCGCCGATGATGCGGATGACGATGATGACCACACACGCAGCGGCGACAGGGATGCTCTGTTTATTAAGGCGGCAGAGCTGGTGTTTGAGTCGGGTCAGGCATCTGTTGCAATGCTTCAGCGGAAGTATAAGATTGGTTATCAAAGAGCGGCACGAATCATTGATCAGCTTGAAGAAAACAGAATTATCGGTCCTTATGAGGGTACAAAACCCAGGCAGGTGCTTATTACGCGTGCAGAGCTGAATGAAATGTTGATGAATAATCCTGAGTAGTGTTGGAAATACTCTTTGCAACAAGGAGGATTGGTTTCAAAGTACAAAAAAACGTAGTTTTACTGTGCATTTAATGCAAAACAATTGTTATAAATTTGTCAAAATTAACAAATTTAAAAAAAAATAGAGAAAACTATGGAAATTTACAAAAATATGTAGTAATATAGTAATAACGTTATTAATTAATTACTTAAATATTTATTATATTTAAAAGAAAAGGAGTTTTAAAAATGAATAAAACAGAATTGATCGCAGCAATGGCTGAAAAAGCTAACCTTTCAAAGAAGGATGCAGAAGCAGCTCTCAACGCATTTGTAGGTGCAGTTGAAGGCGCTCTTGCTAAGGGCGACAAAGTTCAGCTCGTTGGTTTCGGTGGCTTTGAAGTAAGAGAAAGAGCAGCTAGAACAGGCAGAAACCCCCAGACAGGCGCAGAAATGAAGATTGCTGCAGCTAAGGTTCCCGCTTTCAAAGCTGGCAAGGCTCTTAAGGACCTTATCAACAAATAAGAGTTTATCTCTTGAAAAGAACGCCGATGGGCGTTCTTTTTTTGTGCAAAACTAAATAAAGGAGAATATTTATGAAAAGCTTTTCTTATAAAACCTGTGGGACATGTTCAAGAGAAATTTCATTTGACCTTGACGGTAATGCTGTAAAAAATGTTAAATTTGTATTTGGATGTATGGGCAACACTCAGGGTGTAGCACGGCTGGTTGAAGGAATGGATGTTGACGAGGCAATATCAAGACTTCGCGGCATTGACTGCAACGGACGCGGCACTTCCTGTCCCGACCAGTTGGCGCAGGCTCTAATCGCGGCAAAGGAGCAGGCGTAGGAGTCTAATTGGGTGTTTTGTATCTTTCTTACATATATAAGGTATTAAAATCCAATAATTTGTGAAAAATTTTTGCTAGAAACAATATATGTAGTACTTGACAAATGACTTGAAAAATGGTACAATCAAGTGTATTTTGTAATATTGGGATAGTGCGGTATTTCGCCAAATCCCCGCACCAAGAGTGCAAGGTGAAATAAAATGGAACGAATAAAACAAAACCCGCATGTGGTAGGGCTTAAACAGTCTAAAAAGGTTATCGAATCAGGCAAAGCAAAAATGGTTTTTGTTGCCCGTGATGCAGACAGCCACGTGGTTTTTCCTTTGGAAAGACTTTGCGGTAAAAAAAACGTAGAGGTGATTTACGTCAACAATATGAAGGAGCTTGCAAAGGCTTGTCACGTTGAGGTCCCCACTGCGGTAGCAACAATTTTGGGTAAGGACGCATAATATGCGTTTTTATACAGGGGCTTTAGTCCCCGTCGAATTTATATACAGGAGGTGAAAATAATTGCCAACATTTAACCAGTTAGTTAAGAAAGGCAGACAGACTGCGGAAAAGAAATCTACTGCTCCTGCTCTTCTCAAGGGTTTCAATACCATCAAGAAGAAATACACAGATCAGGATTCACCGCAGAAGAGAGGTGTTTGTACTTCTGTTAGAACAATGACACCCAAGAAGCCTAACTCAGCGCTCCGTAAGGTTGCCAGAGTTCGTCTTACAAACGGTATCGAAGTTTCAGCTTATATTCCCGGTATTGGTCACAATCTCCAGGAGCATAGCGTAGTGCTTATCCGTGGCGGTAGAGTTAAGGACCTCCCTGGTGTACGTTATCACATTATCCGTGGTACACTTGATACACAGGGCGTTCAGAAACGTAACCAGTCAAGATCTAAGTACGGAGCTAAGAGACCTAAAGAAGGTAAGTAAGACAAAAGTTCAAGTATGAAAATTACTTTATAGTGCGTATTACTATTTTATATATATTGGGTTCAGTCCCGGTTGTATATAGTATACAGCACTAGCAGTATCCTTAAGGGTATTGAGTACCTTGTGGATATTATTCACAAAGAATGGAGGGAAGATAAGTGCCAAGAAAAGGACATATTGCACGTCGTGACGTGTTACCGGATCCTATGTACAACAGCAAGACTGTTACTCGTCTTATCAACAATATTATGCTCGACGGCAAGAAGGGTGTTGCTCAGGCTATCGTTTATGATGCATTTGCAATCATAAAGGAAAAAACAGGTAAAGATCCTGTTGAAGTTTTTGAGGAAGCTATGAATGCCGTTATGCCTGTATTGGAGGTTAAAGCTAGACGTGTCGGAGGTGCTAACTATCAGGTTCCTATCGAAGTTAGAGCTGAAAGACGCGAAACACTGGGCCTCAGATGGATCACACTCTATGCAAGACAGAGAAGCGAAAGAACAATGGCTGAAAGACTTGCAAACGAGCTTATGGATGCGATAAACAGCACAGGCGGTGCTTTCAAAAAGAAAGAAGACACACACAAAATGGCTGAAGCGAATAAGGCATTCGCTCACTTCCGCTGGTAATTCTGCTTTAAAAATCGCCTCATATTCGGCGAATGTGCTCAATGATGAAAAATGCTCGTGTATATTATATACACTCCGCTTTTTCACATTTCGCATTCACCAAAGCTAAGGCAATTTTCTTCGCAAAATTCCGTACGGATTAAAGCCAATTTCGATTAAATTAACACATTTAATGTGTTGAAAGGAGTTACTATGGGTAGAGCGTATTCGCTTGAAAGAACAAGAAATATTGGTATCATGGCTCACATCGATGCCGGAAAGACTACTACTTCAGAACGTATCTTGTATTACACAGGTATCAACCATAAACTTGGTGAAACCCACGAAGGCGGCGCTACTATGGACTGGATGGCTCAGGAACAGGAGCGTGGTATTACAATCACCTCTGCTGCTACAACATGTTTCTGGGAACCTAAAGAAGGCCCTTACGCAGGTCAGAAGCACAGAATCAACCTTATTGATACTCCCGGACACGTTGACTTCACAGTTGAAGTTCAGCGTTCGCTGAGAGTTCTTGACGGTTCTGTTACTGTTATGTGTGCTAAGGGTGGTGTTGAACCCCAGTCAGAAACAGTTTGGCGTCAGGCTGACGAATATAAGGTTCCCCGTATGATATTCGTTAACAAAATGGATATCATGGGTGCAGATTTCTACAATGTAGTAAACATGATTCACGAAAGACTCAATGCAAACGGTGTTCCCATCCAGCTTCCTATCGGTGCTGAGGATACATTCGTTGGTATCATTGACCTTATGAATATGGAAGCCGAGATTTATGATGATGAACTCGGCAACAACTATCACAAGGATGCTATTCCTGCTGATATGGCTGACAAAGCTCAGGAGTATCATGATAAGATGGTTGAAGCTATTTGCGAAACTGACGAAGAACTTCTTGAAAAGTACTTTGGCGGTGAAGAAATCACAGTTGATGAGCTTAAGGCGGCACTCCGTCGTGCAACAATCAACAACGAAATCGTACCTGTTCTTTGCGGAACAGCATATAGAAACAAGGGCGTTCAGCTGCTCCTTGATGCAGTTATTGAATATATGCCTGCACCAACAGATGTTCCTAACATCAAGGGTGTAAATCCCGACACAGACGAAGATGATGAAAGACCTTCAACAGATGACGCGCCTTTTGCAGCTCTTGCGTTTAAGATTGCAACAGACCCATTTGTTGGTAAGATTTGTTTCTTCCGTGTATATTCAGGTACACTTGAAAAGGGTTCACACGTTCTCAACTCTTGCAAGGGTAAGAGAGAACGTATGGGTAGAATCCTTCAGATGCACGCAAACCACAGAGAAGACCTTGATATAGTATACTCAGGTGACATTGCAGCTGCAGTTGGTCTCCAGAATACAACAACAGGTGAAACTCTTTGCGATGAAAAGCATCCTATTATCCTTGAGTCTATGAACTTCCCTGAACCTGTTATTCGTGTTGCTATTGAACCCAAGACAAAAGCAGGTCAGGAAAAGATGGGTATTGCTCTTGCAAAGCTTGCAGAAGAAGATCCTACATTTAAGACATATACCGACGAAGAAACAGGTCAGACAATCATTGCAGGTATGGGTGAACTTCACCTTGAAATCATTGTTGACCGTCTCCTTCGTGAATTTAAGGTAGAAGCTAATGTTGGTCAGCCTCAGGTATCTTACCGTGAAGCATTCCGTAAGCCTGTTGACGTTGAACATAAGTATGCTCGTCAGTCAGGTGGTAAAGGTCAGTACGGTCACGTACTTGTTAAGTTTGAACCCCTTGAAGAAGGCGAAGGATATATATTTGAAAATAAGGTTGTCGGCGGTGCTGTTCCTAAGGAATATATTCCTGCTGTTGACGCTGGTATCCAGAGCGCTATGCTTAATGGTGTTCTTGCAGGCTACAACGTAGTTGACCTCAAGGCTACACTTTATGATGGTTCTTACCACGAAGTCGACTCTTCTGAAATGGCATTTAAGATTGCTGCATCTATGGCATTCAAGGACGCTATGAGAAAGTCTGACCCTGTTCTCAAAGAACCTATTATGCTTGTTAATGTAATCACACCTGATGACTACCTCGGTTTTGTTATCGGTGACCTTAGCTCAAGACGTGGTATGATTAAGTGCCAGGAATCAAGATCAGGTGGCGTTACTCAGGTTACTGCGGACGTTCCACTTTCTGAAATGTTCGGTTATGCAACTGTTCTTCGTTCAGGCACACAGGGCCGTGGTCAGTATTCTATGGAACCTTCACACTACAGCGAAGTTCCAAAGTCTGTTCAGGATAAGATTATCAGTGACAGAGCAAAGAGTGAATAATTGTGCACTTTTTTCAAACTTTTTTTGAAAAAGCTATTGAAAACTATTCACTTTTGTAGTAAAATAATTAGTAAATTAATTAACTTATATCCAAGTTAGGAGGAAATAAAAATGGCAAAAGCTAAATATGAAAGAACCAAACCCCATGTTAACATTGGTACTATCGGGCACGTTGACCATGGTAAAACAACTCTTACCGCTGCAATCACAAAGGTGCTTGCTATGGATGGTAAGGCTCAGTACGAAGCTTACGATATGATCGATAAGGCTCCTGAGGAAAGAGAAAGAGGTATCACGATCTCTACAGCTCACGTTGAATACGAAACAGAAACACGTCACTATGCACACGTTGACTGCCCCGGACATGCTGACTACGTTAAGAACATGATCACTGGTGCTGCTCAGATGGACGGTGCTATCCTCGTTGTTTCTTCAGCTGATGGTCCTATGCCTCAGACAAGAGAACACATCCTGCTTTCACGTCAGGTTGGCGTTCCGAAGATTGTTGTATTCATGAACAAGGTTGACCAGGTTGACGACCCCGAACTTCTCGAACTCGTTGAAATGGAAATCCGTGACCTTCTCTCAGAATACGAATTCCCCGGTGATGAAATCCCGATCGTTAAGGGTTCAGGTCTTGCAGTTCTTGAATCTGCATCAACAGATCCTTCAGCTCCTGAATATGCTTGCATTAAGGAACTTATGGATGCAGTAGATGCTTACATTCCTACACCTGAAAGAAAGTCAGATCTTCCTTTCCTTATGCCTGTTGAAGACGTATTCTCAATCACAGGCCGTGGTACAGTTGCTACAGGTAGAGTTGAAAGAGGTACTCTTAACCTTTCTGACGAAGTTGAAATCGTTGGTCTTGCTGAAGAATCAAGAAAAGTTGTTGTTACAGGTATTGAAATGTTTAGAAAGCTTCTTGATCAGGCTGAAGCTGGTGACAACATCGGTGCTCTTCTCCGTGGTGTTCAGAGAAACGAAATCGAAAGAGGACAGGTTCTTGCAAAGCCTGGTACAATTCATCCTCACACAAAGTTCAAGGGTGAAGTTTACGTTCTGACCAAGGAAGAAGGCGGACGTCATACTCCTTTCTTCACAAACTACAGACCCCAGTTCTACTTCAGAACAACTGACGTTACTGGTGTAGTTAACCTTCCTGAAGGCACAGAAATGTGTATGCCTGGTGATAACGTTACAATGACTGTTGAACTTACAACAACAATCGCTGTTGAAGAAGGTCTCCGTTTCGCTATCCGTGAAGGTGGACGTACAGTTGGTTCAGGCGTTGTTACAGAAATCATTGAGTAATTAACGTAAATAAACTTATGTTTACTAAAATATCCGTTCCATTTGGAACGGATATTTTTTTTGAGTAGAATACCCCAAGCAATTGCTTGGGGTATTTTAACTAGATTTTAAATAGTTCATACAATTTATCAAAGATACGCTCTCTTTCCCAAAAGTCTTTCATTTCTGGCTTTTTAAGCTTGTTCACCTGTGATGTATTTCTTACTATCGGCACAGATGCAGTCTTTTTTATTTTGGAAATAAGCTCCTGACCTTTTTTGTTGTGGTCAAGAATTTTTATATATGGAACATTCGTGCTGCGATGCTCATTGGTTATTCCAAGGTATGCAGAAAGGATAATTCGCCGTATTCTGCTGTGAGTATATCGCTTGGTTTTTATCAAATCAGTTAGGTCGCTGACAGTTGTTGCTGTCAAGGCGGCAGATTTAATGCGATTTTCTATACCCTCACTTACGTCGGAAATTTTGGCAAGGGATTCAGCGGGCATTTTTATAAGCTCCGCAATGATTGATTTTTCCATGGCTGTTATACTATGAATATCAGCATTATTAAAGATGTTGTGACAATCGCCTGGGATAAATGAGAAAGCGTCAGCGGTTTTTCCTTCTGTAATTAATTGCCTCAGATAAGTTGCCGAGGCAAACCCATCATCAACTGTTGCAGAATCGTGGCTTGCTCCTTTACGTTTGATAGCAATAGGTGTTATAGTACTGCCTAGCTTGCAAAGAGCCTTGCAATACTCAATACCTAAAATGTTATTAGGAGTATCGACTAAAGCTGCAACATCGCTGCCGAGAATTCTTGATATGGCTGTGGCCCTTGCGACAGAGTATGTAACACCTGTGTCAAGTTGTTCTTTTAATATAGCGGAAAATTCAGTTGTTTCATTGCATAACAGGATTGCAATTTCTTTAAGTTGTTGGGCGTCATCGCATTCCACACCAAAGGAGAGGAAATCTACAATTCCTAATGCGTTTGCAATGGAAACACCGCCCATAGCGAAGAACTCAGCCGACTGCATAGCAAATACTGTGGGCAGTTCAATCACCAAATCTGCACCCGAGGCAATGGCTGCTTTGGCACGAAGTTCTTTTGGAAATATCGCAATATCACCGCGTTGAACATAGTTGCCGCTCATTATGGCAACAACAAAATCAGCTTCGCACAGTTCTTTTGTGCGTGCAATCTGGTATTCGTGACCTTTGTGAAAAGGGTTATATTCGCAGATTATTGCGGCAGTTTTCATAAAATTCTCACTCCTTAAATTTAGTATACTCTATTTTTTTTGTGAAATAAAGTATTTTTGTCAAAAAAATAAAAAATTTACTTTTTTTTCTTGCATATGTTGGTAAAATGTAGTATAATATTATGTGGATAAATCTAAAATTTATATATACGGAGGCGGAATATGAGTAAGTTTTTGGACACAATAAAGGAAAGAGCAAAAACAGATAAAAAGACAATTGTTCTTCCTGAATCAATGGATGCCAGAATTTATGAAGCGGCAGAGAAAATTCTTAAGGAGGATTTTGCCAACATTATTATTGTTGGTACTCCTGAAGAAGTTGAAAAATACAGCAAGGGCTATGACATTACAGGGGCTAAGATTATTAACCCATACACATACGAAAAGACAGAAGAATATCTTAACCTTTTTGTTGAACTGAGAAAGTCTAAGGGTCTTACATACGAAGAAGCAAAGGCTACTGCTCTTGGCGATTATATGTATTATGCATGCTTGATGGTTAAAGCAGGTGATGCAGACGGCGTTGTTTCAGGTGCTTGTCATTCAACAGCAAACACCCTGAGACCTAGTCTTCAGATTATTAAAACCAAGCCCGGCACAAAGCTTGTTTCTGCTTTCTTTGTTATAGTTGTTCCTGATTGTGAATACGGTGCAAACGGAACATTTATCTTCGGCGACAGCGGTCTTGTACAGAACCCCAACCCCGAAGAATTGGCGGCAATCGCTGCGTGCTCTGCAGAGTCTTTTGAACTTCTTGTTCAGGAGGAAGCAATTGTTGCAATGCTTTCACACTCATCAATGGGCAGTGCAAAGCACGATGATGTTACTAAAGTTGTTGAAGCAACAAGAATTTGTAAAGAAGAAAATCCCAACCTTAAGGTTGACGGCGAACTTCAGCTTGATGCTGCTATCGTTCCCGAAATTGGCGAATCAAAGGCACCGGGCAGCTCTGTTGCAGGTCATGCAAACGTTCTTGTATTCCCCGACCTTGATGCAGGCAATATCGGCTACAAGCTGGCACAGCGTCTGGCAAAGGCAGAGGCTTACGGCCCTGTAACTCAGGGTATTGCAATGCCTATCAATGACTTGTCACGTGGCTGCAGCGCTGACGATATTGTTGGTGTTGTTGCAATTACTTGTGTTCAGGCACAGAAGAATTAAAAAATTCGAAAGGAAGTAGATTTAAATGAAAATTTTGGTTATAAACGCAGGAAGCTCTTCACTTAAATATCAGCTTATTAATATGGAAACCGAACAGGTTATGGCAAAGGGCCTTTGCGAGAGAATAGGTATCGAAGGCTCAAAGCTTAACCACACCCCTGCAGGCGGTGAAAAGAACGTTATTGAAAAGAACATGAAGGACCATTCTGATGCTATCAAGATGGTGCTTGATGCACTTACCGATGCAAACTATGGTGTTATTTCAGATATGAGTGAAATAGCAGCAGTTGGTCATCGTGTTGTTCACGGCGGTGAAACCTTCAGTGGTTCTGTAATCATTAACGATGAAGTTAAAAAGGCTCTTGAGGCTTGTGTTCCGCTTGCACCCCTTCACAACCCTGCAAACCTTATCGGTATCGCAGCTTGTGAAGCGGCAATGCCCGGTGTACCTCAGATTGGTGTATTTGACACCGCATTCCACCAGACAATGTCAAAGGAAGCATATATGTATGCTGTGCCTTATGAACTTTATGAAAAGCATAAAATTAGAAGATATGGTTTCCACGGTACATCACATAAATATGTATCTCAGGAAGCTGCAAAGATGCTCGGTAAGAAGCCCGAAGAACTTAAAATGATTACTTGTCATATGGGCAACGGCTCAAGTATTACTGCTGTTGACGGTGGTAAATCTGTTGATACATCAATGGGATTTACTCCCCTTGCGGGTGTTGTAATGGGTACACGTTGCGGCGATATCGACCCTGCTATTGTAAAATTCATTGCAGAAGCTGAAGGTATGTCAATTGCTGATGTTGATTCGCTCCTTAACAAGCAGTCAGGGGTTCAGGGCATTTCAGGCGTAAGCTCTGACTTCCGTGACCTTGAGGCTGCTCAAGCAGAAGGCAATGAAAGAGCTGCTCTTGCACTTGATATGTTTGTTGAAAGCGTAAGAAAGTTCATTGGCTCATATATGGTTAAGATGGGTGGAGTTGATGCAATTATCTTTACAGCTGGTATCGGCGAAAATACACCAATTATGCGTGATGCTATCACAAAGAATTTAGAGGTATTTGGAATCAAGGTTGATGCTGAAAAGAACGAAAAGGCAATCCGCGGTGCACAGATGGATATCTCGGCAGCAGATTCTAAGGTTAAGATTCTGGTTGTTCCCACAAATGAGGAACTTATGATTGCTAAAGAAACTCTTGAGCTTCTTAAATAGTTTTAATGATAAAATGGGGCTGTCGGTATAGCGGCAGCCCATTTTTGACTTTGCAGAGGAGGCAGATTATGTCAGACTTTTATGCAGAATACGAAAAAATGGCCGATGAGGAGTTGGTAGAACTTTCGGGGACAGGAGATAAGGATGCTACCGAATGTTTGCTTGTACGCTATAAAAATCTCGTTCTTGCGAAGGCCAGAATGTATTTTCTGGCAGGAGCTGACGAAAAGGATATAATTCAGGAGGGTATGATTGGCCTTTTTAAAGCAATACGTGATTTTGACAAGGACAAGCTGTCCTCGTTTAAGAGTTTTGCAGAGTTATGTATAAAGCGTCAGATTATTACGGCAGTGAAAACCGCTACCCGACAGAAGCATATGCCGCTTAATACATATGTGTCCCTCAGCAACCCTATGTATGACGGTGATGCGGAGGGCTTGCTTGAAGAAATTCTGCCTAGCTCGTCGGATGACCCTGAACGTCTTTTTATCAGTAAAGAAAATGCTGAATTCCTTACCGGAAAAATGAAAGAGGTTTTAAGCACTCTTGAGAAACAGGTGCTTGCTCTTTATCTTGAAGGGAAGTCGTATCAGGAAATAGGTGCGATTTTATCACGTTCGCCAAAGTCAATTGACAATGCTTTGCAAAGAGTAAAAAAGAAGATGGAAAAGTTTGAAACGGTGTAAAAAACAAGAAACAAATTTGTAAAAAACCAATGAAAAAGTACTTGTCAAGAAAAAGTTTTTTTAATTATGTAAACCATAAAAATCAACAAAAGTGGTTTACATAATATTGGGCAAAACGGGCAAAGCCCGTACTACAAGTTATTAACAGACTTATCCACGTTATCCACAGCTTTGGGGATACATACAGGCAAAAATTGGCAAAAACAGGGGTAAAACTGTGAAAAACCGCATTACAATCGGGCTTTGAGTGAATACTTAAAAAAATAATTTTGGTTTACAATAATAATTTATAAAAATTAAAAAAGATTATTATGAAGTTGACAAAGTTATATTGTTTTGTCGATGATTATGCTGTTAGTATGACAGAGAATATATTTTTTAAAAGTACTTGAAAATATTCCTGAAATAGGGTATACTATTTGCGGAAGATTAAAATTTATTTGACATATGAAAGCGAGGTTTGAAAAATGGCAAAGGTTACAAAGGATACAATTATTCTTGACGTTCTTCGTCTTGACCCTGAGACTGCTCCGTTCTTTCTTGAGATAGGAATGCATTGTCTGGGTTGTCCTTCAGCAAGTGGCGAAAGTATTGAACAGGCTTGTATGGTGCACGGTACTGATGCAGATGCCCTTGTTGAAAAGATTAACGCGTTTTTGGACTCAAAGGAATAAGTCTATGTTTTTGAAAAAACGAAAAGCCACTCATCAGGGTGGCTTTTTTGCATCTATTTATTGTTTTTAATCTTATCCCAATATTCTTTAGCTGCCTGCTCTGTTTTGTTGGAGCCGTATTCATAATACCTTTTATTTTTAATTCTGTCGGGCAGGTATTGTTGCTTTACATAGTGATTTGGGTAGTCGTGGGGATACAGATAGCTTTGACCCTTTTTCACGTCTCCTTCGCCGTCACAATGCTTATTTTGCAGTTGTCTGGGGATTTCTCCGGTATCCATTGATTCAATATCTGCTAAAGCTCCTGCAAGGGCCATATATGCCGAATTTGACTTCGGAGCAGTTGCAAGAAGAATGGCTGCATCTGCAAGAGGAATTCTGCCCTCGGGAAGACCAAGCATCAGTGCACTGTCAACACAAGACTTGACAATGGGGATTGCCATGGGATAGGCAAGACCTATATCTTCAGCGGCTATTACCATAAGACGTCGGCAGGCTGTCTGTAAATCCTCGGCGGCAATAAGGCGTGCCAAATAGTGAATTGCGGCATCAGGGTCAGAGCCCCTGATTGATTTCTGCAAAGCACTCATTACATCATACTGACTGTCGCCCGCTTTGTCATAACGAAAGGCTTTTTTCTGGGTGCATTGCTCGGCCGCCGCCAGTGTGATAAAAAGATTTCCATCGGAGTCGGGCTGAGAATAGATTGCTGCAAGTTCCAAAGAATTCAGTGCCTTACGCACATCACCGTTTGCCATTTCTGCAATATGGTTAAGGGCTTCATCTTCGGCTGTTATACTGCCAAATTCCTCCGATAGCACATCAAGAGCTCGCTTGAGTGCCTTTACAATATCTTTTGCCGGGATTGACTTGAATTCGAAAACTACCGAACGGCTGAGCACAGCGTTATAAACGTAAAAATATGGATTTTCGGTGGTGCTGGCAATAAGGGTAATCTTTCCATTTTCTATATATTCAAGCAGGGATTGCTGTTGCTTTTTATTAAAGTTTTGAATTTCGTCCAGATACAAAAGTATTCCGCCTTGGCCGGAAAGTGTCTCGGTTTGGGCACAAACTTCACGGATGTCGGCAACCGATGCTGTGGTGGCGTTCAGCTTGAAAAGTGTTTTGTTGCATGCCTTTGCCAGAATGTTTGCAACGGTTGTTTTGCCCACCCCTGAGGGTCCGTAAAAAATCATATTGGGCAGTTTACCTGTTTGAGCAATCTGCGTCAAAACTTTATTTTCACCTATAATATGACTTTGACCCACAACCTCTGAAAGAGATTGGGGTCTTAGTCTGTCTGCCAATGGTTTATTCATAAAGCGGGTATTTTTTGCAAAGGGCGTCTACACGCTTTGCTGCATCTTCTTTGTTTGCTTCAAAATCACAGATTACCATATTGATTATCTGTGCAACTTCACGCATATCCTCTTCCTTAAAGCCGCGGGTTGTAACGGCAGGTGAGCCAAGACGGATTCCGCTGGTAACAAACGGACTCTGTGGGTCATTGGGAATGGTGTTCTTGTTTGCGGTAATACCGATTTCGTCAAGGTTATGTTCAACCTCTTTACCGGTCAGACCCTTCTTTGAAAGGTCAACAAGCATAAGGTGGTTATCTGTGCCGCCTGATACGATGTCGATACCAAGAGACATAAGCTCGTCACAGAGGGCTGCTGCATTCTTCTTAACCTGCATCTGATATTCCTTAAATTCGGGTGAAAGAGCTTCCTTAAAGCATACAGCCTTAGCTGCTATAACGTGCATAAGGGGGCCGCCCTGATTTCCGGGGAATACTGCCTTGTTTATCATCTGTGCATATTTTTCCTTGCATAGAATCATACCGCCTCTGGGGCCACGCAGGGTCTTGTGAGTTGTTGTGGTAACGAAATCTGCATAAGGAACTGGACTTGGATGAAGACCTGCTGCAACAAGACCTGCAATGTGAGCCATATCAACCATAAGATATGCGCCAACCTCGTCTGCTATTTCGCGGAATTTTGCAAAATCAATTTCACGCGCATATGCGCTTGCACCTGCTAAAATCAGCTTGGGTTTATTTTCAATAGCAAGCTTGCGGAGTGCGTCGTAGTCGATTCTGTGTGTTACGTCGTCGACACCATAAGGAACAACGTTAAAATATTTACCTGAAATATTTACCGGTGAACCATGGCTGAGGTGTCCGCCGTGAGCAAGGTTCATACCAAGATATGTGTCGCCGGGCTCCATTGTTGCAAAGAATACCGCAAGGTTTGCCTGAGCACCTGAGTGAGGCTGAACATTGGCAAATTCTGCACCAAATAGTTCCTTTGCACGTTCTCTTGCCAAATCTTCAACAACATCAACAAATTCGCAACCGCCGTAATATCTTTTGCCGGGATAACCTTCTGCATATTTATTTGTAAGGGGTGTACCCATGGCCTCCATAACAGCGGGGCTTACAAAGTTTTCTGATGCGATAAGCTCGATTTTGCTTCTCTGTCTGCCAATTTCATTTTTTATGGCAGCGGCAAGCTCGGGGTCTGCCATCATTACATTTTCAAGTTCAAACATTTCCAATTCCTCCTATGTTATTTACAAAAAAAGTTTTTTATGTTATATTTAAACCATAATTAAAATTATTATACTATAAATATACAAATTTTGCAAGAGGATATATTGAAAATGAAGGAAAGTATTGAAAAAAAGAAACAGCGGGTGTTGGACATAATAAAAATCTTTGATAATGTTTATGCTGATGCAGACTGTACACTTGAATATAAATCAGCGCTGCAACTGTTGATTGCCACCCAACTTGCGGCGCAATGCACAGACGCACGGGTTAACCTTGTGACCCCTGCTCTTTTTGAACGGTATAAAACAGTTCAGGATTTTGCTGAAGCCGACTTTGAGGAGTTGTCTGGGCTAATTCGCTCGACAGGTTTTTTTCGCAATAAAACAAAGAATATTATTGCCTGCTGTCAAAAACTTATTGCTGATTTTGACGGCGAAGTCCCTCAAACAATGGAGGAATTGCTGACTCTGCCTGGTGTTGGAAGAAAGACCGCCAATCTGGTGCTTGGCGATATTTTTGGCATCCCTGGCATTGTGGTTGATACACACGCTACACGACTTGCAAACCGTATGGGGTTTACTGTGAATAAAGACCCATATAAAATTGAAATGGATTTGCTGAAAATTGTTCCGGCAGAATACCAATCACATTTTTGTCACCAACTTGTGTACCACGGCAGAGAGTTCTGTGATGCAAGAAAGCCCAGATGCGGTGAGTGTCCTATTAGAGAGCTTTGTCCACAATTATTAAAATGATGAAATTTAAAGAAAAAAAGAGTATTCTAAAGAAATTGTATAGATAATTACACGTAAATCGAAATAATCGCCTATAAGTGCTTTGACTTTTACACGTTATGGTGGTAGAATACTAAAGTCGCTGATTTGGAAAACAAATGCGACATATGTGGGCGCATAGCTCAGCTGGGAGAGCATCTGCCTTACAAGCAGAGGGTCATAGGTTCGAGCCCTATTGTGCCCACCACATATGGTCCGGTAGTTCAGTTGGTTAGAATGCCAGCCTGTCACGCTGGAGGTCGTGGGTTCGAGCCCCATCCGGATCGCCAGTTACATAAAGGAAATCAGTAGATTTCCTTTATGTAATTAATTTCCAGGCTATATGCCTCTGTAGCTCAGTCGGTAGAGCAGAGGACTGAAAATCCTCGTGTCGGTGGTTCGATTCCGCCCGGAGGCACCATTCACATTTTTAAGATTTGTGAATATAATATACTATGCGGGAGTGGCTCAGTGGTAGAGCGTCACCTTGCCAAGGTGAACGTCGCGAGTTCGAATCTCGTCTTCCGCTCCAATTCTTAAGACAAAAGGACGCAAGAATCCGCGTCCTTTTGTTCTAAAACTAAATACGGCGCCATAGCCAAGTGGTAAGGCAAAGCTCTGCAAAAGCTCTATCCCCCGGTTCAAATCCGGGTGGCGCCTCCAAAAATCCGCACACGATAGTGTGCGGATTTTTACTTATTACCTATTATTCACTCTTCACTACAAATTGTCGTTTTCAGATAAGAGATAAAAGAGAATAGAAAATGAAAGAATAGCATCTGATTTCGTATAAAATCAGATGCTATATTGAAAATAACTGCAGCTTAAAAAAAGCTGCAGTTATTTTGTAATTTATAAAGTTTTAGTCCTTCAAGAAGAATTCTATAACAGGAATTACAACATTAGGGCGCCACTGGGGCAGACGGAATTTTACATAGCCGTTTTCTGACTCGGTGTAAAGTATTTCGCTGCCGTCATGAAGCATCTGTGCATATTCAACCTTGCCAGCAAGATTTGGTATTAATATATCTTTGCCTGAATATTCAAACAAATGTAGATAAAGGCGTTTGCCGTCATTGCTCTGTGTCAGTCTGCAGCCGTTGGGCGCAGTAAATCCTGGCTCTGCCATGGTACATCCGTAAATTGAACGGGCGTGATATTTTATCCACTTTGCATATACGTCCAAAGCATCATCGGCTCTTTCGTCAAAGCAACCTCTTGATGTGGGGCCAACGTTCATAATAAGGTTACCGCCAAGGCTTACACAGTTGATAAGCAGTTCAAGAAGGGTCTGGGGTGATTTCCATGTCCAGTTTTCGTCACGGTTATAACCCCATGAGCCTGCAAGGGTCTGGCAGGATTCCCATACGATAAGCTCGCCAGTTTCTTTGTGTGTACACCATTTATCGGGAATCATCTGTTCGGGAGTGGTAAAGTCCTGTTCGATTCCTGCACGGTCATTTAAAAGGATATCCGGCTGAAGCTCACGAATCATTTTGATAAGGTTTTCAGAATCCCACTGTTCCGGACCCTTGGGGAAGTCACGTGTGAATTCTGCAACGGGTTCGTGTGGCTTTACGTGGCCGTATCCGTGTTCGGTGTAAGAAAAATCAAACCATAAAATATCAATTTTGCCATAGTTGGTAAGAAGCTCTCTGATCTGATTCTTCATATACTGAGCATATTTTTTAATGTCACGGCCTTCGTTTAACTTTTCAGCGCCATCGTCGTGCTGTCTGGGGTGAAGCCAGTCAATTGTGAAGTCGGGATGATGCCAGTCAATAAGTGAATAATAAAGGCCAACTTTTAACCCTTCACTTCTGAATGCTTCAACATATTCACGAACAAGGTCACGATTGAAGGGGGTATTCATTATGGTATAGTCGGTGTACTTTGAATCAAACATACAAAAGCCATCGTGGTGTTTGGTGGTAAGCACCGCATACTTCATTCCGGCAGCTTTTGCCTTTCTTGCCCATTCTTTGGCATCAAATAAATCGGGGTTAAAATATTTTGGATATGAATCGTATTTTTCATCCGACATATTTTCTAAGTTCTTAAGCCATTCGCGGCGGGCAGCAAGTGAGTATATGCCGTAGTGGATAAACATACCAAAACGGTCATTCACAAACCAGCTTGTATCTCCGGGGGTTTTTCGGGTAACATAACTTGACATAAAATATCTCCTTTGTTTTATTGACAAAATTCGTATCAAGCATTATAATTACAATAAATATGCATAATACATTTTTATAATATCAATAAAGCGTTGTTAAATCAATGTATATTGTGTTTAAAAATATGGAGATTTTATTATGAAAACAAATCATACAAAAAATTTTGCAGATGTTTGTGAAATGAGTATAAGAGCGGCTAGTCACACTTTTTTGGATGAAAGCTGGCATCATAATTCTTCCTGCAGTCCTTTTTCAAGACTTTACTATGTAAAAGACGGAGAAGGTTTTTTAAGAATCAACGGCAGAGAAATAAAGTTGCGAGGGGGATACGTGTATTTTATTCCGGCAGAATGTGTGATTGATTATGGCTGCACAAGTTTAGAAAAAATATTCTTTCATATATCGGTTAAAACTCTAGATAATTATGACTTATTTTCGAATATAAAAGATATATATGAACTGCCATTTGAGGATGAATTATATTTTAACTTGTTGGAATGTTATGATCCCCAAAGCTATCAGGATGTCTTAAGATTAAAAATGCTGGTGCTTGACACTATTATGAAATTTCAAACTGTATATTGTTTTGAGAGTGTACCTATACAACAGTATTCAGATGTGATAAAGGAATCTTTTGGATATATACATCGAAATTTGAGAATAAACTTAAAAGCGGGAGAAATCGCAGAGCACTTGTTTGTTTCAGAAAGCAAACTGAGAAATATGTTCAAAAAAGAAATGGATATGCCTATTGGTCAGTATATTGAGGATATGGTGTTTATTAAAGCAAAAAAACTTCTGGAAAACACCAATCTTACTATTGGTGAGATAAGCACCAGATTGGGGTTCTATGATAGATTTCATTTTTCACGCAGATTTAAAGAAAAGTTTAATCAAAGTCCTGCAGAATTTAAAAAGAGCAGCAAATTTTTGGTATAACAAATTAATAAATTTTCCATATTTTTAAACACATTATACATTGATTTCATAGGGTTTTGATGATATTCTGTACATATATTGTGCGTATTTTTGATATGTGCTGAAAAATATTAAAAAATAGCAGGGGGTATTAAAATGGAAAGAGAATTGATTTTAAACGGTTTTCGTATTGGTGAATATACCTTAAGCGAAAAGGAATTTTATGAGGTGTTTGAACAGAAGTACCGCGAAGGTATGAACTACGTTGGCATTTCTACTAATATATGTAAAGAGCGTGACGAGTTGGGTTCACCTTTCCCACAGGAAACTTTTATCGAATGGGCAAAATTCCTTTCTGACAAAAAGATATACTTCTATTTCGGCAGCGGCGGCGGTAACAGAAAAGAAATAGGCTTTACCGAAGAAACTGCAAAGAAGATGAAGGAAATTGCAGGCGATTATTTCATTGGATACTATCTTGGTGAAACAGGCTCATCGTTCTCCTGCAAGGGCTCTGGTTTCACCGATGTGCCTAAAATTGTTTATGAGAATTTACAGCAGGCAAAGGATATATATGTTAACCGTGTAAAAGAGTATGCAAAGGGCAACACCAAGGGCGGTATTTTAAAGACATCAATTATTGAGTCAACCGCTATGGTTACATACAACTGTGAGGGAGGAATTACCTTCCCTGCAATGGAAATCTGGCCCGGCGATGTTGAAATCGCGACTGCTTATACCCGTGGTGCGGCATCTGCATACAACTGTCCCGGTTGGAGTGCGTATATGGCTCACGAATGGTATGGCGGTCTTAAATGGGATACCCTCAAGGATAAACGTTTTAAGATGGGCTATGATTACTCATACCTTGCAGGTGCAAAATATTATATAAATGAGAGTGGCGACGAAATTGCCGGCTCACATTCTGATGAGGTGTACAAACCCGGACATCCTATTGTTGATAACTATTGTAAGGTTATGGCAGATTTTGCAAAGTTTGCGAAAGACGACTTCCGTCCTGCAGGCGGCCCCAAGGTAAGAGTTGCCTTTGTAAGAGGTAATCTCGACGGCGCTTCATATCGTCACAGCGGCGGCTCATTGTGGGTAGGACACCTGCAGAAGGAATATGGGTATGGCCCCGCAGAATTCTCATGGAGAATTTTAGAGGACATTCAGCGCAAACGTCGTTGGTGTGATGTTCACAACTACGGTTCGGTTGATACATCAGGTGCTCCCGGTTACGGACTTTATGATGTTATCCCAGCAACAGTTGGTGCAGACATTTTCTGCAAGTATGACTATCTTATCTTTGTTGGCTGGAACTCAATGACACAGGAAATCTATGATAACCTGAAGACATTTGTTGAAAAGGGCGGACGCCTGTTTATGATGGCAGCACACCTTAACACATCAATCCAAAGAGATGGTTCAATCAGCCTTATCAACGGCGGCGATGTATCAGACTTGTTTGGTTGTACTCTTGATGCAGAAAACATTATCTGCAAAGAAGAAGGAAGCAAGTTCTGCAAGAGTATTGTTCCTGAATTTATGTATCCCACACTTCACTTTGAGTGCGGTGACCCATACTTTGCAGAAGGATATATTGACTATGCAACCACCAAGCTTACAACAGGTGTTGCATCAGCAAGACTTTCAAATAAGTTCTGCGACAAGGATGTAGAAGCAATGCCCATATCACTTGTTGAAAACAAGGTAGGCGAAGGTTATGCAGTACTTATGACAAACCTTGAATACCCCTATGGTGCAGCAGTACCTATGTACACAAATCTTGTTCGTGAAATCTTGGCAGCCAGCCACAGAACAGCAGATATCAAGGTATACGGCAACGATTCACTTAGATTCAGTGTATATGAAGGCGGCAAGGTTTACCTTCTTAACACAGACTTTGACCACAAGGCAGAGGTTGTTATCGACTATGGCACACACAAGAAGAATATTACTCTTGATGCTTGTGAATTTAAAGCAGTAGAAAATGACTAAAATAACAAAAAACTCACCGCAGAAAATGTGGTGAGTTTTGGTTTAGATATAAAGAAAATTTACGGAGATAAAAATGGATATATTAAAGAATTGCAACTTATGTCCAAGAAAATGCGGCACAGACCGCACAAAGTCGGTTGGCTTTTGTGGCGCAGGCGATAAAGTAAAAGTGGCAAGAGCAGCCCTGCATTTTTGGGAAGAACCGTGCATTAGCGGAACTCAAGGGTCGGGCACGGTGTTCTTCAGCGGTTGCAACCTTGCCTGCAGATACTGTCAGAATTATGACATAAGCATTGGTGGCTTTGGCAAAGAAATAACAGTTGAGCGACTGGGCGATATTTTCCTTGAACTACAGGAAAAGGGTGCTCACAATATTAATCTGGTTACACCAACACCATACCTTCCGCAGATTAAGATGGCAATTGACCTTGTGTGTGATAAAATGAATATTCCATTTGTGGCTAATGTCGGCGGCTATGAAAAGCCTGAAATGATAAAGGGGTTAAAGGGATATATTGATATTTTTCTTACAGATGTAAAATACAAATTACCTGAAATTTCAAAGAATTACAGCTCAGCCCCCGACTATTTTGAGTTTGCAATGGATGCGCTAGAAGAAATGATTGAAATCTGCGGCACACCGAAGTTTGACTCAGAGGGAATTATGCAATCGGGTGTAATAGTAAGACATCTGGTAATCCCCGGATGCCGAAAGGATTCAATTGAAATTTTGCAGAGCCTTGCAGATAGATTTGGCATAGAGAGTTTTATTCTTAGTTTAATGAGCCAATATACTCCCAATGGTCATTTACAAGACTATCCCGAGATAAATCGTCGCACCACCGCTTTTGAATATAATTCGATTATTGATGCGGCACTTAACCTAGGGTTTAATAATGCTTATATGCAGGAAAAATCAAGTGCAAAGGCAGAATATACACCCCCGTTTGATTTAACAGGGATATAAAAACAGATTATTTAATTTTTTTAAAATATTCAATCAGTGATGACCTTGTGTTTGGGCATTTATCCTCAATAACCGCGTCAAGAAGTAAATTCAACGCTTCACCGATGTCGGCACCTTTGAGGTTAAATTCTGATGCAAGGTCATTTCCGTCTACTGCAAGATTTTGAAGGTTGCAACAATCTTGATCGCTCAAAATTGCAGAGAAGATTCTTTTTGTCCTATTCAACTCGGACGGATTATCCAATTGTAAGAAACTTTTTAATTCCAAAATATCCTCCAGACTGTCTGCTCCGATATTACGTATAGTACGTCGGATTGAAATTCTGTCGGAAGTTATTTTACGATATAGATTTGCCAGCAGAGTCTGTGTCTGACGCCGTGTTTTGTTATCGTATTTAAGGCGAACGAAAAATGTTTTTGCCAAACAAACTGCATCTGTATCGAACATCGTTGCCGTACAAAAAAGAAATGCCGCAACCCTCAGACTCAGCTTAGACGGAAGATGGCTGATACATTCAAAGACAGAATAGTTAAGATTGTTTGACGGATAAATGCCGAAGAGCCTTTGAGATATAACCCTAAAATATTTTCCGACTACTGCAGAGGCATGGTCTGCACACAAGGTTTTATTAAGCTCGGCACAAATGCGTTCTGCAGCAATGTTTTTAAGCAAATGACTGTACTTATATAATGAATCTGAAGTTTCAGATTCTATTTCAAATCCGAGAACTGACGAAAACCTTATTGCACGCATTATTCGCAAGGCATCTTCCGAAAAGCGTTGTGAAGGGTCGCCTACAGCACGGATAATTCCGGATTTAAGGTCAGCCATACCGCCATACGGGTCAATAATGCCAATCTCAGGATGATATGCAATGGCGTTTATGGTAAAATCACGGCGCTTTAAATCTTCAACAATATCCTTTGAAAATGTAACATTTTCGGGGCGGCGACTGTCGGTGTAGTTTCCGTCAATGCGAAAAGTGGTGATTTCAAATGGGGTTTTGTCAATGATGACAGTTACTGTTCCGTGTTTAATTCCTGTGGGAATTACAGTGTAATGGCTGAATATCTTTTGTATTTCATCGGGGGTGGCAGATGTTGCTATATCCCAGTCGCAAGGCGTTTTTTCCATAAGGATATCACGCACACAACCGCCAACAGTATATGCTTCAAATCCACAGGTGTTGATTTTAGATATGATTTTGTGCGCCGCCTTGGGAATAATCACAGCTCGGCTCCCTCCTTCAGTCTGGCTTTAATTTCACAGATAAGATCGGCAAAAATCTCTTCATAAAGCGAATATGTAGGGATATATCGTGCAAGTGATTTTGCTTTTCGGCTGTGCTCCTGCGTTGGTTTTGGCAGAGAAATATCATATCTGTTGCCACTTTTAAGTGCTTTATATGTCAGTGTTCCGTTAAGTTCGCGTGCAGAATAAAGTGCAGCTTTTAAAGAGAGTGCCATAATCGAGTCAACAGGGTCATCAAAATAGTTAATATAGTCATCTTCATCCCAAAGGGCGGATTGTACTATTTGTGAGTTTATGTTGTGGTTGTTATCCCGAAGATGAAATACAATCGAATTTTGCGTTTCGGTTATATACAGTGTAAATTTTGTCCCTTTGAAATTATGCTTTTCGGCACTGCGAAAACAGATGTATAAAAGATTAAGAAACATAAATTCAAATTTGGTTTTGTCAATTTGCATAGGCACAGGGCGTAAAAGCTTTGAATAGCAATCTGCTGAAATATCAATATATCCCGCGACTGTTTTAGTGAAGGTGTCAGTAAGCTCTGAAAGAAGGTCAAACGGGTCAAAATCTTCAATTGCACTCAGTACACCTTGTGATTTAAAAATATATTCAAGAAGATTGCACATTTTATTCATTTGAAAATTGCAGATGTCTGCTGCGTGCAGTTTGCGAAAGATAGCCGGAGGCATATTAAAAGTGCTTTTTATATCTTCAAGCGACTGGTGCGATACGGAAATCAGATTTTTAAACGTAGCAATCATTGTAAGGTCAAAGTATGTATTGTTTTGTGTCATTTCAAAATCTCCTGATGTTTTATTTTAAAATAATATACCACAAAATGGAAATTTCTTCAATAAAATTTGCCAAAACTATTATAAAAATAAAAAATTTTTGACTTGAAGTTTGAGTAAACGAGAGTATAATAGAGGAATAAGGAGAAAAACAGACTTTGCTGATAGGTAAATTAATTTATTTCAAAAAAGGGGTTGACAAAATGAAAGATTGGTATTATAATAGACTACGCTGCGTAAGAATGTGCGCAGACAAATAATAATTCAGACAGACTGTGGGCAAATGCACACAGCGGTGAATGTGTTCATTTGCTCATAGTCTGAAGGAAATTTAGGAGGAAATGAAAATGTCAACTTATATGGCAAAAGCTAATGAGCTTGAAAAGAAGTGGTACATTATCGACGCTGCAGGCAAGCCCCTCGGTCGTGTTGCTGCAACTGCTGCTGCAATTCTCAGAGGTAAGCATCGTCCTGAGTTTACTCCCAATGTAAACTGTGGCGAATATGTTATCGTTATCAATGCTAAAGACGCTGTTCTTACAGGTAAGAAGCTTGATCAGAAGAAGTATTACAGACACACAGGTTATATCGGCCACCTCAAGGAAGAATCATACAAAGATATGATGGCAAATAACCCCGTAAAGGCTATGGAACTTGCTATCTCTGGTATGGTTCCCCACACAACATTGGGCAGACAGGCACTTAAGATGCTCAAGGTTTACGCTGATGCAAATCACAATCACGCTGCTCAGTCACCGGTTGAGTGGACAGGCGAGATTAAATAATAGAGGAGGTAGATATCAATGGCAAATGCAGTTCAGTATTACGGAACAGGTAGAAGAAAAGAATCTGTTGCCAGAGTAAGATTGGTTCCCGGCAACGGTACAATTACAATAAACAAAAGAGACATTGATGATTATTTCGGTCTCGAAACACTTAAGACAATCCTTCGTCAGCCCTTGGTTCTTACAGGTACAATCGGCAAGTTCGATGTTCTTGTAAATGTTAAGGGCGGCGGCTTCACAGGTCAGGCTGGTGCTATCCGTCACGGTATCGCACGTGCTCTCCTTGAAGTTGACGCAGAAGCTTTCCGCGCAACTCTTAAGGCTGCAGGTTACCTCACTCGTGACCCCAGAATGAAGGAAAGAAAGAAGTACGGACTCAAGGCAGCAAGAAGAGCTCCACAGTTCTCAAAGAGATAATTTCTTATTGCTTATCAAAATCCCACAACCGACAGGTTGTGGGATTTGTTTTTGTAGTACTTTATTTTTTATTACTTTTGGTTATCTTTATTTCAGTAAGAGGCTGATGCTCCGAAAGATTTTGCATTATATCATTTAATTTTTCTTCGGCTAGCTCGATATCCTTTAAAAATTCATTGGCAGATATTCTAAATGCACCGTCACCAAAGATAATAACCTGCTCTAAACGGTCGGAAGTAGCAACCTTGACGGTATAATTTTTTTTGCTGATATCCCTTGCGGTACGCTCGATATAGGTATCGGCGGTTTCGGCTTCTTTGGTGTATACAACGTCTAAGTTGCCCACTCTCTCATAGCTCCCAAGACCGCCTTTAACTTTGTATGCGTCAAAAACTATTATAATCTCACAACTGCGCATTTCTTTATAGCTTGAAAGTCGGGTTATAAGATAGTTTTTTGCAACATCCAAAGTTTCATTTGTGGCATTGTTTAAGTCAAACCAGGCAAACAGAATGTTATATCCATCGACCAACAGATATTCGCCCTTGGTTTCCTTTGGCGCTTTATATTTTTTTGCAATAGCCTCGGGAAGCTTCTGAGATTTAAAGCTTGAGTGGGCTTTACGCTGAATTTTGCCGTAGGTTCGTTCAAAAATACGCATAAGCTCATTGTCATCGGCATAGTTTGAACTGCGCCTTGGCGCATTTTGAACTGCCGCAATTTCCTCCGCGGCTTTTTTTCGGGTGTCCTCGATGTGCATGTTGTTGTGAACTTCGTCCCACTTGACCACAAAACCTGCGCCATGGTTGCAGAAAACCGAATCGGGAGTGTTGTCCAAATCTTGTTCGGGGTCGTAGGCTATTTCTTCAACAATTTCAGCCTGATTTTTGCAGGGTTCATATCCTGCAGGCATACACTCCAAAATTCCCAGACCGTGAGTGTAGGCACGCACCTCGGCTGAATAGTTGCAAAGCCCCTGAACGGGCGCATACCCTTTGAGAATTGAGGTATCTTCGCGGTTTTCAGGAGGGGTAAACTTTCCGCCCATATTCTGAATATCGGTCATTGCCCTGCCCAAAGCAGATGTGGGAAGGGTAAGGGTAAAGCTGTACCACGGCTCAAGAAGAACAGACTCTGCCTGCATAAGTCCCTGACGTACTGCCCGATAGGTTGCCTGACGGAAATCACCGCCTTCGGTATGCTTTTTGTGGGCACGGCCTGCAACAAGGGTTATTTTTATATCTGTTATAGGTGCTCCTGTTAGCACACCGAGATGAGTTTTTTCTTCAAGGTGGGTAAGGATAAGTCTTTGCCAGTTCTTGTCAAGGTCGTCGTCGCTGCACTTGCTGTCAAACACTATGCCACTGCCTGATTTGCCGGGCTCAAGTATGAGATGAACTTCCGCATAATGGCGAAGAGGCTCAAAGTGCCCGACACCAAGAACTGAATTTTGAATTGTTTCCTTATATATAATACCACCCTGCTGAAATTCCACAGACATATCAAACCGGTCTTTAAGTACACACTTAAGAACCTCAGACTGCACTTCACCCATAAGTTGAATATGAATTTCGCCAAGCTGTGGGTGCCATACGGTGCGAAGCAGAGGGTCTTCCTCCTGATACTTTTTAAGATTGCGAAGGGCGGTGTTGATATCATAACCGTCTTCAAGTTTGACTTTATATGAAAATACAGGCTCAAAGGTGAAGGAGGAATTATCACACTCTGCGCCAAGGCCCTGACCGGGGAATGAACTGATCAGCCCTGATACGGCACAAACTGTGCCCGGCAGAGCCTCCTGCTCGCTTTTATATTTTAATCCTGAATAAAATCGTATTTCGTTTATTTTTTCGTCATCGATAACGTCCTTAACCGTGAGTTTGCCACCTGTGATTTTAAGGTGTGTAAGGCGGTTGCCTCTTTCATCGGTTGAAATTTTAAAAACCTTTGCTCCAAAATTGTCGCAGCTTTTAGGTTGACGGGTGTATGTGTCAAGGGCGTCAAGGAGTTCGGCAACACCATCGGTTTTGAGTGCAGAGCCGAAATATATGGGAAACAACTTGCGTTTAGCAACGGCATCTGTAATTTTATCATTTGAGAACGTACCATTTTCAAAAAATTCGTTCATTAACCCCTCGCTGCACACTGCCAGAGACTCGGCTTCGTTTCCGCCATATGATAAAGCAGAATTAATGTCAATGCAGGCAGAACTGAGGGTATCTTTTATTTCAATCAGCAAACCTTCCTTATTTGCAACATCCATATCCATTTTATTTACAAAGATAAAGGTAGGAATATTATATTGCTTAAGAATCTTCCAAAGAGATGCGGTGTGGCTTTGTATGCCGTTGGATGCGCTAATAAGCAAAACGGCATAGTCAAGGACGCTGAGAGCCCTTTCAGTCTCGGCTGAAAAATCCACGTGTCCGGGAGTATCAAGCAAGGTAAAATCCGTTTCTCCGTAAGAAAATGTTGCCTGTTTGGAGAAAATCGTGATTCCCCTGCTGCGTTCTATTTCATTTGTGTCAAGAAAGGCATCCTTGCGGTCAACTCTGCCAAGAGTGCGTATTTCACCGGAAAGGTAGAGGATTGCCTCGGATAAAGTGGTTTTTCCCGAGTCAACGTGGGCAAGAACACCAATTGCTAATCTTTTTTTCATAATTGTGCTCCACAATATATAGTTATTAAAATACATTATACCAATCTATATTTTGTATGTCAATATCTGATTTGGAATACAAAATATATATAGAATTTGCTGAAATTATTATAATTCTTAAAAAATTTTTGGGTGTAAAAATGCTCTAAGTGCCACGGTACAAGCCTTTGGGGATTGGAAAAAAATGGATGGCGAAAAATGTTATTTTTTAGTATTGACAATTATTGGGGGTTAATGTATAATAACAATATCTAGCGTTTGCAACAAAAAATAAAAACTATATATTGTGTTTTGGCAAAATGTGAAAATTCAGGCAACGGGAGGGCAAAAGCAATGAAAATTGGCGGACTTATGAAGTTGACACTGCTTGACTTTCCGGGATATGTTGCCTGCACGGTGTTTTTGGAAGGCTGCAACTTCAGGTGCCCTTTTTGTCACAATGCCGATATGGCGGAGTCAAAATCTCCTGACCGAATGCCGCAAGAAGAATTTTTTGAATTTTTGAAAAAGCGTCAAGGCATTTTAGATGGAGTTTGTGTGTCGGGCGGCGAGCCCTTAATGTCAGATGAAATTTTTGATTTCCTTAAAAAGATTAAGGATATGGGGTATAAGGTTAAGCTGGATACCAACGGCAGTTTCCCAAAAAAACTGAAGAAGGCTGTAGAATCGGGATTGTGTGACTATGTTGCCATGGATATTAAAAATGCCCCGGCAAAATACGGGCAGACCTCGGGCAATGAAAAGATTACCTTTGATGCCGTAAATGAAAGTATAGAATTTTTAAAAAATGCGGACATTTCTCATGAATTCAGGACAACTGTGGTTAAAAATTTTCACACAAAGGACGATGTTGCAGAAATTGCAAAAATTATCGGGGCAGATGAAAAATATTTCATTCAGCAGTTTCATGACGGAGAAACCGTTTTAATGGGAGGACTTCAGGAATTTGATACCGAGGAGATAAAGATTTTACTTGCCGCGGCAAAGGAGTATGCTCCCAAAACATGCGTGCGAGGAGCAGATTTGTAGATGATGGGCCAAAAGTCTTTTAAAATAACACGATAAAATAAAAGGAGAGAGAACGATGTATAAGGTTAAAAAAAGAGATAATTCTCTGATTGAATTTGATTTATCCAAAATCAGTGATGCTATGGTTCAGGCATTTGAAGCGCAGAACAGACAGTATAATATGAATATAATCGACTTCCTTGCATTAAAGGTTACGGCAGACTTTGAACCCAAAATTACAAACGATGCAATCACGGTAGAAGCTATCCAGGACAGCGTGGAGGAAGTGCTTGTTCAGGCAGGTTATGCGGATGTTGCTAAGGCATATATCCTTTACAGAAAGCTCCATGAAAAGATGCGTAATATGCAGTCAACTGTTCTTGACTATCAGCAGGTAGTTGACAACTATCTTAAGATTAATGACTGGCGTGTTAAGGAAAATTCTACAGTTACATATTCGGTTGGTGGTCTTATCCTTTCAAACTCGGGTGCAATTACTGCAAACTATTGGCTCAGCGAAATTTATGACGATGAAATTGCAAACGCACACCGCAGTGCCGATATTCATATTCACGACCTTTCAATGCTTACAGGATATTGCGCAGGCTGGTCACTGAAACAGCTTATTCAGGAAGGTCTTGGCGGTGTTGAAGGCAAGATTACATCTGCGCCTGCAAGTCATCTTTCGACACTTTGCAACCAGATGGTTAACTTCCTTGGAATTATGCAGAATGAGTGGGCAGGTGCTCAGGCATTCAGTTCGTTTGATACATATCTTGCACCTTTTGTAAAGGTGGACAACCTCAGCTACGGACAGGTTAAAAAGTGCATTGAATCCTTTATTTATGGTGTAAATACTCCATCAAGGTGGGGAACCCAGGCACCTTTCTCTAATATCACTCTTGACTGGACTGTTCCCGCAGACCTTGCAGAACTTCCTGCAATTGTGGGCGGCAAGGAAATGGATTTCAAGTATAAAGACTGTAAAGCTGAGATGGATATGGTTAACCGTGCATTTATTGAGGTTATGATTGAAGGTGACGCAAACGGCCGTGGCTTCCAGTATCCTATCCCAACATATTCAATTACAAAGGACTTTGACTGGTCAGAAACCGAAAACAACAAGCTTTTGTTTGAAATGACCTCTAAATACGGTACACCTTATTTCTCAAACTATATCAACAGCGATATGGAACCCAGCGACATCCGCAGTATGTGCTGCAGACTGCGTCTTGACCTACGTGAACTCAGAAAGAAATCAGGTGGTTTCTTCGGTAGTGGTGAAAGCACCGGTTCGGTGGGTGTTGTTACAATCAATATGCCAAGAATTGCATACCTTGCAGAAGACGAAGAAGACTTCTTCAAGAGATTAAACAAGTTGATGGATATATCTGCTCGTTCGCTTAGCGTAAAGCGTGAGGTAATCACAAAGCTTCTTGATGAAGGTCTTTACCCCTATACAAAGCGTTATTTAGGCTCATTCTCAAACCACTTCTCAACAATCGGTCTTATTGGTATGAACGAAGTTGGTCTTAATGCAAAATGGCTTGGCGGCGATATGACAACAGAGGAAACACGGGCATTTACCAAAAAGGTTCTTAACCATATGCGTGAAAGACTTTCTGATTATCAGGAAAAATACGGTGATTTGTATAATCTTGAAGCAACTCCTGCTGAGTCAACAACTTACCGTTTTGCAAAGCATGACAGAAAGAAGTATCCTGATATTATTACAGCAGCAAAAGATGGCGAAACACCATATTATACAAACAGTTCACATCTTCCGGTTGGCTGCACTGATGATATATTTGATGCTCTTGATATGCAGGACGAGCTTCACACTCTTTATACATCCGGTACAGTTTTCCATGCATTCCTTGGCGAAAAGCTGCCTGACTGGAAGGCTTCAGCAAATCTGGTAAGAAAAATTGCCGAGAATTATGAGTTGCCTTACTACACATTATCACCAACCTATTCTGTATGTAAGGACCACGGCTATCTTATCGGAGAGCAGGTTAAGTGCCCCATTTGTGGTGGTAAGACAGAAGTTTACAGCCGTATTACAGGCTACTACCGTCCGGTAGGCAACTGGAACGATGGTAAATCTCAGGAGTATAAGGACAGAAAGTTATACGATATTGAAAATTCTGTTCTCAAACGAAATGGTGCTCCCACGGCAAAGGCTGACTGCGGTTGTGAAGCCGATGTAATGCTGTTTACAACCAAAACCTGCCCTAACTGCAAAGCGGCAAAGGCTGTTTTAGATAAAAGCGGAATTGGTTATACTGTTATTGATGCCGAAGAGCGTGTTAATCTGACAGAGGGCTATGGCGTACGTCAGGCACCAACACTGATTGTTAAATCGGATGATGCTTTTGACAGGTTTGCCGGCATTTCGGAAATCAGAAAGTACATTGACAGCACAAGATAATATTAATCAGTGAAACGGCGCACTTATACGCCGTTTCCTTATTGGCGGGAGTTGAAAAATATGTATGATATTATTATAATTGGTGGCGGACCTGCAGGGCTTACTGCGGCACTTTATGCCCTTCGGGCAGAAAAGTCGGTAGTTGTAATTGAAAAGCTTGGCCTTGGCGGACAGATTGCCCTGTCAAGCGAGGTAGAAAACTTTCCGGGTACACCAAAGATGAGCGGTGCGGATTTTGCCGCAAATCTCGCATCTCAGGTTGAATCTCTGGGCGGCAGGATAGAGTATGAAGAGGTTGTAGAAATCATTGACGGTAATCCCAAAACTGTTGTTACTGACCTTGACAGATATGAGGGAAGATGCGTTATAATTGCAACGGGTGTTAAAAACCGCCGACTTGGTGCCGAGGGCGAAGATGAACTTGTCGGCAAAGGAATTTCATTCTGTGCTGTTTGTGACGGTTCGTTTTATAAGAAAAAGACGGTTGCGGTTATCGGTGGCGGAAATACTGCGGTTGAGGATGCCATTTACCTTTCAGATATTGCAGAAAAAGTGTATATTGTGCATCGTCGTGACGAATTCCGTGCAGAAGGACGTCTTGTGCGGGCACTAAAAGCAAAAGAAAATATAGAGTGTGTGCTTGATAGCACTGTTGAAAGATTTATAAATGATGGCGTACTCCGCGGAGTTGAGGTCGTCAATGTGAAAAACGGCGAAAAAAGAACTCTTGATGTGGATGGTGCCTTCGTGGCGGTTGGACAAACCCCTCAATGCGAGATTTTTAAGGGAATTATAAACCTTACGGATGGCGGATATGTAGATTCGGGAGAGAATTGCCGCACCAATATAGCCGGCATTTTTGTGGCAGGTGATTGCCGCAACAAAACGGTTCGTCAGCTTACCACGGCAGTTGGTGACGGCAGTGTTGCAGCAATCGCTGCAATTGAGTATTTGGGTTGCTAAGCATCGGGTACAACCAACTTGAAACTGTGTAATTCGGTGAATAATTTCATAAAAATAGGGATGCAAAAGTATTTTTGCATCCCATTTTCTATTCGATTGTCTTTCCTAAGAATGTTGCTGCAGATTCTGCCAGCTTTTGTTCCAGTTCGCCAAAGTTGTCCTTTTCGGGAGAGGAGAGAAACATTACTGTTCCTATCGCGTCACCGTCGTATATAATCGGTGCGGCTATGCCCGCCATAAATGTATCGTTGCCGTCGGATACAGATATGTTTTTTGCTCCGTTTTTAAGAACATAGGTGCTTTTTTCTGACATTACCTTTTCGATATCATCAGAAATTTTTTTGTTCATAAGTTCTTTTTTTGATACTCCTGATACGGCAATCACGGTGTCTTTATCGGATATACAGGCAGGGATGCCTGCTGTATGGGCAAGAGCCTCGGCATACTGGTTTGCAAATTCGCCAAGTTCGCCAATGGGCGAATATTTTTTAAATATTACAGTACCGTCGCTTTCGGTATAAATTTCCAAAGGGTCGCCCTCGTGTAGAACATTGACAGTATAGACCTTGTCCATGTGTTTAGGGACTTTGTGGGTGTATTGGGCGTTAAATGTGCTATCTATACTGTCAAAATTAAAATTTACAGTTTGCTCCTCGTTGGGCAATTTTCCCGTCTTCAACAGATTTTCGATGTCTGCCTTAAGCTGTACCTTTATAATGTCATTTTCATACACTATGATTTTATCAACAATCAAAGCAATATCAATCTTGTCAAGTGATTGCTTGTTTATAAGGTTGTCGAAAAGCTGAAAGACTGTTTTAGATGCAAGTGCTAACTTAACAATCGAATTCCGCTTGTTGATATGGGTTTCAAGTTGTTGCTTGATGTACTCAATGCGTGTGACAATATCTGTTTCTATCTCTCGGTATGTTTCTTCAAAGATTTCTGCTGATGTGGGGTTGCTTGATATTGCTTTCACTTTTTGTATCTGAGTAGCTTTCAATTCTTCTTTTGCTTTGAAAAGCTGATTTTCAAGACTTTGTATGATGTCGGCGTTATCTCTTACGCTGCTTTCGTCGGCGGTAACTTTTCTTTCCAGCTCCCTTATCATATCGGCACTATTTTCCTTTACCATGAGCAAGTAATCTTTCAAGACCTTGTCTAAAAAGTCAACTCGTGTATGGTGCGAAGAACAACCTTTTACACCTTCTTTGTGATAAGTTCCGCAAGTGTACGCGGGTGCAAGGTCGCTACGACTCATACTGAACATAGGCTGTTTGCAGTCGCCACAGAACAGTTTACCTGTGTATGGGTTAGGGTATTTTTTAACACCCCGATAATGAGTAACCGACCGCTGTTGCAAAAGCTCTTGTGCATACAGAAAAGTCCTATCGTCTATAATTGGCTCGTGCCTCTTGTAAAATACAAATTGGTCTTTTTGGTCTATGGTTGTATCTTTTGAGTTTATAGACTTCCGCTGTGTTTTATGGGTTCGGTATGTCCCGATATAAAAATCATTTTTAAGTATAGATTTTATGGTTGATGTATTCCATTTTGTGCCTACTTGTCTTTTGTACTCGTCGCCCCGTGCTTCTGCTCGTTCTTTTTCCTTTTGTCGTGGGGTTGGTATCTTTCTGTTGTTAAGATACTCTCTAACTGCTCCGTATCCGCCACCCTCGGTATATACCCGAAAAATCTCTTTAACAACTGCGGCTTCGTCGGGGACTACTTCGTAAAGGTGCTTTTTGTAATTGGTTACAACAAAACCATACGGCACGGCACAAAGAAAGTCGCCTGACTGTTGCATAGTTTTAACGGCTGCAAGGACTTTTTTTGATGTTTCCGTTACCGGCATTTCATTCATTATGAAACGCATAGCGATCATACTCCAGTCAGTATCGCCGTAGGGAAAATCAACATCGTCGCCGATGCTTATAATGCGGACATCTGCGTCCTTAAAATCTTCAAGCTCTACAAGTCCCTTGCTTGTTCGTCTTGAAAATCTTGAAAAGTCCTTTACTATAAGTATTTTTGACTTGCCACTCATTAAGGCTCTCCGCATAGTGGGGTAGTTCGTTCTCTGCTCAAAGGTATAACCGCTTTCGTCACGGTCAACATATTCTGTGTATGTGCAATTTGGGAAATGTGTTTTTATGTGATTGTGAATGATACGCAACTGGTTTTCAATCGAAGTGTTTTCGTCGCTCTCCTTTTCGGTATCAACTGATATACGAGCATAGACTGATATTTCCTCGGTCAGTTCTAAATCTGCTTGCGTTACTCTTATTGACAATGTCGTTCAACTCCTTTATTATTTACTATATGACATTGTAACATATTTTGCTTTAAATTGCAAGCTATATGGCGAAAAAAGAAAATTTTCCAACAAGAAAACCGCCCCTTCCGGTGCGGCTTCTCCTATTACATATAATTATTCAGTTCGACAAATTGGGATTGGTTAAATACTTTTTACTGGATGCAGTTCAATATATCCTCGTGTGCCGATAGGCTCTAACTGAATACGGGGGTTGCTATCATCCCAAGTATATCCAATACTTTGAGGGTTGTACTTTTTGATAGCGTCCCACATCTGCAGAATAGCTTC
>JAZRNN010000014.1:0-18557 GCA_045648175.1 Clostridia bacterium
TTATGCTGTCTCTAAGCTTCTTCATAGAAGTATTAAAGCTAAGCGTTGTTTCATCTATTGCAGAATTTTCACTGTTTTCGATATTCTCTGAAAGAGTACACTCAAAGCTTCTGTTATAAATACTGCTATATGAGGGTACAACCTTAAATCCAAACATTCCCACATTTTCAAGAGATATTTCATCCGCATCATCTGTCGTATTTGCAAGCTGAATGTTTGCATCCGTAAAGGTTTCAGAGTTCATAGGCTCATAAAACAAAAACTCGATGCCGTTTTCTATATTTGCATCCTGCTGTCCATTTCTCACAGTTGAACAGAAGCTTCCTCTTTCGGGCTGACGAAGTATTCTCAAATTATCAATATAGCATTCATAAAAAGTAATCTGATTAAAACCATCTGCATCCGTAAATATAACAGTTTGTGACGTTTCAACCATCTCAGTGAATGATGACCGTGAGCTATAAACCTTTCCCGTCAGATTTTCACAATCAAGAACAACTCTGTAATAACCCCACTCAGTTACGAAAGACGGTCGGAAAGTACTTCTGATAGTTTTCAGATAGTTGCTGTTCTGCCTTGTTGAAAAAGAAAAGTACGATCCCTTTCCTTTAGCCATAAACTCAATTATTATGTTGCCGGTAAGCTCTTCGCTGAGGGTGATATAGCCGCTTACCGTTTTAAGGTATGTTGTGGGGTTTACACTGTCACCAAATTCCCTTACTTCGGTCGTTGAGCTTTTCCAGAGAAAGTCATCACCATCAAAATCCTCATTCACAATATAGGTTACATCGCCCGCCGCTACGTAAAGCTTTTCCGCAGAGCAAGGCGGAGTTTGCATAACAATCATTGCAAAACCCAACACAAATGATAATATCTTCTTTATTTTTTTATGTATTGACAATAAAATCACCTCTTATTCTTTATACACAGGCACACCATTATTCCAAGAGAAACCACTTACAGGTTCTATAGCAGACCTGACAGTTATATCCCTATCTTTCAGTTCAAACTCGAAATATTTTTCATCGCCTGTATAAGTTGAACCACTTATTTCTATTTTTTCGGTTCCTATTGCCACACCCTTAACAGCACCATTGGTATTTATAGTCAGGTATAGAAGGTTTCCGCTAAAGTTTATATCGCCATATGTTGTATTCCCTGAAAGACACACTATCTTTGTGCCATTTTTAAGTTTGATTGAAAAACCTGCGCCATTTTCAAACTCTTCATAGCTCTCAATCTTACTTACTCCACCTTCTGTTGGATTAAGTAAGGTAAATATTTTTTGATTTCCTATTCCGCTGAATTCTGTCTCTGTATGTACAGACTCTTCATAAAAAGTACCATATTTAGGAAGATACCAACCCTTATATATGCCACCTTCCTTTTCACCGCAGGCTATCTGATATGAAACCGGTACTTTACCAAAATTATAAAGCTCCAGCCCTGCTTTTCCATCATTTGCATATGCTGAAATTTTCTTACTTGAGCCATCAGCAGTAACCATATCACTATTATGGAATTTTTTATCAAAATTCCATATGAGAGAATAATCATGTTCTCCCTCTGTCTGCATTTCATCAACCACGAGAGCTATAATGTTTTCCTTGTCCATCAAAACCTGTCTCTTATGCTTTACATCTGTAACTACCGGTTCTCTTTCGTCCCAGTTATCAAGATACGTATTATATCCATTTTCATAGATGTTATCAGCATAGTCAAAGCTGTCAGAGGTGTGCCATAAACCCTTTTCAGGGGTACTGAAATGATCTGTGTCATTTATATTTCTGTGTTGTGAATATCCGTCAACCATAACAGTATTATTTCCATATCCGGAAGCAAAGTATCTGTTGTACGGAGTATCCTCATCCAAATTGCTGTAGCTTTCGGGGGAGCTCATAAGAAGTCTCTCACCGTATGCATGATACTGCACCTCGAGTTTATTCATCTCGGTATGTCCACTTCCGAATCTTGTACCATTAAAGAAAATGTACTGAGAATCACTATCCCAACTATTTCTCATAGCATAATATCCTGTATACGGAAATGCTACTGATGTAAATTTTGGAGCACTGCTTTTATCTCCGAAAATCTGACTGAAGATTGAACTTCCTACCTCATCCTCCGTAACATATGAATACTTAGAAAGTCTGTCATAAGCCTTCTCATTATCGTAGTCCACGGAAAGATTAGGAACATTCCCTTCAGGAGTAAGTACTCCGCTCATCAGACGTGATTTATTTTTTATATATTCACCAAATTTCGTAAACCATAATGGATAATCACCTTTAGCCTTATACAATCTTTCAAGACCGGTGTAATAGCCGAAAGTGTCATAATTATAGTGGAAAGACATCTCGCTCTCTCCGCCGTCAGCAGTATAGTTTTCTTCAATAAATGTAACAAGATTATTATTCATTTCCTGAAGTTTATTTCTAACTTCAAGCGTCGGGAAAATCATTTCCCCTTTTGTTATCGCAGTTACTCCATACATAAACTGATTGGGAGTTGCTGTGCTTGAATACATGTCTTTCAAATCCTCTGACTGTGCTATAAGCATTTTTGCAAATGAAACATCATCAAATAAACGCTCTATAATGTTTCTGTCTTTCTTTACAGCAAATGCAAGAGAATCAACTCTATTGTTAATTCTTCCTCCATTAGAAAGCTGCCCGACCTTACTAAACCTTAAATCTACACCGCAAAATACATTTCCCTTTGAAATTTGATTATTATACTGATTTTGAAAATTCTCGTCAAAATCGCACCATATATCAAACCATTTTTTCAGGTATTTTTCCTCACCTGTACAGGAATAGGCATACACCAAGTTCCCAAGCCATCCCAATCTTAGTCCATACTGCAAAAAGGTTATATCCGGATAAATCCAGTTATAATTCCCTGCATCTCCAAGAGGAATCTGTACTTTTTCACTGCTGTCGGAGGTAAGTGTCAGAGTATCATTTTCTACAATACTGTCTGCCAAGCTGATTGATCCGGATATTTCTGTGGCAAGTCCGTTTTCTTCAAAGCTCTCAAGATTGTCAAAAAATATCTTTTTATATTTTCGGAGAGCACCGAGCCAGTCGCCATTTTTACAAAGTGTATTTACTTCCACAAACTCCTGAACTTCAAGATTAAGCTTCTGTAATGCCGTTTTTGCAAGTTCACATGCTTCTGTATTCTTTTGACCGATTGAGTCAATTGGAACAATTTTTTTTAAATCTGTCCATATGTACCCTTTGAAATAATCAACCTGCTCAGACAAATTCTTTAAGCTTATCTTGTTGAACTCCACTGAAGTATCGCCTGGATTTCTCTCAAATTCTTCAGTGATAACATAAAGCATGTTCCCATCTTTACTATATGCCGCGAGTATTGCTGTTACAGTATCAGCTTCTTCTACGGGGGAAAATTTAATAATTGCTTTAAGATTTTCCGCTTTATCAGGGAACTGGGTAAGTTCATTATCCTTCTCATCGTGCAATTTAACATCAACTGTAGAGCTTATATAATACGGCTCAGTAACATATTCGTTACCTGTTTCAGGATAACGCACACTTTTTGGAATTATAATTGCACGTATATACTTGTGCATATCAAAAGCTGACAGTCTGTAGCTCTGTTCATATTCATTCTCATTATTTTCAAAGACTACGCCATCATCTGAAATCTGCCAGCGTATTTCGGTTGAGTTTTCTTCATCGTATTCTGAATCATAATACGAATAAAGAAGCTTTATATCTGTTCCGTCACGGTAAAGTGTCGGTTTTTCCATGAGTACCGGGGCACTTCCTCCTGTATAAAAAGAAAAATCATCCAAATCACATTCCAAAAACTGTATCCGGTCAACCCCTACCATTCCGTACTCATCACAAGCGGTCGAAATATTTGTTCTATAGGCAGTTTCACTCAACAATCCAAGTGTTTCAAAACCTTCATCTGAGGTGTACATCTTAATGTCCCCTGCCGTAAAATCAATGACAGCCCTATAGTATCTCCACTGTGACAACAAATGTCCGTTAGTAATATAAACTGATACCTGTTTGGGATATTCAACCTCCCTAAGAGCAAATCCAATTGTAGACTGTTTGCTATTTTCAGATATTTTAGCACGAAAATCCACAACTACTTTGTCCTTAAAAATCTTTTCAAACTTGTAATATCCAAGTCGAAATTTTCCGTCATCTTCTATGGTCGGCGACAGATATGTACTTTCGTTCTTTTCTCCTGCACTACCACCCACAAGACTATCCTGAGAACCTTTCAGCAAATAACTGTCCTTGTTACCTTCATAATTCTCATTTACAGTATAATATTCATTTTCATTGCATCTGACAGAGATCGGAACTATTGCTATAGCAAAGATTATCAGAGCTATATAAAAAACGCTTTTTCTCATATTCCCACCTAATATGTAAATTTATAATTTTTGCCATACCCATAATCAGGAACAATATCACCATCAGTTTCAATCCATTCAAACTTTGTGGGAGCCTCTATCTTAGAAACTATTTCCAGCTTATTTCCTTTTATCACAAATTCAAAATTTTTCGGAGCATCAACCACAGTATTATTCAGTTTAACCTGTGAAGCATTTACGACAATACCTTTAATCTTTTCATCAGGAGTCTTTACTGCATAAAGCATCTTTGCTTTTAACGAAAGATTCTCATAGGATATATCATTCTTTTTTTCTTTGCCTGTGAAAAGACTAATTTGGTTGCCGTTTTCCAAAAGTGCAATAAAACCTTCGCCTTGTTCCTCTATCTGTTTAATCTGACTCTTATTGTTAAAGGTTGGGTTTATCAGCGTTGTTATCTGTTGATTACCTTCACCGGTGAAAACTGTTTCTATGTGTGCTGCAGGCTCATAATTAATACCATAGCTTTGAATATACCAACCCTTTACTGTATCCTCGTTTTCTCCAACGTACACTTCATATCCGAGGTCTCCATCGTAGAAATTATAAAGCTCGAGACCGCCCTTGCCGTCATCAAGACAAGTTTTAATCCACTTTTCGTTTGAATCAGCGGTAAGACTGTCGTAGGTGTTAAATTTTCTGGCAAGATTCCACATTAATTGATATGTATGATTCTGTAGTGCGTTTATATCATCAACAACAATTGCGACTTCATTTTCTTTGTCAAAAAGCAACCGTCTCGTATGCTTCACATCGTTAACCTGGGCATTTTTCCGTGCATCCCACTGTTCAAAACCCGGATTATATCCGTCTGAAAAAGTGCTTTCTGCAAGGTCAAAATTATTCGATGTGTGCCATAAACCACTCTGGGCAGTAGAGAAATCACTTAGATTTTTGTAATCTCGTTTCTGTGAAAATCCATCTACAGCTATCGTATTATTACCGAATATTGAGTCTATAAAATCGTTATAAGGTAGGATTGCCGGATCTTGGCTATAGCTGTTTGACGAGCTCGTAAGAAGTCTTTCTCCAAACGCAGTATACTGAATATCGAGCTTGTTTGACTCAGTATGTCCCGGTCCAAATCTGGAACCCATCATAAATAAATAATGGCTGTCAGGCTCCCAATTCTGTCGCATTACATAATAACCGACATAAGGAAATGCTATTGATGTAAATGCAGGAGGTGCAATCGACTTGTCACCCCAAATATTGTTAATAATAGCCTCTGACAACTTATCTCCTCTTATGTCTTTTACGCCGGTAGTAATTTTTCCTTTAACATTTTCAGCCTCAAAATCTTCGGCAATACTGGGGGTCTCGCCTATGGGAGTCACCACAGAGGAAAGCATACGGACACGCCCAACACCTGCAACATTCAACTCTTCAAGCCAATCCGGAGAAGCTCCTGCACTCTCAAACATACTTACAACATTATTTACAAGAGAGGGAAGCTCTGTATTGTAATGAAAGGATTGTTCCGTATCTCCGCCATCCGGTAGATAAGTAGACATAAGATATGCCTTCAGCGCAGCTACGCCCTCATTATATCGCTTCACAACAGGGGTAAAATCACCAAAGGTATTATACACTGCAATCAGAGCACCTATTCCATATATGAACTGGTTGGGTGTTTCAGTACCAATCTGAATTACACAACTATCATAAGGCATAAAGTAACACATTTTCGCAAATGTAATATCACTGAAAGCATTATATAAAGCATCATAGTCTTCTCGTGCGACAGTTATCAGCATATTAACACGATTATTCATTCTGAAACCTACATAAAGCTGACCGACACGGTCAAGCTCTATAAGATTTCCGAAATGCTTATAACGGCTAACCGCGCGCTTTGCGTTATATTGATTCAGCCAGTTAGTATCAAAGTCCTCCCAAATCGAAATGACCTTATCGAGATATTTAACATCTTTTGTCTCACAATATGCAAGGTATAGGTGCTGAAGATATGTTAAACGTATGCCGTATAGTTCAAAGGCACGATTTTCCGGATACCAGTTCCAATTTCCGGATTCTCCCATATAAACCCTATCTGTGTTGCCTTCACCGGAGTCAACATAAACATAGTTTTCTAAAAGCTCATCAGCATATTTCATGACTGCTTTATCACTTGATTTTTTAAACCCTGCATCTGCCAACGCTTTGATGTTTGCGAAAAATATAGGCTTATAGGCACGCAATGCCTCAACATATTTTCTTTCCTTATAAAGAGCCTTTACAGGTGCAAGATGGTCTTTTTCCAGGTCAAGCTGGTCAAGTGCAAGCTTTGAATACTTCAAAAGCTCTTCTTCTGCCGAAATCTCATCTGTTGTTTCAGAGATTTCAGTAGTCTCTGCTGAAACGCACAGCGGTATCAAAAGACATAAAATCAGGCAAAAAAGTATAAAAAGTCTCTTATTCATGCTGCACCACCTTTTCCATAACACCTATTTCCGTAATACTATTCCAAGTATTTGCTGAATTTCCATAGCCTTTATAACGAATATAACGGTAGTTACCATTAATCAGATATACCTCGTGAGCATTAGTTTTTTTGGTGCTTTCGGTACGAGCAATAACCTCTTCGTAGTTTATACCGTCTTTAGAAGCAAGAATTTCAAAATATGATTTTCTGTCTATTGCATTCATCCACGCAATATAAACCGCAGAAACTCTTTTTTCTTCTCCCAAATCAAGTGTCAACTCGGTTCCATCAATATCACTTGACCAACGGGTATCTAAGTTTTCATCTATAGCATTTTGAGGAGTATTACCCTCCTGATTATAGTCTGCCGAAATCATCTGCACAGGGATTTGTGCCATAAATGTTTGTTCAAGCGAATCAGGAATGAAAAGGTATCCCCCGTCTGCTCTTTCTATGTAGTCCAAGCCTGAAAGATTTTTTACAAGTGTACCGAGAAGCCTCACATCCTCCTGAGAGCTTTTTGTGAAAATATCGGTATCGGATATAATTGTCAAGCCTGTTGGTTCTTTATATACACGTTTTCCAAAAATCTGTGAAAAGCAGTCCGCAGGCACATATGTAACAGAGCCAATTATCCTGCATTCTCCTGCCATTATTACAATCTCTCCGTCAACCTCAACAGTATTTTTTTTGTCAAAAAAGCTTATTTCTTTATCTGCATATTTCACAACTATGGCGTTTTGAGCACCATTCCATAAAACCTCTGCACCGTATGCTTCTATTGCAGCACGTAAGGCTACAAGCCGACAGTCATCTAACTCAAGAGAAAACGCCTCACCTGCTGCTTTCTGTCTACCATTAATCACAGCCTTGCTTCTATTCTCAAATACAGCAACACCTTTTTCAAGCCTATGTAATACACGTTGATTATCAGGAAGAATTTCGTAATCACTTCTTTCTTCGAGACCGGTATAACAGTAAATGTCATCGAGTTCCACAATTGAAGGAGAATCTGAAGCTGATGTTAATTTAAGTCCGCTTATTCCTTTTGCAAGCTCCTGCGGTATTTCATAGTAACCTATTTCTTCCGTATTAACCTTTACCAAAAATCTCATTTCTTCATAGTTAAAGAACATTCTGATATGTGCCCATTCTCCGGAAGCTATACTTACACTACCGTCTTTACTTTCCACACCCTTGCTATTTATATCAATAGTTTTTATCGGTTTGCTTGCTGCAGAAAGAACATTTACACGCAGAATAGGTTCACCTTCTGAAAAACGCAACTTGAAACCGATAGTAAAACTTTCTGATGTTTTTCTTAAACTTTTATAAAAGGAAGATTCTCCCTTCGGTGTTTTGAACATAATAGCACTGTTTTGTGATATTTCGTCCATTAACACTACACTCTCACCCTCATCGGATGCTGCGTGAAAATTCATTGTCTCTAATTCAAAATTCTCATACAACAGATTACCCGTATCAGAATCAGCAGCAGAGCACACATTCACAATTAGCAGCATAACAAAAATCACGACAGTTATTATTTTTTTCAAAACACTCATCACCTCTACTAATTCTCGCCTAAACATTATTTTTTCTTCGCAAGAAATTCATCAACCTGTCTTTGAAGTTCTGCTTTAATTTCTTCATTTCCTGCTATCTTAATTTTCTCCATCCACTCAGCATAGGTTTTTTTCCAATCAGCAACTGAACCGCTTGCCAAGCTATCTTTATATTCTAACCTTAATGCAGCAACCTGCGAGGCCTTTGCCTGAATTTTTGAAAAATCCGGAACAAATCCCATAAGCTTTGAATGGTTTTTCGACTTGTTTATAACATTGAAGCTCCAATCGTGGTAGTATTCAGGATAGAGCTGCCAGAAATACTGAAGTTGCGTGTTTCCAATAATCCAGCCATTAAGACCGTAAGCATCGCCCGACTGAGGCTGATGACCTGCTACTGTTTCAATCGTATTTTCATCTACTTTGGTATAATGAACACCTTCTATACCAAACACAAGAAGATTATATAACTCCTTGTCAGTCTGAAGAAGATTCAACAGCTGCATTGCCTGCTCCTTATGCTTAGAAGAAGCCATTATAGCTGTACCGGCCGCAGAATGCGTAGAAGGCAAATATATATCTTCATTTCCTGCAAGCCATACCTCATATAAATCTTTTCCACTCTCTTTCATATCCTCTATAAAATAAGGACTGGTCTGTGCTGACCATAGAACGTATCCATCCATCTGCCCTCTGATAGAAGCTGCATTAACTGCAGTAAGTGCATCTTCGCGTATATACCCTTTTTTATACCATTCGTTCGCATATTTAATTCCTTCCTGATACTCAGGAGCTTCATAAACATAAAGCACCTTGCATTCAGGGTCATCAACACGTATCGCATAGTGCGAACCAATAACCTCATATCCTCTAATTAGAGGAGCAGTAGCAGTATCAAAGCCGTACTGTATGTTACCGCTTTCCTTCACCTTCCTTAAATAATCTTCGAGTATAGGATAGGCTTCCTTCGGGAATGTTGTCATCCCATCAAGTACGCTTTCAAGTGCCTCTTTGTCAAGATATTTGTCCGCAAACTCTTCCTGCATCACTAAAGACCATGGCAGTGTAATCATTTGATATGACGGAATCTGATATAAAACACCATCTACTCTTCCGTAGTCAAAGAAAAACTCAGGCAAGGCCTCTTTAACATCCTTTCCGTATTTGTCAAGCAATTCATCCATAGGTGCAAAGCTACCATTTCTCACTTCAGATGCATAATCAAGCAAATATGTATTAGCAATATCTACCTTCTCACCGCTTGCCTGCATAAGCATAAAGCTCTGCTTGTAATCTGAAGTCGGGAATACTTCAAACTCAACTGTAACGTTCGGAAGCTTTTCGTGAAGCTTATTATTGAACTCTTCCCATACCTTAGCGGAATCCTTTTGCATTCCCGGTCCGGGTAAAACGTATTTCAAAGTTACCTTTTCATCCAGATTCACCACTTTCTCTCCGCAAGCTGTACACGCAACTAAAATCATACCCGAAAGAAATAGTGCAACTAATTTTTTAATTTTCATTTTAATTCCTCCATTCATAAATTTATAATTAACCTTTCACCGAACCAACCACAAGTCCTTTTGCAAGGTACTTCTGAAAGAAGGGAAAGACAACTAACATAGGTCCAGAGGCTATGACAGCCATTGCAAAACGAAGTGATTCTGATGGTGCTTCGTCAAGGGCTACTGCTGACTGGATATTCGTAGCTTCGTCTGCAAGTTTTTTCAGATATTCCGCCTCACGAAGGATTTTCTGTAATAGGTATTGCAAGGAATAAAGTTTCGGTTCTCTTATATAAATAAGTGCTGTATTCCAGTCATTCCATCTTACTATCAACCCTTTGAAGCCAAGCGTAGCGAGAACAGGAACAGAAAGCGGAAGTATAATTCTAAAGAGAATTCTGTACTCACTTGCTCCGTCAATCCTTGCAGCCTCAAAAATTGATTCAGATAATCCCTTAATAAAAGACCTCATAATCAGCACATTCCACGCACTTGCCAAGGTCGGGAAAATATAAACCCAAATTGTATTCTGAAGATGCAACATTCTCGTATTTATTATGTATGATGGTATCAATCCTCCACTAAAAATCATTGTCACCAGAGCATACACTAAAACCGCTTTCTTATATTTAAAATTGCTTTTCGCAAGTGGATAAGCCGCCATTAGCTGTACTAAAAGCGAAAGAAGCGTAGCCGTTATTGATGCAAATGATGTTACAAAATAGGAATCAATTATCTGCTCCAAATTCTTAAAAGCTATTTTATATGCTTCTACAGACCATTCGTTCGGAAAGAAACTATAGCCCACATGTGCAATTGATGTTTCTGACGAAAACGAAATAATTATCACAAGTGCAAGTGGTAACACGAAGCAAAGGCTCATTCCAATCAGCACTGTATGTAAAATAATTCTGCCAAATGTATTTTTTTTCATTTTTTCTCCCATCTTTCTGACTCAGATAAAACTCATCTTAGAACAAGCTGTCTTCTGGATTAATTTTTTTAACAATATAATTTGACAACACAACCAAAATCGCTGCAGTGACTGATTGGAAAAGACCAACCGCAGATGTTGTACCCATGTTGTTGACGTTCTCTAACCCACGGAATACGTATGTATTTATTATGTCCGTTGTCGGATAAAGAACACCTACATTCATCGGAAGCTGATAAAAAAGACCAAATTCGCCGCTTATCATACTACCTACTCCTAAAATCAAAAGGGTACAAATTACAGTAGAAATACTTGGAATCATAACATACTTGATTTCCTGCCACTTTGTAGCGCCATCAAGCCTTGCAGCCTCAAAAAGAGACTCGTCAATACCAATGAGTGCTGCATAATATATCATTGAATCCATTCCTACATGCTTCCAGAGATGCGATAAAGTAAGTATTACGGGCCAATACTTGGGTTCAGAATACCAATTAATTTTCTCTCCACCCATTTTCATAATTAAATTGTTTAAAATTCCCGTCGTTGGACTTAAAAAAGCATAAACAATAAACGCCATAAGAACGAAGGATATGAAGTTAGAAAAAAGGAATGTTGTCTGATAATACTTCAATGCTTTTTTACTTTGTACGTTATATAACAAAACTGCCACTGTAAGTGCCGATATTACACCAAGTATCTGAAAGGTTACACCATAAGAAACTGTATTACGCAAAATTCTTAGAAAATCATTTGACTGAAAAAAGTATTTGAAATTCTCAAGCCCAGCCCAGGGACTTTGGAATATTCCTATATTAGGTTTATAGTCTTTAAAAGCAATTATTGCACCAAACATCGGTAAATAATTAAATACTAACAAAAGAAGTACAAAAGGCAATATCATCATAAGATTTGCAATCATTTCACTTCGATTATAACTGTTTTTTCTTTTCGTTTTTAGTTTAACATTTGCTGTTTTCATCAAATACTCCTCTTTCACTAAATTTAAATACTCAAGGTTTTCACCTTGTTTACATAATATCATACGGCTCCTACGTGTTTCAACATTTATAAACTGACACATTTTTACTTTTACGGGACAATTTAATACTTCTGACTAATTTTTAGCAAAAAACAAATGCAATAATTAGTAGAATCTACTAATTATTGCATTCGTTAGTCATAGTTTTAAGGATTTACACAGGTTTCTAATCTTCGCTGTTATAAACACGGTTAAGAAATCAATTTCATTTCTGGCGGTTTATAAGCTTTGTTACATATAGTATCAGTATCAAAGTCAGAACAAACGAAACAAACGAAAGAACCTGCTGTGCATATACGTTTATGCCAAAGATGGTAAGTCCGTTGTTCTGAATCCATTGTAAAAGCGGAGTTGCCATAAGTGTAGAACAAAAACCAAAAAGTCCGCAAAAGGTATTTTTTACCGACAAGGTGTTCTTTCTCTTTTCCGGACTTACACAATCAAACACAAGGTTGATTTCTGCACTATTTATTCCACCCATTGCTGCCGCCATAAAAACACTATAAATAGAGAACATAACATATCCGTTAGATGGAACGGTAAAAGTTGTTGCCAAAAAGCTTACTGCTACGAGAAGGTAGCAAATTCTCAACATTTTCGAAAAAGAAGTCTTGTCTGCGTAGCGACCGAGAAATATCGATGCTACAACCCTTGCAATAGCAGATATCATTGAGAGAAGAGCAATAAATGTCATACTGAATCCAAGCTCTTTAACCTCATATGTGCCAAAAAACGGAGAGGAAAAAGCAAGACATACTGCCCACAAAGAACTAAGCACAATTACGGATAATGTATTTTTATCGCAAAGAATTTCTCTCATACTGCCAAGGAAAGAAATTTCCTCTGTATCCTCGGGGGCTTTTTCTTTGGCCACTATAAGCGACAGCGTATGGGTAACCATTAATACGAGCATAACTATCGAACATGCAATAAAAGAATCTCTTGTGTTCCCTGTTTTCTCATAGTGGTCAATTAATATTCCCATATAGAAACTAAAGACAATTCCGCAAAGCAGGGAAACTGCTTCTTTAAAGGCAGTGAATCTGCCCCGATTTTCATCTGGAACCAGGGTCATATACCAACAGTTTTTAGGCGATACAGCAATATTTAAAAGGATGTAACCTCCAAGAAGAAACGCTATAAAAAGCACAGTCTTCACACCAGAGTCTATGTCGACAATCGGCGTGACGTAAAGAAGAACAAATAAGAGCTCGTTTAATGTGTAAAAAACCGTTACCTTTCTTTTTACATAACCATGCCTGAACACAGATATTGCAAACAGCTGAAAAATAAACCCTAAATTTACGCAGGAACTGAGAATTGCCGTAAGGCTGTCAGAGAACCCCAGCGAAAGAGTCAGCTTGGCGAGGTATGCACCGGTAATCAGTAAGGAAATCAGATAAGCGGAAGTTTCTTCTATTATGTAGCATATTCTACTGGTTTTATAAATATCGTTTTTCATGTTTGTTTCCTCGATTCTTTTCATTAAGCTATGGAAATTATACATACAAAGGATATACAAGATTCAATACATGCTACAGCTAATTAAATACATAGTTTTGTCCATATATCAGTCTCTTGTAACAATATCAATTATTACGGTTGTCCCCATAGATGGATTACTTTGAATTTTTATATCTGCACTATCGTTGAAAACTATTTTATATCTGTAAATAACGCTTTTAAGACCAATGTGGTCACTGTTAAAATTTATTTTATGTTCATCACTATCAAATATAAAATTCTGGTCAAAAGCTGTCATTCCTGTCCCATTATCTGAAACTGAAATCTGAACTCCATTTTCTGTTTCCTGTGCACGTATTGTTATAAGTCCACCGGAATGTTTATCAGCAAAACCATGCTCAACACAATTTTCAACCAATGGCTGCAGAGACATTTTCAAAACTTCTGTATCAAGAACCGTATTATCAATATCATATACAACAGAAAACTGATTCTTATACCGATACTCAAGCAACTGAATATATTTTTTTAAATACTCAAGCTCTTTCTTAAATGGAACAAGAATTTTATCTGTTTTAAGTGCATATCTAAGTAAATGCGAAAGGCACATTACCATCTCAGAACTATTCGAATTATATCCGCATTCTGCTACGATGCTTCCATTCAGAACATTTAAAACATTATAAAGAAAGTGAGGATTAATTTGTGCCTGTAGCATTTTAAGCTGCGTATCATTCAAAAGTGAAACTTTATTATTAATGCTCTCATTAAGTTTTTCATTACTGTCAATCAACATAAGAATTTTGGAAGCGACAATATCAACCTCATCATGCTTATACCTCTTTCTTCTGTCAATAAAATAATTATGAGGATTCTGAACAACTTTAACCATTCGTTCAATCGGGCGGTAAGTGTACATCGCAATTAAACACGAAGCCAACAACCCACTAAAAAAAATCATTATTAACGGTAAAATTAATATCGTATTATTTGATTTAAGCTGTTTGTCGTAATCGGAGACAGCAACCATATTTACATATTTCCAGCCATAATACAAAGATGATTTTGATGCTACACAACTATAATTCATGTTTTCCTTAACCAACTGGCAAGTATCGTTAATATTTATATTTTTAAATACAGGATAAGAATCAATCTTGGTATTAATAATATCTTCTTTTTTATTCCAAAGAATTTTATTATCCGAATCCAAAATATAGAAATCGTCGTAAACATCACACATATCAGTTATATTATTCACTATGCTTGACGTTACCACATTAAGAATTATTGCTCCATATTTATCATCAGATACTGTTTTATAAATAAAGGTTATTACATTTGGGTATATATTTTCCTTTTTCCTCATAAAAGCAAATGATACTGAGTCATTTGCTTGTGTCAAAGAAAGAATTTCTTTATCAGTAAAAACCTCCGTAGTAAATTCGCCTTCAGTTGTATAGAATTTGTCGTTGATTTCAGAGTATATGTATATCGAATCTATATGTCTATTTAAGTCCTTATGTGCGGAAAGGACACTTTGAATATGTTCTTCAACGTTGTAGTGAAGCCTTTTAGGGTCGGAATAGAACATATAAGCCTGCACATAAGGATTCTCATAAAGCTTTTTAACTATATACTCCATATTACGAAAAGATATATCTGCCGCATTTGTTAATCTGCTGATAGTATTATAATTGTTAAGTTCGAGTGTAGCATCAAAGTTATTTTTTGATATCTGTAACACTAAACCAGACAATACAATACATATAATCATAATAAGCACAAATATCTTTATGAAGTTAATTATAAGGGTGCTTTTTTTTCTTATTTTTTTTAATTCCATACTTCTTAACCTTAATCAAATTCCATTTTTAATATTGTGTCCCTGTATTCTCCCGGAGAGTAACCAGTATGATTCTTAAAATTCCTGTAGAAACTACGCCTGTCAACATATCCTAAAACATGTGTAATGTATTCGATTTTATGTCCGGAAATAAGCAAACCAACAGCCTTATTCATGCGTTCATTAAGATGATATTCGTAAGGAGACACTCCTGTATTTTGTTTGAAAACCCTTGCCAGATACACTGCATTCATATGAAATATCTCGCTTAATTCCGAAAGACTGATGTTTTTGGCATAATTGCTTTTCAGGTATTCCTTAATCTCATCAACAAGGTCACCAACAGTGTTTTTTGGGTTTTCACACAAAATCTCATTATTCAAAACATTGAACATCCGTGCGTCTTCAATACCGGAAAAAGAGTATACATTTTTCAACTGAAATTCAAAGGGTAGAACATTTTTTAGTGCTATAACTATTCTTGAAACTAAATCCTGTGTATCATCACAGAAAACTACAAACAAATAGACTCCACTTTTGTTATATAATTGAGCTACATAAGAATCTGGCACTGACATCCTTATAATATTCATGATTAGGTCATCTATAGTGTCGTTGTCATAGTTCCATCTGGTTCTTATATACTCTTCGTATCTTTTTAGTTTAAGTCGTAATATATGTCCCGTAAACTGCTTAAGTACAGAAGGTAGCTCATACTGTTCAAAATCCGCTCTAACTTCATTGGCAATTTCGCTGTTTTCTGCAGTAAATATTTTAATTATAAAATCACTTAGGTTATCTTTTGATGATACAGAATTATCAAGTAACTCTTTGATTCTCTTAAAGGATTGCTTAAGTTCTGAAAAATCAACAGGTTTTAAGAGGTAGTTAAAAACTCCATATTCAATGGCCTTTTTTGCGTAATCAAAATCATCATAACCACTAATAAAAATAATCTTTGAATTAATATTGTTTTCACGCAATTTACGAGTCATCTCAACGCCATTCATTACAGGCATACTTATATCCGTTATTATTACGTCAACTCTATTTATAAGCAAATACGAAAATGCATCACTTGAACTGTAAAAGGTCTCTAAAACAGAAAACTCTTGTATGTTTGTATCAATAAATGATTTAATTATTTCGCATGCACTGCTTTCATCATCTACAATAATTACACTATACATATTTTCCTCCCATCCTTGATATTATTAACAAGGATTAACACCTAACAGTATTAGAATATACTACTATTATTATAACACATAATAAAATATCAAGTCAACAAATTCCAATGCTTGTTAAAATTTGGTACGCACTTACACTTTTCACATAAAAAAGGCATTATTATTTCATATTTATATGACAGAATAGTATGTAAACTTAAGGACATTCATTATTCTATTAGATTATACAAACTATTATTTTTAAAAGAAATGACTATTTACTACTTTAATGGGACATATATTTACATTTTAGTATAGAGACTGCCTCATAATTCTTTAAATATTCTCCCCCTTCTTTTCTTGAATCCGGGACAAAACAGATAATTTCAACAACCTTAATACTCTATTAAAAGACTATTTAATAAGTGATGCTTTGACAAATGTGCAAATTTTAGTTACAAATTAATCCCGGATATACAAGCAAAATTCAGCTTGCATATCTGGGATTTTTCTTTTTTTACAGCAATTTTACCCCTAAATATTTTTTCATTTTATATATTGCTTTTGCAAACTCATTCTCAAGAGCTGCAGGAGTCAGGCAAAGCTTTGGTGCCATTTCTATAAATTTCTTTTTTTGCTTTATTCCAAAACATTCATAACAAAACCCTAAATGCTCTGAAACAACCAACTGTTCCCTGTAATTAAGCTTTCCAAAGGCTTCTTTTACACAATTAAATCTTTCATTTGCCAATAATACCCGTAGTGGTTCAAAATCGGTATCGCTCGTTATGTCTGTATGAGTTACTTCTGATTCTTCATCGGCGTATCTTACATAGAAATCTGTAATATTCATATTCTCTATACCGCTTAGAAGGATTGCTTTTACGTTTTTTTCAGAAAGGTGAACTTCTTTGGATATTTTTCTGATGGATTCAGTTGAATATCCATATTCTGCATATAATCGCATGATCTGACGGAGAGTTCGGTATTTGCTCTCACTCGGGATTGTATATCCAGTACGCATCTGTCGTATATATTCGTGAATTTCATTCCACATAATACGAACCTTGTAGGTTATAAATGCTCCATGAGTATCCTTATCATAGCTCTCTAATGCCTTGATGATACCCGTAACACAAGCCTGCTTAATGTCTGTAAAATGGCCTTCCATTGAGTATCGCTCTACGGCATCTTTTACTGTGCCATTCAATAAAGGTTCGTAATAATGCAAAAACCACATCAGATATTTGTCATCCTGCTCGGCAATATACAAATCAATATATTCCTGTAAATTCTCTTTCTTCGGCGGTGCCGGAATCAAGCGATAAATATATAATTCTTTTTCCCAATCTTTCACGGCACTCACCTCCATTCGCCGTGCTATTCTTTCTTGATTCTTATTTCAACCTCTTTATATAGATTTTCTCTCTCCATATCCCTCTTGTACTCTTCAAAAGTGTATCTTTCTTCATAATCGTAACGGGTTTTTAACTCTTTGGCTAATTGTTTTGCTACCTCTGCAAATTCTTCCACGATAGTTCCTCTTGCCAATTCCGAGCGAATACAACTGCACCTCTTGTTGTAAATATCTTTTATAGGGTCAGATTCTGCAAGCTCTTTCCTGCCCTCCATAGCAGCAAACTGTCGGCAAGTCAGTCCTTTTTTACCGGTAAGTTCAAGCGGAGCAAAGCCGGTGCAATATTTTTGCTTACGGGCACTCTCCATTAAGAAATATGTATCGCATACTTTGCATTGACGTGGATAATGTCCTAAGGCAAGACCTTCAAAGAAGTCTGTGAGGATAAAACTATAAAAGGTTTTAAAATGAAGCCTCTTTACGAGCATTTTCTTTTTACCTCTGGTAACAGTTGCGTATTCTGTTGCAATATTGAATCTGTTTACACCGAATATTTTATAGGCAAGAGTTAAAAGTTCGTTTTCGTTGTAGTGTTCCAATTCATCCAAACTCCAAACAAATTCCGTTAGGTGGTCAAAAGCCTTCATCATATCATCGCCGATATTATCATAAAACTGCAACAGCATCTTTACACGGGCAAGAAGGTTATTTGATTCTTTCGAGAACGCTTCGTATCCTTTTGGAAGTATGTCAAGCGACATTGCACCCTCATCCATCAAAGAAATCTTTGCCCTTTGCCTATAGTAATCTAATATGCGGTTAGCGTT
>JAZRNN010000015.1:0-3964 GCA_045648175.1 Clostridia bacterium
GGATTGCCGAAGTTAATGTTGACATCATAGCCCATCTTGCGAGCTACCTCAAAGGAATGCTCAATCAGCATTTTGCCGAGCTTCTGCCTCTGATACTCAGGAGCAACGCAAAGCGGCCCAAAAGAGAGGATCTCTTTGCGCTCACCATTCTCATCTTCAAGCCAAGCCCTCGTGTACATAATGTTGCCGACAATCTTGCCGTCAAGTTCAAGCACAAATGCAAGTTCAGGTATGAAGTCGGGGTGATTTCGCATCTGATGTACGTAATAATGTTCGTCTGCACCGGGTTTATAGACGTTCCAAAACGCCTCACGGGTAAGTTCTTCTACTGCTCTGTAGTCTTTTTCTGTTTCCAAACGTATCGTCAAATTGTTCATTTTAATTTTACCTCCAATATATTGTGACGAAGCAATCTTATGAGAGGTTTTGCGGAATCATAGCAAACCTCTCGGTTATGCTACAATCTCCAATGTGTTGTTTCTTTTCAAACAGCATTCTCCAAAAATTAAATTCGGTTTTCACCGTAACTTCATTTTACTACAAATGTGGTAATATTGCAACCCTGTGTATCTTTGACAGGGTGTTTTTCAACGCAACGTAGGTTGTGATTTTTATCCCAGAGTATTATAATAATTTCGTAAAGGAGTGAGCATAAATGGATACATACGTAACCGGTATAACAATAAAAACTTTACGAGAGAAAAAAGGACTCACCCAAACAGAACTTGCAGAGGTTCTTGGTGTGAGCAGTAAAGCAGTATCTAAATGGGAAACCGCAAAGGGTCTGCCCGATATAAGTTTGATTGAACCACTTGCCAATGCACTTTCTGTTTCAGTGATGGAACTTATGACAGGTGAAACCGTTATCAATAAAAACATATCGTCTAATATATTGCGCTCGAAATTCTATGTTTGCCCTGTTTGCAACAATATTGTTCGTTCGGTGGGCGATGCAGTTATAAGTTGCCACGGAATTACCTTACCGCCTCTTGAGGCGGAGGATACTGACGAGAACCACCAAATAACTATGGAAAAAGTAGAAGATGAACACTTTATTACAGTTAATCATGATATGACAAAAGAGCATTATATTTCTTTTGTAGCCTATTTAACATCAGACAGAGTGCAATTCGTAAAATTCTATCCCGAAGGCAATGCCGAAACACGATTAAACATTCGTGGCAGTGGGAATCTCTATATCTATTGCAACAAACACGGTTTGATGAAACAAAAAATATAAGAGAAAAATTTATATAAAGGTGTCGTAGCAATGCGGCACCTTTGACTTTTCTGTGAACTTTTATAGTAGTTCTTGACACACATACAATAACTGTATATAATAGATATACACAGTATAAACAGAGGTGATGGCGTGAACATACTGATTGACAACAAAAGCGGGGCACCGATCTATGACCAGATATATTCTCAGATCAAAAGCCAGATTATCAGCGGAGTACTCCGAGAAGATGATATGCTGCCATCTATTCGTGGGCTTGCAAAAGACCTTCGTATCAGCTTTATTACCACGAAACGAGCATATGAGGAACTTGAAAAGGATGGCTTTATCTATACGCTTCCCGGCAAGGGGTGCTATGTTGCCCCAAAGAATGTGGAACTGCTTCGGGAAGAAAATTTGAAGAAGATTGAAGAACATATAGACGAGATCGTTAGACTCGCTGCTTCCTGTAATTTGAGCAAAAAAGATATTATTGAAATGGTTAATTTCAGTATGGAGGAACAAGGATGAACGCACTTGAAATTAAAAACCTAACAAAATCATATCCCGGCTTCACGCTGGACAATTTGAACCTTACCTTGCCAAGCGGATGTATTTTGGGCCTTATTGGTGAAAACGGTGCCGGCAAAAGCACCACGATAAAGCTCATTCTCGATATGATCCACAAGGATAGCGGAAGTATTATTATCCTTGGGAAAGATAATACGGATAGTATTGAACTCACAAAAGAAGATATCGGCGTTGTAATGGATGAGGTCGGTATTCCGGAATGCCTTACGGTAAAGCAGGTTGGAAACGTGATGAAAAACACATTCCGCAATTGGGATGATGCGGAATATGCTCGCCTGGCACAGAAACTTGCGTTGCCGGACAAAAAGCAGTTCAAAGAGTTTTCCCGTGGTATGAAGATGAAGCTGGGTATTTCCATAGCTTTATCTCATAAGGCAAAACTACTCATCCTGGACGAAGCGACATCAGGACTTGATCCCGTAGTTCGTGATGAAGTGGTTGAGATGTTCAGCGACTTTACGAGGGATGAAAACCACTCCATTCTCATTTCATCCCATATCGTCAGCGACCTTGAGAAGTTGTGTGACTATGTGGCATTCCTTCATAAAGGAAAGTTGCTGCTTTGCGAAGAGAAGGATCAACTGCTTGCCGAGTACGGCTTGATACACTGCACTGCTGAGGAAATACAAAATCTTCCGGCAGAGGCGATCAAGTATAAGAAGGAAAACCCGTATGGCATCGAAGCAATGGTGCTTAGAAGCGCCGTGCCTGCAAACTTTAATGTTAGTCCTATCAGTATTGAGGAACTGTTCGTCTTTATGGTAAAGGAGGCAAGATAAAATGAAAGGGCTTCTCTTAAAAGATTGGTATATGATGAAGAAATACTGCAGAGCCTATCTTTTTATTGCGGTCGTCTTCATTGCAGTATCATTATTTAGTAATGATAATATGTTCTTTGTGTTTTATCCGTGCCTGCTCTGCGGTATGATCCCTGTCAATCTTCTTGGCTATGATGAACGTAGCCGTTGGATGCAATACAGCGGTACGTTGCCATACACAAAAACACAGATCGTTTCGGGTAAATATCTGATCGGATTGCTTTCACAGATCACAATTTTAGTTGCTACGGGAGTTGCACAGGCAGCTAAAATGCTCATTGCACATAATTTTGAGTTAGGGGATTTTGCCGTGCTTATGCTATTGATGCTAATTGTATCAACGCTTACATCTTCTATTTGTCTGCCGTTTGTTTTCAAGCTCGGTGTGGAAAAAGGCAGAACTGCCTATTATGTAATGATCGGATTTGTCTGTGGTGCCAGCGTTTTGGCATCAAGTATCCTTAGAGGACAACTTGTGAGCGAAATACAGCCCAACCTAATTTTAGCTTTGGTTGCTGTCGCTGGAATCGGCATATATATCCTTTCCTGGTATTTGTCGATTGTGTTTTTCAAGAAAAGAGAAATTCAATAGATAGAAAAAGGAGGATTATTATGCCTGCATTTATCGTAACGGCTTTGGTTGGCGTTGTATGTATTGTTCTCGGTATTTCAAATATGAAAGGCAATATATCATCGTTGCACTCTTATCACAGAAGCAGAGTATCTGAAGAAGACCGGATTCCTTTTGGCCGGATGGTTGGTCTTGGAACCATCATTATCGGTGCCGCTATAATTGTATTTAGCGGGTTATCTGCTGTGACACTTTACACTGACAATGAGATGTTCACATTAATTGGAACAGGAATCCTTATCGCCGGTATCATTGTTGGTTTGGTAATCAGTTTTAAGGCAATGATAAAGTATAACAAAGGGATATTTTAGTTCTACTTCAATAAAAGAAACTTATTATAAAGCAAAGGCGTCGTAGAAATGCGGCGCTTTTATGCTGTTTATAATTCTCCTTTTTATCGACTTTCAAAGCCGAACTGTAAACGCATGGCAGCACGAAAAGCCCTGCTTATTCCTTTAATTATTTCACGCCTGGTACTTGCAGTCATCATTAATGCCGAAACGAGACTGAATTTTCGTGGCAGTGGATTATTGTATATTTATTGCAACAAACACGGTTTAATGAAACAAAAAATATAAAAGGGTTGGAAATCAAACGAACAATTAGGGATTGAGAAAAACCGCAAAAAATGATATAATACTTATATAAAAAGTGTTGTAAAGAGGTGACAATGATGAAAACCATTATTATAGGCGGTGTTGCAGG
>JAZRNN010000016.1:0-69282 GCA_045648175.1 Clostridia bacterium
AGAGAAGTGGGTTTTTTGACGGTTCATTCAATGTTGCATCTTTTTGGTTATGACCATATGACCCCCGAAGACGAGGAAGAAATGTTTGGTTATCAGGAGGATATCCTGAAGGAAATGGGGCTTATGAGATGAAAAGGTTTGGATTCGGATTTAAAGATGCTTTTCGTGGCATAGTTCACGCCATTCTGTCCGAACGGAATTTCAGAGTTCATATTGCGGCAATGTGCACGGTAATATATTTTGCGTCAGTATTTGGGATTGATTGGCTCAGAACGTCAATCCTTACGCTGACAATTGCCTGTGTAATGGCGGCAGAACTGATAAACACGGCAATTGAGGCAATGGTGGACAAGATATCTCCCGAAAAATGCGAATTGGCAAAAATAGCAAAGGATTGTTCGGCGGCGGCAGTGTTGATTCTGGCTATTGCGTCACTGTTTGTTGCAGGAGCGGTTTTCACTGATGTTGAAGGTTGGCAAAGGGTGTTTATCTACATAAAGACACAATATCTAAAACTTATACTGTTTGCGGTTTTAGTTACAGTATTTATATTTATGAAAAACAAGGAGAACAAAGGATGAAATCAGGTTTTGTAGCGATTACGGGCAGACCTAATGCCGGTAAGTCTACACTTATGAATAAAATAATTGGAGAAAAGGTGGCAATTGTTTCAAACAAGCCACAGACTACACGCACAAAGATACTTGGCGTTCACACTCAGGACGACTGTCAGGTGGTGCTTATTGATACTCCCGGCATACACAAACCCCACAACAAGCTGGGCGAAAAGATGGAAAAGTATATTTACACAGCCACTCAGGATATAGATGTTTTGCTGTATGTGGTTGATTGTAATCTTCATGAAAATGAATATGAAAAAGAACGTAAGGCATTAGCAGGGCTAAAGAAGGGGAATACACCTGTAATTCTGGTTGTAAATAAAATTGATACGGTTCCTAAGATTAATCTTTTGCCGGTGCTGGACAGATTAAAGGAACTTTATGACTTCCACGGGATTGTACCGGTTTCGGCACAAAAAGGGGCAAATGTAGACCAATTAATAGATGAAATCAAGGAACTTTTACCTGAAGGTCCGCAGTTTTTTCCCGGAGATATTATAACAGATCAGCCGGAGAGGCAGATTGTGGCAGAATTTATTCGTGAAAAATCATTGAGACTTCTTAATCAGGAAATCCCTCATGGTTTAGCTGTTGAAATTGAAAAAATGCATAAGCGTGACAACGGAACGTATGAAATTTTAGCAGCAATTTATTGCGAGCGCCAGAGCCATAAAGCTATTATTATAGGCAAACGTGGTGAAAAATTAAAGGAAATTGGAAGTCGTGCAAGGCAGGACATAGAACGTTTCCTAGGAGCAAAGGTTTATCTTGAACTTTGGGTAAAGGTAAAAGAGGATTGGCGCAACAAAGAGGCTTTTATGAATACAATCGGCTTTGATTAATGGTTAAAAGTTACAGTATTTTAAAACAATTATTTTCTCACAATATATTTAACGGAGGAAATGTATATGGGAAAAATATCTGAACTTGCATGGAAGGCATTTGAACAAACCGGCGGTGTAAAGGAATATTTAAAATATAAAACGCTGTCAGACAAGGCACAAGCAGAGGTTGGTGAGGAACTTGGGGCTTTTAAAGACCGCAGGAATTGTAACAAAAACCACCAAATATAGCGAAACAAGCCTTATCGTTACCATCATCACAAAGGATTTTGGGAGGATTTCGGCTATAGCAAACAATGTAAGAAGCTCCAGATCACATATGCGTATGGGGCTTCAGCTTTTTGCGTACAGCGAGATAGTTTTATATGAGGCTCGCAGTAAAACAGGACTTTATAAGCTGAACGAGGTAACTGTCCTAGAGGCTTTTTCAAACATCCGGTTTTCTCTTGAAAAATTGGCATATGCGTCATATTTTGCGGAAATTGCCAATAACGCAGTAGGCGAAGATGCTCCTGATGAAGAGGCGCTAAGGTTGCTTTTAAATTCCTTGTTTGGGTTAGAACGTGATTTATGTTCTATGGAAAAAATTAAAACCGTATTCGAGTGGCGAATAGCGGCAATTTCAGGATATGAGCCACAACTTGCTGATTGCTGCGCATGTGGTGATGTTGGGGACGAAATGTATTTATCCATCTCGGAAGGCAGAATTTTTTGTAACAAGTGTGCTGTTGATAAACCCGGTTGTGCAAAGCTAACCAATGGAATGCGTCAGATATTGCAATATATATCCGAGGCGGAGAGTAAAAAAATATTTTCATTTGATGCAAATGAAAAAACCATTGAATACTTGGGAGTTTTGGGTGAGCAATACATACAGCTGCAGCTTGACAAGGTCTTTCCAACACTGGAATATTTGAAAAAAGTTTTAAATCCGGAGTTTTGAAAAATGAGAGATAAGATAACAGAATTTTTATATAAAAACGGAATACAACAAGTTGGCTTTTGTCGGCTTAATCCTGATGAAAATCCTTTTGGACTTGGCTTTGCCGTATCATATGTTGTGCCTCTTTCGGGCGCAGTAGTTGATGGCATTACAGACCACCCCACCCATACATATTTTCATCATTACAGAACGATAAATACTTTTATTGACAACACGTCTCTCAAAATCGGGTTAATGTTGGCAAACGAAGGATATAACTATGCCGCAATTCCGGCATCGCAATCAGTAGACGGCCTGCAGGGGATATTTTCTCATAAATATGCGGCAACCCTTTCGGGACTTGGTGCGATAGGCAAAAGCGGTTTATTCTTATCTAAAAAATTTGGACCAAGAGTTCGCCTTGGAACAATTCTTACCGACTATCCTTTTGATATTGTGAACGCTGAGCCAAAGTCGATTTGCGGCGATTGTAGAATTTGCGTGGAAAGCTGCCCGGCGATGGCAATCAGGGGAGAGGAATGGAGGCCCGGTGATGAGCGTGAAGTTATTATTGATGCCAAGGCTTGCAGTGATTATATGAAAAAAGCTTTTCAGCATATTGGCAGAGGTGCTGTTTGCGGCATTTGTATGAAGGTGTGTCCAAAAGGAAAAAAGAAGTAAATTTAAAAGGAGTTGGTTAAAACCAACTCCTTTAAGTTTTTTAGCTAAAGATTACGTCTTCTGTGAAATCAGTAGGCATAATGTCCACATTGCTATATTGGGGTGTACCTGTACCTGCAGGAACAAGTTTACCGATAATAACATTTTCTTTAAGACCAACCAGCGGGTCAATCTTACCCTTGATTGCAGCTTCGGTGAGAACTCTTGTTGTTTCCTGGAAGGATGCAGCAGATAAGAATGAGTCTGTCGCAAGAGCTGCCTTTGTAATACCCATAAGAACTTCTGAATACTGAGCTTCTGCCTTACCTTCTTCACGCATCTTGATGTTCACACGTTCAAGTTCATAACGTTCAACAAGTGAACCTGTCAGGAAATCTGTATCGCCGGCATCTTCAACCTTAACCTTGTGCATCATCTGACGAACAATAACCTCAATATGCTTATCATTGATATCAACACCCTGCAGACGATATACACGCTGAACTTCCTGAATAAGGTAATCTTGAACAGCGGTATAACCCTTGATAGCAAGGATATCATGAGGATTAACTGAACCTTCTGTAAGTTCGTCACCTGCATTGATAAGCTGGTCTTCGCGAACCTTAATTCTTGAACCATAGGGGATAAGATAGGTTGCTGAATCGCCGATTTCGTCATTGAGGATTGTAACTTCACGCTTTTTCTTATTTTCGGTAATTTTTACGCGACCGCTGATTTCAGCAACGATGGCAAGACCCTTTGGCTTTCTTGCTTCAAACAATTCTTCAACACGGGGAAGACCCTGTGTGATATCGTCTCCGGCAACACCGCCGGCGTGGAAGGTTCTCATTGTAAGCTGTGTACCGGGTTCACCGATTGACTGAGCAGCAATGATACCAACAGCTTCACCGATGTTAACGGCTTCACCGTTAGCAAGGTTGTGGCCATAACATTTTGCACAAACACCAACCTTTGAGCGGCACTTAAGTACGCTGCGGATTTTAACTTCTTCTATACCTGCTGCACAAATTGCATCAGCATTTGCAGGTGAGATCATCTGATTCTTTTCGACGATTAATTCGCCTGTTTCGGGGTTAACCACGTTGTCACAAACAACACGGCCAATAAGACGGTCTTTAATCTTTTCGATAATTTCGTTACCGTCTTTGATATCGCGAACAACAATACCATCATCAGTACCGCAATCGTCTTCACGGATGATAACTTCCTGAGAAACGTCAACCAGACGACGTGTCAGGTAACCTGAGTCAGCTGTTCTAAGCGCTGTATCGGTAAGACCTTTACGTGCACCGTGTGTTGAAATGAAGTATTCAAGAACTGTAAGACCTTCACGGAAGTTAGCTTTGATAGGAATTTCGATTGTACGACCTGATGTATCTGCCATAAGACCACGCATTGCAGCCAGCTGACGAATCTGGTTAACACTACCGCGGGCACCAGAGTTAGCCATCATATAGATAGGATTAAGTTCGTCAAGACTCTTCATCAGTGCGTCTGTAACCTTGTTAGAGGTTTCTGACCAAATCTGGATAACCTTTTCGTATCTTTCTTCGTTGGTAAGAAGACCACGCAGGTACTTCTTTGTAATCTTTTCAATTTCTTCCTCGGCTTCAGCAAGGTATACTTTCTTCTCTTCAGGAATTTCTATATCAGAAACACCAACGGTGATAGCACCGCGAGTTGAGTATTTAAAGCCCATAGCCTTAACATCGTCAAGAAGAGTTGCGGTTTCTGTGATACCGTGAATTTTAATACTCTTGTCAATAATCTGACCAAGCTTTTTCTTATCAACACGGAAGTCAACTTCAAGTGCCAAAGCGTTTTCAGGTTTGCTTCTGTCAACAAAGCCAAGATCCTGAGGAATCTTTTCGTTAAAGATAAGACGGCCGACAGTTGCATCAATAATGCCTGTAACTTTTTCACCGTTTATCTCTCTTGTAATTCTTACCTTAATAGGTGCGTGAAGACCAACTGCACCGTTAGCATAAGCTAGAGTTGCTTCGTCTTCAGAAGTAAATACTTTGCCTGCACCGAGTTCATCGTCAATCTGAATTGTCAGGTAGTAAGAACCAAGAACCATATCCTGTGTAGGAACAGTTACAGGGTTACCATCCTGAGGTTTAAGCAGGTTGTTTGCAGAGAGCATAAGGAATCTTGCCTCCGCCTGTGCTTCTGCTGACAAGGGAAGGTGAACTGCCATCTGGTCACCGTCAAAGTCAGCGTTGAAGGCTGTACATACCAAGGGATGAAGCTTAAGAGCTTTACCTTCAACAAGTACAGGTTCAAATGCCTGAATACCCAGTCTGTGAAGTGTTGGCGCACGGTTAAGGAGAACGGGATGTTCCGAAATTACACTTTCAAGCACGTCCCAAACCTCGGGGCGAACACGTTCAACCATTCTTTTTGCTGACTTAATGTTGTGTGCAAGACCATCCTGAACGAGCTTCTTCATAACAAAGGGCTTAAACAGTTCAAGAGCCATCTTTTTAGGAAGACCGCACTGATAAATCTTGAGTGCAGGACCTACAACGATAACCGAACGTCCTGAATAGTCAACACGCTTACCAAGAAGGTTCTGACGGAAACGACCCTGCTTACCCTTGAGCATATCAGAAAGGGACTTGAGAGGTCTGTTTCCGGGACCGGTAACAGGTCTGCCACGTCTGCCGTTGTCGATAAGTGCGTCAACAGCTTCCTGGAGCATTCTCTTTTCGTTTCTTACAATAATCTCAGGAGCTCCAAGTTCAAGGGGTCTCTTAAGACGGTTATTTCTGTTAATAACACGACGATAAAGGTCGTTAAGGTCGGATGTTGCGAATCTGCCGCCATCAAGCTGAACCATAGGTCTAATTTCAGGGGGAATAACAGGTATTACTGGCATGATCATCCATTCGGGCTTGTTGCCGGATTGACGGAAGGAATCAACAACCTCCAGTCGTCTTACGGTTCTTATTTTTTTCTGTCCTTTTGCACCGTCAAGATCAGACTTTAGCTCTTCATAAAGGGCATCAAGGTCAATTGCCTGAAGCATTTCAAGAACAGCTTCAGCACCCATACCTGCCTTGAATGCGCCTTCGCCATATTTTTCAACTTCTTCGCGGTATTCTTTTTCGCCAAGAATCTGGTTTTTCATGAGACCGGTTTTACCGGGGTCAATTACGACATAAGCCGCAAAGTAAAGAACTTTTTCTAGAAGACGGGGAGACATGTCAAGGATAAGACCCATACGGCTGGGAATTCCCTTAAAGTACCAGATATGAGATACGGGAACTGCCAGTTCAATGTGACCCATTCTTTCGCGACGTACCTTTGCACGTGTAACCTCTACGCCACATCGGTCGCAGACTACGCCTTTATAACGTACTCTCTTGTACTTTCCGCAATTACATTCCCAGTCCTTTTGTGGACCAAAAATTCTTTCGCAGAAAAGACCATCTTTCTCGGGTTTTAAGGTTCTGTAATTTATTGTTTCGGGCTTTTTAACCTCACCATATGACCATTCTCTGATCTTTTCGGGTGAAGCAAGGCCTATTTGAATAGCATCAAAATTTTGGTATTCACTCATACAATATCACTCGACTTTCTGCTCACAATGATAAATCAAGCATCCATACCTCGGCTATGAGCGGCGGAGGCCGGATAGTCAGGAAATAATCCCGTATTAGAATTCAATATCGTCTGAATCAAAATCCTCATAATTTTCTTCATCAGTAATATCGTCATCTGACATTTCATCATCGGTGGTATCTTCAAATTCATAGAAGAGGTCGTCGTCCAAAAGGTCGTCCGAATCATCTTCTGCGGTGGCGCCTGGCTGATATATCTCAGGAGCATCTTCTGCTCTGTCGATGTTAACCTGCAAATCCTCACCATCATCATCGAGACATTCTTTAAGGATTACTTCGTTGCCGTCGGAGTCAAGAACCTTAACATCAAGAGCCAAGCTCTGGAGTTCTTTGATAAGAACTTTAAATGATTCGGGAACGCCGGGCTTGGGAATATTTTCACCCTTAACAATGGCTTCGTAAGTTTTAACACGTCCTACCACATCATCCGACTTAACTGTCAGGATTTCCTGGAGGGTGTAAGCTGCACCATAAGCCTCAAGAGCCCAAACTTCCATTTCACCGAATCTCTGACCGCCGAACTGAGCTTTACCGCCCAAAGGTTGCTGAGTAACAAGTGAGTAAGGACCTGTAGAACGAGCGTGGATTTTATCATCAACCAAGTGAGCAAGTTTAAGCATATGCATATAACCTACTGTTACGCGGTTGTCAAATGGTTCACCGGTACGGCCGTCATATAGAACTGTTTTACCGTCACGGTCGTAGCCTGCCTGTTCTAAGGCATCCATAATATCTTCTTCGTTTGCACCATCAAAAACAGGGGTTGCAACCTTCCAGCCAAGTGCTTTAGCCGCATAACCAAGATGAACCTCAAGCACCTGACCTATGTTCATACGAGAAGGTACGCCCAACGGGTTGAGGACAATCTGGAGTGGTGTGCCATCGGGGAGGAAGGGCATATCTTCTTCAGGAAGAATTCTTGAAATAACACCCTTGTTACCGTGACGACCTGCCATTTTATCTCCCACAGAAATCTTTCTCTTCTGAGCAATATAGCAGCGAACTATCTGGGTTACACCAGGAGGAAGTTCATCGTTGTTTTCGCGTGTAAATACTTTGACATCAACTATGATACCATATTCACCGTGGGGTACACGAAGAGAGGTGTCACGCACCTCACGGGCCTTTTCACCAAAGATTGCACGAAGCAAACGTTCTTCGGCTGAAAGCTCGGTTTCACCCTTGGGTGTAACCTTACCAACAAGGATATCCCCGCTTGAAACTTCAGCACCGATACGGATAATTCCGCGTTCGTCAAGGTCTTTCAGTGCATCTTCGCCAACATTGGGTATATCGCGAGTAATTTCTTCAGGACCAAGCTTGGTATCACGTGATTCGATTTCATATTCTTCAATATGAATTGATGTAAGGATATCATCCTTAACCAGCTGTTCACTGATAAGCATAGCATCCTCGTAGTTGTAGCCTTCCCAAGTCATAAAACCGATAAGGATGTTTCTTCCCAGACCGATTTCACCGTTCTTTGTTGAGGGGCCGTCGGCAATAATATCGCCTTCTTCAACTCTCTCGCCTTCTACAACAATGGGGCGCTGGTTGATGCACATACCCTGGTTTGAACGCATAAACTTGATAAGCTTGTAGGTATCTGTATCACCGTCGTCTGTTGCAATTTCAATCTGACGTGCAGAAACCTTTGAAACAACACCGCTGCGTTTTGCAAGAATACAAACGCCGGAGTCTTTTGCTGTTTTAAATTCCATACCTGTACCGATAATAGGGGATTCGGGACAGAGAAGAGGAACTGCCTGACGCTGCATGTTTGAACCCATCAGGGCACGGTTAGCATCGTCGTTTTCAAGGAAGGGAATCATTGCGGTAGCAATGGAGGTTACCTGACGAGGGGAAACATCCATATAATCAACCTGGCACTTGCCGGGTTCGGCAGAGATTTCAAGGAATTCATCCTTATATCTTGTAACTACCTTTTTAGCAATGAATTTTCCGTTTTCGTCCAGAGGCTCGTTTGCCTGAGCAATGTAAAAACCTTCCTCTGTGTCGGCTGTAATATATTCAACCACATCGGTTACACAACCGGTTTCCTTGTCTACCTTGCGGTAGGGAGCTTCGATAAAGCCATATTCGTTTACCTTTGCAAAGCCTGAAAGTGAGTTGATAAGACCGATGTTAGGACCTTCAGGGGTCTCAATGGGACACATACGCCCGTAATGTGAATGGTGAACGTCACGAACTTCAACGCCCGCTCTTTCTCTTGAAAGACCACCGGGACCAAGAGCAGAAAGTCTTCTCTTGTGAGTAAGCTCACCAAGTGGGTTAATCTGGTCCATAAACTGTGACAGCTGAGATGAACCAAAGAATTCTTTAACTGCTGATGTTACGGGACGAATGTTTATAAGGGTCTGAGGAGTAACTACATCCAGATCCTGAGTTGACATTCTTTCACGGACAACTCGTTCCATTCTTGAAAGACCAATTCTGAACTGGTTCTGGAGTAGTTCGCCAACGCTGCGGAGACGACGGTTGCCCAAATGGTCAATGTCATCAACGTTGCCGAGACCTGCTGCTAAATTGCCTACATAAGAAATAGAAGCAAGAATATCATCAACAAGAATGTGTTTAGGAATAAGTTCGTCGCGGCGTTCGCGGAGAGCGTTTTTGAATTCCTCAGAGTTGACATCGGGGAACTCGTCCATAATCTCTTTAAGAACCGAGTAACGAACGTTTTCGTTTATTTCATAATCTCTGGGGTTGTATTCAACAAAGTCGTGAAGGTCAACCATGCCGTTTGAAATAACGTTGGTTGTATGCTCGTCATCAATACGGATTACAACCTTATTTATGTTAGCAACCTCAAGAGCGTGAGCCATTTCTTTTGTTATTGTTTCACCAGCAGAAACGATAAGCTCGCCAGTTTCTTTGTCAACAATGTTTTCTGCCGAAATCTGACCCACAATACGTGAAGCCATACGGAGCTTTTTGTTGAATTTATATCTGCCTACGCGGGCAAGGTCATAACGCTTGGGGTCAAAGAAGAGGTTTGTGATAAGAGATTGTGCACTTTCAACCGTGGGGGGTTCACCCGGACGGAGCTTGCGATAAATCTCAAGCAGACCTTCTTCAACAGTTTTGGTTGTGTCCTTTTCCATTGTACGCATAATGCGGTCGTCCTCGCCGAAAAGTTCGGTAATTTCCGCATTAGTACCGACGCCTAATGCACGAATGAGAACTGTAATAGGAGTTTTTCTCATTTTATCAATTTTAACGTGAAAAAGGTCGTTGCTGTCGGTTTCGTATTCAAGCCAAGCACCTCTGTTGGGGATAACTTGTGATGAAAACAACTTTTTACCGATTTTATCGTATTTTTCCGCAAAATATACGCTTGGGGCACGGACAAGCTGGCTGACGATAACACGTTCAGCACCGTTTATGATAAAGGTACCTGACGGAGTCATAATCGGGAAATCGCCCATAAAGATTTCTTGCTCCTTAACCTCACCGGTTTCTTTGTTTATAAGGCGAACCTTGACTCTGAGTGGTGCCGCGTATGTAGCGTCACGCTCCTTACATTCCTCAATGTCATATTTGGGGTTCATATCTATTCTGTAATCAATGAATTCCAGAATAAGATTGCCGGTGTAGTCAGTGATAGGTGACACATCGTGGAAGACTTCCTTCAAGCCTTCATTTAAAAACCAGTCATAAGAATTTTTCTGGATTTCGATAAGATTGGGCATATCAATAACTTCCTTTATCTTACCATAGCTCATTCGGGTATTTCTACCAAGTTTCACCGGATGTACCATAAAATAATCACCTCTTCGTAAGATTTGCAGACAAGGCAATGTGCTTGTCGCATTGTATATTAAGCACGCATAGCAGCACAATATATTGTATTAATTTTCGTAAAATGGTAAAAATTTCACAAAAATATTTTAAACAACTATTGCTTTTTTCATACATATGTGATATACTGCAAATACAGTAAAAAATATGGGTAAAATTGAAAATACGCAAAAGTACGCACTATAATAGGTAACTATTATATCACAAGGTTTTGCCTTTGTCAATGTGTTTTTGCAAAATTCCGGTGAAAATATTTTTGGATAAGGCATTGAGCTGATTTGGGGCTTAATGCCTTTTTAGTGAGAGGAACGGATATATGAAGCTTTATAACCCTTCAGAGCTTAAAAGCGTTATTGAGAGACACGGGTTTTCTTTTTCAAAATCTCTGGGTCAGAATTTTTTGATTGATAAAAGTGTTCTTGACAAGATTGTTCTTGGGTCAGGTGTGGACGAAAACTCCTGTGCGTTAGAAATCGGTCCGGGTGCCGGAGTGCTTACTCGGGAGCTTGCGCAAAGTGCCAGCGAGGTTGTGGCGGTTGAAATAGATAAAAGCCTGATACCCCTTCTTGGCGATACTCTTGGTGAGTTTGATAATGTGACTGTTATAAACGAAGACATACTTAAGGTTGATTTAAAAGAATTAATTAGTAGAAGATTTGGAGAGAAACCTGTTCATGTGGTTGCAAATCTTCCTTATTATATCACAACACCTATAATAATGAAATTTCTTGAAGAAGAAATTCCGGTTAAATCCCTGACGGTAATGGTACAAAAGGAGGTTGCTGACCGTATGGCGGCATCTCCGGGCGGTAAGGACTATGGCGCACTTTCGGCAGCGGTACAGTTTTATACCGTACCAAGGATAATAACAAAGGCCGAACCCCATTGTTTTTTGCCCCAGCCGAAGGTTGCATCTGTAGTTATACATCTTGAGGTTCAGGAAAAACCTACTGTTGAGGTTAAGGATAAGGTAAAGATGTTTGCCATTATCAAATCGGCATTCGGGCAAAGAAGAAAAACTCTTCTTAATGCACTTTCAAAAAGCCCGTATATTAATATAGGAAAGAACTCTGTTCAAAGTGCACTGGAAGAAATGGGTCTTGATATAAATATAAGAGGTGAAAAATTGAGTCTTGAACAGTTTGCAAGGCTTTCGGATTTACTGAAAAAAGAAAGGAACAATTAAAATGACAAGTAAAGAAAGAGCATATCTCAAAAGTCTGGCGGCAAATGTGCCTGCCCTCTATCAGATAGGAAAGGACGGGATTTCGGAGAACGTGATAAAATCAATTGATGCAGCGCTTGCAGCAAGAGAGCTTATTAAGGTGCACGTTCTTGAAAATTCAATGCTTGATAATCGTGAGGCCGCAGAAGAGCTGGCAAAGGAGACCAATTCTCAAGTTGTGATTGTTATGGGCAACAAGTTTGTGCTTTACAGACGCAGTGAGAAAAACATTTGTGAGATGTAAGTTTTTGATTGGAATAATTGACACGATTGTAATTTGGGTGTTATAATCAATAAAGATTTATTTGGTTCAGAGAAAGGCAAATGATTTAAATTGAGTATGTTTAGTAAAAAAGGTAAAATAATATTATCTGCAGTATGTATTTTTTGCGTTGTGTTTGCCACTTTTGGCGGCGTTTTATCGGCAAAGTTGCTGACAAGCTTATATCTTGGTGAAGAAATTACTCTTGCGACCCTTGATAAGCAAACGGCGGATGTTGGCGTTGTGAACATTTTGCTCCTTGGCACAGATGAAGGCGGGATGCGCAGCGATACTATAATGCTGGCAAGTTTTAACGGACGTACGGGCAAGGTTAATATTCTTTCCATTCCGCGTGACACCCGTGTTCGCATTGGCAGAGGACATCAAAAGATAAATGCAGCGTTGGGCATTGGTGTGAGTGAGGTTGCCAGAGGAAATCTTCAGGAGCCTGAGGAACTGTGTGTTGAAAAGGTAAGATTGCTTACCGGATTGCCAATACATTATTTTATGACCATTAATTTTGATGGATTTAAAGAGATTATTGACGCGCTGGATGGAGTTGATTTCGACGTTCCGTTTCATATGAAATATGATGACCCTGTACAGAATCTTCACATTGATATTCCGGCTGGTATGCAGCATCTTGATGGCAAGGCAGCACACGATTTTGTTCGTTTCAGACAAGGCAACCCGGGTTATAAGGGATATGCTATGGGAGATTTGGGAAGAATTCAAGCTCAGCAGGCGTTTATAAAGGCATTGGTTGAACAAAAACTGAAACCCAAGTACCTGCTTAAGGCCGGAGAATTGTTTGATGTTGTCCGTGATAATGTAAGAACAAATTACACAGCAATGGACTTAGTAAAACATCTTGCTTCAATCAGTAAAATAAGTTCTGAAAATGTCAATATGATACAGTTGCCCGGGGCCCCCCAGACAATTGATGGTGTATCCTATTATTTATGCAGTGATTCAAAGATGAGAGAACTTGCAAACACAACATTCAGTCCAACGGCAGAAGATGATGAGGCTGAAACAGAAGAATAAACAAAAAGGAATGTGCTTTATGAGAGTTTTAATGGCAACAATGCAGTTGGATATAGGTGGAGCGGAAACCCATATAGTTGAGCTTTCCAAGGCTTTGGCTCGCAGAGGCGTTGAGGTTTATGTTGCATCCAAAGGCGGAGCTTATGTTATGGAGCTTGAGGAAGCGGGGATAAAGCATTTTGAAGTAGCTCTTCATAACAAGAAGATAGGGTCATTAATAAGTGCCTATAAAAAACTGGAACGTATTATTCTGGATTACAAGATTGATGTTGTTCATGCTCATGCCAGAATTCCCGGATTTTTATGCGGATTATTGCAGAAAAAGTATGGTTTCAGGTATGTAACAACTGCTCACTGGGTGTTTGACACAAGATTTCCCTTTAATATGCTTAGCAACTGGGGAGACCGCTCTTTGGCGGTAAGCGACGACATAAAGCAATATCTTGTGGACAAATATGGTTGTAATCCTGACAACATCAGGGTTACAATTAATGGTGTTGATATGGAAAAGTTTTCGGAGGATGTAGATTTTTCAGATATTGCAAAAGAATTTTCGTTTGGCGTAGACAAAACCAGGGTTGTATATGTAAGCCGAATGGATGTTGATCGTAGTTATGCGGCACACAAACTGATAGAAGCTGTTCCTGATTTATATGAAAAAATTCCAAATCTTGAGGTTGCTATTGTTGGCGGCGGAAACGATTTTGATAAAATAAAAGAAGAAGCCGAGGAAATGAATCGAAAAATCGGTTCACGAATAGTAATTATAACCGGCGCACGTACGGATATAAATAAGTTTGTGGCATCCGGAGATGTTTTTGTAGGTGTCAGCCGTGCGGCACTTGAGGCAATGGCGTGCCGAAAGCCTGCAATTATTGCAGGTAATGAGGGCTATATCGGTATTTTTGATGAGGATAAGCTGCAGGTTTCAATTGATACAAATTTCTGCTGTCGTGGCTGTGAAATGACAACTACAAAACAGCTTAAAGATGATTTGTTGACCATTCTTGATCCCCAAAAAACAGAATACAGAAAGCATCTTGGTGATGTATCGCTAAACACTGTTGAAAAACATTACTCTGTTGAAACAATGGCAAACGACGCTCTTACAATGTACATTTCAATCATTAAAAACTCAAAGATAAACGAAGTTGACATAGCAGAGTTTGCGGATATTGAAAAATATCTTTTGCACGGAAACAGTAAGCGTGATATTGATGTTATGATTTCTGGATATTATGGCTTTCACAACAGCGGGGACGACTCTATTTTGTCGGCAATTATCAGCAATCTCCGCAAAAAATGTCCAAATATAAGGATAACCGTGCTTTCAAAAAATCCTCAGGAAACCTCAAAGATACACGGGGTAGATGCTGTTGACAGATTTAATATCTACCGTATCCTGAAGGCTCTCAGGAAGACAAAACTGCTCATCAGCGGAGGAGGAAGCCTTCTTCAGGATGTTACCAGCTCGGCGTCACTTTATTATTATCTGGCGGTTATGCGCCTGGCAAAGCTTTGCGGAGCAAAGGTTATGCTTTATGCCAACGGTATAGGGCCCATATCAAAAAAACGAAACATCAGGTATGTTAAAAGGGTGGTAAGCAAAACCGACCTCGTGACATTGCGCGAAAAGAATTCGCGCGACGAATTGCAGGGAATTATAGAAAAAAGCATTCCTGTATTTGTAACAGCAGACCCGGTATATGCCTTAGAAAACGAAGAAGGCAGATTGGTTGATGAAGCAATATGTAAGTCGGGCATTTCGGGCAAAGCAGAGTTTTTCATAATTGCTCTCAGAGAGTGGAAATACAGTGATAAAGAAATTGAGGCAAAAGTTGCTGAATTTGCAGATGCTGTTTCGCAGAAGCATGGAATTGTTCCGCTTGTTATGCCTATGCAGGATGTTTTTGATAAAGAAATTTCCGCAAGAATTGCAGAAAAAATCAACAGCAAATGCGGTCTGCTTGCATGCGGATTGCCACCCCAAACGATGCTGGGAGTTGTAAAAAGGGCAAAGTTTGTTGTAGGGATGCGACTTCATACACTGATTTATGCGGTGAAAAATTCCGTTCCTGCTATTGCTCTTGATTATGATCCCAAGGTCGATGCTGTTATGGAATCTGTCGGACAGGGTTTTTCTATGAAAGTTGAAAATATAGACGTTGAAAAACTTTGCTTGCTTGCTGATGAGATAATTGAAAATCGAGAGGAAATTTGCAGCCGATTGTCTGAAAAGAGTCAGCAGTACAGTGTGCTGGCAGGAAAAAACGTGGAGATGGCAATAGACCTTCTCAGATAGAGAATGTTAATATTGCCTGGGCAGGTGATATAGGTGAAAGATAAAGCTACATTAAAATGGATATATTCTCATTCTAAAACCCAGTTGCTGTCAATTATAATACTTGCAGTTATGAGGTGCTCACTGACAGTTCTTGGTGTTGTGTTTGCATTGACTTCCAGACTGGTTATTGATGCAGCAGTGGCAAAGGATATGAAGGGTCTTATGTTTGCGGCAATAAGGCTTCTTGTGATAATTCTTACACAGATTATAATTCGTATCGCGGGGCAGGCGATGGAGGCGCATATAGGCGCAAAATTACGCTTGCGGTTGAGAAATAAGCTTTTTATAGCGATTTTAAAGAAGGATTATCAAAAAGCTACGGCATATCATTCAGGGGAGCTCCTGGCAAGGCTTAATGATGACATATCGGTGGTATCTGGCGGTATACTTTCTCTTATTCCCAGTGTCCTTGCTCTCTTGGTTGGACTTGTTTATGCTCTGTATTCTTTAACACGCCTTGACCGAAATTTTGCTTTTATATTTTTGTTTGGCGGAATTTTGCTGTTGATTGTGATAACTGCTTTCCGAAAAGTACTTAAAGGAACACACAGACGGGTTCAGGAAACTGAAGCAAAGGTTCGTTCTTTTTTGCAGGAAGCCATTGGTAGTCTTCTTATGATAAAGGTTTTTGGAATTGAAGACAGAATTTCTCGCAAAGCGGAAGAACTGCAGGAAGATAATTATAAGGCACAGATGGTACGTCGAAATCTGACGATTTTTTCTACATCAGGGCTTAGTATGATTTTCAGTATTGGCTCTCTTTATGCTTTAGTGTGGAGTTCTTACAGATTATTTTTAGGAAGCATAACCTTTGGTACTTTAACGGCCATTCTGCAGCTTGTAAGTCAGATTCAAACGCCGTTTGCCAGTCTTTCAGGTGTTGCCCCCCAGTATTATTCAATTATCGCATCTGCAGAGAGGGTTATTGAAATTGATAATCTGCCTTGCGAGAAGGAGGAACACAAGCTGCTTGAGCCAAATGAGGCATATGCTTCATTAAAGGCGCTGTGCTTCAACAAAATCTCTTTTAGTTATGGTCGGGATATAATTTTTGAGGATGCTGACCTTACAATCGAAAAAGGAGATTTTGCTGTTATTGCCGGAATTTCAGGCATAGGAAAAAGCACTCTTATTAAACTTCTTCTGGGCGTATTTATACCCCAAAAGGGCGAAATTTTTCTGGAGATGTCTGATAGAAATCTTAATGTTGGTAAATTTTCACGTCCTCTATTCTCATATGTCCCGCAAGGAAATCTGTTGCTTTCAGGCACGATACGAGATGCGGTTTCAATGGTAAAGCCCGATGCGTCCGATGATGAAATTATGTTGGCAGCTGATATAAGCTGTGCAACTGATTTTATCAGTAAATTGCCACAGGGTCTTGACACACCAATCGGTGAAAAAGGGATGGGACTTTCTGAAGGTCAGGTTCAGCGTCTGGCGGTGTGCCGGGCGATACTTTCCGATGCTCCTATAATTCTTCTTGATGAGGCAACCTCGGCATTGGACGAAGAAACCGAGGAACGATTGCTGCAGAATATCAAGGGGCTTAAAAATAAGACTTGTGTGATAATTTCACATAAGCGTGCAGCTTTTAATATATGCAATAAGCATATATATATTGAAGACAAAAAGATAAGAACAGAAGAAAATCAGTAAAAAATGGTGCAGTTTAGTATGACTGCACCATTTTTAAGTTTGAAATAAATCTATTTTCCTGCCATCTTATATCCTAACTTAAAGATATCACCGGCTCCCATGGTTATTACAATGTCGCCGGGTTTGGCATTTTTAAAGATGTATCGCTCAATTGCCTCAAAGTCATTCATATAAACTCCGTTTTTCATAAGGGAGACGACATCGCATGAATGAATTGTTCCGTCATATTCTTCCCGGGCAGGATAAACATCTGTCACAATTGTCTTGTTCGCAAGGCTTAATGCATCTGCAAATTCGTGGGTAAAGGCCTTTGTTCTTGAATAAGTATGAGGTTGAAATACACACCATACGTTTCCTGTTGCCACTGTCTGTGCTGCTTTAAGACAGCTTTCTATTTCAGTGGGATGATGGGCATAATCGTCCAGAATTTGTATTCCCTGTACATCGCCGATTTTCTCAAATCTGCGTTTTGTTCCCATATAGTGCTCTAAACCACGCTTAATGGTGTCGGGGTCAATCCCCAGCTCACGTGCAGCAGCAAATGCACCCAGTGCGTTTTTGACATTGTGTTCTCCCGGCATAAATAGAGAGACTTCTATTACCTTATTTCCATATTCGTATACATCAAACGTAGTACGATTTTGGCTGTCGGTATGAATGTTTTTTGCATAAAAATCGGTATTTTCACCAATTATGCCGTATCTCACAACTTTTTTATCGCTATTTTGCACAACAGTTTGACAGTTTTTATCGTCAGAACAAACAATAATGCACCCATCGGGTGAATTTAGTCTTGTAAATTTCTCAAAAGCTGTTATAATATGATTAATATCAGTAAAATAATCTAGGTGGTCTTCTTCTACATTGGTGATTACTGAAACAAAGGGATTAAAGTGGAGAAAGCTTTCTACGTATTCACAGGCTTCAAATACAAGGTAATTTTCTTTACCAAGTTTATAGTTGCCGCCGATTTGAGAGAGTTCACCGCCTACCAATATTGTAGGGTCAAGGCCGGCTTCTAAAAGAACCAACGACAACATTGATGTTGTTGTGGTTTTTCCATGCGTTCCGGCAACGGCAATCGGGAATTTATAGTTTTTCATAAGTTGCCCCAACAGTTCGGCACGTTCCATAACAGGAATATTCAGCGAACGTGCTTTTACAAGCTCGGGATTATCCTGAGAAATTGCTGCAGTATAGCAAACCAAATCGGGGTTTGTTATTGATGCCGCGTCGTGACCGATGGTGATGGCAAAGCCGTCATTTGCCAGTTGTTTTGTGATTTTGGTTTCGCTTCTGTCAGAGCCTGATACACGATAGCCGAAATACTTCAGCATATGTGCCAAAGCGCTCATACTTATTCCGCCGATGCCGACCATATGTATGTATGCATTTTTCGGAAGAGCAGATAGCTGAACATTTTTCATATATTCCATCTCCTTAAAGAGGTTATGTTTGTGGAATTATCTCCAAGGAATATTCTATCATAAAATACAAAATTTATCAATATGATAATTATTATATGTAAAAAATAAATTATATATACACATTTTTACAAAGGTGGGTGCATTTTATGCAAATCACTGACATTAAAGTCAGAAAAATCAATGCGGAGGGAAGAATGAAAGCGGTTGTTTCCGTTACATTTGACGATGCTTTTGTTGTGCACGACATCAAGGTTATTGCAGGTCAGGAAAAGCTCTTTATTGCTATGCCCAGCAGAAAAACTCCGGACGGCGAATTCAAGGATATTGCACATCCTATTAATGCCGAAATGAGAGAACTTCTTCAGGATATGATTCTTGCAAAATATGAAGAATCGTTGGCTGAGTATACAGGTGAAGAAGAAAATTAAATTGGATTAATCTCATACAGAAAAAGCGATACAGCTTCGCCTTAAACGGTGAATCAGTATCGCTTTTTTTGGTGTTTAAATCAGTCAATCCAAAGCACAGGAATTTTGCTCCTTAAGGTTTCGGGGAGATTAAGAATTCTTTGGTTTTCCGAGCCGCGAAAGCGGAGGCGTATATTCTTTTTTTCAATCTCAAATTTTCCGTCCACTAAAACGTCAATAAAACTCAGCAACTCGTCGGTAACTTCACATCTTGGATGTGGCGAGTCAGTTAAAAGCTGTTCAATTGTAAAGCCTGAAAAAGCCCAAATATTTTTGTGGGGATAGATGTCCTTGACTCTTTTTACAAATGGTAAAAGTATACGCTGATTTTCAGGCTCAAAAGGCTCTCCGCCAAGAAGTGTAAGCCCGTTGATATAGTCCGGCTCAAGCATTTTAATAATTTGGTTTTCGGTGTCTTGGTTAAAAGGCTGTCCGTAATTAAAATCCCATGTTTGGGGCTGAAAGCAACCCTCGCATCGATTTGTACAGCCCGAGACAAAAAGGGTGACACGCACCCCTTCGCCGTTAGCAATATCACAATTTTTAATTTGTCCGTAATGCATTATAAGTGGAGCACCCTTTCCTTAATTTCCTGGGTACGTCCCTGGTTCCAGTACTGTGTGCCAATATATCCGCATGTGCGACGTGCTACATTCATTTTGTCCTGGTCAGTGTTTCCACAATTGGGGCACTTCCATATAAGCTTGCCGTCTTCTTCTACAATTTCAATCTCACCGTCAAAGCCACATTCCTGACAGTAGTCTGATTTGGTGTTAAGCTCGGCATAAATAATGTTGTCATAAATAAACTTCATAACCTGCAGCACCGCCTCAAGATTATGCTGCATATTGGGAACTTCAATATAGCTGATTGCTCCACCTGGTGATAAATGTTGGAATTGTGCTTCAAAACGCAATTTTTCAAAAGCATCAATTTCTTCACCAACATGCACATGATAGCTGTTGGTGATATATCCTTTATCTGTAACACCCGGTATAACACCAAACCTTTTTTGCAGGCATTTTGCAAACTTGTAAGTTGTAGACTCTAAGGGAGTTCCATACAGGCTAAAGTCAATATTGTGTTCGGCCTTCCAACCACGGCAAGCAACATTCATTTTTTCCATAATATCAAGAGCAAAAGGTGTTGCCTCGGGGTCAGTATGGCTTTTGCCGGTCATATATTTTACACATTCATAAAGACCTGCATAACCAAGTGAAATAGTTGAGTAACCGCCAAACAGCAGTTTGTCAATTGTTTCACCTTTTTTAAGACGTGATAATGCACCATATTGCCAAAGAATGGGTGCGGCGTCTGAAAGGGTCCCTTTAAGTCTTTCGTGGCGACACATAAGTGCACGGTGACAAAGCTCAAGTCTTTCATCAAAAATTTTCCAGAACTTTTCCTTATCTCCGCCTGATGAAAGGGCGATATCGACAAGGTTGATGGTTACAACGCCTTGATTGAATCTGCCGTAGTACTTGGGTTTGCCGTTTTCATCAACATATGGTGTAAGAAAACTGCGGCAACCCATACAGGTATAGCAATGGCCCTCACCGTTTTTATCCACTTTGAGTTCAAGCATTTTCTTTTCGGAAATATAGTCGGGAACCATTCTCTTGGCGGTACATTTTGCCGCAAGCTCAGTAAGATAACGATACTTGGAATTTTCGTGAATATTATCTTCTTCAAGCACGTAAATCAGCTTGGGGAATGCAGGTGTAACCCAGATGCCTTTTTCATTCTTTACCCCTTCATATCTTTGTAGGAGGACTTCTTCAATGATAAGTGCAAGGTCATTTTTGGTTTGTGGGTCTTCGGTCTCGCCAAGGTACATAAATACTGTCACAAAAGGAGCCTGTCCATTGGTGGTGAGAAGAGTCACAACCTGATACTGAATGGTTTGAACTCCGCGACGAATTTCTTCGCGAACACGTTTTTCGGCCATTTCGGTAAGCTGAGTGTCGGTAATTTTAATGCCTAAAGCGTCCATTTCAGCTTTGACCTGCTTTAAAAACTTTTCACGTGATACCTGAACAAATGGCGCAAGATGTGTCAGAGAAATTGACTGACCACCGTACTGATTGGATGCAACCTGCGCAATAATTTGGGTTGCGATGTTGCAAGCAGTTGAAAAACTGTGAGGACGCTCGATAAGCGTTCCTGTAATAACAGTTCCGTTTTGCAGCATATCTTCAAGGTTTACAAGGTCACAGTTGTGCATATGCTGTGCAAAATAGTCGGAGTCGTGAAAATGAATAAGACCCTCGTTGTGGGCATCCACAATATCAGGGGGTAAAAGAATTCTGCTTGTAATATCCTTTGAAACCTCACCTGCCATATAGTCACGCTGGGTGGAGTTAACCACAGGGTTTTTGTTAGAATTTTCCTGTTTAGCTTCTTCGTTGTTGCACTCAATAAGAGATAGGATTTTGTTGTCGGTTGTGTTGCTTCTGCGCACCAACGAACGGGTGTATCGGTATGTAATATAATTCTTTGCTACCTCAAAGGCACCATGTGCCATAATCTTTTTTTCTACAAGATCCTGAATTTCTTCAACGGAGGGAGCACGCCCCAGACTTTCGCAAGATATAACAACAGCCTCGGTAATGCGCTTAATCTGAAGGTCGGTCATACGGACATCTTCAGGGACAGAATCGTTTGCCTTGGTTATGGCAACAAGTATTTTTTCCTCGTTGAAATTTTCTTCTGCGCCGTTTCGCTTAATGATTTTCATGGGTATACCCCCTTATATGTAAAATTTGTAAAACCACAATATGTTGTGTTATAAAAGTGGTGCAAGAAACATTATATAGTAAAATTGGTGGTATGTCAATAGCTAAATCAATTATTTTAAAAATATATTGTAATTCTTTCTGCTTTGTGGTATAATAACAATTGCCAAATCAAAATTAAATAACTCAAAGGATGTTTTTTTGTCTTTAGGCAAAAATGCACTGCTTTACTTTTATGCATTCTTTGGTGTTATTTTAAGTTTTGGTTTGGCGACTGGGCGGTGCGTTTTTCGGTGTGCACCTTGTGCACACCTTTTTTTATGCACCGTTACATACTCTATGTTTGCGAGGCAGATTAAACAAGAAACCCCACCTTACGGTGGGGTTTCGCCTTTTTAAATTGTTACGGCAGATCTGTAAGCCGAGTTCTGTCATTTAAGACGGTCATCTATCTAAGCCGGGCATCACTGCCGGGCTTCAGCCACCTACCCGAAAGTCGCCGGGCCAGCTTAATCTTTCCTATAAGGTGTTGCTCCAGGTGGGGTTTACAGCACACTTCCGTCGCCGGAGCGTGGGTGAGCTCTTACCTCGCCTTTCCACCCTTACCCGAAAAAACGGGCGGTATATTTCTGTTGCACTTTCCTTAAAGTTGCCTTCACAAGGGGTTACCTTGCACCCTGCCCTGTGGAGCTCGGACTTTCCTCACGCACAGGATTGCTCCGTTGTGCCCGCGACCGCCCAATCTGCCGATGTACACAAATGATTATACTATAATTATTTCTATTTGTAAAGGCTAACTTTAATTACGCCATCAATAGCCTTTATATCATCAAGCATTGCTGTTGTGATTTCTGTATGAGTATCAATCATAGTATACGCATAATCACCTTTGCTCTTGTTAATCATATTCTCAATATTAATTTTATCTTTTGTGAATACATCAGTAATTTGATTAATCATTGTGGGAACATTCTTGTGAGCAATTGTAACACGTGAACCACAAACTTTACCCATATCGCAATTGGGGAAGTTTACAGAGTTCTTAATGTTGCCGTTTTCCAAAAAGTCCTTAAGCTCCTGAGCTGCCATAACAGCACAGTTATCTTCACTTTCGGGAGTTGATGCGCCAAGGTGGGGCATACATACAACCTTGTCAGACTTAAGAAGCTCTTCTGTTGCAAAGTCGGTAACATAGGCAGCAACTGTCTCGTCTTCAAGAGCAGCAAGAACAGCAGATGTATCAACAAGTTCTGCTCTTGAGAAGTTGAGAAGTCTTACACCCTTTTTAACCTTTTTAAAGAGGTCTGCGTTAAACATGCCTTTTGTATCTGCTGTTGCAGGAACGTGAATTGAAATATAATCGCTCTGAGTCAGAACTGTGTCAATGTCGTTTGCTTTAACAGCGGAACGAGTCATATTCCAAGCGGCATCAACCGAAAGATAGGGGTCATAACCGATTACATTCATACCAAGTGCGTGTGCCGCATTTGCAACACGAACACCGATAGCACCCAAACCGATAATACCAAGAGTTTTGCCTGTGATTTCGGGGCCAACAAAGTTTGATTTACCCTTTTCAACAAGCTTTCCTACCTGGTCGCCTTCGCCGATAAGAGTTTTTGCCCAGTTGATACCCTGAACAACCTTTCTTGATGCAAGCAAAAGACCTGCAATAACAAGCTCTTTAACTGCGTTTGCATTTGCACCGGGAGTGTTGAATACAACAATACCCTTTTCGCTGCATTTGTCAATGGGAATATTGTTTGTACCTGCACCTGCACGGGCAACAGCTGCCAAAGATTCGGGAAGTTCCATATCGTGCATATTAAAACTTCTCAGAATAATACCATCGGGATTTTCAACTTCGTCACCAAAGGTATATTTATCATCAAATACGTTAAGACCGATTTTTGCGATCTTATTTAAAGTTTGAACTTTATACATCTTTATAATCTCCTTTAAGCATTTTCTGCTTCAAATTTCTTCATAAATTCAACAAGAGCTTCAACGCCTTCGTAGGGCATTGCATTATAGATGCTTGCACGCATACCGCCAACGCTGCGGTGTCCCTTAAGGTTTTCAAAGCCTGCTGCTGATGCTTCCTTGCAGAACTTCTTGTCAAGGTCTGCGTCGCCTGTAACAAAGCAAACATTCATCATTGAACGATATTTCTTTTCAGCGGTTGCCTTGAAGAGCTTAGACTGGTCAAGGAAGTTATAAAGAAGAGCAGCTTTCTTTTCGTTTCTTTCTTTCATAGCGTCAAGTCCGCCGTTTTTGAGAGCCCACTTATAAACCAGACCTGCAACATAGATTGCATAGCAGGGAGGTGTGTTATACATAGAGTCATTATCTGCCATAGTCTTGTAGTCAAGCATTGTGGGGATATCCTCACGAGCGTTACCCATAAGGTCTTCGCGAATGATAACAACAGTAAGACCTGCAGGAGCCATATTCTTCTGCGCACCTGCATAGATTACGCCAAACTTTGTAACGTCAACAGGCTCACTTGTAATGCATGATGACATATCAGCAATCAGAACCTTGTCGCCAACATTGGGAACTTCAGGAAACTTTGTACCAAATATGGTGTTGTTATAGCAAACGTGAACGTAGTCTGCGTCATCACGAACCATATCGGGTGTAACTTCGGGTATGTAGCTGAAGGTTTTATCTTCAGAAGTTGCAATACATTTTGCATCGCCGTATTTTTTTGCTTCTTTATATGCTTTACCTGAGAACTGGCCTGATACGATATAGTCAGCCTTACCTGTCTTCATAAGGTTGAGGGGGATTGCTGCAAACTGAGTTGATGCACCGCCCTGAAGGAAAAGTACTTTGTAGTTATCGGGAATGTTCATAAGCTTTCTGAAATCAGCTTCTGTCTCCTTAATGATTGCATCATAAACGGGAGAACGGTGGCTCATTTCCATAACCGACATACCGGAACCTTTGTAGTTGGTCATCTCTGCTGCACACTGTTCAAGAACTTCAAGAGGCAACATTGAAGGACCTGCTGAGAAATTGTAAATTCTGTTCACAAAAAACACTCCAATCATATATTTATATTAAGATTTATATATTTCAAATTATAGTATATAACTTTTTTTCGTGTCCGTCAATAAAAAATTGATTATTTTTTAACAAAAATCTACCAATAGTTCTAGCGTAAACCCCTGTATATTTCGTATAATCCAACCAATAGTAGAAAAAAACCAAATAATCTTCTCAATAAATCTCCGCTTAATGTGGTGGCAAGCCATGCACCGAAGATTGCACCGATTATTCCTGAGCCGCCTATAATAGCGGCGGTTTTAAATTCAACATTCTTATTCTTTATATGCACAATAAGTGAAATAATTGCCGTTGGTATAAAATAGGTCAGGTTTATTCCCTGTGCCATTTGTTGATTTATTCCTTCGATTAAAAGCAGAGCAGGAATTAAAATTGCACCGCCCCCAATGCCCATTCCGCTGATTATTCCGCTGAAAAAGCCAATAATAATATTAATCACAAACACCCCTCCTAAAAAATCATTTTTACTGCGGTTATGCAAATGACTCCGCCAAAAAGTATCTTTAACCATTTTTTTGAGATTTTGCCAAGGAGATTTGCTCCCACAAAACCCCCTGCAATTCCGCCAGCTGAAACAAGAACCCATAATTTAAGGTTGAAAAACCCTTTGTTTATATAAGTTACAGAACTGACAAGGGACATCATCAGAATTATGGCAATGGCTGTGGCGTGAGATTTCTTTTCATCAATGTTCAAAAATTTCTCCATGGCAGGCACCACCACCGAACCTCCGCCAGCCCCGAATAGTCCGTTAAGAATTCCTGTCAATGCGCCGATTATAATTTCTTTATGGTATTTCTTCAATAAAAAAACCTCCAAAAACTTTTTAATAGTTTTTGAAGGTTTAAGGCTATTTATTCTGTTTTATTCCATCTTATTAATACAATCAAAAAGGATTCCTTCACGGACGCCAACATCTGCAACAAGCAGGTAGGGTGAGTTCAGAACTTTTTTCAGCTCCATCATAGGTAACAAGCCGCCAAGAATAATATCTGCCCTTTCGCCCCCTATGCCGGGTAATAATTTGCGTTCAGGGATAGATGCATTAGCAATCGAACTAAAAATTTGGTTAATATCATTTGCCGGAATTTCGTGATAAAAAACAGGGGTGTTTGTTGAATCCTTCATATGATATTTTGCCAAAGCACGCAGTGTTCCGCCAATTCCTATAACCGGAACGCCTTTCATTTTATCAAGCCACGAAAGCTTTGAAATTTGTTTTGAGATGTAGTTTTCAGCCTTACTGATGGATGAAGCGTTTTCACCTTTTGAAAAGTATGTTTCGGTAATCCATCTGGAACCTATAGGAATACTGATTGCAGGCTTGTAGATTTCACCATTGTATATTGCAATAAATTCCGTGCTGCCACCGCCTATATCGCATATGACACCGTTTTTGCATCCGAGAGTGTTTGAAATTGCCAGACAATCAAATGCTGCCTCTTTCTCACCATCAATAATCTCAATAGCGATACCTGTGGCGTTTTTAACGGCTTCGATAAACTCTTTGCCGTTATGAGCTTTACGTACTGCCGCAGTTGCTACAGCACAAATGTCTGTGACATCCAATTTTTGTATAATTTGTTTATATTCCAACAAAGCGTTAACGGCACGAAGCTGGGCCTCGGGCCTGAGACACATATCTTCAGTCATACCTTCGCTGAGCTTTATCATGCTACGATAGTTGCCTGTTTGTCTAAAAGTTTTATTATCATTGATTTCAAAAATGCTCATTCTGATAGAATTTGAGCCCAAATCTATTATGGCAAGTTTTTTCATAAGCAAGGAATTTCCTTTCGGGAAGAATGGGGGTAGTGTTAATAAATTCTTGACAAAATGAATTAAATATAGTATACTCATTAAAACTTAATATGCTTGTGTAGCACAGTCGGTAGTGCAGCGCATTCGTAATGCGCAGGTCGTCCGTTCGAGCCGGATCACAAGCTCCAATTCGGAACAGGTTATGCCTGTTCCGATTTTTTTGATTTTAACATATAATTTAACTATTTGTCAATGGCGTAATAAAATATTAAAACAACTCCAAAACTCTGTTTAAAAATACTGCCGTTTCAGCTCGGGTTGCAAAGCCTTGAGGTTTAAATTCTCCGGTTTCGTATCCGGACAGTATTTCGTTTTTGACAAGCACAGCCACTGCGTCGATTGCATATTCAGAGATATTTTGAGAATCACTGAATTTTGCTGACAGATTTATTTTTTCATCACTATTCAAAATATTTTCTTTTTCAAGAATTCTATATACCATAACAGCCATATCTTCGCGGGTTATGTTTCCTGTTGGGTCAAATATTTTGCCGTCACGACCGGAGGTTATTCCAAGAGCCTTTGCAATGCCTATCTGCTTATAATAGTATTTGTCAGGGGTAATATCTGAGAAGTTTTCGGTAAATTCTGCACTTTTGCCAAGCAAACGTACCAGCATAAGCGTAAAATCTGCACGGCTGACCTGTCGTTCACACCCAAAAGTGCCATCGCCCATACCCTTTATAATTCCCGTTTGGTGAAGAGTGTTTATTGCATCAATAGCCCAGGGATATGAGGAAATATCGGTGAACAAAGGCTGTTTGCCTGTATTTACATATACTGCGAAATCCTGAAGAGGAGGACTATGCAAAATACTTCCCAAACGATAATGACAGTAGCCGATACAACCCTCCAGATTTTGAAGAAATTTAGTTTGACGGGTAAGCTCGGCAATGCCGTTTTGTGAATACCATACCGATGCCGCACCTGTTTCTTCGTCAACTTTGTATGCTGCCTGACCTATACAAAGGGAAACATCAGTACCCTTAACAGTATCAGACCACCATCGAGCGACCGTTTCAAAATCGGCGGCAGAATGCCCTGTATTCCAGTAAATTTGAGGAACTATCCAGTCGACAAGATTTTCTTTTACCCACAGACGGCTATCTGCATAGTAGTCGTAATATGACTGAATGCCACTTGTGTTACTGCCATCGGGATGTGAGTTGCTGTTTGCCCAGATTCCGCAAGGGCTAACCGAAAATATTATATCGGAATTTTCAGCTTTTATGGCAGTGCCAATGCGTTTTATAAGCCCGGTGGTATTGCTTCGTCGCCAGTCGCCGATATCTGTAAATTCTCCACCGTATTCGGTAAAGGTTTCGCTATCCGGGAACGAACTGTCGGGATAAAAATAGTCGTCAATATGAATACCGTCAATGTCATAATTTTTAACAATTTCAAGAATACCATCGACAATCAAATTGTTGGTCTCGGGCTCGCCGGGATTAAGATACAGCTTGCCATTGGTATGCTTTACGGTAAGATGGGGATATTTTTTTGAAATCGCACGATCGGAAAGAGTTTCTGCATCTGTGGCAGATGCCGTGAGTCGGTAAGGATTAATCCAGGCGTGAAGAGCAATGCCTCGTTTGTGTGATTCGCGACACAAATATTCTAGTGGGTCAAAATTGTTTGAAGGGGCAAGCTCCGATGTACCGGTAAGATACTTTGACCACGGAAAAATATCAGATTTATAAAAAGCATCACCGGTGGGGCGTATTTGAAAGAATAACGTATTATACCCTAATGACTGAATATTGCTCAATAAATTATCTGCATCTTGCCGCAAAGTCTCGGCTGAGGTCGTTGGTGTTGATGGATAATCCATAGAATATAACGTTGCCGCCCATACCCCGCGGATTTGAGCTTTATCAGCAACAACACTGTCGGCTTTGGGCGGAAACAACGCATTAAGAACACAGAAAAGTCCTGTCAGTACGCACAAGGCTTTAAAGGTCCGAGTCGTTTTTGACATTACAAAGCATCTCCTTTCCGATTTTCACAAAAATTAGATTTTTACATATTATGTATTGCATAATACCAAACTCATCGCAAGAGGAAGGAGTGAAATAATATGCTTGAGGTATATGATGCAATAGCCAGAATTCAAGGTAGTGATCTTGCTCCGGATGTGCACGGAACGGTGAAATTTCTTGGAATCGCTGATGGAAGTTGGGTTGAGGCCGAGATTTTTGGCTTACCTGAATTCAGGGAGGCAATGACAAACACGCCGCAGATTGGCCCCTTTGGCTTTCACATTCACGACAGCGACACCTGTGGGAGCGTTCATACCGACACACCTTTTGAAGCCGCAGGCGGACATTGGAATCCTGACGGCGAACCACACGGAAATCACGCAGGGGATTTTCCTGTGTTGTTTTCAAATGGAGGAACAGCAAAAATGCTGTTTTTTACAAATCGGTTTTTCCCGCAAGATGTGATAGGAAGGTCAGTAATAATCCATCAATCGCCTGACGATTATGTAACTCAGCCTTCGGGCAGCGGTGGCAGGCGTATTGCCTGCGGAAGCATAGTTGCGGCAAACTCGTGAACATAAAACAATATAAAAAGGAAGAAACAAACAGTTTCTTCCTTTATTTTATAGCATATTCTATAGTCGGTCAAGCGGAAAATGTCGGCTTAGGCTATCTCTTTAACAGCTCTGCCACATACATCTCAACTGCAATCCATTTGTCCATTGTGCCTGAACGCACCGCAAAGGTGTATTCACAACCCTTAAGAGTCATTCTTTTTAAATAGGCGGTTGAAAATCGACGGGATTGCTCGGTAAGTTTTTTTATAACAAAGGGATGTTTGCGGGGCTCAAAATATTCAGCAAGACTGTCTGCGGTGAGCTTGTCTTCGGTCAGTTGCTTTACCATAAGGAGTTCGCCCATACGTGTGCTAATCAGCGAAAGAACGGTGGAGGAGTTTTCTCCCGCAAAACGCAGTGCACTTAATTCTTCAAAAACGGTTTTGGTTTTACCCTCGGCGATATTATCAATAATATCAAAAACCCTTGCATCTGTGGTTTTAGATACCACTGCAGATATATCTTCGGATGTAATTTTTTCGCGTTCACCCACAAAGTTCAACACCTTGCAGAACTCTGTATATATTGACGACATTGACTGGCCACACAAAGCAACCATCTTAGATAGGTCTGAGGCAAGAATGGTTTTGCCCTTATCCTCAAACATTTTTTCAAGCCACAGCTCCAGCTGTTTGGGAGAGAGGGGGTCAAATTTTACAATTTCACCGTTCTTTTTAAACACGTCAAGATTTTTTTCTTTCTTTTTATCAAACTCCTGCTCGGTAAAAATTACAGTCATATAATCAGGAAGGGTGGCAAGACTTTCGCTCAATGCAGAAAAGTCTTTTGTTTTTGCGTTGCCAAATATACCGCAGTTGGAGACAACAAGCATCCTTCTGTCTGACATAACAGGAACGGATAAAAGCTGATTTTCGATTTCTGCAAAAGTAATTTTTTTACCATCCAGCTTGGCATAGTTAAATTCCTCAAAGTCTTTGTCTATTAGACGTTTTTTGATGGACTTAATTTTGTTTTCAAGGAGAAATTGTTCTTCGCCGTAGAAGAAGTAAAGATTAGCAATCTTCCCGGATGAAATTTGTCTGTCAAGGTCTTTTGGTTCCATAGTTTAGTCTCCTTTAGGGTTTTGAGAAGAAAATATCTTTAATACCGTCGGTGGTCACGGCAAATGTAATATTTCCGTCTGTGTCGGTGCGATATATACGTATATCTTCGTTATCTAAGGTGTTAAGGGTCTCAGTGTGCGGATGCCCGTAGGGATTATCTTTGCCTGCAGAGATTATTCCGTATGTTGGGTTGGCAGCCTGAATAAATTTCTTAGAGGATGAAGTGGATGACCCGTGATGTGGCACCTTTAAAACATCACATTCAATATCTTTATTAGCAATAATCTCATTTTCGACACGTGTTTCAATGTCACCCGTTATAAGAAAGGAAGTCTTTCCGTAGCTTATCTGCAGAACAAGAGAGCTGTTGTTGTGAAAATTGTTGCCTTTGCTGCCTCCGCGTGACGGGTGAAGAACTTTAATAAACAAATCGTCACACTGGGTATCTATAGTATCTCCTGTCGAAACATATTGTACTTGAGTGTCGGTATTACACGCAGTATTTTCAAGGTGTTTTCTTGAATTATCTGTGTCTTTGTAATCCGGCAATACAAGAGTCTTTACGTCGCCATCTTTGGTAAGTAACTGAATACCACCCATATGATCACTGTGATAGTGTGTGGCAATGGCTGTGTCAATTGACTTGATGCCTTGCTTGCAAAGGAAGGGTTTAAGATGTGTTGCGTAAGTGTCGTATTCACCTCCGTCAATCAGCAATGTTTCGCCATTGGGTGTGCGTATAAGGGTGGAGTCGCCTTGCCCCACATCAATAAATGTTACCTGAAGACTTTCAGCGGTATATGGTGTATTTTCCGGGAAGGTCTTTGTTGCAAAGAATGCCAGGATAAGTGCGATAACAGAAAGAATATAAAACTGCAGCTTCTTTTTTGAAAACATAGGTATATTTTTCATTATTTATGCCTCCGTAAAAAGGTAGTAAAAAGGACTGCCGTATAAGCAGCCCTTGTGTTTTAAAGTTAGAAAATTCGTCTGCCGCATACAAGGCGGAGAGAATAATTTCCTGTAACGATACTTTCGTATTTTACAACATCACCTGTCTGTGGTGAGTGAATCATCATACCATTGCCGGCATAAATGCCCACGTGATTGACATAACCGCTGCGGTTTGTGAAACCCACTATGTCACCAGGCTGAAGATTATTGCTTGCAACCCAAGTGCCGTTTGTCATCTGGTCAGCTGCAACACGGTTAAGTGTAACACCCATCTGCTTGTATATATAATATACAAAACCGCTGCAGTCAAAGCCGCCGGGGGTTGAGCCGCCGTATACATAAGGTGTGCCAAGATACTTCTTTGCAAGCTCGACCACTGCCTGTCCCTTTGAAGAAACTGCGTCGGAACGATTTGGCATTTCACCTTGCATAACCTTGATATACTGTGCAGACACGTAACCTGCAGTGCCGTTGTATGTAACCTTTGCCCAACCTGAGTTGATGCTTTCTATTGAAACAGTATGTCCGTTTGGAATTTGCTTTAAAATTGCAGAGGATGTAGTTGCGTCTTTGCGAAGATTAAGCAGAGATGCCGTGACAATTCCGTATGATGAGCCGTCTGCCGCAAATGCAGTAAAGGATGCTGTCAATACGAGTATAACAAAGGCGAGTATAATCGCCAAAAATTTTTTTAAATTTAACAAAATATTACCTCCAGATTAATTGCAAAAAAATGCGTTTTTCCTTTATGTCGCTCCCTTCATAGTAGATTTTTGGTCGCCGCAAATGAGCGGCAAAAACACAAATACATTGTCAGTATACACTAAAAAAGCGTTTTTGTCAACCGTATTAACAAAATCGTTTCAACATTGTTACAAAACGATTACAAAAATGGAAAAAATATAAAGATACAACCAAGGTATTGACAAAAACAGACTTTTATGTTATTTTAACAGTAATTGAATATAAATGCGTTGAAGGAGAGTGCCCCAAGGGTAGGCCTTAGAGAGAAACGGCGGTTGGTGCAAGCTGTGAAGGTTGAATTTGTGGGCTGTAGCTCCCGAGCAGGAAGGAAGAACACCGGTTTTTTGGTAAGTAGAACCTTTCCGTGTCTGCTACGTTAGTGCATAGGGTCTGATTTAGGGACCTGAAGGGGTGTTATCGTAAAAGATAACGCAAATTGAGTGGTACCGCGGGTAAAATACTCGTCTCAAAGAATTTCAAATCTTTGAGGCGTTTTCTTTTCTCAAAGATAAATTTGGAGGGAAAAATATGAATGAAGAAACAATGACCGGTCTTGACTTCAAAATAAGTGAAGTTGCAACCAGAATCAAAGAACTCCGACATATCAGCGGAATTTCAAAAGAGACTATGGCAAAGCTTACAGGAGTTTCCAAAGAGGAATATGCTGCCTGTGAGGAAGGCATGCACGACCTGAGCTTTGCGTTTATTTATCGTTGCGCACTGGCTTTTAAGGTTGGCGTAACAGATATTATAGAAGGTGTCAGTTCAACACTAAAATCCCATGTGGTGACTCGATGTGGCGAAGGCACAAAAATTGATGAAGCTCATGGTATGACCTATTACAATCTGGCTTCTGCATTCAAGGGCAGAGTTTCGGAACCGCTTTATGTTGAGTGCAAGTATGACCCCGAAGCAGAACAAAAGGATATCGAGCTTGCCACACACACAGGTCAGGAGCTTGACATCGTGCTTAAAGGTGCACTAAAGGTTCAGATTGGTTCTCACACCGAAATTCTTCATCAGGGCGATACAATCTATTACGATAGTTCAACACCTCATGGAATGATTGCGGTTGAAGGTCAGGATGCTGAGTTTTATGCAATCGTACTCAAGGGTACAGAACTTGAAAAGACTGAAAAATCGGTTCTTAAATCTAATTACAAGCCACACAGAGAATATAAGAGAGTATATCACGATTTTATTGATACCGTTGAAGACGAAAACGGCTCGCTTGTTTCAATCAGTTTTAAGAATGAAGATAAATTTAACTTTGCGTTTGATGTTGTTGACGAAATTGCACGCCGCAAGCCCGAAAAGTTGGCAATGCTTTATGTTTCAAAGAACCATGAAGAAACGCGTTTTACCTTTACCGATTTTATGAAGGAATCTGCACGCTGTGCAAACTATTTCGAGTCTTTGGGCATCAAAAAAGGTGACAAAGTTATGATGGTTCTCAAGCGTCATTATCAGTTCTGGATTGCAACTCTTGCACTTCAAAAAATTGGCGCTGTTTCAATTCCCGCAAGCTTTTTGCTTCAGGAGCACGACTATGAATACCGTTATGAAGCCGCAGGAGTTTCGGCAATTTTGTGTACTGCAGACGACGACATTGCCGACCGTGCGGAAGCAGGTTCAAAAAACGCAACAACTTTGAGAGAAAAGATTATAGTTGGTGGCTCAAAAGACGGCTGGCGAAACTTTGACGAGGAATATAAAGAGTTCCCCGATGTATATGAACGCAAAGCAGATTCACCCTGCGGTGATGATGATATGCTCCTTTACTTCACGTCAGGAACAACCGGCAACCCCAAAATGGCTCTTCATAGCTTTAAATATCCGTTGGGTCACTTCCACACAGCAAACTACTGGCACTGTGTTGACCCCGAAGGTCTGCACCTGACAATTTCAGACACAGGCTGGGCAAAGGCGGCTTGGGGCAAAATATACGGACAATGGCTGTGTGAAGCTGCACTCTTTGTTTATGACTTTGACAAATTTGATGCAGCAGACATTTTGCCTATGTTTGCAAAATACAAAATTACAACCTTCTGTGCTCCGCCTACAATGTACAGAATGTTAATGAAAGAAGATATTTCAAAATACGATATGTCATCTGTTCAGCACGCAACAACTGCAGGCGAGGCTCTTAATCCCGAAGTATTCAAGCAGATTGAAAAGCTGATAGGTCTTAAAATTATGGAAGGCTTTGGTCAGACCGAAACCACCTGCCTTATCGGTAATCTCTATGGCAGAGAGTACAAAATGGGTGCAATGGGTAAGCCTGTTCCCCTTTATGATGTGGATATTGTTGACCCCGATGGCAACAGCGTTGGTGTTGGTGAAAACGGCGAAATCGTAATCAGAACCTCCGAGCGTGTTCCCTGCGGATTGTTTAAGGGCTACTACCGTGACGAAGAAAAAACCGCCGAGGTATGGCATGACGGCCTTTATCACACAGGCGACGTTGCATATAAGGACGAGGATGGCTTCTACTTCTATGTAAGCCGTATTGATGACGTTATTAAGTCATCAGGATATCGTATAGGACCCTTCGAGATTGAAAGTGTTATTATGGAGCTTCCTTATGTTCTTGAATGTGGTGTATCAGCCGAGCCGGATGATGTTCGCGGTCAGGTTGTAAAGGCAAGTATAGTGCTTACCAAAGACACAACCCCCAGTGAAGAACTGAAAAAGGAAATTCAGACCTACGTTAAAGAACACACCGCTCCTTACAAATACCCCAGAATCGTGGTATTCCGTGACGAGCTTCCCAAGACTACAAGCGGAAAGATTATAAGAGCAAAATTGTAAAAATGCAGACAAGAGCCGACACAGAAAAATCTGTGTCGGCTCTTTTGGTTAATTAAAATCTTCTAAATCCTCGCCATTTGGGAATTCTTCTTCACACATATCAAGATACATTTCTTCTGCATCTTCCTGTACTTTTTGAAGTTTATCAATAGTTTCGGTAATTTCATTAAACAGCTTGTGATATAGCTTTTCATAATCCGGCATATATAATATCCCCTTTGCATAAAAAAAGATGTGTTGCCAAAGCAACACATCCAAAAAACGTGCTACCCTGACCTGATTCTGCGACAAATCACAACCGCCCAACGAAGGAAGATTATATCAGAGCCACGCTTTTTACATAGCATGGCCCTTCATTGAGCGAATTATTCAGTTGTAATTTGTCGCAAAAATATTGTAACACAAAAAAGAATGAAAATCAAGCAAAATTTGCAAAGCCTGGACTAGTTCTCATATGCAAAATATATTATTAAAACGCTTGACAGCGTTAAAGCAGCTCTTAAAAGCGAGTGCTGGACAGATGCGACAATATATGTTACTATGGGATTATTAGGACAAAGGCTACACTCGTTATCGGCTCAGGACAAATGGAGATACTTGCAAGGATTGTATCAGTTTAGACGGCAAGATTTTTGCAATCCGCGAGGCAGAAAGCGGTAAAAATTTTATGGCCTTACACCCAAACTGCGACTGCTCTGCCGAGGTATTGGACGAGGCGGGTAATGGGGTATTTGTTATAGAGAAGGATAACGTAGACGAAAACAGCATAGATGCATTTGATTATTTGGCAACCTCATTAAAGCAAATGCTTTTAGGAAACTTTGCAAAAGGGATTCAGGGAAGAATGGTGCAATTTTAGGCACGTCCCGATTGCGCCAATAAAGAGTATAAAAAATCGGTGGATACCGCGTTTGCGGTATTCACCGATTTAAATTTGTGTGGTTTATTTCAAAATAAGTTCAATAACAGGCAATACTTTGTCGGGTTTTATTCCGGGAACAACAATGGTTACATTGCCGTTAGTGTGTTCAACAAAGTGAATTTCACTGTTATCGTGCAGGAACTGTGCATAATCAATCTTGCCTGCGGCACCTTTCAGCAGAATTTCACCAAATGGGTACTCAACAAGATGAATGAAAAGTCTTTTTCCGTCATTGGATTGGGTGAGAAGTGTGCCAAGAGGAGCGGTAAACTCAGGCTCTGCCATTGTACAGTTATAAATTGACTCACCATTATATTTCATCCATTCTTCGTATACGCCCAATGCTTTATCAGCACGTGCGTCAAAATATCCTTTTGCTGTGGGGCCAACGTTCATAATCAGGTTGCCTCCCTTTGAAACACAGTTTACAAGAGTTCTGATAAGTGCTTCGGGGTTCTTCCAGCTCATTTCATCACGGGAGTATCCCCACGAGCCAGAGAATGTGTGACAAGCCTCCCATACCGCTTTTTCGTCTGTTCCGGGATAAAGGGGCCAGTTAAGTGCAATGCTTTGCTCGGGAGTTACTACATCCTGAGGGAGACCAAGACGGTCGTTAATGATGATACCGGGGCTTAATTCTCTTATCATTTTAATAAGTTCTTCACTATGCCATGTTTCTTTTGTTGTCCAGGGCATCCAGTCTTTGTAATCTTTAAAGAAGAATTCGTTATATTCGTTTCTTACACTGTCCATCGAAGGGTATGTAAAGTCAAACCAGATTATATCAATCTTGCCGTAATTGGTAAGAAGCTCTCTTACCTGATTGAAGAGATATTCTCTGTATCTGCCCATATCACGGACTTTATTCATTTCCTCGGCGTTAGGCTCGTTGCGGCGGGGATGAAAAACATCAATCTGATAGTCGGGATGATGCCAGTCGATTAAAGAGTAGTAAAGACCAACCTTTAATCCCTCTGCGCGGAAGGCATCAACAAATTCTCTTACAAAGTCGCGGCCTGCAGGGGAGTTGGTTGACTTATAGTCGGTGTATGCTGAGTCAAACAGACAAAATCCCTCGTGATGTTTGGTGGTAAGAACAGCGTATTTCATACCTGCCGCCTTGGCCTTTTTTGCCCAATCGGTTGCATTAAACATATCGGGCTTGAAATTGTCAAAATATTTATCGTAATGTTCTTCGGTGATTTGTTCCCGGGTTTTTACCCATTCGTGACGTGCGGGCATTGAATAAAGCCCAAAATGTATAAACATACCAAATCTGTCCTGAACAAACCAGGCGGTTTCGGCGTCGGTTTTTTTTGTTACATAACTTGACATATAGATTTCTCCTTTTTTATTGCAAAAAAATTTGCTTTATGATAAAATTACAGTATCACAGAAAAACTATTATTTGTATGCAAATTTTAGTATTTAATATGGAGATTTTGATATGGACTATAAATGTGAGATTATGCCGTATATTGATGATTTAGAGCTTAAAATATGGTATGGCAGGTTTGTAAAGTGCGATTCAAGCTGGGGTGCAGAAAATGTAATTTCTCCTTATTCACGTATTTACTATATAACAGATGGGGAAGGATATCTTAGCTATGCTGGTAAGGAAATTATAATGAAACCAAACCATCTTTATTTTATCCCTATAGGCTTGAAATTTGATTTCAGATGTGACAGCTGTCTTGAAAAGTGCTTTTTTCATATAAATTTATTTTCAAATGCATATATGGATATTTTTTCAACCTGCAAAGAGATAATTTCGTTTAAAACAGATAGAGCAATGCAACTAAAAGAAATTTTTATGCATGGCGGAATAACCTCACAGATGCTGCTGAGAAGCTATATATATGAAGACTTGTATAAAATAACTCAAAAAGCAGACATGGGAAATATTAACATAGAAAAAAAGAGTCAGCTTATTCAAAATGCACTTTTTTACATAAATACACACCTCTCTGTTAAACTGCGAGTAAAAGAAATTGCACAAAATCTGTATGTTGCCCCGGTCACTCTTTCAAAACGTTTTTATGAAGAAATGGGAATCAGTATAGGGCATTATATTGATTTAAGAATTCAGTTCGAGGCGGAAAAGCTTTTGTCGGAGGGAGAACTGTCGATTGAGCTTATAAGCGAAAAACTGGGTTTTTGCGACCGTTTTTATTTCACACGCAAGTTCAGAGAAAACAAGCTTATGACTCCTGCAAAGTACAGGAAACAAGCCGAACAAAATCGTAGGAAGATGTAATTTAACAATACAAAAAATCGAGGCATTTTGCCCCGATTTTTTATTAGCTGTTTAACAGATTTAAAACCTCACCTGCTGACATTACGCCGACGTGGCGTTCTGTCTCAACCCCGTTTTTAAAAAGGATTACGGTAGGGATTGATGCCACCTGATATTCCATAGCGATGGCATCTGCTTCGTCGACGTTTACCTTGGCAATTACTGCGGTATCGCCGATTTTTTCTGCAACCTTGTCAAGAATAGGTGCAAACATCTTGCAGGGCATACACCATTCTGCAAAAAAGTCTACAAGAACGAGTTTGTCTGTACCTTCGATTGTTGATTTAAAATTTTCGTTTGATAAATGCAATATACTCATTGTCACATCTCCTTTTCGTTAGTGTTTTACAAAATTTAAAATATATTCTTTAGATTTCTATTTCAAGTGACACAGGGCAATGGTCAGAACCAAAGATGTTGGTGTGAATGTCGGTGGCTTGAATATTTTCTTTAACTGTATCTGAAGTCAAAAAATAGTCAATGCGCCACCCTGCATTCTTGGAACGTGCCTGAAAACGGTAACTCCACCAGGAATAGATGTCCGTTTTATCGGGGTAAAGGTGCCTGAAACTGTCACAAAAGCCACTTTCAAGCAAGAGGGTCATTTTCTCGCGTTCTTCATCGGTGAAACCGGCATTACGGCGGTTAGTTTTGGGATTTTTAAGGTCTATTTCTTTATGTGCAACATTCAAATCTCCACAAAGAATAACGGGCTTTTTCTTATCAAGGGCAAGCAGATAATTTCTAAAATCGTCTTCCCACTCCATACGGTAGTCAAGGCGTGCAAGCTCGTTTTGAGAGTTGGGGGTGTAGCAGGTGACAAAATAGAATTTGTCAAATTCCAAAGTGATAACTCTCCCCTCGTGGTCGTGCTTGTCAATGCCAATGCCGTAGGATACCGAGTTTGGCTTAATTCGCGTAAACACCGCTGTGCCTGAATAACCTTTTTTATCGGCACTGTTCCAATATTGGTGGTAGCCGTTGGTTGGGACTTCTGCCTGACCTTCTTGCATCTTAGTTTCCTGCAGGGCAAATATATCTGCGTCAAAATCTGTAAATATATCAACAAATCCTTTTTCCAGACAGGCGCGAAGCCCGTTTACATTCCAGGATACAAATTTCATAATAATTCTTGTATGATATATTTAGTCCTAAATATATCAATACTCTCCTTTCTTTTAAACCTTTATGATATAATCAATAAAACATTGTGGACTTTTTATAACTATTTATAGCTTTGACTCCATTGGTCATTTATTTTAAGTTTAATATATTTGCGCCCAAAAGTCAATTAAAAAAGACAGAATGGATAATTTATCATTCTGTCTTTTAAACTGTCGCTTATTATGCAAAATTATGCAGCATTCTCGCTGGCGGAAGGTTCTTCCGGAACGGCGGGAGCGTGAGGTGCATTTGCGTCAGGAAGAATAATTTCTTCAATGAATTCATTTTCGTTGGAGGTCTCTTCCTCACCTTCAGGGAGATGCTTGGATTCACAAGTCTTTTTGGGGACATTGCCCGATACAAACCAAAAACCGGTTACTGCTTCACCGCAGTGCTCGCCGGGGAGCAAACCTGTTTCGCTGCAATAGTTTACATATTTGACACCTGATGGCGCTGAAGGTGATATAATCTTTTTGCCTTTGTTGATTTCGGTCATAATTTTGTTCCACGCCGCAACACTTGGACTTGAAGGGGTAGGCTTGGGATTGTCATATCCATACCATACAGCACCAACATAATACGGGGTATAACCTACAAACCAACGGTCATGATAATCTGAACTGGTGCCGGTTTTACCTGCAGTATACAGTCCTGAGTTTAGACGGGCGCCGGCACCCGTACCTGAGGTTGCAACCTCATTAAGCATACGACTCATAACAAAAGCAGCCTCTTCACTCATAGCGATGCTTTGTTGTGGCTTGTTTGAAAGCAGAATGTTGCCGCTTGAATCTGTAACCGATGTGAAGGTATAAGGCTTTGAGTATATACCGCGGTTAACAAAGGGAGTGTATGCAGCCGTCATCTCAAGAACAGAAATACCGTGAGTAAGACCACCCAGAGCCAACTGCGAGTAGCCTATATCATCTTTGACAAGCGATGTAACACCAAGACGTTTTGTCAGGAAACTATAAGAGGTATCTGCTCCAAGCTTGTCCAGAACCTGAACGGGTATGGTGTTGTATGATCTTCTGACTGCTTCACGTATTGAGACATTACCACGGAATTTATTGTCAATATTGTGAGGAGTCCAGTCACCATAAGAAATAGCCTTGTCATTGTAGATGTCTGCCGGAGTTATGATTTCGTTTTCAATTGCCGGAGCATAAACCGAAATGGGTTTAATTGATGAACCGGGCTGACGCAGGGTTTGGGTTGCACGGTTAAGAACAAGGTTGCCACTCTTTTTGCCTACACCGCCAACAAGACCCTTAATTTCCCCTGTGTAGGGGTCAATAACTGCCATTGCCGCCTGAGTCGGGTCGTCACCGGTAGAGTTGGGAAAATTGTCGGTGTTTTCAAAGATCTTTTGCATTGCTGCCTGAACATTGGGGTCAATGGTTGCAACAATTTTAAGTCCGCCGGAATACAGCATCTTTTTTGCAATATTTTCAGAATAGCCAAGCTCTGCAAGACCGTCAAGAACGTCATACGCGATCTGGTCTACAAAATATGAATGAATTGTACCGGTTACCATGGTGCTTTCGTCAAATTCAGTAAATACAAGTTCATATGCTTTTGCTTCATCGTGCTCTTCTTGTGTAATATACCCAAGTTCCAGCATTTTACCAAGAACAAGTTCTTGTTTTTCCTTGTTATTTTCAGGGTTAAGCAAGGGGTCATAAAGAGTGGGGTATTGAGTTATGCCCGCGATGGAGGCACATTCTGCAAGATTAAGCTCGCTCACAGGCTTGCCAAAAAATTTTTGTGAAGCAGATTGTACGCCGTTGCAACCCTGTGATAAATATATAGAGTTGAGGTAAAGCTCAAGTATTTCATTTTTGGAAATTTGTTTTTCAAGGTTGACTGCACGGGAAATTTCCTGAATTTTACGTGCTGCGGTGCGGTCGGTATTGCGTGTAATATTTTTTACCAGCTGTTGAGTTATTGTACTGCCGCCAAAGGTGGTTGCCTGACCCGTAAATTTGTTTTTTACAAATACAAAAAAGGCTTTGGCAGTTCGCCTGATGTCAAAACCGCTGTGAGAATAAAAACGTTCATCTTCAATTGAAACAATGGCGTCCTTCATATCCTGAGGAATATCCTCAAAGTCAACCCATACGCGGTTCTGCTCGGCAGAAAGGGTTGTAAGAGGGCGTTCTTTACCGCTCTCGTCAATATATACAACCTGAGTGGAACTGTTGTTGATAATTGCTTCTATGTCCAGGCTTTCCATACCGCCAAAGAAACCGAGGATTGAGCCAAGCATAACAAGGATTGCCAAAAGCAATCCTGCGGCAACAGTGATTGAAAATACCTTGAGAAAAATCTTTTTATAAGGATTTGTCTGAGGTGCTTTTTTGCGAGAATTTTTTTTCAAACAAAACACTCCTTTTCGCCCGCATATGGGGCAGTAAGAAAAGTACAGGTATAAAAATTTCTTAAATGTTAACAATTAACAAAAAGTATAATGTGCGGAAAATTTTCTGTACATACAGGGAAGGGTTGATAAATTCTATGCTTAAGACAACTTTCAAAGTAATAATGCTGTTTGTGCTCCTTGTGTTAGTAGCGGTTGCTACAGGGCTTGCCACATACACCGTTACCAGAAATATAATAGAAGAGCAGAATGCTTATGCACATCAAACGTCTGCTACTCATCAAATAACAGATACAGACAATGATAACGGCAAGAGAGATATCCAAGGAAAAGAAGAACAGGAAGAAAATAATGAGCATTATCTTGTTCGTTTGGAAGGAGATTCCTTAGAAATTCATGTTGTCCATTCAGGCAAGGAAGAGTTTTTATATAATCGCAAGATATATATAAATGACCTTTCCGAGCGGGATTTGGAAATGCTCAATAGCGGTGTAAGGCTTGAAAGCGCCTCTGAGCTTACAGCATTTATTGAAAATTTTACCAGCTGAATTTAGTATTTTAAGGGTGTACCCGATGCATCAGTGTTGATAGAGCCGGTGAGGATAAGAATACCCTCGATAATTCCCCAGACCGATGATACGGCAGCCAGAGCACCGCAGGAAAGAAGGGAAATAAGCAGTTGCGCAACGGCCTTTCCGGTGTAGCCAAGGTAGAAGTTATGTGCGCCAAAACCGCCAAGAATAATGCCTAAAATTCCGGCTGCGATTCTGGATTTGCCGGGAGTTTGTACGTAACCCTGATAAGTAGGAACTGCTTCAATTTTAGTGCCGCAATTTCCGCAGAATTCGGCATTGTTTTCTATTTCACTTCCGCAATTTTTACAAAACATAGTAAAATTCCTTTCATTTATGGGATTTATATTAATTTAACTAAATACAGGGCTAAGTAAGCTATACCCAAAACGACAATTATCAACCAGTCTGCCCTTTTGCTTATCAGGGCCGAGGTTCGACAGCAATAAAAAAGTGCTGCAGGCGGAAACCAGAACATCGGATGCAGTTTGAAGGCGGATTTAAAATTTCCCTTAAAAACTGACAGCCACGCCCGTGAAATTCCGCAGGAGGGACAACTTATTCCAAAGATGTTTCTAAATACACAGCCATAGTGTATTCCTGCAAAAAAGCCGATAGTCAAAAGAATAAGTATAAAAAAAGCAAGTTTTTTATTCACATTTTGGTAGTCCTTTATCAATTATAATATATTCACATTTTATCATAAAGTACTTTTAGTGTCAAGAATTAAGTAAAAGGGGAGACATACATGTATAACGCACGGACGGACCTTGCTGTTGAAGCAAGAGAAATGCATATGAAAAATGAGACAATTGAAGATGAAATTAAGGGTGTTAAGGCAGAGAACGAAACCTTTGATTGCGGCATCGGTGTCACCAGAGTAATTATTACGGATAAAGACGGCGAAGAAGCTTTGGGAAAGCCAAAAGGACGGTATATCACAGTAGAGCTGCCCGACAATGGTCAGGTTCAACAGGAAACATATGAAGAAGCTTGTCGCGTATGCGCAAAAGAACTTAGCGCTCTTTTAAAAAAAGACTTAACCGGTACAGTGCTTGTGGTGGGACTCGGAAATCGAAACATAACAGCCGATGCTGTCGGGCCCAAGTGTGTGGATTCTGTGCTGGTTACAAGACATTTGCTTGAATATATGCCCGAGGAAATAGACAAAAGACTGAGGTCAGTATGTGCGGTATCCCCCGGGGTTCTTGGAATTACCGGCATAGAAACGGCTGAAATGGTTAAAGGACTGGTTGAAAAGGTTGGGCCTTCGGTTGTAATTGCGGTCGATGCTCTTTGTTCAAGAAGAATGGAAAGGGTAAACAGCACCATACAGATAAGTGATACAGGTATTACTCCCGGAGCGGGGATAGGCAACAGGCGTATGGCAATTGATGAAAAAACATTGGGAATTCCCGTAATTGCAGTGGGGGTACCTACTGTTATTGATGCTGCCACAATTGCGGGCGATACAATAGATAAACTGCTGGAGGATTTAAGGCAAAACGCTCAGGAAAGCGGACCTTTGTATAAAATGCTTTCAATGGTTGCCAATGAGGACAAGTATATGCTGATAAAAGAGGTGTTGCAGGATGGATATGGTAATTTTGTTGTTACCCCTAAAGAAGTTGATACTTTGGTCGGTAGGGTTGCGGATATAATAGCAAATGGTATAAATATTGCTCTTCACAAAGGGATTACCCTTGAAGACATAGACAGATATAAATAATTATGCAAAGGGGGCTTTACAGCTCCCTTTAGCCTCGAAAAATTAGGTGTTGTATATTTGGTGACAATATGTTATACTTTAAAAAGAAGAGTATTCCTTAAAGGAGTGAACTGAATGAAAAAAGATAAAGATATAATACATAAAACATCCATCGGCGGACAGGCGGTTATTGAAGGTGTTATGATGCGAGGTCCGCAAAAGATTGCTACAGCCGTGCGAAAGCCGGATGGGGAAATCGAGATTGAAGAAAAGCCAATAGGCAAGGTTAGAAAAAACAAGATTCTTAAGTTGCCAATAATCAGGGGCTGCGTTAATTTCTTTGATTCAATGATATTGGGAATACAGTCGCTTATGTATTCAGCAAAATTTTTTGAGCTTGATGAAGATGGAAATCAAATCGAAGAAGAACCCGGCAAATTTGAAAAGTGGCTTAATGAAAAGTTAGGGTCCGAAAAGGCTACAAATGCGGTTATTTATTTTTCTGTTTGCATATCGCTGGTGTTCAGTGTAGGATTATTTATTATGCTTCCGGCGGTAATTGTGGGATTTCTTGAAAATTTAATTCAAAACCATTTCCTGCTTACTGCTGCAGAAGGTGTTGTGAGAATTTGTATCTTCCTTATATATATGGCTCTTGTGTCGCAGATGAATGATATAAAGCGAGTGTTCATGTATCACGGAGCGGAACATAAAACTATAAACTGCTATGAACATGGCGAAGAACTCACGGTTAAAAATGTAAAAAAGCACACAAGACTTCACCCCAGATGTGGTACAAGCTTTCTTTTGATTGTTATGGTAATAAGCATAGTGGTGTTCTCATTTATTTCGTGGGAAAACCCCATTACACGCCTTTTGCTTCGTCTTGCACTTATGCCTGTTGTTGCGGGAATTTCATATGAGATAATTAAATTCGCAGGACGTCACGACAACTGGTTTACCGCAGTAATCAGTGCACCCGGAAAGTGGTTTCAGTGTATTACCACAAAGGAGCCTGATGATAGTCAAATAGAGGTTGCGATTACCGCATTTGTGGCGGTTAAACCCGAAGAAAAGAGCGAAGATAAATGGTAAACTTAAAACAGCTTCGCAAAACGGCGGTTGCAGAACTTGAAGGATGCAATTGCGACAGCCCTTTGGCTGACGTTGATTACATACTGATGCACTTGCTTGGCTACGAGAAGCACGATATTATTCTGGGCGACAAAATTATTGACAAGAAACAAAAGACTGTTTTTGACAATGCCCTTGTACGTCTGAAATCTGGCGAGCCCGTGCAGTACGTTGTCGGGGGCTGTGAATTTATGTCGTTGTGGTTTAATGTAAACCCGTCAACTCTTATTCCTAGGGCTGATACAGAGATACTGGTGGAGTCGATAATTGATATAGGCGAAAATCGTGACGGGATTAGTATTTTTGAAATCGGCACAGGCTCGGGTTGTATTGCCATAAGTCTGGCGCATTATCTGCCTAAGGCGAAGGTTATATCGGTAGATATTTCACGTGAGGCACTTGTGGTGGCACACAAAAATGCACAGCGATTGGGTGTAAGCGACAGATGTGAATTTGTGGAATGTGACATAATGAAAGAAATTCCTTCATTTGACGCTTTTCCTGACATTGTTGTTTCAAATCCTCCCTATATTCCGAATAAAGATATTGATGGTTTGGAAAATAAGGTTAAACTTCATGAGCCATTGTCTGCTTTAGACGGCGGTTGTGACGGACTGGATTTTTACCGAAGGGCTGTGGAGAGTGTTCCTGTAAAGGAGGACGGCATTTTTGCTTTTGAAGTGGGAATCGGTCAGGCACAGGCGGTTAGCCGGATTATGTCAAACCGATTTACTGACATAGAAATCCACAGGGATATTGCAGGAATTGAACGTACGGTTATTGGCAGACGCAAAAAAGAAGTAAATTAGGAAAATAGGTCTTGAAATTTTCAAGCTTATGTGATAAAATGACAAGGTAGTGGGAGTTTTTCTCCCGGAAAACTTTTCCGTAGAAAGGATATTGCATATGCGCAGATTTTTCACGGAGCCTCAAAATATTTCGGGGGATACAGCTGAAATATTTGAGGATAGTAGGCACATTGAAAAGGTTCTCAGGATGAACTGTGGCGACCATATTATTGTGTTTGACGGCTCGGGGATGGAATATACCGCAGAGCTTATATCTATAGAAAAGAATTTTTGCAAAGCAAAAATTCTTGAAAAAAACAAATCGCTTTCAGAACCTGAGACAAAAATTACATTGTTTCAAGGGCTTCCCAAATCGGGTAAGATGGAAACCATAATTCAAAAGGCAGTGGAATTGGGTGTTTATGAAATTGTCCCTGTAATGATGGAGCGATGTGTTACAAAAATTGCAAACCAAGAAGCGGGCATTGAAAAAGCAAAACGCTGGAACAAGATTTCGGTTGAAGCGGCAAAACAATGTGGCAGAGGTCTGGTACCAAAGGTTTTGGCTCCGGTTTCATTTGACAAAGCGGTAGAGAAACTTTGCAATATGCAAATGCCTCTGATGCCTTATGAGGTATTGGGGCACGAAGGACAGCGTGGCTTGAAAGACTTGCTTGAGAGCAATCCTGAGGTAACTGAATTTGGTATCCTGATAGGTCCAGAGGGCGGTTTTGCAGACAGCGAGGCAGAATATGCAATTCAAAAAGGAATAAAGACGATAGGTTTGGGACGCAGAATTTTGCGTACTGAAACGGTGGCAAGTGCTCTTATTCCAATGATAATGTTTGACAGAAACGAAATTTAAGATTGAATAAAAACAAACGCACTATGCGTAAGAAAGGTAATGTTCTTGATATGGCGGCAGCAAAAACAAATCAGAATTTAAAAAGAGAAAAGAAGTTGGCAAGAAAAGCTGTAATTGACAAGGCAACAAATCGGTTTATGATAAATCTGGTGTGGGGCATTGTTTTAATTATTGCTTTGCTTTATATGCAAAATATGCTTATTACAAATTGGGGAGTAATGAAAATCCCTGCGGTGATATTTGCAATAGCGGCAGTAGCTCTTTTTGTATGTGGCAAAGTGGGAGTAATCAAAAATAAAGGCAGAGCCTATGACTATGCTGTGTTTACAGCTGTACTTACAGTAGGTAGCCTGATTATTGCATATTATCACAAGATCCGTCTTGTTGTTGGCACAAGCCTTGATTCAAGATGGTGGATTACATGGGCACCTATTACATTAATTATTGCATATCTTGTGTTTGCATTCATTTGGACAGCGATTACTGTTGCAAGAGCAGAAAGAACTAAATAAGATGATTTGCACCTCCAAAATTACTAGTCTTGGGGGTGCTTTTTTGTGCAAAAAATTTTTTATTTTTTGCAACCTTTTGGCAGGCTGAAAGGTATTATGTATGTAAAACAAAAAAACACTTTGAAAAAAGAAAGGAAAAAACAATTATGAAAAACATTTTTAAAAACGTAAAAAGAATTGCCGCAGGTGTTCTTGCAATAGCGGTGATTATGACAGGTGTAGTTTTTGCGACAGACAGTGCGGCTCTTGTTATAAACGGCGAAACTGTTGAAGGCGCAAAGGTGCTTACAAAGGATGAAATGGTGTTTGTTCCCGTCCGTGCACTTTGCGAAGCATTGGGTATGGAAGTTATGTGGGATAACGATGCTGAACTGGTAACAATCGTAAAGATGCCCATCTATGTGACATTCTCACCCGAGGGAGATGCCTACACATTTTCAAAGACTGCTCCCATGCAGCTTGGTTCAGCTCCATTTATGAAGAACGACAGAACTTATGTTCCTGCAATATTCATCAGCGAAATTCTTAAGCAGGAATTTGCAATTGCTGAAAACGGAGATGTAAATGTGAATGCAGTTATTGACAACAGTGTAGGTGCAATGATTGTTGAAACATCTAATGAAAACGGAAACTTAACTATTACAGTTGATGACAGCAAGCGTGCAGAAGAAGTTATTGTAAACATAACAGAAGAAACTGTTATCGTTGACGAAAATGGTGCAGCTCTTACAGCAGATGCACTTGTAAAGGATGCATCAATCAAGATTGAATATGCTGACTTTATGACAATGAGCATTCCTCCCATCACCAATGCAGTGAAGATTCAGGTTATGGGCGTAGTTGCTGAAACCGAAGAAACTCCAATTGTTTATACCATTATCGAAAAGGATTATGAGAATGGTACAATCACAATCTTTGATGCTGCTATGAACTCTAAGGTTGTTCTTAATGTATCTGAGGAAACAGTTATCACCGATAAGGATGGTAACACTGCACACGCTGATGCTCTTGCGGTTGGCACAGATATAACTTTGGAACGCGCTGAGTTTATGACAATGAGCATCCCTCCCATCACAAATGCATTAAAAATTCAGCTTGCTGAAAAGGAAACAATCACAGTGATTGAAAAAGACACAGAGGGCAAGACCATCACAATCTTTGATAAGAAAATGAGCTCTTTGCTTGTTCTTAACATTTCGGAAAGCACAGTTCTTAAGGATGCAGAGGGTAACGCAGTGAAGTTTGAAGATATCAGCGCAGGTACAGAGCTTGCATCTGTTGAACACGCAGAGGCAATGACAAGAAGTATTCCCCCTATTACAAATGCAACATCAATAGTTGTTGCGAAATAGTTTGAAAATTAATCAGAAAATGCAGACAGTTAAAACCTGTCTGCATTTTCTCTATACGAAACATAAAGGTTAACTGCCAAAAGAGTGATGACAGGTGCAAAAATAACACCCATAATGCCAAAGAATTTTAATCCGATATATATGCTGATTAAAGTAAGGATGGGGTGAACACCGATTTGTTTGCTGATGACTTTTGGTTCAGCAAGCTGACGAACAACAAATACAAGTGCTTGTATTATCAGTAAGGATACAAAGGAATACATATCTCCGTAAATAAGCGAAATTAGTGCCCATGGAACAAGAACGGCAGCGGTTCCTAATACAGGCAAAACATCTACAAGACCGCACAAAATTCCCCACAACAAGGGATATTCTTTGCCTACAATCCACAGACCTACTGTTACTAAAAATGCAGTTAGCAGCATCAATATAAGCTGTGCTTTTATATATGAAGAAAATGCATGCAAAATAATATTTTTAATCTTTGCGGCAAGCCGGATAACCTTTGTGGGGAAGAGTTCCTTCAAAAAGTTTATAACCAGAAGATAGTCCTTTGTAAAGAAAAATGTGCCCAGAATAAACATAACGAGAAAGAAAAGAATTCCGGGAAGAGCCGATGCAAGGCTTTTCGCTGCATCAATTGCCAAAGAGCCGGCCATGCCCGAAAGGGTGGCGGTGTATTCCCATAGTTTTGCCAGAACGGTATCAATGATTTGTGAGGTTTCAGGGGAGAGGGATAGTTTAAATCCGTTAAAACTGTCAATTAAATTATTGAGCTGCAGGCGAAATGCGGATATTGTATCTGGAAGTGTTATAATCAAATTTTTTGCCTGAGAAAAAAGCTGAAACAAAACAATTCCTACAAGCCCTAGTGCTGATGCTACGATAAAAGTTACCAAAACAGCCGAGCTGATGCCACGACTGATTTTTAGTTTGCGTTCAAGAAATCGTACAAAGGTTTGACAGATTGTGGCAATAAAAAAGGCTGCCAGAAATGGGGCAAAGACCTTTACAAATAAAGGAAGCAGGAATAACGCTGCCGCTATTCCTGCTGTAATAAGTACATTTTTTAATATTTTTTCAAAAGTCACCGCAAACGCTCCTTTTGCGGCAATCAAAATTTATTTTGAAGTAAGTCTTTCGATAAGAGTATATCCGTGTTCTACCACAACCCCTGTTTTGCGAGCCTCTGCCTCGGTATAGGTAATATTTTTAGGCTCGGTATGATTACCGCTTTTATATATTATATACGGCACAGGGTCAGAAGTATGCGTTCTTATCGCCAAAGGTGTAGGATGGTCAGGCATGATGAGAATCGCATATTCTTCGTCAGCTTTCTCAAGAGCGTCAATAATGGGCGCTACAATTTTTTCGTCAATCAACTCAATAGCTTTAACCTTATTTTCAATTTCGTGTCTGTGGCCTGCTTCATCGGGCGCTTCAAGATGAACATACAGAAAATCTGAGCCACTCTTCAAAGCATTGATTGCAGCTTCTGCCTTACCGTCAAAGTTAGTATGCACATTTCCTGTTGCACCTATAACATCAACATTTTCAAGACCGGCACAAACACCGATGCCTTTGATAAGGTCAACTGCTGAAACAACCGTACCCTGAAGATTGAATTTTTCTTTATATGTATCAAGAGCGGGTTTTGTTCCGTTACCCCAGATCCAGATGGAGTTTGCGGGATTAAGACCTCTTTTGATTCTGTCAAGATTAACGGGATGATTTTTCAGAATTTCGTGACTCTTTTTCATAAGGTTAAGGATGGTTTCATCCTTGGGGAGATAGTCTTTTATGCATCTGCCTGAAATATCGTGGGGCGGGGTAAGTGAGAAATTGTTCTCCTTGTTGTGCCAAACCATAAGATGACGGTAGCTGATACCGCTGAAGAATTCATATTCTTCGGTGCGTAAAGCTTCGTTGACTGCGGCAATAAGCTGTGAGGATTCCTCGGTTGTGATTTCGTCAGAGCTGTAGTCTACCATGGTCTTATCTTCGTAGTTTTCTTCGTTTGAAAGTGTAACTACGTTGGTCCTGAATGTAGTATCGGTAAGCTCCAGATGAACACCCATAGACATTGCCTCAAGCGGAGAGCGACCTGTGTAGTATTTCAGCGGGTCATATCCGAATACTGCAAGGTTTGCCACATCGCTGCCGGGGGGGAGATTTGCAGGGACGGTAGTCACCATTCCTACCTCGCCCAAAGACGCTAAGCGGTCAATGTTGGGCTTATGTGCAACCTCTAACGGAGTTTTGTTACCTAGATCTGCTACGGGAGTATCTGCCGCACCGTCGCACAAAATAACTATATATTTCATATAATATCACACCTTTCGTGAAAGATATTTTTGTTTATTTTAGTTTTTCTCTCTTGCTTTTGCTTTAAGTCGAAGTTGGGTATCGAGTATACGTTTTCTAAGTCGCAGGCTTTGGGGTGTTACCTCCAAAAGCTCGTCATCGGCAAGAAATTCAATACACATCTCTAAACTCAGTTTAATGGGAGGAGTTAGCTTCAAAGCCTCGTCGCTGCCTGATGCACGTGTATTTGTCAACTGCTTTTTCTTGCAGACGTTAACTGCCATATCCTCAAGTTTTGGATTCATACCCACAATCATACCTTCGTAGACAGGTGTTCCCGGGTCAATAAACAATGAACCTCTGTCCTGAATTTTAAACAAGCCGTAGCCCACAGCCTCTCCTGTATCAAATGAAACAAGTGAGCCGGTGTATCTTCGTGTTATATCTCCTTTGTATGGCTGATATTCATAAAATACCGAGTTGAGTATTCCTTCGCCCTTGGTGTCGGTAAGGAATTCGTTTCTATAGCCAAGTAAGCCTCTTGACGGAATAAGATATTCAATCCTCATTCTGTCGCCCTGGGGGGACATATGGGTAAGTTCGCCCTTGCGGGAACCCATTTTTTCCATAACTGCACCCATAGATGTCTCGGGAACATCAATAAGCAGTCTTTCAATTGGTTCGTATTGCTGACCGTTTATAGTCTTGTAAAGCACCTTGGGTGTGCTTACCGAAAATTCATAGCCCTCACGGCGCATTGTTTCAATAAGAATTGAAATATGCATTTCGCCCCTGCCTGCAACACGAAAACTGTCGGTGGTTTCTCCGTCAATTACACGCAACGAAACATCCTTCAGCAGTTCTTTGTGTAGTCTTTCGCGGAGTTGGCGGGAGGTTACAAACTTACCTTCCCTACCGGCAAACGGACTGTCATTTACCGAAAACGTCATTTCAATGGTAGGTTCGCCAATTTTAACAAAAGATAGTGGCTCGGGAGCAGAAACAGATGTTACGGTATCGCCGATTGAAATGTCGGTTATGCCCGAAAAACATACGATGTCGCCAACGTTTGCGGTTTCAACGGCTGTTCTGGCAAGACCATCTATCTGATAAATGTTGGAAATTTTTGCCTTGTATGGCTCGTGCTTTTGGTGATAGTCGCAAACCATAACTTCCTGATTATGCTTAAGTGAACCACGCTCGATTCTGCCGATTGCAATTCTTCCAACATAATCGTTGTAGTCGATTGATGAAACAAGCATTTGCAGTTCGCCTGTTTCGTCGCCTTCGGGGGCGGGGATATAGTTTTTGATTGTTTCAAAAAGAACGGTCAGATCCTCACCCTGTTTGCTTGGACTTAAGGAAGCCGTTCCGGCTCTGCCCGAACAATAGATTATAGGGCTGTCAAGCTGTTCGTCGTTGGCATTAAGGTCAAGAAGCAGTTCCAAAACCTCGTCGCCGATTTCGTTAAGACGGGAATCAGGCCGGTCAATTTTATTAACCACAATAATGATGGGGTGCTGCATTTCAAGTGCCTTTTGCAGAACAAATCTTGTCTGTGGCATTGGCCCTTCTGCGGCATCAACCAGCAAAATTACACCGTTAACCATTTTAAGAATACGCTCAACCTCACCGCTGAAATCTGCGTGTCCGGGGGTGTCAATTATATTCATCTTAATATCTTTATAGTGTACCGAGGTGTTTTTTGCAAGGATTGTAATACCTCTTTCTTTTTCTAAGTCGCCGTTGTCCATAACACGTTCTTCAACAACTTGATTTTCGCGGTACACACCGCCCTGCTTCAGCATTTCGTCAACCAAAGTGGTTTTGCCGTGGTCAACGTGGGCGATGATTGCAATATTTCTTAAATCTTCTCTTTTCATAAAATCATTCCTTATCTTTCTAGTCAACATATTATTATACAACTTTTTTTGCTTTTTGTCTACGGTTATAGGCGTATTTTTTGCAAAAACAAAAATCCCGCCTGTAACAGACGGGATTTTTGTATGTAATTGGTTTAGCGACGAACAGAGCTAAAAATGCATTTTTCAATAAAAAAGTGTACGGCAATGCCGTACACCGAAAAACGCACTGCCTGTCGCCAGACAAAATTTAAACAAACAGTACAAGCATGCATAAATAAGCAGTACATTTTTACCAAAACCTAAAAATGCATGCAGTATCTGTTCCTGTTAAATTTTATCTGGCAAAGACATTATACCATATGTTGTTATATTTGTAAATAGTACATTTCCCTTATTATTCTGTATTTCTTGACAAAAAATTACTTTATTGATATACTGATTACAACTTCAAAATGAAAGGTTGTATAAATTATGTGGGAAGAATTTAAAAAGTTTGCCTTCAAGGGCAACGTAATTGACATGGCAGTCGGCGTTGTTGTCGGAGGTGCGTTCAGCACAATCGTAAATTCACTGGTTAAGGATATTATTATGCCGGTTTTTGGTTTTATTACCGCAGGTATGGATTTTTCAGCGCTCAAGCTTGTATTATCCGAAGCCACCGAAACCAAGCCTGAAGCCGCAATTCTTTACGGCACATTTATTCAGAATATAATCAGCTTTTTGATTATTGCTTTTTCAATTTTTATTGTTGTTAAAGGCATCAACAAGGCAACCAGCCTCAGAAAGGCTCCCGAGCCCGAGGTTATCGAAGAGGCACCCAAGCCTCCCACTCAGGAAGAACTACTTGCTGAAATTCGTGACCTTTTAAAGGAATCTGCAAGTGTTCCTGCGCTTGGGGAAGCAAAAAAATAGAAAAAAGAATAGACAAAGAGAATGTATAAAACAAATTATACATTCTTTTTTTATTGGGAATTGCCAATCCTTCTTTTGAATATAAATTTCATATATGCATTTTGAAAGCGAGTGAAGGGAATGCTGAATTATATTTGGAGTGGGATGATTTTAATATCCTTTGCAGTGGCGATTTTTACTGGGCGTATCGAGGAAACCACCGCAGCCGCAATGGAGGGTGCAGGAAATGCAATACAGACCTGCATAGGCTTGCTTGGTGTTATGTGTTTGTGGTCGGGGATAGCAAAGATAGCCGAGAACTCAGGACTTACATCGGTTTTTGCAAAGCTTTTAAGACCTGTCACCAAGGTTGTTTTTCCAAAGTTGAAAAGTGAGTCGGCGGCATTAAATGCAATAGTGCTGAATATGGTGGCCAACTTGTTTGGTATGGGCAATGCGGCTACACCTTTGGGGATTGCTGCTATGAAGGAGCTTGATAAAGAAAACTGTTACAGAGGTACGGCAAGCAATGAGATGTGTATGTTTGTAGTGATTAATACTGCGTCCATTCAGCTTATTCCCTCAACAGTTATTTCTTTGCGGCAGATGTTTGGGTCAGAGAATCCGTCGGGCATTGTGGTTCCTGTATGGATTTGCAGTATATGTGCTGTTATTATGGGAGTTCTGGCAGCAAAGGTTTTTGAGAGAAGAGGTAAAGGTCGACTATGATGAATTTGATTTCTTCTTTTGCAATACCTGTGATGATTGTTGGAATTATAGTTTTTGGGCTGGCAAAACATATAAATGTTTATGACAGCTTTATTGATGGGGCAAAATCGGGACTTGAAAGCACGATTCAGATTGCGGCGCCGCTTGTGGGATTACTTGTTGGAATTTCTGCACTTCGGGGTTCAGGAGCTATGGAGCTTTTGGCAAAGGTACTTGCTCCTGTTACGGGATATCTTGGTGTACCATCTGATGTATTGCCTCTTGCATTGCTACGTCCCGTGTCAGGCAGTGGCTCTGTTGCCATAGTAAACGACATATTTAAAAATTGCGGTCCTGATTCACTGGCCGGCAAAATTGCTTCGGTAATGATGGGTTCAACAGAAACGACGTTTTATACCATTGCTGTATATTTTGGAGCGGTGGGAATAAAGAATGTGCGCCACACGGTTAAGTCAGCACTGGTTGCTGATTTAACAGGAATGGTAATGGCGGTTATATTAGTGAGAATTATAATGACATAAAAAGTGTTGCACTCAGTTGTATTATATGATAAAATAAAATTAATTTACAAAAGAGAGGTGCAATCGTGCAATGAAGGAAAGCTATAAGACCGTAAAGCGTCAGGCAACAGATGAAATTGTTGAAAAACGTTCAAGATTTATTGCCGATATAAAGCCTGTTGAAACCGAGGAAGAGGCGCTTGCCTTTCTTGAAGAAATAAAGAAAAAATACTGGGATGCAAGGCATCACGTTTATGCTTATGTTTTGGAAGAAAATAATATTCAGCGCTACAGCGACGATGGTGAGCCTGCAGGGACTGCGGGAGTTCCCGTTCTTGATATGATAAAAAAAGAGGGTTTAAGCAATCTTATTGTGGTTATAACAAGGTATTTTGGCGGCATCCTGCTTGGTACGGGCGGTCTTGTTCACGCTTATTCTAAATCTGCAAAAGTGGGTGTTGAGGCGGCGCAGCCCGTGACAATGACTCTTTGTTGTGAGATTACGGTTGAGTGTGATTATTCACTTCTTGGCAAAATTCAAAGCGAGGTTTGCGCAAAAGGCTATGAAATCAGCGGTACAGATTATGCCGAAAATGTTAAAATCTCGGCATTGGTTCCTGTTTCTGATGTATCAGGCTTTGAAGCAGATATAATTGACAAAACAAACGGACGTATCGGTATTAAGCAAGGGAAAATAGGGTACTACTAAATATAGTGGTTGAGATGTTGCTAATGCGGAAAATATTTGAAAAAATCTCTTTCAGGGATTGATTTTATATAGAATTTGTGTTAAAATAATAAATTGGAAGAGAGCGAAAATCCTTTTGACCGAAAATATTGTGGATTTTAGCAGATTATTCGCAATCCTTAAGCCTGACTGGAGTTACACAAATCTCATTTAAGTGGCTACTGTAAGGCTTACTAAAGAAAAAATCTTTGGGTGGGTGAAAAATGGAGAAATATGTTATTCTCGGCGGTGCTAAACTTGAGGGCGAGGTTGAAATCAGCGGTGCAAAAAATTCTGCGGTTGCTCTGATTGTGGCTGCCCTTATGGTCAGGGATGTATGTATCATTGAAAATGTACCATCGGTAAGCGATATATATGTTCTTATAAATATAATAAATCAGCTTGGCGGCAATGCTGAGTTTATCGACAAGGGTGTTCTTAAGATTGACAGTACAAATCTTGATTGCTATGAGGCACCTTATGAAATGGTCAGCAAAATCAGGGCGTCATCCTATCTTATGGGAGCACTCCTTGGCAGATTCGGCAAGGCAAGGGTTGCTATGCCGGGTGGCTGTGACTTTGGTGTAAGACCAATCGACCTGCATCTTAAGGGCTTTGTGGCTTTGGGAGCTGAATATTCGGTTGAGGCAGGCGGAATTGTAGATATTCGTTCTAATGGCCTCAGCGGTGCAAGTATTTATATGGATAAGGTGTCTGTTGGGGCTACAATAAATGTTATGTTAGCGGCGACTATGGCGGATGGTCAGACTGTAATTGAAAATGCAGCAAAGGAACCTCATATTGTTGATGTTGCAAACTTTCTTAACAGTATGGGTGCAAACATTAAGGGTGCCGGTACTGATGTAATTAAGATAAGAGGAGTGGAGACTCTTCATGGTGGAACATATACAGTTATACCTGACCAGATTGAAGCCGGAACATTTATGATTGCAGCTGCTGCTACGGGCGGCGATGTTGTTATAAAGAATATTATTCCAAAGCATCTTGATTCTATTTCAGCAAAGCTTCTTGAAATGGGTGTTGAGATTGAGGAGTATGATGACAGCTTAAGAGTTAAAGCTGAAGGTAAACTCAAAAAAGCAAATGTTACAACAATGCCACATCCGGGATTTCCTACAGACATTCAGCCACAGATGCTTACCCTGCTTACAGGAGCAGAAGGTACAAGTATTGTTACTGAAAATGTGTGGGATAACAGATTTAAGTATGTTGAAGAACTTCGCAGAATGGGTGCAAGCGTGTCGGTTGATGGAAGAATTGCGGTTATTGAAGGCGGCGGAAGGCTCACAGGCTCGCCCGTTTCATCAACCGATTTAAGAGCCGGTGCGGCACTGGTTATTGCGGGCCTTATGGCTAATGGTGTGACTGAGGTTTATAATTTAAAATATATTGACCGTGGCTATGAAGAATTTGAAAAGAAACTCCGTGGCTTAGGCGCACAGATAACTCGCCGAGTTGATGGCGAAAAGGGTAAAGCTGAAATTATAGCATAAGATGGTACCGCATCAAAGAAATTTGATGCGGTCTTTAAATTAAAGATGGAGGATGTTGTGTGGCAGAAATAAAAATGTGCTCATTAAGGAGCAGCAGCAAGGGAAATGCGACAATTGTATACAGTGAAACCACTAAAATTTTGGTGGATTGCGGAATAAGCGGCAAAATATTGTGCGATGCAATGTGTCAGGCAGGACTTAATCCTGAAGAGATTGATGCAATGCTTATAACGCATGAACACAGTGACCACACAAAAGGAGCAGGAGTTATTGCACGGAAATATAATATTCCCGTATTTGCCACCTATGGCTCTTGGTCTGCTATGGCAAACGCGATAGGCGAAATTCCTGATGGCTGCAGAAGGGTTTTTGATAAGGAAATATCCTTTAAAATAGGTGATATAACAGTTCGGGCATTTGATATTCCTCACGATGCTGCCGAGCCGGTTGGATACAGTTTTGAATGTGATGGATATAAAGCTGCGGTTGCCACCGATATTGGAATTATGTCGGATGAACTGATTAAAAATATAAAGGGTTGCCATACGGTTTTGCTTGAGTCAAATTATGATTTGTTTATGCTTGAGGCAGGTACATATCCATACGAGCTTAAATGCCGTATAAAAAGTGATAAGGGGCATCTTTGCAATGAGGATGCGGCACTGACCGTTCGTGACCTGGTGAAAAGCGGAACTAAAAAGATAATTTTAGGGCATATAAGCCCTGAGAATAATTATCCTGATTTAGCATATGAAACCACAAAACTGTGCCTTGCAAGTAGTGGAATTATGGTTGGCAATGATGTGGAACTTTATGTGGCGAAAAAAGACGATATAGTTATGACGGATGAATTATATATGAAATAAAAAAGTCTTGCAACCGCAAAGTTGCAAGACTTTTGGTTTTATTTAAAAATATAAATTCTGTTTCCGGGTTTTATACAGTCTGTTTCATTGCCGTTAAGTGCCAGAATTGCATCAGGTGTGGTACGATATTTTTTTGCAATATTCCACAGTGTATCATCGGGTTGCACAAAATATACAACCATTGAAGGTGTGCAGGGTGCAGGGGCCTCGTCATCATAATCAATAGCAGAAACATATTTGCAACTGTCTGAATTAACTGCCTTAACACTCAGGGCAATGACCGAACGTATTTCAATATCACGTGCACCGGATATTGTGTAACTAAGATGTTCAAGTTCGGCCTTGGCATCACAGATGGATGTTTCCGAGACGCCTGCAATCTCAAAAGTGTGGCTAAAGGGCAGAACATGGGTGAAACCCGACAAAGGAGTATCTTTGTCGCATGTCAGGTAAACGGGATTATAGCTCACAAAGCCCGATACAGTTACCACGCCATTTTCTATCGTGACGTTTTCGATGCTTGGTATACCGCTGCAATCGCATATCTGGTGTATGTCTGGCAGATAGTCAGGCACACAAATTTTTTCCCTTTGCGAAATGTTTGTGTGGGCGGTCTCGATAAGCTGCTCCATATAACATTCATCAGTTTCAATGGCAAGCTCACATTTTAGACCATATGCATCACATATGGCATCACACTCTACAATTTCGGTGGCTTTAAAACAGGCTGCAAGTGTTATTTCTGTATTCAACAGACGCCTGTCACCATCGCTGTCACGGCTGATTTCGTGGTAGATGTTCTTAACTATATAATCAATTTCGGCGGACATATTTTCGGTGACACCGTCGACTTCCAGAATTTCTGTAAAGGGCGTGCTGTGCTCCATGCATTGAATGCTATTGTCTTCCGAATTGTCACAGTACATGGTGCACACATTTAGTTCGCCTTTGGCAATCACTTTGCCGTCAAGAAGTTTCATTTCAATAGGGTTGGGCTTGACGGTGATTCTGAGGACTTCACCTATATCGGGCTTGCCTGCGGGGACCTCAAGGCGTTCGCGGATTATAATATCACGTTCGGCATCACAGCACGAATTACATATTTTAAGATGCTGCAGATTTGTCTGCACCCCTCCGTCACCATCAATAGCTGTTGCAATGTCCACATTTGATGTGGTAGTTACCTTGATGTTCATACCGATTTTGTTGCGTATATTCAGCTTTCGGCTGTTCACGACGGTAAATTCAGGTGTATCACATTCCACCTCTGCAACAAGGTTCATTCCGGGTTTTACCCCTTTGACATCAATTGTGTGGTTAAAATCCTGAGTACAACTTATTGACTTTACCGAGCCCAAAACGTTGCCATCGGGTATATAAAGGATATCCAATCGTATTATACCCTGAATAAAAACCTTGTCTGTTTGCAGGGTTTTTTGGGAAATAAATGCGTCAGAACTTACCCGAAGGACTTTTAGCACATCAGGCTTAACGTCGGGAACAATGACATCACATTCTACGGTGGTCTGACAATATCGGGAACAAACTACCCGAGAAAGGTTCAGATGCTCCTTTTTCAGCTTAACAGACATTTTTCTATACCTCATTTCACAAAAGTTTTTGTATAATACTATGTGAAATCAAGGGAATATATGCCTAAATTGAAAAATCACCAAGGTCGATGTAATCCCCAAGCAAAACATAAACCAAAGCAAGAACAAGCAAAGGGTTGTCATCGTCGTTGCTTTCAAGAAACAAAAAAATCAGGGCAATAAGAAGCAAATCCTCGGAGGACAAAAATCCCAGGATTTTTTTTGTATGGGGATTGTATATGTGTCGGGGTATTAACCCTAAAAGCGGCTCATAAGGAGAATTCTTTTTGCTTTTTTCTTTGCATGGGTTAATACAGGTAGTGGATGTCGCAACTTCCTGATGTTGGTGAAGCGGCTTGTTATTTTGCATTGGCGTTGGCTTGGGCGCAGAAGGAGGGGGTACTCGGTTTGTCATGGCAGAAGGGTTGTTTCCCGATTTTTGTCCTGCAACAACATTCTTTTGTGACATATTATTCTGGGTTGTGTTATAACGTCTGTATATTTTATATACCCCCCTTTCCGTTTGATTTAAAGGCTTTTAAAATCGATGTTATTTTAAGCAGCCTTGATGCCTGTTCAAGTTTTTCCTGACGGTTTTTTGTAAGAAACGGCTTAAGAGAAAGAAGGAAGGTATTTGAGGGACTTGCATCGCGGGTGTTCATCGCCTGTATAATACCGGAAATTTTTGCAATAGTGTCAAAATCAAGTCCGTTGCCGATAGCTGCAAGGGAATCAGGCAGAGCACTGTTCGGATTGGCATTTGGGGACTCAGGAGTGCTTTCTTCTGCAGAGGATGAGAGCATACTGATAAGATTTTGTATCTGATTTTGTCCGTCGCTTGATGCAAGCATTCCCTGGATTTTTTCAAATGCGGCCGAAAAGTCGGGTGTTTCTTCCATTTTACCTTTCCTCCTTAATAATTATTTTTTCCGGACTATTTCATTCAGTTTTTTCATTAACAGTGGATTTTGGGCAAGTTGCTTTGCAAGTGCGGGATTATTTTGCAATTCCCTGGTGAGTTGGTCTGCATTAAGGTTTTTCAGTTGTTCTGAGGCATTTCCTGAACTCATTGCTTTTATTGCGGCTTCTGCTTGTTTAAGTTGTTCGGGCGAAAGACTTCCGCTAAGCTGTTTAAGACCCTGTGCAAGCATCTGGGGTGACATTTTTGAAATCATATCCTGAATATTCATAAAGGTTTGTTCTCCTTTCAAAAAATCTTTTATTCCATTAAACAGTATATGTGATTAAAACAAAATAGTGACAAAAACTTTTTGTTGTGATAAAATAGAAGAGTGAAAGGTTGTGAAATGATATGAAAGCAATTATATTCAGTGATTCTCATGGTAGCTTTAATCCAATGATGAAAGCGATTGAGAATGAAGGGAAGGTGGACTTAATTATTCACGCTGGCGACGTGGTTAGGGATGCCGAAGATTTGCAGGCAACCTACCCAAGGATAGCTGTTGCTTATGTTAAGGGAAATAATGACTGGTGGGATAACTCTGTGCCGGTGGACAGGGTATTTGAATTTGATGGTGTGAAAATTCTTTTGACCCACGGACATAATTACGGAGTCAAGTATTCACTTGCCAAGCTGGTGCAAAAGGGAATTGAGTTAGAGGCGGATATTTGCATTTTTGGACATACTCATTCGGCCTGCAATGAACGAATTAACGGGACAACTCTGTTCAATCCCGGAAGTGCCTCGAGACACTATGGCGTTCTTGAAACGGATAAAGGAAATTTCACACTAAAAGTTTGCGACATATAAAGTTTATAAAAAAATAAAAAAATTTTTAAAAAAGTGTTGACAAGCTATTTTATTTATGGTATTATAGTTTTTGCTGGTCGCAAGGTCAGCAAAATTAGTTAGGTAAGCTGGTGTAGCTCAATTGGCAGAGCAGCTGATTTGTAATCAGCAGGTTGCGGGTTCGAGTCCCATCACCAGCTCCACTTATTTGGAGGGGTTCCCGAGTGGCCAAAGGGGGCAGACTGTAAATCTGTTGCTTCTAGCTTCGATGGTTCGAATCCATCTCCCTCCACCAAAAACGACATTACTCAACAGAGTGATGTCGTTTTTTATCTGTTCATTGTTAACCCTGCTTTAAAAGCTATTAATTATCGTAAAGAGTATTTGTCAAAAAGAAAAAACGACTTGTCAAAACAAGTCGTTTTTTGGAGGAGAGGATGGGATTCGAACCCACGGTACGCTATAAACGTACACAGCATTTCCAATGCTCCGCCTTAAACCATCTCGTCCACCTCTCCGAGACCATAATATTATACTATAGTTTTTTGAAAAAATCAATAGTTTGAATAAAAAAATTTGGGATATACTATATGGGACAATAATTTGAAAAGAGGTTTATGGACAGTGAAAGAGATTACTTATAAAATTAAGGATGAAGTGGGTATTCACGCAAGACCGGCAGGTCTTTTGGTGAAAAAAGCTTCCGAGTTCTCGTCTGAAATTATAATAGAGAAGGGCGAAAAAACGGTAGATGGAAAAAAGATTTTTGGTGTTATGTCTCTGAGTGCCAAATGCGGAGATGAAATAAAGTTGCGTATAAGTGGCAGTGATGAGGAGCGAGCAACCGAAGAATTAGCGAAATTTCTTGCGGAAAATTTATAACATTAAGAAACGGATGCGTCATTACAACACATCCGTTTTTGCGTGTTTAGGAGAAAAGCTTCCTTATTATATAATATATTTTATACAATAAAAAATTAGAACTAAAAAATTTAAAAAATTTAAAAAAAGTACTTGACTTTTGTTGAAAAGTTATAGTATAATAATTGAGCGTGACAAAGACATACGATGATTCTGGAGGTAGCAGTCCTTGATCTATCAGGGTACTGGAAATTTCGGAGGAGATTGTCCGGTTTTCAAAACAGGGCGGAAGGTCACACTTTCAATTGAATACAGCAAGATTTACGGGCTCAGTATGCTGGTGAGCTCGAATTGTGTTGTGTTTGTTGCCCCGAAACCGCATCTTTGTGAAAGCAAAAGTAAAGGTTCGGGTTTTATTATTTAGCTGTGCGAAACGCCCGGCACAGCGGAAGAAAATCAAAAGTAAATTTTGAAGGAGGGTACAACAATGGCAGCTGAGAAGATCAGAATCAGACTTAAGGCTTATGACCACAATCTTATCGACCAGAGTGCTGAAAAGATTGTTGAAACAGCCAAGAGAACAGGAGCTAAGGTTTCAGGACCTATCCCGCTCCCCACAAAGAAGGAAGTCGTTACAATCCTCAGAGCGGTTCACAAGTATAAGGACAGCCGTGAGCAGTTTGAACTTAGAACTCACAAGAGATTGATCGACGTTTTGGCACCCAACGCCAAGACAATTGACGCACTTAAGCACCTTGATTTGCCGGCAGGTGTAGACATCGAGCTCAAGATATAGTTGAGTATTTCCGGTAAGAAAAAATTTGGTCATGTTGGCGTAAATGCGTCAACCAATAACCCGCATGTATGTTTGATTTCAAACCGATGCGTGTGAATAGGAGGAAAAATTATGAAAAAAGCAATCTTAGGCAAAAAGCTTGGTATGACACAGATTTTTGCAGAAGACGGTGCACTCATCCCTGTTACAGTAATTGAAGCAGGTCCTTGCAGTGTAGTTCAGAAGAAGACAGCTGAAGTTGACGGTTATGTTGCGGTTCAGGTTGGCTTTGAGGACAAGAGAGAAAAGTTAGTAAACAAGCCTATGAAGGGTCACTTTGCAAAAGCAGGTGTTGCTCCCAAGAGATACCTAAAGGAGCTTAAGCTTGACTTGGCAAGCGAAATTAATGTTGGCGACGAAATCAAAGTTGACATCTTTGAAGCAGGCGACATCCTTGACGTAACCGGCATCAGCAAGGGTCATGGATACGCAGGCACAATCAAGAGATGGGGAACTCACAGAGGTCCTATGACTCATGGTAGCCATTATCACAGAGGCCCCGGTTCATTGGGTGCTTGTTCTTCACCTTCACGTGTGTTCAAGGGTAAGAAACTTCCCGGTCACTATGGTGTAGACAAGGTTACAATCCAGAACCTCAGTCTTGTTAAAGTAGATACAGAACGCAATCTTCTTTTGGTTAAGGGCTCAGTTCCCGGTCCCAAGGGTGGATTGTTGGTAGTTAAGAACGCAGTTAAGGCTAATGCCTAAGCTGAGAGAGAGGAGGATATAAGATATGCCTACAGTAGCTTTATATAACACAACCGGCGCTAAGGTTGGTGATATAGAATTAAATGATAGCGTGTTTGGCGTAGAGGTGAGAGCCGACGTTATGCACGAAGTAGTAGTAAACTACTTAGCAAATCAGAGACAGGGCACACAGAGCACAAAGACTCGTACAGAAGTCAGCGGCGGTGGCATCAAGCCCTGGAGACAGAAAGGCACAGGTCGTGCAAGACAGGGTAGTATCCGTGCTCCACAGTGGGTTGGCGGCGGCGTAGCGCTTGGTCCTAAGCCCAGAGATTACAGATACTCAGTAAACAAGAAGGTAAGAAGACTTGCTCTTAAGTCAGCTCTTTCTTCAAAAGTAGTTGATGGTGACATCATCGTTCTTGAAGATCTTAAACTTGATGAAATCAAGACAAGCCGTATGGCTGAAATCCTTAAGAACCTGGGTGTTACTGAAAAAGCCCTCATTGTACTTCCTGAGAACGATAAGAACGTTGTTCTTTCATCAAGAAACATCGAAGGTGTTGACACAACTTTTGTTGGTGCAATCAACACATACGAGGTGCTTGGACATACAAAGTGCATCATCGTGAAAGATGCAGTTGCAAAACTCGAGGAGGTGTACGCATAATGAAAATGACATCTCATGATATTATAAAGAGACCTATCATTACAGAACAGAGTATGGAAGGCGTTGCAGACAAGAAGTACACTTTTGAGGTTGCCTCAGCTGCAAACAAAATCCAGATCAAGAAGGCTGTTGAAGAAATCTTCAAAGTAAAAGTTCAGAAGGTAACAACAATCAACTATATGGGCAAAACCAAGAGAATGGGTGTTCATATCGGTAAGAGAGCTGACTGGAAGAAAGCCGTTGTTAAGCTTACAGCAGACAGCAAGACAATTGAGTTGTTTGAGAACTAATAAGCCACGAAAAATCGTAGATTAAGGAGATGTAAAAATGGGAATTAGAAAATATAATCCTACAACACCTTCGCTGCGTCAGATGACTGTTTCTACATTCGAGGAAATCGACAAGAAGGAGCCCGAAAGATCACTTCTTCGTCCCCTTCACAGCAAAGCTGGTCGTAACTCTTACGGTAGAATAACAGTTAGACATCGCGGTGGCGGTACAAAGAGAAAATACAGAGTAATCGATTTTAAGAGAAACAAGGACGATATGCCCGCAACAGTTATCGCAATCGAGTACGATCCTAACCGTAGTGCAAACATCGCACTTCTCCAGTACGAAGACGGAGTTAAGACATATATCATCGCTCCTGTTTCATTGAAGAAGGGTGACGTAGTTGTATCAGGTAAGGGCGCAGATATCAAGCCCGGTAACGCACTTGAAATTGCAGACATCCCTGTTGGTACACTTGTTTACAACATTGAACTTTATCCCGGCAAGGGCGGACAGCTCGTTAGAAGTGCAGGCGTTTTTGCACAGCTTATGGCTAAGGAAAACGGCTATGCGCAGGTAAGACTTCCATCCGGTGAAGTTAGACTTGTTCGTCTTGACTGTCGTGCAACAATCGGTCAGGTTGGTAACACAGATTATGAAAATATCAACCTTGGTAAAGCCGGCAGAAAGCGTCACATGGGCTTCAGACCCACAGTTCGTGGTGTTGTTATGAACCCGAATGACCATCCTCACGGTGGTGGTGAAGGTAAGTCACCTATCGGTAGACCCTCACCTGTTACTCCCTGGGGTAAGCCTGCTCTCGGTTACAAGACCAGAGACAAGAAGAACAAGACAGATAAGTTTATCGTTAAGCGTCGTAACGCGAAATAATTTTAAGGAGGTCACTTCATGGGTCGTAGTATTAAAAAAGGACCTTTCGTTGATGCGAAGTTGATTGCAAAGATTGAAGCAATGAACGAAAAGAACGAAAAAGTCGTTATCAAAACTTGGTCAAGAGCATCTACTATATTCCCTGAAATGGTTGGTCATACAATTGCAGTTTATGACGGAAGAAAGCATGTTCCTGTATATGTTACAGAGGATATGGTAGGTCATAAGCTCGGAGAATTTGCTCCAACCAGAACTTACAAAGGTCATGCAGGTGCTAAAACTTCTAAGTAATCGCAAGATTCTTAAGTTTTCTGTTAATTAATAGGAAAGGAGCTGCAGAGCAATGGAAGCAGTAGCAAAGGTTACTCACGTACGTATCGCTCCAAGAAAGGTACGTATAGTTATAGACTTAATAAGAAATAAGCCGGTTGGCGTTGCAATAGGTATTCTTAAGAATACACCTAAGGCTGCAAGCCCGGTTGTTGAAAAGTTGTTGAAGTCTGCTATGGCAAATGCTGAAAACAACTTTAACATGAACGTTGAAAATCTTTATGTTTCAGAAGTATTCGCTGACCAGGGCCCCACACTCAAGAGAGTACAGGCCAGAGCACAGGGACGTGCCTTTAGAATCAACAAGAAGACAAGTCACATCACTTTGAAACTTAAAGAAATGGAATAATCTTGAAAAGGAGGTAATTTAGCATGGGTCAGAAGGTTAATCCCCACGGTATCCGAGTTGGCGTTATTAAAGACTGGGATTCACGTTGGTACGCTGACAAGAAGAACTACGGCGATAATCTGGTAGAAGATTATAACCTCAGAGTTTTCCTTAAGAAAAAGCTCTATCTCGCCGGAGTTGATAAAATCGAAATTGAAAAATTCGCAAATAAGATTCGTCTTTCTATCCACGCTGCAAAGCCCGGTATTGTTATCGGTAAAGGCGGTAGTGAAATCGAAAAGCTTAAGAAGGACGTTGAAGCACTGACAGGCAAGTCTGTTATCCTTAACGTAATTGAGGTAAAGACTCCCGATCTGTGTGCACAGTTGGTTGCTGAGAACATTGCATCACAGCTTGAAAGACGTATTTCTTTTAGAAAAGCTATGAAGCAGTGCATGGCAAGAACAATGAAGCTTGGTGCAAAAGGTATTAAGGCTGCAGTTTCAGGTCGTGTAGGCGGCGCAGAAATCGCTCGTACAGAACAGTATCACGAGGGTACAATTCCGTTGCAGACACTTCGTGCAGACATCGATTACGGTTTTGCTGAGGCAGACACCACTTATGGTAAGCTGGGCGTTAAAGTTTGGATTTACAAGGGTGAAGTTCTTGCAGAAAGCAAAAAAGTAAAGGAAACAAAAGCTCCTGCCAAAAAAGCGGAAGGAGGAAAAAGATAATGTTGTCACCAAAAAGAGTTAAGTTTAGAAGAGTTATGCGTGGTAGAATGAAGGGTAAGGCTTCTCGCGGTAACAAGGTTGTATACGGCGATTTTGGTCTTCAGGCTCAGTCACCTGCTTGGATTACAAGCAACCAGATTGAAGCAGCCCGTATTGCTATGACACGTTATACAAAGAGAGGCGGTCAGGTTTGGATTAAGATATTCCCTGACAAGCCCGTAACTGAGAAACCTGCTGAAACTCGTATGGGTAGTGGTAAGGGTTCACCGGAATACTGGGTAGCAGTTGTTAAGCCCGGCAGAATATTATTTGAAATCGGCGGCGTAAGTGAAGAAGTAGCTCGTGAGGCTATGCGTCTTGCTATGCACAAGCTTCCTCTCAAGTGTAAGTTTGTGAGAAAAGCCGATCAGGAAATGGAAGGTGAAATGTAATGAAAATAAATGAGATCAGAGACCTTTCAGCACAGGAAATCGTTGATAAAATTCAGGACCTTAAAGAAGAGCTTTTTAACCTTCGTTTTCAGAATGCAATGAATCAGCTTGACAATCCCATGAGAATCGTTGCAGTTAAGAAGGATATTGCTAAGCTTAAGACAGTTCTGAAGGAACAAGAGCTTGGCCTTAATGCCAACATAAATCAGTAGGAGGTGTAAGGTCTAATGGAAGAAAAGCGTAATTATCGCAAAACCCGTATCGGTGAAGTTATCAGCGACAAGATGGATAAAACAATCGTTGTTGCAATTAAGGATAGTGTTAAGCACCCCGTATACAAAAAGGTTATGAAGAACACCTACAAGCTGAAGGCTCACGATGAAAACAATGAGTGCGGCATAGGTGATAAGGTAAAAGTAATGGAAACCAGACCTTTGTCAAAGGACAAGAGATGGAGACTGGTTGAAATCGTTGAAAAAGCTAAATAAATTGGCTTTTCCGCAAACTATGTTTTAAGAATAGGAGGGAATCCATTATGGTACAACAGCAGACTTTGCTTAAGGTAGCTGATAACAGCGGTGCAAAAGAACTTATGTGTATCCGTGTTCTCGGTGGTTCATACCGTCGTTACGGCAACATTGGTGATGTTATCGTGGCTTCTGTAAAGAAGGCAGCTCCCGGTGGCGCTGTAAAAAAAGGTGATGTTGTTAAAGCAGTTATAGTACGTAGTGTTCAGGGTATTAAGAGAGCTGACGGTTCTAAGATTAAGTTCGATGAAAACGCAGCAGTTATCATCAAAGATGACAAAACTCCCCGTGGAACTCGTATTTTTGGCCCCATCGCCAGAGAACTTCGTGAAAAGGACTATATGAAAATTTTGTCTCTTGCTCCTGAGGTTCTGTAAGAAATACCAATAAATACCGGTATGCTTTTGCTTAAACTGCGAAACGCCCGGATAAGCGGAAACAGTTCCGCATAACTAAAGTTGTAATTCCTGAGTAATTGCGAAAGGAGGAAAAAACATGAGTACAAAGATGCATGTTAAAACCGGAGATAAGGTTGTAGTGCTTTCAGGTAAGGATAAGGGCAAGAAAGGTAAAGTATTGTCTGTAAACCCCGAAAAGCGTACAGTTATCGTTGAAGGTGTTTCAGTTGCAACAAAGCATAAGAAACCCCGCCGTATGGGCGAAGCTGGTGGTATTATCAACCAGGAAACTCCCATATACGCAAGCAAGGTAATGAACATCTGCGCTAAGTGCAATGCCGCAACACGTGTTGGCAGAAAGGTTCTGGAGGACGGAACACATGTTCGTTACTGCAAAAAGTGCGGAGAAACATTTGCTGAATAATAATCATTCAAGAAAGGAGGCAACGTATAATGAGACTTGAAGAACGTTATACAAAAGAGATTAAAGACGCTCTTATGAAGAAATTCGAATACAAGAGTGTTATGCAGATTCCCAAGCTTGACAAGGTTGTTATCAACATCGGCGTGGGTGAAGCAAAAGAAAACTCAAAGGCTATTGATTATGCTATGAATGATCTTGCTTTGATTACAGGCCAGAAGCCCATTATCACAAAGGCAAGAAAGTCTGTAGCTCAGTTTAAAGTCAGAGAAGGTATGAACATTGGTTGTAAGGTAACTCTCAGAGGTGCGAAGATGTATGAGTTCGTTGACAGACTGTTCAATGCAGCTCTCCCCCGTGTTCGTGACTTCAGAGGTATCAACCCCAATGCTTTCGATGGCAGAGGTAACTATTCTCTGGGTATTAAGGAACAGCTTATTTTCCCTGAAATAGACTATGATAAGATTGATAAACTTCGCGGAATGGATATCATTTTTGTTACAACAGCACAGACAGACGAAGAAGCTCGTGAGCTTCTTACACTGATGGGTGCTCCCTTTACAAGATAATAGTCCATCCAACATCTCAGAAATGGAGGAGATTAAAGCTTATGGCAAAGAAAGCTATGGTTTTAAAGCAGCAGAAAGAACAGAAGTATTCTACTCGTGAGTACAACAGATGCAAAATCTGCGGCAGACCCCACGCTTACCTTCGTAAGTTCGGTATCTGC
>JAZRNN010000017.1:0-15464 GCA_045648175.1 Clostridia bacterium
AGGCTTTGCACCGGGAGATAAAATAAGTTTGTCATAGCTTTCTTCAAACACATTTCCGCTTATTTTATCCAAAACCGTAACAGTTTTTCTTTCACGGTTTATTTTGGTTACCTCATGGAGAGTTCTTACATCAATTTTAAATCTCGACCAAAATCCTTCGGGAGTCTGCAAAAACAAATCCTCTTTGTCAGCGATTTCTCCGCCAATATAGTAAGGGAGTCCGCAGTTTGCGTAAGAAACATATCCGCTTCGCTCAAAAATGATTATCTCCGCATTTTCATCAAGTCTTCTGATTCTTGCCGCAGCCGTAGCACCGCCTGCAACTCCTCCAATAATAACTATTTTCATTTTTACACCTCCGTTATTCAAAACTTTCTTATTTTATTCTATAATAGCAAATAGACTTGCCCGAACCTTCACGCTTTAGCTCTCCTTCGCTTACCATTTTACGAAGTGCCCCTTCAACGGAGCTTATGCTGAGTGACGGACAGAGTTCTCTGATATCCTGTTTGGTAAAACGCCCCACCTTATTCAGTGATGCCTTTCTTACCATTTCGATTGCAGGAAGTTTTTCTTCTACGATGGAAAATCTGTCTTCAAAGTCTTTATATGCAGCAAGGATGGTACCGAGGATATATTTTATAAAAGGTGTTGTATCCTCGCATCCCTCATGCCAACCATCCTGAGATTTGTTAAGGGAGTCGTAGTATAAATCTTTGTTGTTTGCAATTTTAGCTTCAAGCGAGATGTATTTGCCAACATAAAATCCGCTTCTATAAAGTAATAAGGTAGTTAGCAGTCTTGACATTCTTCCATTACCGTCATTAAAAGGGTGAATGCAGAGAAAATCGTGAATGAATGTCGGAATTGCAATCAATGGTTCAAGTTCGAGATTACCGATAACTTTATTATATTCTTCGCATATTTTATCAAGTGCTTCTTCAGTTTCATACGGAGCAAGGGGGGTGAACAGGACCTCTGAATGTCCGTCAGGATAAGTTGCACTTATATAATTTTGCACACTCTTTGTTTTGCCTGCCATAGGGTTATTCATATGAGTGTACATAATCTTATGGAGCTGAAGGATATAGTTTTTTGAAACAGGAATTGCATCAAAATTCTCGTGGATGATATTAAGAGCATCTCTGTATCCCGCAATTTCTTGTTCATCACGGGTTCTGGGAGTTGTCTTTTCTGCTACAAGTTGTTTAATACGGGTATTTGTCGTAACGATACCCTCAATTGCATTGGAAGACTCTGTGCTTTGTACCTTTGCGATTTCCACAAGCTTTTCAAGCTCTTCAGGGCGCATCTTTAAATAGAAGTCCTGTTTTCCTGCTTCTTTATATATGCTGGCTACAAGACCAAGAAGTTCGGAATCCCATTTCTGCTCTTTAATTACTGAATAATTAAACATTCTCATGCCCTTAATCTCCTTTCTTTCCCTTAAATACTACCACATATTAAGGGAATTGTCAATATTTTAAGTAAATTTTCCCTTATTTATTATTTCTTTTTAAGGTAAAGTTATTCTGCAAAACTATTTTATCCTTTTGTATATTTTTCTAACATTTTTCTAGCACTTTTCTAGCGAAAACCCAAAAAATGCATCAAAAAGTGGCAATACCAAATTTGCAAGAACAGCAAAGGCTTTGAAGGAATTTATCCCCTCAAAGCCTTGATTTTATGCGGTTTTTATCGCTTTTTAACTTCTTCTAACTTCCGCTAATTTACTCTATCTAAAAAGACTGTATAGGAGCTCGAAATGCGTTTGCCTTCACGGGCACGTGGGTTCGAATCCCACCCCGTCCGCCAATGAGCTAACGGATTTTCAATCAGTTGGCTCTTTTTCTTTGCCATTATCCCCTCAAAAAGCCGTTATTTTGTCGATAAAAATTGCAGGTGGGGTAACTTCCCACCCGCGTTCTCATTTCTTGTTTATGCGGTTAATTTGCCCTATTCCATCGTTCCAACCATTTTGTTTATGTCACCATCCGAGCCTACGATGATGGTTTTAGTTTTGGCCGGGGCCACATATCCAAAGCCTTCGATGTATACCTTCTTCTTTTCTTCTATTATTTCATTTCGTATTTTTGTTTCCTCATCTGTGAGATAGCAAGTGTCCTTGCTCATAATCTCATCATTTGGATTTATGGGCTCTTCCGGATTCTTCTCCCATTTTGCATAGAGAACATCAGGCCTTGTGAATATAAATGTTGTTACCTGATTCTGCTTTGTTCTTGGATCGGTTAACCATCCCTTGAATGTGTAACCATATTTTGTAGGTATGCAACTTTCAAGCCTGATACTTTCGCCATATCGTTTGGTTATTGGCCTAATAAAGCTACCGCCATCCGATGCGAAGGTTAAGGTTACATTTCCGAAGAACCCAATTTCGCTATCGTATATTAGTTCATTCCGATGCCATTGCCATGGTGCCGCCGATGCTGTTTGTGTTAGCAGTAAGCCCACTGCCATTGCCGTACATAATACTTTTTTCTTCATAATTTTCATCTCCTGATTTTTGTATTTACCTTTCGGCAACACAAACATACCACAGAAGATGACATAAGTCTACGAAGGATTTTTACGGATAGTATGGGTTGGGTTAGAAAAGTAGTATTATTAAATCAACTTTATTGCCATCCACACAACTATTAAGCCTAAAAACAACGCATACTACACATCCAAATATCACTTTTTTCAATCAATCACCCCTCGTTGTATACTTAATACTCAATCCTGTGAACTTTAGGTTCCTGCTCTTCTCCATATCTTTGCAGATATTTCAAGCCATTTCTCAAATTGAATTATTTACTCAGCAATTAAATGAACTTGATGAGAATATTAAAGCAATTATGAACAAGCTTGATTTGGTTATCAAAACAATACCGGGCATTGGCTTTTTAAACGGTGCAATGATTATCGGCGAAATCGGCGATATATCCCGTTTTAAAAAGCCTTGTCAACTGCTTGCGTATGCAGGTCTTGACCCGTCTGTTTATCAATCAGGAAATTTCACGGCAGCCAGAACACGAATGTCTAAAAGAGGTTCTAAGCTACTTCGATATGCATTGATAAATGCTGCTTGGCAGACAACCTTAGTTAATGATACCTTTAAAAATTATTATGACTTAAAAATATCTCAAGGTCGCCGTCATTATGCTGCTCTAGGTCATGTAGCACATAAGCTGGTTCGTGTCATTCATAAAATGATGACTGATAATGTTGAGTTCAACTTAGCCTAAGTCTTACCTTAACTATATTCAATTTTCAAAAAGCATTTTGAAGAATGCTTTATTTGCTATTCACTTTTTTAGCTATACAAATTTTATGAAAAAGTTTTCATTTTTCTATTGACAAATCATAGTTGGTCTCCTTTGTACGTTTGGTATGAATAATCATACTACGTTTTTACATATATGTCAATAAAAATAGGATCTTTGCCCAAAATAAATATCCCCCGTGTTATATAACGAGAGATATTTATTTTATACTATTTTTATCGTTCTTTGCTATCATTTTCTTAATCTTCTGCAATATTGTGTGCATAGCTTGTCTGTACATTCAGAACATTTAAGTGCCATATTGCTGTTTTCCCAAAACCGCTCCGGATATGTAAATACGCATATTTCCCAGATGAGCCATATTAAAAAAGAAACTGCTATCAGCGTCCATGAGTAAAAACTGTTTACCGCCACAATGGGCAAAAACATCATTAAATGGTCCCAATTGAATATTCTGCAGGTTGTACAGCATTTGTTTTTCATAATAAGTCTGAACGGGCACCATATAAGAACACATATCAAATCACAAACATAAAATGCTGTTGAAATAATTATCATCATTCCAGTGTCAATAATTCCCAACAGATATAATATGCTGATTGCTGCCGTCAGCGCAACCCAAATAACCATCACTTTATATGCCGACGCGGTTGTGTCCTTAATATATTTTTTCAGATTCTTGTAATTTACTTTCTCTTTTATAGGCCTGAACAGCGACTCAAACACTTTTTGTGAGCCTATGGATATATGGGCTTTCACAGGGATAAGCTGAAGCACCATATCCCACATCCATATTATCCATAAAAGATGTAAGGGCGAAAACTCACAAAAGAAATTCCAACCGTCAGCTATATTAAATTTTTCTACGTCAAATACATATAACATAATCACAACGATGAATATAACTATTCTGCCTGTCAATCTTAAAAAATACATTCCCCTTGTTTTTGATATATGCTCTCTTTCTTTTTGCATTAGTTATATACTCTCCGTTTCAATAAAAATGTCTTTCAAATCAAGACTCCGTTGCAATGGTCGATTTCGTGCTGTATTATTTGCGCTGTCCAGCCTTCAAAGGTTTTTATCCGAAGCTTAAAATCTTCGGTCTGATACTGTACTTTAATTTTTTTATATCTTTTTGTTCTTCTAGGGCCACCCAAAAGCGAAAGACAACTTTCCTCCGCCTCAAAAGGCTGTGAAAATTTTATAATTACGGGGTTGAACATTATCATATATTTTCCTTCTGCATCAAAACAAATAATGCGTTTTTTGACTCCTATCATATTTGCAGCCATGCCCACACACTCATCCTTGTAAGAAACAAGCGTATCCATCAAATCTTCAGCTACCTGAATGTCTGACAAAGTTGCATTTTCTGACTTTTGTCCCAAAAATATCGGGTCGTGCATAAGTTCTTTAATCATTTTTTACCTCAATCAGTGTTTTACTTTTTTTATCTTACCATATAGATTTATATTTTTCAACTTTTTCTTGAAATATAATACATTTTGTAATATACTTACAGTATAAGGAGTTGAACATTATGGATTTTGAAAAAGTAATCAGCGAAAGATACTCGGTGAGAAAATTTAAAGACAAACATATAGAACAAGAAATAATAGATAAAATTCTGCACGCAGGACACATCGCTCCAACAGGCTGCAATATTCAACCGCAGAGAATCCTTATTCTGAACAATGATGAAACAATCTTGAAATTAAAAAAATGTACCAAGTGTCATTTTGACGCGCCCTGTGCAATGCTTATCTGCTATAACAACGACGAAACCTGGACTCGCCCATATGACGGAGCAATTTCTGCCCCCGTTGATGCAAGTATTGTTGCCACGCATATGATGTTGGAAGCAACAAATCTCGGTCTTGGCAGTTGCTGGGTAATGCATTTTGACCCTGCGGCAATGAAGACAGAATTCAACATTCCTGACAGCATTATTCCACATGCCCTGCTTGTGATGGGGTATCCCTGCGAAAGTTCTGTGCCTAGTGATATGCATTCAAGGGTAAGGCCTCTTGACGAGGTTGTGTTTTATAATAGTTTTTAAAAAAGGACGCGGCAAAACCGCGCCCTTATTCTTTTAATGATGATGGTGATGGTGTCCGGAAGATACTGTTGTATCTACATGGCAGTGCTCTTCACCGCAATTTTCGCCTTCTGCCTCAAGTTCAAGCGTTGCATGGCATATACCGTGCTCATGCAGTTCCTCCCTGACACTTTCTTTAATTTCCTGTGCCGATTCATTTGTAACAATGTGCATTGTTGCATAATTATGATGGCCGTCCATACTCCATATGTGAATATGATGAACATCAAGAACTCCGTGAATTCCCAGCAGGTGTTCTTTTATTTCTTCTACGCTGATACCGTGAGGAATTTTTTCTAAAAATAAATCCAGCACCTCTTTCAAATTTTTTATGGCATTAATTAAAATAAATACCGCAACGCAAATAGAAAGCAATGGGTCAATAATTACAAAATCGGTAAAACGCATAATAAGCGCACCAACCAAAACAACAATCCACCCCAGCACGTCCTCAAGCATATGCAGATTTACGGCCTTTTGGTTTAGTGAGTCTCCCTCACGGGTAACAAGCGCTGCTAAAAAATTTACTGCAACACCGATTATTGCAAATATTATCATACCGTTATAATTTATTTCAACCGGATTTATAATTCTGCCTACAGCATTAACTATAACAGCCGCCGAGCCTAAAATCAAAATTATGGTTGTTAAAACACTTCCTATAACCGAATATCGGGAATATCCGTATGTATACTCTGTATCCGGTTGTTTTTTACTCTTTTTTTCGAGAAAATATGACCCGCCTATGCTTGCTGCATCCCCTATATCGTGCACAGCATCTGACACAATCGCAACACTGCCTGTAAAAATTCCGCCTATAAACTCAAAAATTGAAAATGACAGATTTAAAATAAATGCAATTAAAATATTCTTTTCGGTTTTCATAAAGCCTCCTGCGTAATTTAATATTATTTTCTTCCAACCTTAATTCCATAGATAACCCCAATTACCATATATGGAATCAGGAGAATAATACAAGCCAATGTAAATACAGGTGGAAAAAATATGCTGATTATAAACAATATCCCCAAAATCACTGTTTCAAATCCCCAAAAGCTATTTATCTTTCGGGCTTTTTCAGCAACAATGTCATAGTTTTTGATGTAATCCAGTTTTGGCAGGTGAATCCCGATAACAATAAACATCCCACCTACAACAAGCGCTGCTGCTACTCTCATGTCAACCTGCCATCCTAAAGCATAGCCCAGTATCAACACCTGCAAAATTATTGACACAGCAGGGATAATCCACTTCATTACCACCTCAAACTTTACGCAGTTGCCGTGTTTGTGACCGTTCAGGTCATTGATAAAACAACAGAAGTATTGCAGAGCTACCATTAAAACAGGAAAGCCAAATACCGCAAACCCTTTTGATGTAAAGCTGTCAGGATTATTGTAGAAATCAAAATGAACCGCCACCATATCGGGCAAACTGTTCCATACAGCCAATCCAAAAATAATCGGCAAAAGGCACACCAGACAAGTTATACTCAGTATTTTCCATTTTATAAATTTCATTTTTTCTCACCGAATAAAATTGCCATTTTATCAATTTTGCTGTTTATTTCAGGCTTTACAACCTTTTCTTCCCAGATTTCAGGGGCAAACTCCTCAATGGAAATCGAAATAGCTTTCTGAGGACAACCCCAGTATTTTAGAAATATCTCGTTGATTTCATCCACTACCTTTTTCTTTGTTTCTTCATCCTTTGGATAACCTTTAATTGCAATATACGGCATTAATAACACTCCTTTTGTATATTATAAATATTTTTTCATCCATATATGAGGGCAATCTTCTTCATATTCAATCTCTCCATATTCAGCAAATCCCACTCTTTCATAAAAGTTCTTTGCCTGTATCTGTGAATGAAGAATAAGTTCTTTGCCACCGATTTGAGCTGTGTGCTGTTCAACAGCAGTAATAAGCTTGCTGCCTATGCCTCTGCCCCGATATTCTTTTTTCACAGCCAATCTGCCAAGGATGTAGGTGCTTTCATCATCACCCTCAAATACACGGCAAACAGCTATCGGAACATCTTTATCAAACAACACCATATGCATAGCAACATCATCTTTTTCGTCATAATCATACGAAAAACCTTGTTCCTTAATAAAAACTTCTTCGCGAAGTTCCCTTGCCTCACGTGGAAACTCATTATATATCTTTACTGTCATAGCCACCTCTTATTGAATACATAGCTCTATTTTATGCATGCATTATATAATAACTGCGTTATCTCTGCCCTAGTAATTTCTTGTTCCTCATTTTCAACTTTAATGTTTGTGAGCAAGCCGTTTGCCTGGGCAGCATCCATATAGTTATCGAAAACTACTCCCTTCATTTTAAGAGCCGCAACAATCGCCTCTTTCACTGTGATATAGTCATTGGGACGAAATCTGTCATCCTCCAATTCAAAAACACCTTCGTTAACACATATCCCTATATAGCTTTTTGCCCAATGATTACCCACAACATCAAAACAGTCAAATGTATATCCCTGATACTCGTGTCCCATTGTTCTTGAAAACATAGTCGCTGCTTCGCTTCTGAAAACATATTCTGACGATTTGAATGTCCCGTCCTCATATCCGACAACAATACCCTTATTATACATATCAAGTATTGCCTCGCAATATATATCACTATATTCAATATCATCAAAAGGCATATTTATAATAAGTATTTGCTCTGCAGGGTTCCACCTTGATTTATCGTCAAACAGTTCGCATACAGTATCTATCGGAATTATTATTCCACCATCATTCAAAATTGGATTTGATATTTCATATCTGATAGCGTCCTCAGTCTGAATCGCCATGTTTTCTCCGATAATAAATTCAAAACCCAACTTGCCCTTTTCAATATATACATCAGTTTCATCAACCGTAATCTTATAGCCAAGCCTTTCAAAATCATCTGCCGAAATATACATTGCTTCGTTTATCTCTTCGGGAACACTGTTTAACTTCTCGGTCTTGCAGTTTATAATGGCACTCTCTTCTCCTATTTTAAATACAGATATATTTTGCTCGGGAGGCTCCGGCATATTAACACTCACTTCATCAACTTTTCCTAAAGGAGTAAATGTGTTTTGTTTCAAGGCTAAAGCTCTGGCTTTTTTTATCCTGTAGTCATCAGCACCTTTATGGATTGTTAAGGAAAAACCAAGCGGTAGCTTGCTCCCTTCCTCCTTTTCTATCGAGATGAACCTTCCATTTTTGTCGTAATACGCAACATATGCATCAAACCCTTCAAGCGTATAATCGCTTATATTTCTAAATCTAAAATAATCATATTTCTCTTTGTTTGAAATTTCAACAGGTAAAGGTGGATTTTGCATTATGTATTGCAGTACAATTTTTTTATCTTCATCATATTCAAAAAGAATTTCGCTTGCTTCATTCGCATTATTTGTGCTAATTCCATCTGACACATAATAACTCTTTTTTTTAACATATGTCTGCACATCTATTGTGTATTTATCTGTATCTTGGGGTATCTTAATATTGAATTCTCCATTTTCTGCATTAGTTGTCAAATAAATAGTTTTATCATTGTATAAAGTGCATGTAGCCAAAACATCAAAATCCAACTCAGTATTCTCACACTCAATTGTTCCCGAAACATTGTTACATCGAAGCAAAGTCAGGTTTATGCCATCACACTCAAATCCAAAGTACCTCTCGTTTCCTCTTTCCGCAACAGATGCAAAAGGTTTTACATAGGAACAAGAATTAAACAAATGTTCATCCCCTGTTATATCTTCTATCCACAGTTTATATATCTTGTCCTCTGCCACTTCAAATTCAAACTGTGCGATCCGCTCACCTGATACCATTAACGGTGTTTGAGTATAATCAATTATTTTATCATAAATTTCTGCTGTTGAACTGTCATCTAACACAATCGTTGCATATATATCATTTTCAAGAGAAAGAGAATATGGCCTTACTACTTTTACCGTTATGTTTTTCTTTTTCAGAAGCTGAATATCTGTAATTAAATCTTCTTCAATCTCTTTTACCAATATTCCGCTGCTGGTTATCTTTCCGCCCTGGTGTAAATATCCTTTTTCGCACAACCCATCAACCTCATTGACAATCTGATACGCCAGCATAGATGAACTTGACTGGCTATAGAGACAAACCGTCTCGGAACGCTTTTCGTTGTTAAGAATAACTGTTTCACTGTCAGTCCAATCAAAAAGCTTATCTGTGACAACTATTCCGTTATATGGTATATATTGACGCAAAACAACTGTGACCTCTACATCATTCTCCGGAATATATCCATCGGGCAAACTTACGTTGCAAACAGCTTTTCGTGAGTACTCTGCGGTGTAATTGGTTCCAAAATCTTTAACATATGCGATATTTATAAAATTAAATCCCACAAGCTGCGCGTTTCTATACTTATGATAATCAAATACAATCCTTACATCATACCTGGTATCTCTCGGCAACCCAGTCAGTTCAACGGTTGCTGATTTTTCTCCGCTTTTCACAATTCCCTGCTTTGAATAGGTTTCATTGTTAACCGATACATATATTGTAAACGGCACATCCCTATCGTCAACTTCGGGCAAGGTTACATTAATTGTATATGTAATATCTTTGGGTTGTCCATATACTATAACTTTGCCAACCTCGGAGAAGTTATACTGATTGCACACAAATACATACCTGTCGCCAAAATCTGCAATATAATATATGTTTGGGTCGTTAATTTTTTCAGCAGGAATTTCAATCAGGGAACTTGCACTGTTTTCGCCCTCAGCTATTATGCAATTCACGCTTGATAACAATTTAAAACCGTCCATACTGCTATCTTCACCAATTTTATAAGCAGTATGTATCTTCACCTCATGCCCGCCCGACGGAACACCCGTTTGATAAGTCAGATTAACCGTAGTATTCATTACCACAGCACTTTTATCTGCTATATAATAATCAATTCTATCGCCTTCCAATGAATAACGATTAGACATATACTTGCCAACAAATTGAGCAGATATATATGTTTCACCATTAACTTTAATTATGATTCCTCTTGTTCCTAATAATGAGTTGCTCCCTCCTGTAACAGTATCATCCTCCGGGAATAAAATATCATCATTAATGGATTCCCCGATTTTTTTAGTCGCACGCCTTTTATATGTATATTGGTACAGAGTGTCCATTACAGATGGTGCCTGTATAATTGGCAAATCTTCTAATGCCTGTATTTCTGCGATCGCCCATTGCTCCTCGGACTGATTAAATGGATCTATAAGTATAGGCGGATTATCTTCTAAATTGCTTGATGGCGGTGTTAATACCACCTTTTTTTCTTCTCCCAGGCAGTCCTTTGACATTATCGTGTATTTGTCATCTTCTTTAATAACATCAAGGCCCAACTGTTGTAAATCATCAATATGTAAATAATATTGTTCATTATAGCTAAACAATTCGTGCGTAAGTATAACTTCCTTACCTCTGTTATACACTTTAATACTGTCTTGTGCGTTTACAGAAATACATAAAGCAAATAAAAATAACAATATCAAAATAATACCCGAAAATTTCTTCTTCATTTTTCTACCTCATTATTATAAGCGTAATATATTATGTGATGTATCGTATTCCATATCTCTTATCTATTCTGATACTTATGGTCAAAATCCTTACATTTGCTTTCCAGGCTCATTTTATCACAAACGCTTAAACATTGCAACACAAAATTGTATACTGTGATAATTCACATATTGACAAAGTTTCTCATTTATGATATGATACCTATGCTATGAGGGAGTAGCAAACGCACCTATGATGCGTAGCAAGTCAACATACTGACCTATTGGTCTGGCTTGCTTTAATATGCGAGACTCATGTATACTTTAAAGCTATGCATGGAGTCTGTTTTTATAAAGATTGCCAAGTATGGTTTCATACTTGGTTTTTTATTTTTTAAAGGCAGGGATTTTAAAATGACATTAGGAATAAACTTTTTTATTACAAATATCCTACTTGGGGTAGGGCTTGCTATGGATGCCTTTTCGGTCTCTTTAGCCAACGGACTTAATGAGCCATGTATGAAAAAGAACAAAATGTGCAGTGTCGCTGGAATATTTGCAATCTTTCAAGCCTTAATGCCTCTGACAGGTTGGCTTTGCATACATACTATCGTTCACTATTTTACATTTTTTGAAAAACTGATACCCTGGATTGCCCTTGTCCTACTGTGCTTTATAGGTGGCAAAATGCTTATTGAAGGCATTCGCAGCAAATATGAAAATCCATGCGAAAGGCCCGGCGTTGGCTTAGCTGCACTTTTAATACAGGGTGTTGCCACATCAATCGACGCTTTATCTGTCGGCTTTACAATCGCAGACTATAATCTACCGTCAGCATTGCTTGCAGCATTTATCATTGCCTTTGTTACCTTTGTCATTTGTATGGCCGGTCTGATAATCGGCAAAAAAGCCGGAACGAAAATCGCCGGAAAAGCCGGGATTTTTGGCGGTGCAATATTAATCTTTATCGGTCTTGAAATTTTCATTACCGGAATTATGTAACAAAGTTAAGTTAAGGGGACTATTCTGTCCTCTTCCGTAATCTCCGGCAGAGCCTTAACTGCCGCAAGCAAATCGCTTAGGTGATTTGCTTTTTTTATCGTCTTAAGCAGTTTTTTCTCGCCCGGATACAGCCACATAGTATACAGCCATATCTCTTTCAACTTATGCAAAGTATATACCTCTGACCCAAGCACCTCAAGATATCTCTCTGCCAGAACCTTTGTAAACTCAATCAGTTCCACACTTTCTATTTTTCTGCCACCCTTTATTTCCCTGAATATAGCAGGGTTGGCAATAGCACCTCTGCCAATCATTACACCTTCAAGCTCTGTATATTTTTGAGTAATTTCTTTATACTCCTGTGCAGAAAAGACATCCCCATTATAACAAATCGGATTTTTAGTTGCTTTAAAAGCCGCATCAAACGCTGACATATCAGGCTTACCATTGTAAAATTTTTCCCTTGTTCTGGGATGTATAATCAACTCTTCCATGCAATATTTATTATATATTTCCATCAATTTTTCAAGTTCCAAGCCACTTGAAAATCCTGACCTTGTTTTTACCGAAACTCTCAGCTTACAGCTTTCATACACTTCTGCCAGAAAGTGATCTACCCCCTCGGGGTCACGCAAAAAACCTGAACCACGATTCTTTTTTATCACCGTCCCCGACGGACAACCTAAGTTTATATTTATGTCTTTATAACCAAGGTCTTTAATCTTATCCTCAAACTTCATAAATGATTGACTTTGATTTGTCAACACCTGTGGTATCAGTTTAACATTTTTATTTTTTTCGGGAACAATATCCCGGAGACTTTTTATACTCAGCTTTTCGTTGTCACTTGGAGTGATAAAGGGTGCAAAATACGCATCACATCCCCCAAAAAATTCTGAGTGCGTGTTTCGGTATGTATATGTAGTTATGCCTTCAAGCGGCGCAAAGTAAAGTTTCATAATTCTTTCCTATCAGTTTATTAAAAATTTTTCTATTATTATACAATAAACACCTCTTTTTGTCACGTCTTTTTTAATTTCTGCATTAAAACAACAATTTAAACATTGACTAAATTGTTTGTGGTTGTAAAAATCTTTTTCATTCCCATTTTTGATATTGACAAATCATTGAAATGGAAATAAAATATAATATAGGGTATTTTGTGTATAATTCTATTTAACCCGGAAAGAAAACTACTATGGATATAAACGAAAGAAGAGAAAAAATTCTTGAAATCCTTAACGAGCAAGGACAAGTTAAGGTAAACGACCTGAGTCGTGAATTTGGCATCTCAAATATTACAATACGTTCAGACCTTGCCGACTTAGAGGATAAGGGTCTGCTTTTCCGTGTTCACGGCGGGGCGATTAATTCCTACAAGTCTTACTGCGATATGGACTTACAGCAGCGCCTTGGCACAAATCTCAAGGCAAAACAGCTTATTGCAAAACGTGCTGTGGAAATGATAAAAGATCACGACACCGTTATGTTTAATTCAGGAACTACTACCCTGACGGTTTTTCGCGCAATTCCGTCACATTTGCACCTGAACATCGTGACAAACTCTGTGTCAATCGCTCTTGAGGCGAGCGGTAACCCAAACTTTAATGTGGTACTTCTGGGTGGCTTTATAAATCCTAAATATCAGTTTGCTTATGGCGACGATGCAGTAAATCAACTGAAGAACTATCATGCCGACAAACTGTTTTTGTCGGTTGACGGCATCTCTCCTCATTCGGGACTAACCACATATTATGACCGTGAAGCCGAGCTTGCACGCCTTATGCTTGCACAGTCTGCCTCGAAAATTATTGTTGCCGACTCATCAAAGATTGGCAGAACAGCCTTTGTTAACATCGCCGAAACCGCTTGCGCAGACAGTCTGATAACCGATGATGCATCGGTTTCGCCCGAGGATTTAAATGCTTTGAAAAAGAGCTTTAGAAAAATAACAATTGTTAAAGAATGACAGAAAGGACAAAAAGGATAAAACTCATGAAATACTTACTTGGCGTTGATATAGGAACTACTTCTTTAAAGGCCGCCGTTTTTAATGAAAATGCAGAATGTATGAAATCAGTCACTAAAGACTATACACTTGAAGTTAAGGATGATTATGTTGAATTCCCTGCGGAGAACTATTGGACTCTTTTCCACGAAGCTCTTACCGAGCTTTCTGCAGAATACAAAATTTCCGCTATGAGTATTGACACCCAGTGCGAAACAATAATTGTCGCTGATGAGGATGGAACCCCACTTCGCAAAGCAATAGTATGGCTTGACAACCGTGCAACAGCCGAGGCAGATGCCATCAAGGCACACTTCGGCAACAAAACAGTATATGACATTACCGGTCAGCCTGAAATTACTGCTACCTGGCCCGCAAGCAAGCTTCTGTGGCTGCGCAACAACGAACCTGATTGTTTTGGCAAAATCAAAAAAGTCTTTCTCCTTGAAGACTATCTCCTCTATCGCCTTACAGGTCGGTTTGTTACCGAAAAAACTCTTCAATCCTCAACCATCTATTATGACATTCGCAATCACATTTGGTGGAAGGATATGCTTGAATTTATCGGAATAGAAGAATCCGTATTCCCCGAAATTCTCCCCAGTGGTGAAATTGTGGGTGAATATGATGGCATCACAGTGGTGACAGGTGCAATTGACCAGATTGCAGGCGCAATTGGCGCTGGAATTGTTAAAAAAGGCATTGTCAGCGAAATGACAGGTACAACAATGGTTGTTTTTGTTCCTTCGGCAACAATTCCTGAGTTCACTCCAAACTCAATTATCCCCTGCCACGTGAACTTTGACGGCAAATACTGTCTGCTTTCATGGACGCCTACTGCAGGGATAGCCCTTAAATGGTTCAAAAACAACTTCTGCGAGAATTTCAGTTTTTGCGAATTAGACGAGCTTGCTGAAAAAGCAGACCCAGGCTCAAACGGGCTGACCTTTTTGCCTTATCTTTGCGGCTCTACAATGCCAAAATACAACCCTGATGCCCGTGGAGCCTTCTGCGGTCTGACAATGGAGCACGGCAGAGGACACGCTGTGCGTAGTATTTTGGAAGCCGTTGCTTGCATGCTAAAACAAAATCTTGACTATCTTGGTCTTGATTGCAACGAAATCCGCACAATGGGTGGAGGTGCGTCAAGTCCATTGTGGAATCAGATTAAAGCCGATATGACAGGCAAGAGAATTGTAACCCTTAAAAATGACGAAACTGCCTGCCTTGGCTCTGCAATTTTAGCAGGTGTTGCAACCGGAGTGTTCGAAAGCGTTGAGGCAGCTTGCGATATGGCAGTAAAATCCAAAAAAGTTTACGAGCCTTCGGGTGTTGACTACACAGAGTGTTACAAACGTTTCTGTGAGCTTGATAATATACTGAATTAAGGCATAAAATTACCGCCGGGGAAATTGAAGTGAACCCCAAAAGTTAGACACTTTTGGGGTGCATATCAAATCCCCGGCGGCTGTTTTAAGGCTCTATAATAAATGTTGGGGTAACCAACATT
>JAZRNN010000018.1:0-2828 GCA_045648175.1 Clostridia bacterium
CCAATTACTCCCAAAATTCCAGTGGCTCCAAATTGCCAACCGACCCACCAATATACAACATCAAGTCCAATGACGAGAGCCAAATTAACAATTAACAGAAAACAAGTAATAAATCCCATAGTTCTATGAATTAGTAGTTAAACAACCGATTATTTCGTTGGCATATTGTTCTGCAATATTTGTAGCAGTAGCCTTGCGTTCAAGTAATAACGGATAGCGTTTTACAATTGCACCTCTTGCAGCTCCCGACAAATGTGGCAATGTAATACAAGAAATTAGTAATTCAGGATTTTCGGTTGCGACATCGTACATTATACTTCCTGCCCGATTTCCTAAACATACGCAAAGTGTGGGCTTTATACACTCTATTTCCTTTTTAAGAATATCCACATACACCGTCTTTTGGGTGTTTGCATATCTATCGGAGGTCTTGTGGTCATAAACAAAATACTTCCGTGCATCTGTCAGATAGACACAATTGCCAGCCGACACCAATCTATTGATAAGTTCATAAACCATTTTACCTCCTTTTGCATGTGCTCGGTGAGTTGCATCGTGCAGACCAAATGGACTTGATAAAATGGCATCTTGGCACTCACCATACCATTTATTGCTCCTTAGCGGGTCTTGTGCAATAAGCATTATTCGTGGATTACTATTCTGTATATTAAACCAAGTTGGCAAATCCACACCAATAGCACCTTTCCCCAATTGCTCAAAATCGGTCTTGAATTTCGGGTGTTTAATAGACATCATTATCCCTGTTGTATCAGTATACCCACGAAAAGGTTTCAAATCTTCTGTAAACAAACCTTGCCATTGTTCGTACGAAAAATTATACCCTTCTTTCATTTGCTGATACCGTTCTTTGAGGAGTAGCAAATTTTCTATACCCAATACCTCTTCGGCAATCAATTTGGGGATTTTCTCAGAAAGATTACATTTATTGCAAAATAGGTTTCCCATATCAGTTTGTATCTTGTATTTCTGATTGCTCTAATTATAAAAGTCCTTTAATGTTTTCTTTATATCGTCTTTAGCCTTTTGGAATATACTACTTAGAGATGATTGCGTTGCCTGCTTGTTTCTTAATTCGTCAAATTCGGCTTGCCATTTGCCCAATTTCTTTTGGTAAATCTCAATAGCTTTATTATCGGGAGACAAAACCATTAAAGATGATATTTTACCATCTATTTTTGCCAATGTTGCAGGAATTGCCTCAATCAAAAGGTCTCCACCTCCGAAGATGTCATCGTCGGTTTTCTTTTTACCCCGTCGCATTCTTGCCAACAATTCCTCTATTCTCGATGAATAATAGGATAAATCCCTCATAATTTTTGAGAGTTCCTCTACTAAAATCTTTTCCGATCTTTTACCCGTAACTTTCATATCAGTTAATAGTTTTACAGCCTACTCTTTGATAAGGTTTTCGGCTTACCCTTCATATTATTTGCTATGCGTGCGGACAAAAAGAAAGCGTGCTGACTGTCGGCATATCTACTCTGATGGGCTCTGGTAAACCTCGAACAATAAATAAGCAACAGCCCTCACGCTATAAGCATAGCGAAGGGTAACGGCTTATTCCTGTTCTTAAAATTTACCAGATTTTATCAGAGGAATAAAGCAGTAACACTTTCGTGTTTTATCCTAAAATGTCTTGTCAACACTATGGCTGACACTACAAAATTACAAAAACTTTTGAAAATGTGCGATATTTACCCTTTATTTTTAGGCTGTTGCTAAAAAACGGAGAACTGCTATTTCAATTCTCCGTTGATACAAATACTATCCACCAAGTTACAAATTACCCCATATTTCATATTCGGCAAGTAATTCTTTATAGGCTAATCTCCTATATCCCGTTACTGCAAACATTACGAATTTGGTTATATCATCAATCATTCGGGTATTGTATCTGAAATCAAACTCTCCGCAATATCTCCAAAGATGTTTCTTTGAAACCTTATGATATATACCTTTGATACCTCGTTTAAGGTGCGACCAATAACCCTCTATCGAATTAGTATGAAAACCGTCTTTTACATATTCGTATTTTCCGTGGTCTACAACCTTGTGGTTATATTCCCGTTTAACATTGCTGTAACCCTGCCAACCATCGGTTATAACCGTTGAATCTTTTCGTACATAAACATCTATAATCGTTTGCAAATGAAATCTGTCGGTATTTGGGACAACTATTGTTTTTACCATACCATTGGACAATAATCCAACTACTGGAACTTTTGTTTTCAAACTTCTTCCTTGTGCACCTTTTATTCGACCTTTATTTCTACCACCCACATAGGTTTCATCAACTTGAGTCATATCTTCAAAGGCTGGTTTCATTCGGTCGTACATATTGTATCGTATTCTGTTTAGCATAAACCAAGCACTCTTTTGTGTTACATCGATATCCTTTGCCAATTGAATACTGCTAATACCTTTCTTGTGAGATATGAAAATATAGATTGCATAAAACCATTTTTGCAAGGGAATATGGCTACCGTGAAACATTGTTCCCGTTGTTACGGTAAACACATCTCGGCACTCACAGCATTTATATTTGCCATTATATTCTCCTTTGGTCTTTAACTTATAGTGCTTTTGTGATATAGTTCCACAATGAGGACATATCGGAGTACCGTGCCAGCGTTGTTCCTCCAAAAACTCTCGGCAGGTTTTTGCATCTTTGAAATATGATAGTATATCAATAAACGACTTTATGTTCTTTCTAAGTTTATCCATTTTTAATTTTGCTCATTGGTTTTTGAACCAATTACACACAAAACCACTTGGAATTATTACCATTTTTGTTATATAAATATAAT
>JAZRNN010000019.1:0-28967 GCA_045648175.1 Clostridia bacterium
TCATAATGTCCGTTTACCGCAATGATATTATAAAAGTTTTTCATATAAATACAGCTCCTTTTTGTTTTATGTCTCAATAATACCACGATTAGTGTACTATAAAACGGACATATTTCAAAAAGGAGCTGTTAAATTTTATTGTAAATTTATATCAACATATTCTTCTTTAATCTTGGAATACAAGAATTTCTGGCTTTTGTAAAGTCCAAAATATCCCGACATCATAAAGCTTACTCCGCAGGCAATGGCAAATAAAAGAATTGAGCTGCCGTCAAAAACTTCTATAGCAAGAAGTAGTGATGCAAAAGGGCAGTTTACCACTCCGCAAAACAGAGCAACAAAGCCTATTGCCGCAGCAAAACCGGGGTCAAGACCCAAAAGTGCACCTACAGCACATCCAAAAGTTGAGCCGATAAAAAATCCGGGGACAATCTCGCCGCCTTTAAACCCTGCAGCAATTGTAATCGCTGTAAACAGAATTTTAACAGCAAAAGCCCATGGCTTTGCATTTCCCATCAGGGCACTTTCAATGACATTCATCCCTGCACCATTATAGTCTGTAGTTTGCAGAGCAAGGCTTAGTAAAACAACTATTGCACCTCCTACAAATGCACGCAGATAAATATTGGGTATCAGTTTTTTTATGTAATGCTCACTTTTTTTGATTGCTGTACAGAATAATATACTAACCAAAGCACATAAAATTGCAAGAACAATCACCTTTAATACAGCATCTGCTGATGCATCCATCTGTGCAATCGTGAAAGAAACCGGCATAATTCCAAACCCAAGGAAAGCAATCTCATATGCTATAATTGCAGAAATTAAACATGGTACCAACGCTGCATAGTGTATAACACCGACACTTATTACCTCAATAGCAAAAAAAGCTGCTGTAAGAGGTGTTCCAAACAGTGCTGCAAATACAGCACTCATTCCTGACATAACGATAATGTGTGTATCATTTTTGTTTAATCTAAACAACTTACCCATGTTATAGCCAAGGCTGCCACCCAACTGCAATGCCGCACCTTCTCTGCCCGCTGAACCACCAAAAAGATGGGTAATTACTGTTCCAACGAAAATAAGAGGCGCCATCACAAGCGGAACATTATTGTCAGTCTGTACTGCCTCAATTATACGGTTTGTATCGATTTTACCTTTTTTACCAAACGCACCGTATAAAGCCGCAATTATAAGCCCACCAACTGGCAACAATAAAATCAGCCAATTATTTTCAATACGCAAATGAGTTACATATTCTATGCTTTCGTGAAAAATACTTCCTATTACACCACCGACAGCGCCAACAGCTGTGGCAATAATTAACCATTTTACGAAGGCCTTTGCATACTCACACGAGACCTTAATTTGATTTTTTACGATTTCCATCACATACATCTCCAATTTTCATTAAAAATCCGAATACTTTTCAGCATCCGGATTTTTTCTTTATTTTTCTGTTTTACTCTTTGCCTCAGCAAGCTTTGTATGACGACGCATTTTAACTTCATCAGACATAGGCTTGATATCGCCTGCTGCTTTAAGTGCCTGACGAGTAAGAACCGGACCTACAAGTTCGTATATAAGAACAGCAAAAAGTGTAATATTACGAACCAAAGAACCCTGAGCACCCATCTCTGCAGAAGCCGCAACAATTGCACACATACCTAAAGCAACACCTGCCTGAGGGAACAATGTAATACCAAGGTATTTGCAGATTTCAGGCAAACAACTTGTTGCCTTGGCGCTAACAAAGGTACCAAAATATTTACCAAGACAACGGAACAGAATATATACAACGCCTATTACCACAATTGCCCAGTCAGCAAATACATTGAGTTCAAGTTCAGCACCGCTGATAACAAAGAAAAGTGCCAAAAGCGGCGATGTCCATTTATCTGACTTTTCCATCAAATCATGTGAAAGAGGACATATATTGCAAAATACCGTTCCCAACATCATGCACACCAGAAGTGATGAAAAACTAATATGTACATTACCTATATGGAAATCAAGCATTGAAAGAGCAACAGTAAGAAAAACAAATGCAATTGTCATATTAAGACGATTGGTATTAGAGTTAAACATTTTTTCAAGCTGAGTAAGAACCCAACCCATTACTGCGCCCAATGTAAGTGAACAAATAATTTCAACAACAGGATTTACGATAATTGAAAATAAGTCAATATTTCCTGAAAGCATGGTTTTTGCAATTCCAAAGGATACTGCAAAAACAATAAGACCAACAGCATCATCAAGTGCAACTATAGGAAGCAACAATCTGGTAAGAGGTCCGTCAGCCTTATATTGACGCACAACCATTAAAGTAGCAGCAGGAGCTGTTGCTGTTGCAATAGCAGCAAGGGTAATAAGTTGCGGAACTGTCAATTTATCTGGCATTATAAGATGAACAACATATAACGCAATATCAACAAACAATGTTGCAACCAATGCCTGAAAAACACCAATCACAAGAGCTTGTTTGCCTGTTTTCTTAAGTTCTGACATTCTGAATTCGTTACCGATTGAAAACGCAATAAAGCCCAATGCAACATCCGAAACAAGTGACAAAGCACTTACAGCATCGTGTGAATTAAAGCCAAGACCATTTACACCAAGTCTGCCCACACAGTAAGGGCCAATTAAAATACCTGCAATAAGATATGCAGTAACCGAGGGTAGTTTAAAAGGCTTGAATGCTCTTGTCATAAGAAGTCCTGCAAGCAGGGCAATTGAAACAGATAATAATGTACTCATTTTTTCGCTTCCTTTTTTAATATTTTTATATATTTAAATCAAGGCATGTCCTAAAATATAGACAAGTTCTAAAACGAACTTGTCTATCGGGGTAAATGTCTCGAAAAACTTGAAATATATCGGCGAATTTTGTATTTAAAACGCACCTTGAAAATAATAGCACATATTCAACAATAAATCAAGCTTTTTTTGAAAAATATATAAATTTAATCTTGACAAAAGATTTATTTTACTGTATAATAATTTCTGTTGCAAATTTAATAAGGATCTTTAGCTCAGTTGGTTAGAGCAACCGGCTCATAACCGGTCGGTCCGGGGTTCGAGTCCCTGAAGATCCACCAAGGAAAAAAGGACACTTTAAAGTGTCCTTTTTTCCTTGGTGATCTTTCCTTGCCTTCTACAGGACGGATTCAAGCTTCGTCCTACGGACTCGCTTTCATCTCGCAGTGACTCTTGAGCTACGCAACAATTCACCGGATTGTTGCGTTTAACGCCCTCGTCTGAAGATCCACAAAAACAAAAATCCTATCGAAAGATAGGTTTTTTGTTTTTGTATTATACATTATTCAATATTCATCATTCGTTAAATTTGACGGAGTTTTTCAACGAATAATGAACGCGAAACCCAAAAGCTATAAAAGTTACATTTTATCAGTAGGTATATTCATTTCAGGCCTGTAAAAGAAGTCAAACAATATTGCCAAATTTTCAACATCAATGTTTTCGTATATGGGTTTTTTGAATGTTTTTGCCCTGTCATAACCAAGAGTTTTATATATTGCATACGCTGCATTGGCATCAGGTACATAATCATAGGTTGTATCATTAATATACTTCTTCATACTAGCAACAACCATATTACCAACCGTTATGGTATCCTTGTCGGTAAGCTGCGGAATTATAACTTCTTCCATTGTCTTAACGATTTCTTTCAGTTTTTTAATAAGTTCCTCTTGTGCAATATCTTCTAAATTAATAGGCTTAAATACTTGTTCAAAGTCAACATCGACTATGCATTTTGCAAGTGCCATGCATGCCTCGCCTCGTGTTATAGGCTCGGTTGCCCTGAACTTTCCGCCATCTTCAAGAGTGAAAACATACGCTGAAACCATCTTCAAAACACTATCCTTCGCCCAATCGGATACCGTATCAGATATTGTTGGAGTATAATACATATCGCCAAGTTTAAGTATAGAATTAAGCATCACACAAACCTGTTCACGGGTTACAGCCTCATTTGGAGCAAATCTGCCGTTTCCCATACCTTTGATATAACCTGCATTAACCGCGGCTAAAACATCGTGACAAAACCAGTCATTGTCAGCAACATCGGTAAAAATATTTTCTGACTCGACATAAAACATATACATCTTATTCATTATTGTGACAAACTCTGCACGTGTAAGGGTAGCTTTGGGTCTGAATGTGCCATCGTGAAAGCCGTTTATATAACCCTTTTGCTGCATTGCAGAAATCGCTTCACCTTCCTCGGTTGTTATATCAACATCAGGAAAACCCGCAGCAGATACTGATGCCATACAAAGCACGATACAAGCGACTAAAATAATAACTATAAACAGACATCTATGTAATTTCATTAATTTTCACCTCTGTGCACTCTACTTATCAAGTAAGGATAAGTAATAAGCCTTTTTAAGATTTTTTTCGTTTTCGTAAGCCGTTCGTATGGTTTTTATTATTGAAGTATCAGCGTTTAAGCTTTCAAGACCGGATTTAAGTTCAGCCAGAATTTTCTCAACACGTGAGTCACACTGATTCATCAGTCCAAGTGCCGTACCCATATGACGACTAACAAGCTCCTTCTTGCCAATTAAATTTTTCTTTTCTTTAGGTAAGGCAGTATATTCCGCCTTAACAGTTGACTCCATTTGTCCAAGTTGACCTAAGTAATATGCCTTAAGACTGTAAAGCTCGACAGTTTTTTCACCAATAAGCTTATCCGCCTTGGGATTATTGGTTGCAATCGGTTTTTTTTGAGAATTTTCGTATTTGGTATTAAGATTTGCAACAGCATCTTCAACCGACAGTTTACCCTTTAAAATCTGCTTTTCCTCTTCGGCAGTAAAGTCGCTTACAACATTAATATTTTTCTTTTTCAGGTCATTCTCAAGCTTTTTTTTGGTATCATTCATTTCTTTTGCGATTTCATCAGAAGAACTTGTAGCCATTTTTACAACTGCACCGATATTATCGCGTTGCCAAACGCCCAAAGAAACAATCGCAAAAAGCAAAACTATCAGCATTGCCAACAAAAAAAGTTTCCATTTTTTCACAAAATTACCCTCTTTTCAATTTAGATACAGACAACTTATACAGAAGGATAAATACAGCACATCCAAGAATTGTCCCCGAAAAATCAATAAAAACATCTGAGAGTTGAGTACTTCGTCCTTCAATAAAAAACTGTGTTATTTCGTCAATGACAGCACCGCACAAACCCAGCAAAAAAGTCAATAAAACGGTATACTTTTTATTATGTGCATACGAAAAAAACAACAATCCGTGCAAAAATGCAAGAATAAAAAAGTTTATAACGTGTGCTGTTTTCCTTACAATACAATGAAAGGTTTTTCCGTTCAGCCATGTTTCGCCAACTTCTTCATTCTTGTGAAGAACAACTTCAGATACATTCACGACAATATCAACAATCGCATTGCTTTCTGCATCAGATTTAACCGCAGGAGTTGTCGAAAAGGATATAATTATAAAATAATATACTATCACAAGCATCCATAATATTATATTCTGAATATAAACCAAAATATTTTTATTCAATCAGGAATATCTCCTTTACATCAAAAAGTCTCTAAACTTTCCTTAAGTTTGCTTTCCCAATAGAAAAAAGCATTCAATCCCTTATCGCCCATTTTCTCATATATAATATCATAGCCTTTTCTCAAATGAGGCGGACGCAATTCAAGATTATGGCAATCCGACCCCATAAAGCTGATAAGACCCTGCTTTACCAGCTTTAGCGCTGTCCGTTTAGTCTGCTTATTCATAAGAAAAGTGCTGTTAATCTGAATTAGTGCACCGCAATCCTTTAATTTACGCAAAACCTCGGCAGGTTCATCCTGTTGAAACTCAAAATACCGTTCCACATGGGCAATAACAGGCTTAATTCCACGCGCTGAATAAAGTTTTTTTAACGTTGTATAAAAATACCCCGACCAAGTTAAAAAAGGCATCTCAATAAGCATATAAGGTGTTCCGCTTATACACAACTTTTCAATATTATCCATAGTATAAAGCCCCGGCAAAAATTCAACCTCTGCACCAAGGGCAATTGAAGGTCTTTCCTTGTCAGTTACAGCAAGAAGGTTTTCAAGAGACTTCTTGCGTGACTCTAAAAAGCTCTCAATTTCTGTACCGTCGATATAAAAATGGGGAGTTGCAACAATTGTATCAACTCCCTCATCCGACAGTATACCAAGCATTTTTTTGCTTTCATCAACACTGCTGCTTCCATCATCTAACTGGGGAAGTAAATGTGTATGTATATCTATCATAAATTTCTCCATATTTCCGACCGAACGGCCTGAAATTAATATTTAAAGGGACTCCGGCTGTAACCACTATAGCGGCTGTAACTGCCATAACGGTTGTAGTTGTACTTACCATATCCCACTGAACGACGTCTTTTCCTTCCATCAGACCTATAATGACGATAATATTTTCTTTTATTATCATTCTTATATTCGCCGTTGCTACCAAATACAACACCATTCAGTACAAAGCCAAGCACCTTAGAGCCGGCAAATTTAATCTGTTTAAGTGCATAACGTAGTGCTTCTTTATCGGTAGAATTCTGTAAAGCAATCAAAACAATACCATGAACATATTTTGAAACAACAATTGTATCAATAACCAGATTTACAGGCGGTGTATCAAGGAAAATATAGTCAAAATCTTTTTCAAGCTTTTCGATAAGTCTGCCCATATTTTCAGCACTAAGAAGTTCAACTGGATTGGGCGGAATGTTACCCGCAGTAATAACACTGAGATTATTATATGTTGTTTTATGAATAATTTCATCCGAATTATTAAGACCAACAAGATAGTTGCTAAGACCCGGTGCATTAGGCACATCAAGAAGTCTTGCAAGGTTGGGACGTCTTAAGTCACAGTCTATAACCAAAACCTTTGCATCCATCTCGGCAAAGGTAATAGCCAGATTAAGACAGTTTGTACTTTTACCTTCAGAGGCAAGGGCACTTGTAATAACTATCTTTTTACATTCATCTGAAGGCAATGAAAAAATCAAGTTTGTTCTGAGTGCCTTATAGGCCTCTCTTACATGAAAGGAAGTTTTATTGTTAAGAATTTTGTCGCGGATATCCTCAAAGTCCTGCGCCATTTGCATTTTCTTTTTCTTTCTGGCAATATTGCTGGGTATCTGTCGCATTTTCTGGAACCAGTTCATTTGTGGCTGCTGTTCGGATACCTGATTAATATTATTTTCCATTATTTTCCTTTGCCTCCTTTCTTGCATATTCGTATGTCTTAGATCCACGTCTGTATGAATAATAGCCTGTTTTACTTGTCATATTTGCGTCCGAAATGTCCGGAATGACACCTAAAATAGGTATTTTAAACCACTGCTCGAGATCGTCCTCGGTTTTAATTCTCATATCAAATATTTCTTTAAGAATAACATATACACTGGCAAAAAGGAAACCTAACACCAAACCAACCAGCATATTTTTTTGGATATTAGGAGCAACCTTAACCCCCTCAACCGCATAGTCAACAACCTTAACCGAGCTGGCTTCGACATATTCCTTTATTATGTCGGGAGCAACTTCGGCAATAATATTTGCAATCATAAAGGTATTTTTTTTGTCAGTGTCACGTACAGTAATCTTAAGAACTTCGGTATCATCAACTGATTGAGCAGTAATACTCCCACGCAAGATTTTTGCATGATACCCCTCAATACCTTCTTCCTCAAGTCTTGCAGCCACTTGATTAAGTACAGTATCACTCTTAATGATTACCATATATGTATTAACAAGCATCTGAGCCGCTGCAATATCACTGGTAAGAACTCTGGTGCTGTCTTCTGCAACTTTGTTATTTACATAAATAGAAACCGTAGACTCATATTCAGGCAGAACCATAGTTTCGCTGTAAATAAAAGAAAGAATACCTGCAATTAAGGTTACTGAAATTATAATTCCAATATGTTTAAAAAGAATCTCGGTCAATCGTTTTAAATTTAATTCCTCAAATTGTTCCATAACTGCTCCTTAAAATAATTATAATATTTATTTTATTATATCAAACACGCCTGTCTTTGTCAACCAAATATAGAGGCGCAAAATTTTTCAAATTATGTAAATTTCAGGCTTTTTTGTCACAAATCTCGTTTTGATTTTTCCCAGTAATCTTAAGCAGATATCCAATTGCCGCAAGCACCAGAACACCGACAAGCATACCAAGCAAAGCATTTTTGGAAGCATCACCCATATCAGGGCAGACAATAAGAATAAAAACCACTGAGTAAAAGAAAACCGTTGCAGCCTTGCCGTACCAATTTGAATGCACTACAATTTTTTTAACATAAAGAATACTTCCTGCAATAATCATTGTAAGTTCTTTAATAAGTACAAATGCGATAACCCACCATGGCACCACATCAATAACGGCCAAACAAATAACAGCCGTAATCTGCATAAGCTTGTCAACCAATGGGTCATAAACACTTCCCACATCGGTAATCATATTATAATGACGTGCAATCCAACCATCAACGATATCGGTAAATCCCGAAAGCAAAAACAATGACACAGATAGCCATATGTTTTCCTGACTTAAAACCGAATATGCAAAGAACGGTATAATAATCAATCGCACCGTTGTTAATATATTGGGTATCATTTGTATACTCTCTCCTATCTTTTATGTACATACAAAATCACATATTATACAGTATACTATATATTTCTATATAAATCAAGTAGATTGTTTTAAATTTATTTATAATAAAATCGGGGATATCATTTTGACATCCCCTGAAAAATTAATGATATACATAAAAACCATTTCCCACAATCTTTTGTGATTCATAAAACACTGTAAACGCCTGTGGGTCAATTTCCTCAATCTTTCTCTTGAAATCAACAGTTTCACGCTCTTTCAAAGCACAAAACATTTTGTTCAGCGACTCGTTAAATATGGGAAATTTATTATTTTGCAGAATTACAGGTACAATCCGCCTTTTTGCCGCAGGACGAGGAATGCGGACATCCGATACATTTTGTGCCCTTTTTCTTTGCTCTTATTATATAAGTAATAGCCGAACCGATTATCCCTACCAAAACTACTGCAATAATTATATCCGTCATATAAAAATCTCCTTAAAATCTAAGAGAACTTTCCTTATTAACCACTTTTTCCGCCTTAGCAATAAGCCGAACAATGATTACCGCAAATACAGCAATCGCAATCAATCCCGGAATAAATCCTGTACCAAAATGACCCTCTGTAATAAACGTACCAATCTGATATACCAAAAATGCAATTGTATAGCCTGTTGCAAGCTGAAGAGCTATGCCGCCAAACATCCATTTTTTGTCCTTAATTTCAGCATTCATAGCACCGATTGCCGCAAAGCAGGGTGGTGTATAAAGGTTAAACATAAGACAAGCAAGCGCCGCAGATGCCGATAACCCCAAAACCCCCGCAACCTGGCTGCCTGCCCCTTCTGCAAGTTGAAGAGCCTCAGTATCAATGAAATTGGAAATCCCGTAAACAACCGCTAAAGTACCAACCACATTTTCTTTTGCGATAAAGCCTGTAACAGATGCTGCCGCCATCTGCCATACACCAAAACCAAGGGGTATCAAGAGTACAGCAACTGGCGATGCAATTGATGCAAGGATTGATGTGTGAGCCATCCCTTCTTCAACCAATTCAAAGTTCCAGTTAAACATCTGCATAATCTGTATAACTGCATTGCATACAAGAATTATTGTACCTGCCTTAACTATGTACGACCAGCCACGTGAGCACATTGAAAGAAACGCTCTTTTCAGGCTTGGAACCTTATATTCGGGAAGTTCCATAATAAAGAAGGATTTTCTGTTTTTGTGTCCGGCAATTTTATTTACAAGTAAAGCGCCCAAAAGGATAAGCGCAATACCCACAAAATACATCAGTGTTCCAATCCAGGATGCGTCGCCAAAGAATACACCTGCAAAAAGAGCAATAACCGGCAGCTTTGCGCCACAGGGCATAAACGGTGTCAACATAGCGGCAGCACGGCGTTCTCTTTCATTGCGAATGGTTCGGCAAGACATAATTCCGGGGATTGCACAGCCTGTACCAACAACAAAAGGAATAACAGATTTACCCGACAAACCAACCTTTTTAAAGATAGGGTCAAGAATAACAGTTGCACGTGCCATATAGCCGCAATCTTCAAGAAGCGCAATCAGGAAATACATCACCATTACTAAAGGAAGAAAACCAACAACTGCACTTACACCGCCCACAATTCCATCCACAAGAAGTGATTGCAGAAGGGGATGGGCACCCTTGACCCACACGGCAACAATTTCGCCGAATGCATCTATCCAGCCGCAGAGATAATCGGCAAGCCAGGGACCAAAAGTCGCCTGAGAAATATTGAATACCAAAAACATTACAATTGCAAACAACGGCAAGCCTATAAAGGGATTTGTAAGTAACTTGTCAACCTTGTCCTGATTATTTAATTTATTGGTTTTAATTTTCTTGGTTTCAACTTTTGCTACAATTTTATTTACAAAATCAAAACGCCTTCTGTCAGCCCTTTCTACCTCTTTCTTGTTGCCAAGGTCAATATTGCCCTGATAAAAAGGTGCATTTTGAGTCTTTCCCTTAAGAGATATGGCAGTTTTGACAACCTTAGCAAGACCTTTATCCTTTGTAGTTGTTGAAACCGTTTCGACAACCGGGCAACCGAGTGCATTTGACAAAGCAACAGAATCAATCTTTGTTTCTTTCTTTACATTTACATCACTCTTATTAAGAGCCACAACAACAGGGATGCCAAGCTCAAGAAGCTGTGTTGTAAAGAAAAGACTTCGGCTGAGGTTTGTAGCATCAACAATATTGACAATTACATCAGGATTTTCATTTTTAACATAAGCACTTGTAATGCTTTCCTCCGATGTAAACGGTGACATTGAATATGCACCTGGAAGGTCAACTGCCAGAAGCTCTTCGTTGGAGCTGTTAAAACTCTTCTTGATAAAACTTTCCTTTTTGTCAACGGTAACACCTGCCCAGTTGCCCACACGCTCGTTTCTGCCTGTAAGAGCATTGTACATTGTGGTTTTACCGCTGTTAGGATTGCCGGCAAAAGCAATTCTCATAACATCTTCCTCCTTATATGTGTTTTTAATTAAAATAAATTTAAATATGTATTCGGTTAGTAGCAACTAACCGCGTATTAAAAATGAATCAGGCGAACCTGCAACACAATAATTACATTATCAAAATTGCTGATGCCAACTGATTATCGATATTATATCTGCCATCCTTAATTGAAACAACACAACCGCCCTTCACGTGTGAAATAACAGTAATAGGCTCGCCACTGTAGCAACCCAATGAAAACAGAAATGCATCAAGCTCTTCGTCAGCTGTTTCAATCTGTTTAACAATATATTCTTTACCTTCTGTTGCTTCTGTTAAGTTCATAATTACGCCTCACAATTCAATTTTAAGTTAGTCATCTCTAACCACTTAGTTAGTTTAGCATAACTAACCACCTTTGTCAATAGTTTCTTCCAAAATTTTCAGGTTTTATTTCATAAATATTAGTAATATACATATTTATATCGTCATATTTTTATTTTTTTAAAATTTGCTTGACAAAAAAATTTAGAAGGTCTATAATACAAAAATATATTTAAAGGAGTTGTAGATATGTTTGATAGTATTATAAATTATTTTACAAGTGAGCATTTTCTGTTGCAATTGGAGCTGATGGGCAGAATTTTTATATCCTTTCTCTGTGGTGCCCTCATCGGTCACGAGAGAAAAACCCGAGGCAAAGGTGCAGGTACACGAACACATTCAATTGTGGCAATTGCATCCTGTCTGCTTATGGTAATCTCTCAATACGGATTTATGGACTTCCTTAATCACTTTGACGGAGGCGGCGTAAATATCAACCACGATCCATCCCGAATTGCTGCTCAGATTGTTACCGGTATCGGTTTTCTTGGCGCTGGTATGATTTTTGTACATAAAAGAACCATTACAGGTCTTACAACTGCCGCAGGTATATGGGCAACAGCGGGAATTGGTATGTCAATCGGTGCGGGAATGTATTTTATCAGTATAACCACAACCGTTGTTATTGTAATTATACAGATAGTTTCGCACAGAGATATTAAGCTTTTCACCCATTATCTTGATATTGAATATACACTTATTGTAAGCGACAAGAACAAAGCTCTTAGTTTAATAAATGAAGTTGCAGAAAAATATGATTTAGCCATAACTAATATTGAGATAATGTACAAAACAGATGACCTTTATCATATCGATATTGTAGCAAATACCCTTCGCAATCCTGACAGAATGGAGCTTGCAAATCTGTTTAGTCAGAATGAATTTGTTGTTTCGGTTAAGATGTAGTTTGAATAACATAAACGGCGGTTGCAAAAATAAGCAACAGCCACTTTTTATATAACGAAAAAACTGCCCGGCAAACGCCGGGCACGATAATAAATCAAAACAATCCTGAAACACTCAGTGCAAAAATCCATAAAAACAACGTAACAATACATAATAGCGAAGATATTGCGATTATCTGTACTGCAAGAGTTTCGTCACCCTCCATCTGCTGAGCCATAGCAAAGGATGAAACTGCAATCGGGGATGCAAATATAACTAATAAACACGCAAGTGCTTCGTCTGAAAATCCGCAGCATACCGCAACAGGAATTATAATAAGCGGAACAATAATAAGCCTCGTTGCCACAACTATAACATTTTCTCTCAAATTTCCCTTTATATCCGAAAACTCAAATTCAGACCCCAGTACAATTATCGACAACGGTGTCGCAATCGAAGAAATATCTTTTACCGATTTTTCTATTACATACGGCAGTTTTATTTCTAAGACAAAAAATATTATACCTATAACACAGCCTATTATCAGCGGATTAGTAATCACACCCTTTAAAAGCTTTAAAATATCAGGCTTGTTGTTTCCGCCCCGGAATCTTTCAAGAGCCACTACCGCAAGTATATTGAATACAGGGATAACAACTGCAACCATCAAAGACGCAAGTCCGCTTGCTTTATCTCCGCAGATATAGCTTACAAGCGGGACACCCAAAATTGCAAAGTTGGCACGAAAAAAGCCCTGCAGCATTACACCACGCTTTTTATTATCCTTGGTTAAGAGTATAACCGCAAAATAACCTAAAACAAAAACAAACAAAATACCAACTATAGTAAATACAATTAATCTTAAATTAAAAACATCAGGGGTCTTTGTATTGTATATGTTATAAAACAGTAAAACAGGCAGAAAAATCTTAAAAACTACTTTATTCATTACACCAAGACTTTTTTTATCTGCAAGTTTTATTTTCTTAATAACATACCCCAACACCATAAGAATAAATATAGGCATAATCGCCTCAAAAGATAATCTTATGCTTTCCATTATATAACCGCCTTTGACAAAATTTATTCTTTTACAAGGTCGGTCATATTATAAAGACCGGGGGCTTTGCCCTTCATAAAGATTGCGGCACGCACTGCACCGACAGCAAACACTGTTTTAGAGGTTGCCTGATGCTTGATTTCGATAACCTCGTCGGTGCCTGCAAAGATAACAGTATGCTCGCCCACAATATTGCCACCACGGACTGCGTGAATACCGATTTCTGACTTTTCTCTCTTCTTTCTTACAGAGTGGCGGTCATAGGTGTACTTGGGGTCATATGCCACAGTATCTGCAATTGCGTCCGCAATGGCAAGTGCTGTTCCACTGGGAGCATCCAGTTTTTGATTGTGATGCTTTTCAACAATTTCAATGTCAAAATTGTCTTCAAGAAGCTTTGAAGCCTTGCAAACGAGGTCAATCAGAAGATTCACGCCTATTGACATATTTGCCGAAAAGAAAATCGGCACTTCTTTTGAATAAAACTCAAGCTTTGAAAGCTGTTCCTTTGAAAGACCTGTTGTGCATATAACCGCAGGTATTTTATTTTCCTTTGCATAGTCGAGAATTGCATCAGTCATGGATATATGCGAAAAATCAATTATACAGTCAATCTTTTCTGTCACTTTGTCAAGACTGTCATAAACGGGAAAGTCAACAGATGTTGTATCCATAACATCAAAACCTGCCGCAACTGTCAAGACGTCACTATGCTGCATAGCAACAGCCTTTACGGCGTTTCCCATTTTTCCGTTTGCTCCGCATAAAAGTATATTTATCATTCGTATTCACCTCTGTTAAAAGAGTGCAGATGTTTTGGTCTGCACTCTGCATTTGTTTATTTAAGTTTTAAGCCATAATTAATCATAGCATTTTTCAGTCTTTCAAGATTTTTGTCCTCCATCTCACACAGAGGAAGTCTTAAAATTCCCACATCAAAACCTAAAAGGTTCATTGCAGTCTTTACAGGGATAGGGTTAACCTCGTAAAACATTGCATCCATAATATCAAGCATACCAAGGAATAACTTGTTTGCCTCGTCAAGTTTGCCTTCTTCGGCTAATACACACATATTATGTGTTTCCTCGGGAAGAATGTTGGCAATTACCGAAATAACTCCCTGACACCCGATTGCAATAAGCGGAACTGTCACGTCATCATTACCCGAATAAATAACAAGATTTGTATGAGCCTTTATTTTAGCCGCAAAAGCAACATCACCACTGGCTTCCTTTATGGCATTTATATTTTCGTATTTTTCATCAAGATATTTTAGTGTATCAAGTGAAATTGAAACACCCGTTCTTGACGGAACATTATAAAGTATTATAGGTAGTTTTGTGCTTTCAGCAATTTTGCCGTAATGTGCGCACAAACCCTTTTGCGTTGCCTTGTTGTAATATGGAGTTACCATAAGCAACCCGTCATATCCAACCGACTCGGCATATTGGCACAGACGAATAGCACTGTTTGTGTCATTGCTGCCCGTACCTGCAATCATAGGAATTCTGCCATTTGCTTTATCTACACAGAACTTAAGTACTTCTTCGTGCTCCTCCATTGTCATTGTGGAGCCCTCACCCGTTGTTCCGCAGATAATCAGAGCATCTGTCTTGTGTGTAATGTGATATTCAATCAATTCTTCAAGCTTAGGATAATTTATCCCGCTTTCTGTAAATGGTGTGACCAAAGCAACACCTGAACCTGTGAATATAGGTTTTTTCATAAATCACACACCCTTTCTTCCCACGAAAACATTCATTTATAACAGAGCCGTTGTGGGATACGGCTCTGTTTTATGTTTCGCAATGTAAAGGTTTAATTAATCAAAATATCCCTTTGCTGCAAGAAGCTCTGCCATTAAAACGGCACCGCCTGCCGCACCACGAAGGGTATTGTGTGAAAGGCAGACAAACTTATAGTCATACTGGCTGTCTTCACGAAGACGACCCATTGAAACTGCCATACCACCCTCGAGATTACGTTCAAACTTTGCCTGAGGACGATTGTCTTCTTCAAAATAGTTAAGAAACTGCTTGGGTGCAGAAGGAAGTTTAAGCTCCTGAGGAACGCCCTTAAAGTTCTTCCAGTCTTCCTTAATCTGTTCGATAGTGGGCTTATTTTCAAATCTTACAAATACAGCCGCTGTGTGACCATCAGATACAGGAACACGAAGGCACTGTGTTGTGATGGCAGGAGAAGTTGCGTCAACAATTTCATCTCCTTCAATCTTACCCCAGATTTTGAGAGGTTCGATTTCGCTCTTTTCTTCCTCACCGCCAATGAAGGGGATAAGGTTGTCAACCATTTCGGGCCAGGTTTCAAATGTTTTACCTGCGCCTGAAATTGCCTGATATGTGCAGGCAAGTACATCCTTAATGCCGTACTTCATCAAAGGATGAAGAGCAGGAACATAGCTCTGGAGTGAGCAGTTTGACTTAACAGATACAAAGCCTCTCTTTGTGCCAAGTCTCTTGCGCTGAGCTTCGATGATTTCTGCGTGTTCGGGATTGATTTCAGGAACAATCATAGGTACATCCTTTGTGTGTCTGTGTGCCGAATTATTTGAAACAACAGGACATTCAGCCTTGGCATATGCTTCTTCCAAAGCCTTGATTTCATCCTTCTTCATATCAACTGCACAGAATACAAAATCAACCTGTGCTGCAATTTTTTCAATATCTTCTGTTGCGTCAAGGATAACCATATCCTTTACATTTTCAGGAATTTCAACTGTCATTGCCCAACGGTTGCCAACAGCCTCGGTATATTTTTTGCCTGCGCTTCTTGATGATGCAGCAAGCACCTTTATATTGAACCACGGATGGTCAGCAAGCAGAGTAATAAATCTCTGACCTACCATACCGGTAGCACCAATAATTCCTACGTTATAATTTTTCATTTAGAAAAATCCTCCTTATGTATTTAATATCTTTAAATATTATATGATAATGTCGCAAGAATGTCAATTATTTTTTGTAACATAATTTTAACATAAAATAGAAGGATATTTACCGATATTTGTCGAATTTTTATCAATAGAGAAATAATTTTTTCAGTTAGGATTGTTTGTTATGCAAAAATTGTTAAAAATTTATGTATTTGCAATTGTTTTATCCCTGTCTTTGTATTGCACAGCCACGGCAAAGAATACTACAGAATATCACGATACTTTGCGTGTTGGTATATACTACGGTGGCGGTACGCTTGATAGCCTTGACCTTAAAAGCGACACCGGTTTTTCACTTGGATACACAACAGGCAGAGATTTTTGCGAATTTGACAAAACCGACCGCACAGAAGTTACCGTTAAACAAAATACAGAAGGCTCACATCACATTCTTCTGTATTCTTTTGAAACAGCAGAAGAGTTTAGCGAAAAAATGACCGAACTGTACGAGCAGGAAACAAAGTTCTTTTCAGCATATTACAATTCTCAGTATTGCATTATATCGGGTAGCTTTAAATCATTAAATGATGCACAATGGGAGGCTGAAAACGGCAGTCTTTCAGGCACGCCCGTCAGTCTTCCGACAAATACATTTTATGTAGTCGATAAAAATGATGGCAGTATACTTTTTGCATCCAACCACCCAAATCACAAGCTTTCAATATTCAGTAAAGACATTGAAGATACCGATGCACTTCTTCAGATATCAGGGTCAGCAAAAGGCACGTATCGTGGCGGCTTTGAATTCAGCAATCAGGCAGATAGCGGGTTGACTGTTGTAAACATTGTCCCGGTTGAAGACTACCTTTACAGCGTTGTATGCCGTGAAATGTCTTCCTCCTGGCCCGTTGAGGCACTGAAGGTTCAGGCAGTCTGTGCACGAAACTTTGCTCTTGGCAGAATTAATTATCACAAGCAATATGGTTTTGACGTATGCCGCACAGTATGCTGCCAGGCATATTCTACTGACGCTGACCAAACAGAAAGTGTGCATACAGCTGTTGACGAAACACGTGGCGAACTGCTCTTTTATGAGGATGACCTTGTTCAGGCGGTTTATTCATCATCAATGGGTTCCTGCACCGAAAATGTCAAAAATGTATGGGGTAGCTCGTTCCCTTATCTTGTGAGTGTGGAAAACCCTTACGAAGATACCGAAAACATCCATAACGGTAAATGGAAAAAAAAGCTTACCACAAAACGTGCCACCGAAATTATGGCAAATGCAGGTTATAATATTGGAGATGTCATTTCAATAACAGCGCTTGAATATTCTGATGCCGGACGAGTTCTTAAGCTTAAGGTCCAGGGTACAAACGGCGAACACATTTTTGAGCGTGAACGTTGTCGTACAATTTTCAGCGAGGCTACCTACAGCCAGAAATATACTGTGACAAAGGGCGGTTCGTCCACCTATTCTGTGGTTAAGGTTGCAACAGGCTCAGGCACAATAGACAAAACGCTATCTACCGTTTCGGTGCTTTCGGGAAATAAGACAACATCTTCTGTAAGCGGAAGTTTTGTCACAACCGACGGCAAAGCAAAAAAAACCTATACAACACAAAAAACTGACGCAGATCCTGACACATATGTATTCACTGGCGAAGGCTGGGGGCACGGTGTTGGTATGAGTCAATATGGTGCTAAGGGTATGGCGGAGGCCGGCTTTGATTATGAAGAAATCCTTACCCACTACTATAGTGGTACACACTTAGAACAAGCATACTAAAACCTGAAAGGAATTGTTATTTTGGATATAAAAGATTTTTACTATGACCTGCCCGAAGGTATGATTGCACAGACACCTCTTGAGGACAGAACAGCATCAAAGCTAATGGTGCTAAACCGCAAAACTTACGAAATCACGCACAAACATTTTTATGATATTGTGGATTTCCTTAACCCCGGCGACTGCCTTGTGATGAACAATACCCGTGTTATCCCCGCACGTCTTTACGGTGTTAAGGAAGGCAGCGGAGGAAAAATAGAGTTTCTTTTGCTTAAACGGATAAATATTGACACATGGGAAGTTATTCTGAAGCCCGGAAGAAAGGCACGTGAGGGTGCCCGTTTTGTCTTTGGAGACGGTATTTTAAAAGCTGAGGTAATTGAAGTCCGCGAAGATGGAAACCGCATTGTCCGCTTTGAATTTGACGGCGTTTGGGAGGAAATTTTAGACACTTTGGGTGAAATGCCCCTTCCCCCTTATATTAAGGAAAAGCTTCAGGACAAAAACCGTTACCAGACAGTTTATTCCAAAATCGAAGGCTCGGCAGCAGCACCAACAGCAGGTCTGCATTTTACAGATGACCTTCTTGAAAAAATCAGGCAAAAAGGTGTAAAAATTGCTTTTGTCACTTTGCACGTTGGTCTTGGAACATTCCGTCCTGTGTCAACAGACAACATCGAAGACCATCATATGCACTCAGAATATTATGAGGTATCACAAGAAACTGCCGACATAATAAATGAGACCCGCGAAGCAGGCGGCAGAATTATTGCAGTCGGCACTACATCGGTGCGAACTTTAGAGTCTGTTGCAGATGTTGACGGCAACATTCCCACACAGTCAGGGAATACACAGATATTTATTTATCCCGGCTATAAATTCAAGGTTGTTGATGCATTAATCACCAACTTCCACCTTCCTGAATCAACTCTTTTAATGCTAATTTCGGCATTATATGACAGGAAACATATTATGGATGCATACAAAGTTGCAATCAGCGAAAATTACAGATTTTTCAGTTTTGGCGATGCAATGTTTATAGAATAAGAAAGGTAATTTTATATGTTTAAAGTTTTAAAAAAAGAAGGCAAAGCCCGTCGCGGTGAATTCAAGACAGTACACGGCACAATACAGACACCGGTGTTTATGAATGTAGGTACAGCCGCCGCCATCAAAGGCGGTCTTGACACCTTTGACCTTAAAGAAATCGGCTGTCAGGTTGAGCTTTCAAACACCTACCACCTTCACCTTCGTCCGGGCGACAAGGTGGTGAAATCACTTGGCGGACTCCACAAATTTATGAACTGGGACAGACCTATCCTCACAGACAGTGGCGGTTTTCAGGTATTCTCCCTTTCAAAACTGAGAAAAATCAAAGAAGAAGGCGTTTATTTTCAGTCACACATTGACGGACATCATATTTTTATGGGTCCCGAGGAAAGTATGCAGATACAATCAAACCTTGCATCAACAATCGCAATGGCTTTTGATGAGTGTGTTGAAAACCCGTGTGAAAAGGATTACGCAAAACAATCGTCCGAGATGACTGTTCGTTGGCTTAAACGATGCAAAGACGAAATGGCTCGTCTTAATTCGCTTGATGATACCATAAACAAAAATCAATTGCTTTTTGCAATTAATCAGGGCAGTACCTACGCAGATTTGCGTGTTGAAAATATGAAACAAATTGCAGACCTTAATCTTGACGGTTATGCAATCGGCGGTCTTGCTGTTGGCGAGCCTGCTGAGGTTATGTACGAAATTATTGAGGCGGTTGAGCCATTTGCACCACAAGATAAGCCAAGATACCTTATGGGTGTTGGAACTCCCGAAAATATAATAGAGGCAGTATACCGAGGTGTTGACTTTTTTGACTGCGTAATGCCCAGCCGTAATGCAAGACACGGCACGCTGTTTACATCACTGGGGATGGTAAACATTAACAACGCAAAATACGAAACCGACGATACCCCCCTTGACCCCAACTGCAATTGCCACACCTGCCGAAACTTTTCAAAAGGCTATCTAAGGCATCTGTTTAAGGCAAACGAAATTCTTGCCTTGCGTCTTGCAGTTATTCATAATCTGACATTTTATAACAATCTTATGGCAGATATCCGCACTGCATTGGATAATGATTGCTTTGAAGATTTCAGAAAAGCCAATATCGGAAGACTATCACAAAGAATTTAACAATTAATTTACAAATAAAAACAAAATAACCCTTGCATTATTTGTAAAAAGAGGGTATAATTGTAATAGTGCTTAATTAAAAACAAATATCAGGAGGTAAAAAATATGTTTATTACAGCTTATGCAACGTCAGCAGATGCAGCTGCAGCAGGTTCAGCATCAATGTTTCCTTCACTTATCATGATGGTTCTTATGTTTGTTGTTTTCTATTTCATTCTCATAAGACCCCAGAAGAAAAAGGAAAAAGAGCTTAAAAATATGCTTGCAGCCCTGAAGGTTGGCGACGAAGTTGCAACCATCGGCGGTATCCACGGCAAAATTGTAAGAATTAAAGATGACCTTTTTGTTTTAGAGTCAGGTATTGGTCAGAATAAATCTCACATCACCGTTGACCGCAGTGCTGTCAGCCGCTTTTTAAAGAGAGGCGAAGAACAGGCTCCTACACCTATTCCCGGTGCAGAAGATGCTGCAGAATCAACCGAAGAATAATTTCTTTTGGTAATACACCCCCTTTTTTGTTCATATATTTACCATAAAGGTAAAACACAAAAAGGGGGTATTTTTTTGTCCGGAACATCTTTATCACGTGCATCTGCCGAGGCTGTCGGCGGCGGCGTTGTATCAGGAATACTTTTTATGCTTAAAACAGTTCTGATTGCCTATTGTATATCAATTGCACTTTTATTTGCAGTATCTGTTGTTGCGACAGTTCAAGCATTTTCTGACAAGGCAATCACAATTTCTGCCAACATTGTTACTGCACTTGGTGTCTTGTTGTGCGGTTTTATGTCAGGCAGGCATTTCAGCAGCAAGGGACTAATTTTCGGTGCACTTTGCGGAATTATTTATTCAGGGCTTTTGTGCCTTATCGGCAATCTCGCGGCACAAAATCTTCAATTTGGTGCAAGTGCAATCACTTCACTAATAATCGGCGTTATCTGCGGTGCAGTTGGCGGTATTGCAGGAATAAACACAAAACATACACGTCGCAGATAATTTTTAATCTGGCAGTATTTGTTCGCACAAATACTGCCGATTTTTATATGATAAAATCTTTCGTGAAGGTATTGACTATTTAAGTAAAAAAAGGTATAATGATTTAGTATGTAAATTTGAAAAATAATTAATTTTACAATATAAAAAGTCTGATTTATTCAGGCAAGACACAAGGAGGAAAAAACAGTGTCAAGAAGTATTATCAAACTTACAGCAATCGTTGTTGTAATTGCGGCACTTCTGTTTGTTGCACTGTACGGACTTGACTTTACTGACAAAGTTAGATTCCCCGGCATCCTTGACCCCGACGGTGTTGTTCAGGGTCTTGACCTTAAGGGTGGTTCAGTAATCGTATTTGAAGCACAGGAAGCCGATCCGTCAGATGAACAGATGGATACCGTAGCAAACATGATGAGAACTCGTCTGGACGGTCTTAACTACAGTGAGGCAACAGTTACCAGACAGGGTACCAACAAAGTCAGAATTGAAATTCCTTCAGTTTCTGACCCCAAGGAAGCAGCAGAGACTCTTGGTGCAACAGCACAACTTCAGTTTGTTGATGCCAAAGGTAATGTAGTGCTAACAGGTGCTGATGTTAAAACAGCTTCTGCTCAGTATGGTCAGCTTTCAGAGCTTGGTGCTGCAGAAAACTTTGTTGAGCTTGAGCTAACCGAAGAAGGCAGAAAGAAATTTGCAACAGCTACCGCAAATGCAGTTGCCCTTAAATCATCAAACGAAAACTTTATCGCAATTATGATGGACGAACTTATTATCTCAATGCCCAGTGTAAACGAAACAATTAACAGCGATACCTGCGTTATCTCAGGTGGCTTTGATGCATCATCCGCTCAGGCATTGGCAGCAAATATCCGTTCAGGTCAGTTGCCCTTCTCACTTTCACAGGTAGAGCTTCGTGCAATCAGCGCAACACTTGGTGACACCGCTCTCCAGACCTCACTTATCGCAGGTCTTATCGGTATTATCCTTGTTATGCTGTTTATGCTTCTGTTTTACAGACTGCCCGGTTTCCTTGCATCACTTGCATTGGCAGGATATATGGGCATAGTTGGTATCATTCTTGCTAACCTTCACGTTAACCTTACTCTTCCCGGTATTGCAGGTATTATCCTTTCAATCGGTATGGCGGTTGACGCAAACGTTATCATTTTTGAAAGAATTAAAGAAGAGCTTAAACTTGGTAAAACAGTACGCAGCGCGGTTGATGCAGGCTTTAACAGAGCACTCTCTGCCGTTATCGACTCTAACATCACAACCATCATTGCGGCTGTTATCCTTATGATTTTGGGTACAGGTACAATCAAGGGCTTTGGTACAACTCTCCTTATTGGTGTTGTTGTAAGTATGATTTCTGCAATCTTTATCACCAAGTTCCTTCTTAAGCAGATGATTGGTATGAATGTAAAGAACCTTTGGCTCTATGGAATTAACACTAAGAAGGAGGATGCAAAGAATGCTTAATATCGCAGGAAACAAAAAGATTTTCTTTATTATTTCACTTGTACTTATGGTTGCGAGTGCAGTATCTCTTCTCCTCCAGGGCTTTAACCTTGACACAGACTTTGCAGGCGGTATGGCTGTTACCTTTGGCATCGGCACGGACTTTGAAGTTAAGGATATAGAAGCTTTAGTATCTGAAGCTCTTGGTGTAAACAAAGAGGCATCTTCAGTTCAGAAATCTGAAAATAACGAGGTTATTATCAAGTTCGGTTTTGATAATACTCTCAAAACCGACGATGAAAGAACTGCATACAGCAACGAAAAGATTGACGCAATCAAAGCAAAGCTTACCGAAAAATACGGCGAAATCGAGGTTAAAAACCAGGATGTTGTTTCACCTTCAACCGGTAAAGAGCTTGCAAGAAGTGCTGTATGGATGTCAATTTTTGCAGCACTTGCAATTCTTATTTATGTAACATTCAGATTTGAATTTGTTTCAGGTGTTTGTGCTGTTATTGCTCTTATCCATGACGTACTTATCCTTTGCGGTATATATTCAATTTGCAGAATAGCAATTGATACAAACTTTATCGCAGCGGTGCTTACAGTTCTTGGTTATTCAATCAACGCAACAATCGTTATCTTTGACAGAATCCGTGAAAATACACGTCACGCAAAGAAACAGACATATTCTGAAATTGCAAATACAAGTATTAACCAAACGCTTAGCCGTTCAATCAACACAACTGTTACCACACTTCTTACAATCGGTATGGTGTTTATTTTGGGCGTTACATCCATTAAGGAATTTGCTCTTCCCATCATCATAGGTATTTTAATCGGTACCTATTCATCAATATGCATTGCAGGTACAGTTTGGGCAACATGGAAGGATTCAGCAGTTAACGCAAAAGCAAAGGCTAACGCAAAGAACTAAAATCCGTATTTACGGCAAAAATTTAAGGAGATGCAAATGCATCTCCTTTTTTGTATAACTAATTCATTACTTTATCATATAATTATAAAGCATAACAGCCGCCTCGGCACGTGTAATCTCATCCTGCGGTCTAAGATTTCCTCCGTCACCGCAAATTACGCCCATTCCTGTCAGGATTGCAGGATATCCGATTTTACCCTGCGAAATCTTATGTCCGTCAGCATATTCCACCCTGTATATATTGCTGAGCTTTGCAATCTCATCCAATCCGCAAAATCTTATCATATAAACACAGGCATATTCTCGCTTTACCTCGCTATCCGGAGCTTTTTCTTCTTCGGCCAGGATGCCTTCATTAATTAAATCTTTGTAAAGCATTTCTTCTTCCTGACTGAGATAACTTTTATATCTTATTCCCGCACCAAACAATCTCAGCAAATCAGACTGAGAGATTGGCGAATCAGGATTAAATTTTTCGCCTTTAAAGCCAATCTGAATTTCAGCAAGCTTGTTTATCATTTCCTCCGCCCAATGGCCTTCAATGTCGGAATATTTAAACTCTGCAGGCTCTTCAATCGCTCCGTCAAGGTATTTTTCACCTGTAACAGCATCAAGCATTATTGCGTCTGTCACGGTAAAACACACGTTATATACGCCGCTTGTTAGTATGTAAACCTTTTTGAGTGGCGAGATATTCAGCATCTTATCATATGCAACAGTACTGTCAACAGCCCTTTCGGCATCCTTGAAATTCTTATCCTCATAGTCGAACCTATAGCTTGTTATCCTGCTTGCATCATTATCAAATTCCACATAGATGCTGTCATTAATGTATCTTATTCCGTTTACTGTTCTGTCGTAGTTTCGTGAAACTCCCCAGTTTAAAACGTCTTCTCCTCGCTTTTCAAACTCCTTCAGCTTTTCACCTGACGCAGCCTTTAAAAATTCATCAAGCTTTTTGTTTGCATCAATCTTTTGAGCCTCAGTCAGTTCTGTCTCCTTGCTGTTTTGATGATATACTCTGTTGTAAATGCTGAGAATTTCTCCTGTTTCGCCATCGGCTGTCACAGACAGATATCTGTTATTATTATTTTTATAACTGAGTGATACATAATATTTTTCGTTATTTTTATTTATATTGTAATCTTCATACTCAAGTGTACTGTCAAAATTTATATATGGAAGTTTTTTAAGAATTGCTTCAACATCAGCTCTTGAAATTACTCCTTCTATCATATCAAGTTCTTTAATTTCCTGCTCGGTGAGCATTTCTTTTCTGGCAGAATTTATAGAATCTTCCGCCATCGTGCCTGCACTTTCAAAATAAATCTCATTATTTATATCTTCTGTGACGATTTCGCCGCTTTCGGCTAAAATATAGCCCGCCTCGTTATCCTTAAAGCGGTATACAAGCGTAACGTTGTCGCGCTCTTCCTCTGCTTTGGGGTTATAAGCCAAATATTCATCCTTATAAATCAACTCTATAGGGAACGTTTCTTTATATTTTGACGCATAGTCATCAATTACATTAAGTGACTCATTAAACTTTGCATCATAATTAAAGTTTATGTATGCGTTTCTTACATACGCCTTATCGTCATAAATTCTGATGTTTATACTTGCATTGTTATCCTTTACCTCTATGCCGCATCGTATGCGTCTGAAAGTCAACTGGTATGACAAATTATTTACATACCACGAATCTTCATCATATACAAGCTTGTCATTTTCGTTTTCAAAAGTTTCGGGAGCAATCTTTTTAAGAAAACCCTCTGCAAAATCAACAATTTCACCCTTCGACCAACCGGTTAGTTTTTTATCCGATTTCAAAGAATTGTCATAGGCATAATAATGCGAAATTCTCCCCTCACTGTCAGAAGAAACTTCGATATATGCATTGCCATCAGCAGTCTGCCACATAAAAGAATAATTAGTTTTGTCATTTTGCTGAGATGTATAAGGTGTAAATTCAGTATACTCTTCGGGAATATCAATTTTTTGTTTGACCTTTATAAGTACATCCTGCATCTCGCCCGATGTATTGCTGTCGGCAATTACAGTAATATATGACAAAATCATAGTCACAGCCAATATTCTGCTTATCATTTTTTTCATTAACAATCATCCCTTCTTTATAATAATACCATCCACTATATAAAAAAGTTGCATATTTTAGAAAAATTTACAAAAAAAGTCAAGATAGCAATAAACTATTTTGACTTTTTACTTCATTACAAAAGTTCTTTGCGAAGGTCTGCAGGGTCTTTTGCACTTAGCATTGACGGAGCAATATCCAAAACAGTCTTACAACCACAGTCACCCATTTTATTCAGCTTGTATGCTGCCCTTGCATATGCAACAATTACAGATGCGGTAAACTCAGGGTTGGAGTCAAGCTTCAGGCTGTATTCGATTATATGCTGATGTTCAAGGTTTGCTCCTGTTCTGCCGCTACGGATAACAAAACCACCATGTGGAATTCCGCTATGGTCACGATTAAGTTCGTCCTGAGATATAAAGTGAACTATTGTATCATAGTCTGCAAAATAATTTGGCATTGACTTTATTTCGCTTTCAATTCTTGCCTTGTCTGCCCCTTCTTCTGCCACAACAAAACATTCCCTTAGGTGCTTTTGGCGGGTTGTGAGTTCAGGATTTGAACCGCTGCGGACAGCCTCAAGCGCTTCGTCAATAGGAATAGTATATTGCTTTGCGTCAAGCACGCCTTCAATTCTGCGTATTGCATCCGAGTGTCCCTGACTTACGCCCTTGCCCCAGAAGGTATAGTCCTTTCCGTCAGGAAGGACAGCGCCTGCATACATTCTGTTGAGTGAGAACATACCCGGGTCCCAGCCGACCGAAATTATAGCAACCTTGCCCGATTCCTTTGCTGCCTTGTCAACATTTTCAAAGTGTTCGGGGATTTTTGCGTGTGTGTCAAAGCTGTCAACCACGTTGTATAACTTTGCCGTTTCAGGAGTCTGTACGGGAAGGTCGGTTGCACTGCCGCCACACAGAATAAGGACATCAATTTTATCTGTCATATCCTTAAGCTTGTCCGCATTATAAACCCCTACTCCTTCTGCATTGATTTTAAGTGTATTCGGGTCGCGTCTTGTAAATACTGCAACAAGCTCCATATCAGGATTTTGAGCTACCGCACACTCAACACCACGACCTAAATTTCCATATCCGTAAATTCCTATTTTTATACTCATTTTATTTATTCCCTTTCACATTAATTTAACTATGTTATTTTATCATAATTTAAGTTTCAAGTCAATTTTAATATTTAGAAAAACAGCTTTCTTTCCATAATTTCACGTGCTGACTTATTTATTGCAAGATAGAACATCAACCCTCCAAGTAAAACAAGCACAACAAAAGGAAAAAGCGACCAGCCAATAAAACTAATCGTAAATGTCAATGACATAAAAAATTCTATCAGCATAATAAATGCACCTGTCACAGTAAATGCACCGCCGCATATATAAAGCTTTCCCTTTTTAAGATAGTAAAATAACGTTACTACCGCAGTTGTTATAATTCCAAATCCGCCGGCAACCGGAAAGGCAAAGGTTAAAAACCAATCTCCGCCCGTTTTACAGTTTATATAAAGCAGATATCCGATTATACAAACAAACGTACAGGGTGTAAATATCACGGGATTTGGCTTTTCAAACCACATTGGCAAAGCAAAAGCAACATAACTTAAAACAAGTGCACCCAAAACATAACCAAACCAATTTATATATTTATCAAATAGAAAATCAGCAAGATAAGATACAATAATTGGAATTAAAAACATAATAATAACCGCACCGTTAAAAGCACTTGAACGGCGTTTTATCACGGGTATTCTGTCAGTTGGATACAAAGCCTCTTTGTGTTTAATCACAATATCCGGATGATATACACGTGTATTGCAAAGGGGACAGATTTTTTCAGTATTTTCAAGCTTAACTCCACAATTTATACAGTACATTTTGATTGCCTCACTTTCTGTTACTTTCTAAAACGGCATCTATCCCCATTTCTTTTAAAACATAATAAAAATGTTTTTCAAGTTCAGGTGGGCAGATATTTCGTATAAAATTCACATACACCATATCTTGATATGTTATAACTCCGCAATTATACGGTGCAGCCGCTTGCACACCTAAAATAAAATCCATACGAGTTATGTATTTTTGCATAATTTCGGGCAGTTTTACACGCCCAAGATTTGAAAGTGTAAGGCAGGCTTTTTTCTCTCCAACGCTGTCAAATACCGCCTTCATCACCACATTTTTAAGTGGCAACGGCGCAAGTCTTAAAAGCACATTCTTTTCATCATTCACATTAGCCGCAATAACGCTGCTCATATGCTTTGCTGTTACCTCAGTACCCATTTTATGATAAATAATTTTCAGAATTTCATCGAATGTATATTCACCCAGTCTTGGGTCTAATTCAGGGATTGTAAACATCGCGAAGTTTCTCAACGTTTTGTACGGATATAAATTCCTTAAATTCACAGGAATTAAAAGCTTTATTCTCTTCTGTTTTTTTACAGACGGTGTCTTTTCGTTTTGCAAATTCAAAAGAGCTTTCATAAGCACCGCACTTAAAAATACTGTAAGTGTGGTGTTATATTGATGAGCCTTATATATAAGCTCTCGGGCAGACAGTTTAAAGCAAGTGAGATTTAAAAAACCTTGAGGTTCAGGTTCTCCGCTCATATGCCATGCATTTGTATCCTTCCTTGGCAAAGGTACATTTCCTGAAACTTTTAAAAAACAGTCTTCAACTTCTTCGTCATCAGGCTTTTGCCTTCTGTCTAATATTCCATCCGCTAAAGGGATTGATATACCGTACTTTTGTTCTAAATACTCTGCAAGTAAATTTTTCAAAAACACCAAAGCCCCTGTGCCATCGGTAAGAGAGTGAAAAAATTCAACCGCTATACGATTTTTATATGCAATTACACGAAATGCACATCTTCTCATCTCATTTCTGCTCATAAATGTAAGTGGATAGCTGTATTCTTCCATAATTTCAGGTGCAGCTTCCACCTCCTGAAGATAATACCAAAACATACCCTTTCTAAGCCTTGACGCAATAGTAGGAAATCTTTTTATAACAACTTCAAGTGCCGAAGAAAGTACATTTTTATCTACCTCCTCGATTAAAGTTGCAGATTGACGAAATACGTTGCTCCAGTTTTTACGTCTTGCCGCAGGATAAATTTTTGCCGCATTATCAAGCCTTG
>JAZRNN010000020.1:0-1730 GCA_045648175.1 Clostridia bacterium
ATTCATTTCAAACAGTTTCGACAATTGGAATTTATCTATATTCCAAGCCGATAATCGCACGATACATCAGCACAAGCCCTGCACTAAGCAAAGCACCACCGATAATATCGGTAAACCAATGCACACCCGAAACAAGTCTGCCAATTACCATAATAACAATAAAAGCGATAATTGCAGAAGAAACACTTCGTTTGAGAACATTGTTTTTGATGCGGGCATTAAACTGCATGACAGCAGTCGGCATCACACACATTACAAGCATTGTTGTTGATGATGGATAAGATGCTTCCAAAATCCCATCAATCAACACGGGTCTGTAATTTATGACAAGCACCTCAAAGAGAGCGTATGCCGCCATCACAACGATATAGAATCCGCCAAGAACAAGGATACTGTAATCAACTTTCAAGAGGTGTTTTCTCTTAATCCATTGAATAAGTCCGAGAGTGCCGAATCCTATTACAAACATAAGTGGAACCAGACCCAGCCAATCCGTAACGGTATATAGGGACATATGTACACCTGTAAGATTATGAATGAACCGGTTAATCGCTGCAAATCCAACAGTTGATTCTTGCGGTCCGATTTTCTGTACATCAACAAAACAAATTGCTGCCGTCCACATCACAAATGCAATCAGCATATATATTGCAACGCGAAAGCCTTTTTGGTTTTCTTTTTGCATTTTGTTCAACCTGCCTTTTCTTTTTGTATCTGGCTATTGCCAAAACACATTTTAAGAGAAGGTATGAACAACCACAAGAAACGGGGTGTCACATGGATGATACGCTTCGTATCATTGCCATTTGATAAGCATTAACACCTTTATTGCCAAGAATACAAACAAAAATACTGCTGCATACGGTTGTGAGCTTATGATAAAGATGAGTGCTCCAATTACATTTAATGCTAACGATATTTTACTCTTATTCTTCACCCAAAATGCTTCATGGCAGTTTTGCAGAGCAAGAGTCAGTATTCCCGATGTAATAATTCCAATCGTAACAACAAAATATACCGTCCTCAAATATGACGCAATTGCGGCAAGAGATATAAGAGACACTTCCTGTATTATCGCGTTTGCTTTCTGCCCAAAGAAAGGCAGAAAAAAGAACATTGCGATACTGCAGTCAAGTAACCCAAATACCAAATCGCGAAAATGGTTTTCCTTTTGTTTCGTATCTTCTTCTGCTATGTTCAGCAATACATCGCCAGACAGCAGTTCATCAATTGTTACTTCGAAAAACTTTGCAATTGCTTTCAAAGAATCTATGTTGGGGTATCCCCTGCCTGACTCCCATTTTGAAATGGCAGTTCTGGATACAAAAATAGCCTCTGCAAGTTCTTCTTGGGTTAGTCCTCTTTGCTTTCGGAGTTCCTGTAATTTTTCGTTAAATTCCATAATATCTGCTCTTTCTAAAAGCCAATTGGCGTCAATTTCAAGTCTGTCTTTCAGTTCACTTTATCATATCTTACTGTTTCTATCAACGCTTTGTTGAAAGCGCCAAAGTCAGAACCTATCAGTCCAAAAGGGAAAAAGTGTTTTTCCCCTTGCCACCGAAAGGAAAATATGCCATAATAGCATAGTTCACTTCTCCCTATGCAGCGGTATCGAAGTGGTCATAACGGGGCTGACTCGAAATCATGTGATTTATTCGGAAAACTGCATATTTTCACACGGAGACGTATCGAAGTGGTCATAACGGGGCTGACTCGAAATCAGTTTGCAG
>JAZRNN010000021.1:0-16622 GCA_045648175.1 Clostridia bacterium
CCAACTGACAAAGTTCCGGAATATGTAGCAGGTAGCAAGATCCCATGTCATATGAACTATGACGGAAACTACGCACTGCTCATCTTCTCTGCTACTGCAGGAATGGCACTCAAATGGTATAAGAACAACTTGTGCGAAGACTTTTCTTTCGACGATTTAAATAAGCTCGTTGCAAAAGTAGTCGCTGGAAGCAATGGTCTTACCTTTCTTCCATATCTTTGCGGTTCACCCATGCTGAAATATAACCCGGATGCAAGAGGCATCTTCCATGGTTTAACATTAGAGCATACTCGTGGACACTTCGTTCGAAGCATCATGGAATCTGTATCTTCTATGCTCAAGAGTTATCTAGATTATCTTGGTGTAGATTGTGACGAGATCCGCTCTATGGGTGGCGGTGCCAACAGCGATGTATGGTTACAGATCAAATCAGACATGTGCAATAAGAAAATTGTCACATTAAAGAATAAGGAAACTGCTTGTCTTGGCTCTGCAATTCTTGCAGGTGTTGCAACCGGAGTTTTTGAAAGCGTTGAGGCGGCTTGCGATATGGCAGTAGAGCCTAAAAAGGTTTATGAGCCCTCAGGTGATGACTATACAGAGTGTTACAGGCGCTTCTGCGAGCTTGATGATAAGCTTAATTAAAAATTTAAACCGTCGGAGAAAAATCTCTGACGGTTTTCTTTTTGTTACAAATCGTTTGACAAGCCCATTCGCCTTATATGCTCGGCAAATGTGTCTATCTTTTCCTGCTTTAAGGTTGCAACCACCGATGTGGTCTTAATTTCATTTCTTCGGTGCAAAATAATATCAAAAAATCTTACTAGCCAATATAGCGGATACAAAAATTTATTCTTTTTAACCGCAGGATATACAAAGCCGAGAAACTCAGCGGTTGGAAAAATCTTTCTCAGCAAATATTTTGTTCTCGTGGTCTGCTTCCCCTTATCTGCATAATTTGCAACAAGTCTAGATGCTATGCGGTTTTCGGTATTTCCATAAGCACCGCTCCCCAGAATAAATTCTCCCATCTCGAAAACTCTGTTGTCGACCATTTGTATCGGCTCATTTTTAAACCATAACCTTGCAAGCTGTACCAGAATATTCTCAAATTCAACCAGAGTTAGCTTTTCCAGTTCTTTCATAACATATTCGCGGTCAAGGGCTGTGCGATTCATTACAAAAACATCCACAACGTGCATTATGCCAATCCCACCCTCGACATAATGCTTTGCAATATGGTCAATGGTATAAACATATGCATCTTCAGGCGACATCTCATAGATATATTTCTTGTCCTCACGCAGTTTTGCATACTTCCAAGGGTCGGTATAATAATCATAAAGCGCACCAAAGCTTGGGGGAACAAGCTCCTTATGCAGTTCAACTGCCAGTTTGCTACTTTTATATATTATCTCGTGCATAGATTCGTGGTCAAGCTGAAATCCTAAGTCTTCCATTATAGGATGAATCTCATCAATTTTTTCTTTATCAATCAAGATATCGGTGTCAGACATATATCTCAGCGACGGATAGGGATATAAATTCTTTGTGTAAAACCCCTTTAATGGCATTGCCCTAAGGCCCTTCTCTTCCATTTGGTCAAGAAAGGAACCTATTGTAACAGCCTGAACAGTCTCGCGCGCTATCGAAAGATTGTTTTCGTATATAAACTTTTGAGCAATCTGTGTTGGCATCTTTTCAAGAGCCTTTGGGCACATAGCAACAAAGCCCGCCAAATGGTGTCTTTTTGAAAAGGCGTATAATTCGTCAAAATCAACCTGAATATCAGGCGGCGGATTAAATTCGCTGCCATTTAAAGCAGACGCTATTATTTTAATTAAATACTTTGGTGCCGGAATGTTCATTTTATCACCTTGATAAGAATTCTTTTTGCATAACCCAGAAGTCTGCGTATAGTATGTCGGCTAATACATGCCTTAACCACCTTATCGAAAGACTCTTCGTTAACAAGCCTCATAAATCGCTCTCTTTTTTTAGGTCTTCTAGCCGACCGCCATACCGCTGGATTAAAATTCAAAGCTTCATCGATGTCGACTTCCTTATATCTCATTTGCGAAACTATTTCATCAAATAACCTTTTACCCTTTGCGGAATTTACCAGAACCAAAGAAGTTCCTTTATCGTCAAAGAAATCCGGGCATACCCGCTCTATTCCCCAGAAGTCCGCAAGGGTAATATCACTTTCACGCTCAACCGATTTTGAGTGGCAGTTGTAGCAGGATGGTCTGAGGCAAAGGTCTGCAAGAAAGCCCTGCATATACAAATCTTTGGAAAAGATTTGTATGTACTCCGTACTATTAGTAAAATCTAATAGTACGGAGAACATTTTCCAGCCATATTTCTTATGTCTGAAAAATGTTCTCCGCGCGCTTGCGCCCGCACTTTTTTCTCGAAACCGTAAATATTTCTTCCACACATCGGGCGAGGGGACACCGTGGCATATTAAGTCCTGAGTATAAAGATTTTCATAGTCTTTGCCGAGAAAGGCTTTCAGCCCACTTATCTGGCAGGGTGTACCGGTAAATAAAACAGGCTTGCCACCTTCCAGACAGGCTTTTGCTGATTTATAGGTATCACCGATTCGGCTTTGCAAATATTTTGAGCCGCGTAGTTTTTCTAATTCATCTATACTTGATATCTCTATATGATGAACGCTTAAATCGCTATCAAATGCCGCACCAAAAACAACCCCACCAAGACGTAATATATATTCTGCAAGCAAAGAAAATACGCCGCCTGACGAGCTTTGCAATCTAATATCTTCGTCATTATTTATACAAACATATGCTTTCCCTTTAGGGTTTCCCTTGTATTCATTCAACGGTGGACAAACCTTTTTGCACATCTCGCAATTAACGCACAAATCATTGTCAATAACAGGACGCAAAAAACCCTCATCATCGGGCTCCATTGTTATACAGTGCTTGGGACAAATATTAAAACAAGCCGAACAGCCCGAGCATCTTTTTAAATCAATTATTTCCTGCATAATCTTTCCCTCGCCTTTTTAAGAGGCTTAATAATAAGATTTTTTTCCTGTCGGTTCATTCCAAATAACCAAATTATTACCAAATATATAACACAATAAATACTAATAACCAAAATTAAGCTGATTATATTCTCTGGCTGTAATAACATTTTCTTTAGAATGACACCCAAAACAGCTGTAAATACTACCGGAACAAAAATACCAAATATACTTTTCCAGAAATATATCATATCAAGCTTCATTTTTTTATGATAATACCAATTCATAAACACTATGTTCCCAGCCGTGAGTGAAACTGCTGTACCGACAGCAGCGCCGCTTGCACCCCAATATTTAATAAACGGAATACTGACTATAATATTAACCGTCGCCGCAAACAAATACACTACCGATCTTACCTTGTGCTTATTCTTTGCTCTTTGAATTTCAATCCCCAGATTTTGAATTAACGGAACAGTCACCGGAATCATTAAAAACAAGCCAATAATATACGCTTCATCATAACCCCGCCCTGCCCAAAGAGCAATAAATTCTTTGCCAAAGATTATATATCCCGTTATCACAAGCCCCAAAATCAAAAACTGTATTCTACCCACCTTAATAAACAGCTTATTAAGTTCATTACTGTCATCGTTGTTTGCAACAATATAATTAACCCGAGGGATAAATACACTTGACACAGATGTAGAAAACAACAAATACATAGAGTTAAGCTGTGAAGCCACACCAAAAACAGCAACCGCAACAGTACCAATCATTCTACCAAGCAGAAATTTACCAATGTTCCAGTTAAGCTGATCCACTATCATATTTATAAATATAAAAAACGTAAACCCCCACATCTCCTTAAAAAGAGAGAACTCGGGAGAACGAAAGTCAAACTTAACTTTTAATTTTTGCAAACAAAAAAAAGCATCTGCCAGCAGAGCAGTTACCGTCAAAACAGTTGTCACAGTTACCATCGCGACCGATCCATATCCCATAATAAGCAATGGCAAGGTGATAAACGGATTAAACAACGTTTTAAGAAACATTATAAACTTTTGAAAAAAAAATTTTTCATATGCAGTTATAATGCTTGTAAAAACACTGTCAATGAATGTTGCAACCATATTAAAAACCATTATGCCAAGCAAAATCCTTGCCTTTGATAGTTCTGCCGCAGTAAGACCTTCGCCAAATATAGCTTTGGAGTTGTAAACCATGGCTGCACCGCATAAAATGCATACCAAAGATATACTCAAAAAGATTAGCATAAATAAGCCGTTTAGCTTTGCTATTCCTTGATTATCCTCATGAACTTTATATCTTGAGTAAAACCTCATATAGCTTGCAGCAAACCCAAGACTAAGCAAGCTGAGGTATGACACAACCGAATATACCAGCTGATAAAGGCCGTATTCACTTTGCCCAAGCAGGCGAAGCATAACAGGGGTATACAAAAGTCCTGTTAAAATATTTACCGCCTGCGTTGCATATGACAGCATTACGCCTGCCTTCAGTTGATTAATTCTCATAGTTAATCTCCATTTATTAAATCTGCAAACAACTGTGCAGATTTTTTTGCATTTTCGATATACGAAGGAAGCCTTTCGTTGTATATATCTTTTATAGCATCTTCGTTTTCAAAAAGATACTTAATCGCATTAACAGCAAGCGACGGATCATCAAACGTTTGCACAGGAAGAACCAGATTATCCTCGCTGCCAAACAAATCTCTTGCAATGCCTTTCGCTTTTACCGAGTACCCTAAAGCAATTGCGGGAACACCTGAAGAATATGCCGCAACAATGGAGTGAGTGCGTGCCCCTATAAAAAAACGGCAGCGTGAAATATAGCCCTTTAACTGCTTGCAAGTTAAGGTTTGGTCATCAAGCAACAGCACTCTGCCTGTAGTTTTAAATTTTTCATAAATAGGTTTAAGAACTGATAAATCATTCGTTGTTGCGTGCAGAACATGAGGAACCAATACAACATTCATTTCGGTTTCAGAGATAATATATTCAACAAGCCGCTTAATTGATTCTTTAACAACAGTCTTATTTTTGCTGTAATTCAAAATTAACGGGCTTAAATTAATCCCTACCATTTGGTTTTCTTTCCAATTTTCGGGTAAAGTCAAATATTCTGCTTCTAAAAGAAACGCCGGATCGGCGACAAGATGTACTCTATCACCTAATCCATTTTCGACAAGAGCATTAAAGGTAATACTCTCACGCGCAGTAATAATATTAAAATTTTTTAGATGTTCTGTAAGCTCTCCGGGTAAATCTTTTGGTTCAATTGAAGCACCCCAAAGCATCATTTTTTTATCTTTATTTTTTATTGCAATATCTGTAGGCCATTCAGATTTACCTTTGCTATAACAATAATTGTCGCCGCCTATCGCAACAAGCCCATCATATTGATGGGCCATAGCTGACATTTTTCTATCTGCTAATATAATATCTTTTATTTTTCCTAATGGAAACAATCTTTTATCTACTTGAAAAACTATGTGGGGAACAGTCCACTTTATTAATCCTTTATGTAATAAAACCTTGTCTATACTATCTATATGGTCTTCCTCCGGAGCATGTGAGCGCAGATTTACTTCGGCCCCCGGAAATACTCTTTTAATTTCTGAAGATACCATAGTCGCAAGTGCTTCGCACCCATGGTTAAGACTACCGGCGTGCTGATAAATAAGAAATTTCTTCATAATATACGCCCTCCTTAAAGTATTTTCAAGCTAAATTTGTGCCCACCACGGCAATATCCAAAAGTAAGGAACCACACCAGACTGTCCTAACGATGCAATAATGGTGAATCTGGTAATTGCATATAGGATAATCAAAACTCGGGCCATCCACACAGAATGACGGTCAGAATAACATTCGGGAATGTCCGCTAGTACCCAATAAGCGCCAATAGCGAAATAATAAGCTATTCTTTTTGTATAGGGATTAACAAATCCACAAAGGCCTAACGCCGTACTTATTATAAACAAGAAGACAAAAAAAGAATTTCTTTTATCAATTTTCACTAAGCTAGAATAATGCATCAATAACACTGCACACACAAGTAAATCAACATAAAAATCACGGTTTTGCGCTTCACGAGCTGCTTTTGCAGTATAGGTTACATACTGGCTTAAAGCATCACTTTCCAAATCATAGTCTGCAATACTTGTCAAAATAGAGTCCAGATTAACCGATATCACAATGGTTCCAACAAGCATCAACATTAAAATCGGCCAAGGAAGTAATCTTTCTTTTTTTGTCCACAAAAAATAGCAAATAATACTAATACCCGCAGAAAAATGAAAGGTCATTGCCAACAAAACAAAAAACAGATATTTAGCGAAGTCCCTTTTGAATACATACTTATACCCATATGCAACAAGCGAAACTGCCAGATACTGACGCATAACATTAAAAGACGTAGTAAATGCTCCAAAATAAAACAACATCATCGCAAGAGCAATTCCTTCTTCTTTTAAATATTTTGTAACACAATAAAACAAATACACCGTTAGTGCAGCATAAACGCCAAGATATATACGCACACTTGAGAAACATCCCAACAATCTTGTAAGAAAAGTATGCCCAGGCTCATCACTAAAAGAGATATCTGAAAATATCTCTGAAAACGACTGTGTTCTTAACGTAACATAATCATAAATATACCTGATTGTGTCTACCCCACTGGTTCGATAGCCGGCAAATAAAATCGGTAAACCAAGCGCCACAAGCATAAACATAGTTGAAAAGAAGGTTTTTCTTTTCTGTAGTTCCTTAACAGAACCCAACAAATAAGCCGAACACCCAAAAATAAACAAAGAAAAAATCCAACTACTGAATTGGGTTAACATATCCTTATTTCCTCTCCGTATAAACCTGAAAACATTTTAATGTAATCTGTTTAAGTTGTATTTTCTATCCCAATATACGTAAAGAGCCCAACCAAAAAGCAAATTTAAAGCAACAAGTCCCGGCGAACCGGAAGACTTAATAATATCACCAAAAGATTTTTTTGCAAATTTTCCGTAACATATATAAAGCCAAGCCCTTTTTATACGTTCTTTTAATGGAAATTTCTTATTAAACGCAATTTTAGAATTTTCCATACCACCAAGCGGACAGTTGATTCTAAGTTTCCGTCCCGCTCTACTCAATCCACCCGGCAAATATTCTGTAATATATGTAATCTTGTTTATGTAAAGCATATTATATTCCAGAGCAATTTGCCACCATACATAATTTTCACCCTGAAATCTTTCATTTTCAAAGACAGGAAATGTGTATTTTTTCAAGATCTCTGTCAGCCACACTTCTGCTTTATCGCCGGTTACCTTGTACTTATATCGAATATCCAAATCATTAAATATTCCATTATCAGGGAAGGGCGTTCCTATAACAGAATTTTTGTCATATCCACGCAAAAAAGACATTCCCGCCAAATTATTTTCGCTAACTTGTTTGTCGTTGTCATATATTAGCTGTATAGCGTCTTCTGTTAAAACATCATCACTGTCTACTATAAAGGTGTATTTAGCATCAATTTTCTGAAATGCAAGATTTAATGCAGTATGTTTGCCGCCATTTTCTTTTTTTGTATATTTAATTTCAAAGTCACAATGACCAATAAAGCTTTTAACTAACTCTTCTGTGTTATCTGTGCTGCCGTCATCTATAATTAACCAGTTAAATTTTTGGTTGGTTTGGTTTTTTAAACTTTCAAACAGTGACCCAAGATATTTTTCCCTATTATATGTTGGTGTCATGACAGTAACTAGTAATTCCATTTTGCGCCTCCGATTAGATTGTTAATAATTGTTTATAAACTTCGTCAAGTTTCACACAGTAGTCTTCAACATTATCAAGCTCTGTAGCCCTTTGTATTGCTCCTTTTGAATATTTCTCCCACAATTCTTTTTTTGTCAAAATATCTTTCATAAAATCCAAAAAGTCATTATCAGTATTACAAATTTTACCACATTTTTCGGTAATGATACCGGGCAACCCGCCTACATTGGAAGCAACAACAGGAATCCCTAAAGACAGCGCCTCAACGGCTACTAAGCCAAAGCCTTCCCACTTTGAAGGAATACAAAGCACCCTTGTATTTTTTAAAAGCGAATATGGGTTGCTTAAAAATCCTTTTATCGTTATTTTGTCCTCTAATTTAAGACTCCTTATTTTGTTTTCAAGATCATGCCTCAATTCGCCGTCACCAATCATTACCGCGGTAACATTAACAGTATTTGAAAGGACTTTAATAAATTCAACAAATCTCAAAGGATCTTTTTGCTCGGTCAATCTGCCCAAAAAACAAATATCATAACACTCCTTTGAAACCGATTTTCCCGCCAGCTCTACTACTTTTTTCGTGTCAATAGGATTTCCTGCTACCAAAGTTTTTTTGGCTATAACTTTGCCAAAAATGTATTCTTCAAAAACCGAATCAGATACCCCTATAATATGTTTATATTTGAAGCAACTTATAAAATATACTATTGATTTAAGGCAAGGCTTTTTAAGCCAGGGACAATTATTATGCAAATGCGAAACAACCGGAATTTTCCCGCAAGATACCGAACAAATAACACTCGACGAAAAATCATGTGCATGTATTATGTCAGGATTATATTTTTTTATAACACGTTTTATTTCTGATATGGCAAGACTTTTTAGCGGCTCAAATTTTATGTTTTTTTCGTTAAGAACGTCACGAATCGGGCCATCCGGTGATACGTAAACAAACTCACTGTTTAGTTTATGGCTTTCGAAAGAATCTATGATAGTAGCAACTACATTCTCTGCGCCTGAGTATGAATTACTTTTTAATATATGTAATATTTTTTTTGCCACTCTTTAATCATCTTCTTTCTAAATTATGCTTTTATCAGCCTTTTATTTTCATTTTCTTGTGACATGGAATAGATTCTCTTCATATATTTGTTTGAGTTCTCTATGCTGAACTTTTCTGCACTTTTTATAACCACCGCGCTAAAGGATGTTCGCAAATCGACATCTTCAATCAAAGCATTAATTTTTTCTGCAAATTCATTAACAGCTAAAGGATTACACAAATATCCATTTTTACCGTCGGCTATAAGATCCAAGTTTCCTCTAATCCCGGAAACAACGCACGGCAAACCTGCGGCCATTGCCTCCAACAAAGCAAGCGACAACCCCTCACGTTTTGAAGGAAATGCAAATATATCACAACATTTAGTAATTCCCGGAATATCGTCACAATAGCCAAGAAGAAACAATCGATCAGACATTCCCAATTCAATCGCGAGATTTTTTAAATATTCTCGTTTATCGCCTTCGCCACATATTACATATACTATATCTTTTCGGTCAAGTCCAGCTATTGCACGCAAAACAACCTCGTGGTTTTTATTGTCATTTAACTCCCCTACCGAAAGTACAGCAAAGCTTTCAGCAGGGATACCTAATTCTATGCGCATTTTCTCCCGGTCTACATTTATACTTTTATATTTTTCAACATCTACCCCTATACCGGGTATATATTCAATCTCCTTTGCGTGCATATGTTTTTTTGCAAACGAGTAGTCTTCTTTATTAATTGTTATAAGCGTATCAGTAAAAAACGAACAAACCCATTCAATAGGAAAGTATACCAGCCAGTTAACAAGTGGAGCACCCTTAAAAAAATGAAAGCCGTGAGCGGTATACATCACGCGGCAACCTTTCTTTTTTGCCCCGATTGCCGCAAGGCGTGCAAGCACGCCACCGCTTGGTGTGTGACAATGGATAATATCAAATTGTTCACGTTTTATAATTTTTCTTAAAGCAAAAAAAGCTTTTATGTTGTTGGGCTTAAAAGGAAACCTTTCAAATGGAGTGTCATAGAATTTGTCACAATGAGGAATATGACAATCTTCCGGATTTTCAAAATCGTTTCTGGCACATACTGATGTTTCCCATCCCTCATTTTTAAACATTTCTAAAAACGGAAGATGAAAAGTATTTATATGTGTTTTAACCACTGTCGCAACATAGAGAACTTTATTCATTGTTCTATACTCCTTTTTTGCTTTTTAATATACTGATGCAAAACTCTCTATCTTGCAATCTTCTCCGCTTGCGCATCTTCTATCATCGCAGGTTCTTCACCCACAACGCCTTCGTGCTTAACTACTTTAACCAGGGTTTTAAGTATTAACTTTATGTCGCCCCAAAAAGTAATGTTGTTTATGTATTCTAAATCGTATGCAAACCTTTCGCTGTAGGGAAGGTTGTTTCTGCCCTGAACCTGGGCAAGACCCGAAAGGCCTGGTCTTACCGACAGCCTTTTAAGTTCTTCCTCGGTGCAATTGTCAAGATACATCTGCATCATAGGTCTGGGTCCGATAATTGACATATCGCCTTTAAAAATATTATATACCTGCGGAATCTCGTCAAGACTTGTCAGCCTTAAAAGATTGCCGAACTTCGTTTCTCTTTGTTCATCAGGAAGAAAGTTCCCGTAGCTATCCTTCTCGTTGGTCATAGTTCTGAACTTGTACACTTTAAAAACTTTACCATTAAGTCCCGGCCGCTCCTGTGCAAAAATCACCGGCCCGCCCATCATTATACGCACCAGAATTGCGATAATTATGTATAACCAGAAAAAAACTATCATAAACGCAAGTGAGCACATTATGTCTATCAAACGTTTAAAATATCTCTTGTACATACAACCAAACCTCTTTTATCATTGTTTTGCCGATTGCTTATAATTATTATAATATCCGCACATTATATTATATAATACTTTTAAAGCTATGTCAATCAATTATGCACATTTTCATCACCAAGTTTTCCGGTATATTTTGGTTGTTTTGCCCAAATATATTAAGTATCCATACCCAAAAACCAACTTGTTTCACACATTAATCAAGCTCCAGACAGATGGTAAACGGACCATCGTTGCACAGGCTTACCTTCATATCGGCTCCAAAACTGCCGTGTGCTATCTTTTTAAACCGCTCCTTGCAAAGACCAATAAAATATTCATACAATTCCTCTGCCAAAACCGGTGCTCCTGCCTCAATAAAGCTGGGTCTTGTACCCTTGCGTGCATCCGCATATAAGGTGAACTGAGAAATAACCAGCACCTCGCCGCCAATATCGTCTATCGAAAGATTTGTCTTTCCGTTTTCGTCCGGAAAAAGACGAAGCTTTTTAATCTTATCTGCCATTTTCTCGGCAATTTCCTTTGTGTCACCATTCCCCACGCCAAGAAGAATAACATAACCTCTGCCGATTTCACCTATAACCTTACCGTCTACTGATACCGATGCATCGGTCACTCTTTGCAAAATTACTTTCATATGTCTTTACCTCATTAATTTTTAATAATAAAGAAATGCGGCTCTGTATTGAGCCGCATTGCAGATATCTGATTTTTTGTCTCCTTGCTATTATGCCTTACCTACAGAACCGAAAAGCTCCATCTTTTCTTTAACAGTTGCCTTGATTGCCTCAACGCCGGGAGCCAGGAGCTTTCTGGGATCAAAGCCCTTGCCTTCTAAATCCTTGCCTGCTTCAACATATTCTCTTGTAGCCGCTGCAAAAGCAAGCTGACATTCTGTATTTACATTGATTTTGCTTACACCTAGTGAAATTGCCTTTTTAATCATATCTTCGGGGATACCCGTTCCGCCATGAAGAACAAGTGGCATGGGAGATGTTGCCTTTTCAATCTCAGCGAGAACATCAAAGTTAAGACCCTTCCAGTTTGCAGGATATTTACCGTGAATGTTTCCGATGCCTGCTGCCAGGATATCAACACCCAAATCTGCAATCAACTTGCATTCGTTGGGGTCAGCAACCTCACCTGCACCAATAACGCCGTCTTCTTCGCCGCCGATTGAGCCAACCTCTGCTTCAACAGAGATACCCTTTGACTTTGCAAGCGCAACCATTTCCTTGGTTTTTTCAATATTTTCGTCAATTCCATAATGTGAACCATCAAACATTATTGATGAAAAGCCGGCTTCCATTGCGTCAAGTGCACCCTGATAACTACCGTGGTCAAGATGAACAGCAACCGGAACAGTAATGTTGAGGCCTTCAATCATACCCTTAACCATATTTACTACGGTTTTAAAGCCTGCCATATACTTACCCGCACCCTCAGAAACACCAAGGATAACCGGTGAATTACATTCCTGAGCTGTTAAAAGGATAGCCTTTGTCCATTCAAGGTTATTGATATTAAACTGACCAACAGCGTACTTTCCTTCTTTTGCTTTTTTCAGCATTTCACTAACTGATACTAACATTTTTATTTCCTCCTGAATTAAAACTTCAATATATCCTTATATATGATATCATTCCTTAAAAAATATGTCAATAAAAAAGACGTTATTTTTTGCAGAAAAGTGTTGTTTGCGTAATATCGTTGATTTTTGACCGCTTTTATGATATAATGTTTATTATATACCGTTTGATAAAATTTATTTGAGGTGATTTTATGAAAGTCGGAATAAAAAGATTTTTTCACTTTTTAAACCAACGCTATTTTTATATCTTTGCAATTCTTGCATTGTTGCTTCCCGACTTACAGCTCAGATATCTTGTCTGGCCCAAGGTTTACGACGAGTTTTTTGCGACCGTGATTCCTGCCACCTTTAATCTTGCGTGGATAATTCTGTTTCTTTACGGCTCGCTGGTTTTGTTCCCCAAGAAATGGGGTAGGCTTATATATATATTAATTGGCAGTATTTTTATATTCTTTTCGTTTTCTCAATATATTTATTTTCAAATATTTGAGCATTTTTTTCGTTTGAGCAGCATTGGTCTTGTGAGCGAGGGCGGAGATTATTTATCTTATGCACTGTCCTATATGGATGCGCGCCTTATCACTTGTACATCTCTCTCAATACTGTTTTTAATCATTACTGCAATAAAGTGGCAACGCCCCAACCATACGGGAAAAATTGCAAAAAGTCTGATTATTATTCCCGTATTAGCATTGCTTTGTCTGCACATATACATGCAGCCTTCGTTATTTGGCGAATCCGACCAGGATTGGGATTCCTGGAGCAAACCACGTGTTGTATACAGCGAATTTAACGATACAAATAAATGTATTGATATTGTTGGAATTTATCATTTTGTTGCACGGGATTTTTATAAAACCTGGCTTGAAGGAGACAAATACACAGAGAAAGACTTTAAATCTGTTGACAACTATATTGCCGTAAAGGCAGCGCAAGATGCCGGCAATAAATACACAGGTCTACTGAAGGGCAAAAACGTTATTGCCGTTATGCTTGAAGGCATAGACGACTGGATGATAACCGAAAAATATACTCCTGTTATGAAATATATGATGGACAACGGTATAAATCTTGCAAATCACTATGCACCAACATTTGGCACAGGATATACTCTTGGCTCGGAATTCTGCTTTAACACAGGCTTTTATACCCCTCCTTCTGCTGTCAGTGCGGTAAACTACGCATCAAATAGCTATCCCTACGCCCTGCCTCAGCTTTTTGTAAATATGGGCTACTCGGCAAATTCTTTTCATTACAACCACTCAGAATTCTACAATCGCGGGCTTATGCACAAAAGCCTTGGCTTCGAAAAATATCATTCCTTTCAAGATTATGGTATGACCGATTATGCCGCTCAATCTGACAGCAAGGTTCTGAAAATGGAAGGCGTTTACGACGATATTGTTAAAAATTCTCCCTTTTTTAGTTTTGTAATAACATATTCCGGACACGTTCCGTATACCTATGATGACTCAAAGCTTGCGGTTGTAAAGGAAAATCACCCTGATCTTGTTGACCCTTCAATGGATTTTGAAGAAAACGCTTGTCATCTTCTCGCAAGAGATACAGATGATTTTTTCCGCCAACTCCTTGAACGGCTTAATGCAGACAACTTGCTTGATGACACAGCGATTATTGTTTTTACCGACCATTATGCTTATGGCTATTCCGACCAGAACAAGTTGGCACAACTTAACAAAGAGGTCGGCGACGATTTAATGTATCGTGTCCCTGCATTTATTTACTCACCTGGCCTTGAACGTAAAAAAATAACCAAGCCAACGCACACCGCAGACCTTTTGCCCACCATAATTAATCTTTTTGACCTTGAAGACAATCACTGTTATATAGGTTGGGACGTTCTTGATGATAACCACAGTGGGTTTGTTTATTTTGGTAACTCAGCCTGGATTGATGATACAATTTATTATACTCCCTCCAACCAGGCAACTGCCCCTACATTATCAGAAAGAATTAATACAGGCAACAAAAAAGTCCGCCAAGCATTTAATATTAATGATATAGTTATCATCGGCAACTATTTTTCTCTTCGCAAGTAACAAATTTGTAATCTATTTTTAAATAATATACTTGTTTTGACAAGAAAACTGTGTTAAAATATATATAGAATGTACTTTTACCGAAAGGAAGGTCATACAAATGGAAAACACAAACCTTTCAAAAACCGTAAAATTTAGGGTCGAAAAGGAAAAAACCAGTCCACGAGAGCTTATACTTTCAGTTCACAGCGCTCTGACCGAAAAAGGGTATAATCCCATAAATCAGATTGTGGGATATATTATGTCGGGTGACCCTTCGTACATCACCGCGCATAACGGAGCACGATCATTGATTCAAAAGCTTGAAACTGACGAAATCCTTGAAGAACTTGTCAGGTTTTATGTATCTGATGAAAACAGATAATTTTTTAATTTCAACAACACTCTTGTCTATTCACGGCAAGGGTGTTTTTTTCGACAAACTGCGACATATCAGGTTTTTTCATCCTTCGACAAGAACAATTTTTTTATTTTTTCTGTTGACAGCTTTTTCCAAATATGGTAGTATAAATAAAAAAGCGGACAAAACGGACAAAAATCCCCCATCTTCCGCAATCGAAAAACAGAAGTTTATTTTGTTAAATCACAAAGGAGCTGATAAAATGAAATCAACCGGGATTGTAAGACACGTTGACAGTCTGGACAGAATAGTTCTTCCCAAAGAGCTGCGTGATACTTTGGGAATTGACCCCAAAGGAAGCCTTGAAATTTTTGTTGATGGAGTGCATGTAATTCTTGAAAAACACTTTAATGATTCAACAAAAGGAAATACAGGAATTGTTAGACATGTTGACGATGTGGGCAGAATTGTTATTCCAAAAGAAATTTGCAATAAACTTGGTTTGGAACCCAAAGATGCTTTAGAAATTTTTGTGGATGATACCAGACTTGTTCTCGGCAAATATGAGCCTGCCTGTATATTCTGTGGAGAAGCGCAAGACACTGTAATGTATAAAAAGAAACTTATTTGCGAAAAGTGTATTAAAACTCTGGCAAGTCTTATATAAACCATGCTGTCTGTCTGTTTCATCTATAATTAGTTACGAATATATATTTTTTTAGCAAAGTTTTTAAAGATGCATCCGACACCTCTTCCGGACATTGGAAATAGCTTTAAATGCTCAATTCTTTTTAGTATTCACAGTGGATATAAAATATTTATAAAAAAGCACCGACGTAGTGAAGTGAACCCCAAAGTTTAGACAAAATTTAATATTAACTTGCTTGTGAATGAGTTTGGTATTGTACCGGACTCATTCCTTTTAGTTTCATAGAAATATCCATACAATTCCCCTTGCGAGACATACTTTGAATAATGTTATGCTCTTCTAAAAAATGCGTTCCCACCGCTGTAGCATCCTTCTGGCTCCACCAAACTGCAAATCACCCAAGTTGTACTTTCCTACTGTCTCGTTATAGATTAATTTGTGTTCTCGCATATCCATTATAACAAATATTTTAAATTCTGAGGAGTAGTTTTTGTAATTTTTCCCTTTTATTGACATAAAAATATGCACCTCCAAAAGTGTCTAACTTTTGGGGTGCATATCAATCGCAACGGGCAGTTTTTTCATTAAGATTTTCGAAGAAAATATATCACAGGCGCAGCCTATATCACTCGTCGTCAGACGAATATCACAGATTTGCATCGCAAATCTATTTCACTGTAAGTTGGTCTTATCCCTAAGACCAACCTACTTATGGCGATTGGCTTTTATTCTGATTACTGTTATTCAAAACACGCTTGTAGCTGTGCTATCTTATCGGTTTTCTCCCAAGCGACACCTAACTCTTCTCTACCCATATGTCCGTATGCTGCAAGCTGTTTGTAGATCGGTTTTCTCAGATCTAATGCACGGATGATCGCCGCCGGACGGAGATCAAACACCTTTTGCACCGCTTCTGCCAAAGCCTCATCCGAGTATTTACCTGTACCGAAGGTATCGACCATGACCGAAACGGGCTGGGCAACACCGATAGCATACGCCAGCTGCACCTCGCAACGGGTGGCAAGACCGGCGGCAACTATATTCTTGGCTACATATCTGGCTGCGTATGCCGCAGATCGATCGACCTTTGTCGGGTCCTTACCGGAGAAGGCTCCGCCACCGTGGCGAGCATAACCGCCGTAAGTATCGACAATTATCTTGCGACCGGTGAGGCCTGTATCGCCCTGAGGGCCACCAACAACAAATCTGCCCGTGGGATTAACAAGAATGACCGTTTCATCATCAATCAGTTCAGTCTGGATAACAGGCTTGATAAC
>JAZRNN010000022.1:0-3517 GCA_045648175.1 Clostridia bacterium
CACGGTCACAGATAAGAACAGGGAAGTTAACATCGCCGCAAATTGCCTCGGCAATGCCCCCCGCAAACTCTGCCATCTCGCCCATGGGAGAATATTTTTTAAATACAACCTCTCCCGATGCCTCGGTAAATATTTCCAATGGGTCCCCTTCTCTAATCTTGAGGGTTCTTCTTATTTCTTTTGGTATAACCACACGACCTAAGTCGTCGATTCTACGAACTATACCTGTTGCTTTCATATATTTACTCCTTTTCTCTACTCTAAAATGTGCCAAAAGCCCTGTATTTATGCGGGTTTTCGGAATTTTTGCTTGTACTGAATTTTTCCTCGTCCCAGCCCAAAATGGTCAAAAAACGCCCTGAAATGCGTTTGTGTATACTCGACAGGAGGCCGAAAAACACCCCAGAGGACTTAGGACGAGTTGTTGTTTTTTGCTCTTTGTTAGTATCACACTTTTTGTAGAAATTATGAGTAGAATTTCCAATTGTTTTTAAAATTTCAAATTGAATATAAAAAGGCGATGACAGATTTTGTCATCGCCCTAGTATTATAAATCTTTATCAATGTTTTTCAAAACCTACTAACAAACCGCCTTTTTCTGCATAGAAGCTGCATAGGCCTCTGAGTTTATGTGTTTCTACCTGAACTTTTTCAAATGTCGATTCGATCATTTGCTTAAGTTTGGTTGCCGCACCTTCGTTTTGACAATGTCCTATACTTACCTTGCCGGTTTTTAATCCAAGTTCTTTAAGATCATTTATTAGGGTTTCAAGAGAACGATTCTCGCCACGGCATTTGTGTGTCGGTTCCAATGTTCCTTCATCACTTGCTTTGCCAACTATGCAAATACCTGCGAATCCAACGAGTTTTGCCACAAGTGGCGATACTCTGCCATTAGCAGCAAAATTCTTCAGGGATTTAAGCATAAACACAAGACCTGTGCACTTAGTATATTCTTGAATTTTCTCGCAAATTTTTTCGTAGGCAATACCGGATTTCACAAGTTCTTCTAATTTTTTTACTACCAAAGTAATTTCAGGGCCTGCAGAAAGTGTATCAAGAACAAAAACCCGTTTGCCTTCGTTCTCAGCCTCATACAGTTCCTTTGCCGTACAGGCCGAGTTATAGCTGCCTGAAAGTGCGCTTGTAATAGTAACACAGATAATATCATCGGCATCATCGAAAGCATCTAACCAATCAGCAGGGTTCGGGCAAGATGTTTGCGATCTTTCTTTATATTCATTAAAAAAGTTCGCCATTTCATCAACATTAAGATTTTCATCGTCAACAAACTCTCTTTTAGAAGTAATGATTTTCATTGGTGAGCTTGCAAACTCTACGCCGTCAAGCATTAATAGATCGGAAGATGAATCCGACACAATTTTGATCTTTCTCATTTCTTTTCTCCTTTTCAAAGACATTTTAACTTCTGTTCATTCTCAGCAACATCATTTTCAATTTTGGTGTATTATACCGCAAAATGATAGTTGGCAGTATATTCAAAAACAAGTTTACCATCGCAACGGGAAGCGCTATAGAAAAAGCGAACACATTTGGCATAAACAACATTGCTCTTTATGTCCTCCATAAGAAATCCTCCCATCATTCAACAAATTACTTTTTCAGCGTATCTTCCTTACCTCGATACACAACAAACTTGCAGAAGAGAAATTCTAATACGAAGTTTGCAAGCATTGTAACGATTAAAATTATAAAATCATTTACACCAAGACCTTCCGCCGCATTTCCAAGATATGTGGAAAGCGGTGTAAATACGAGATAAAACCCAAACACCTTTGCCATTGCAACAGGCACGTTTGCTGCCGACTTAAAAGTATATCGACGATTAAGTGTGAAATTCCAAAGAATTGAAAGCACGAGAGAAATCAAATATGGAATCCAATAATCTTTAATAAATATTTCAAGCAGTGCAAAAGAGGCGATTTGAATAACGCCTGCAGAAATTGAAAACAGCGTGAATTTTACTGCTTGCCACAATTGTTTCTTATTATTTTCCATTGTACAGCAACTCCTATATACTTACTTCTTGAAGAATGCAACAACCACAGCCCCGGGTCCTGCGTGTGTGCCTATAACGCTACCCACGGTTGTATAACGCACTTCATCGAGATTGCCTTCCCAGATATGTCGGCTATCTTCAATATATTTCTTAAGCAAAGCATCGGAGATACCGCTGTAACCGAGCAATACAGGTTTGCTGAAATCAATGCCACCAACTTTGTCAATTTCCTGAACAAGCAGGTTATTGCCCATCTTAGATCCACGAGCCTTACCGAGCATATTGATCTCGCCGTCTACGACAGAAATTACAGGTTTAATGTTAAGCACACCGCCGGCAAAAGCGACAGCCTTTGAAATGCGACCACCTTTTTTTAGATATTCAAGGGTGTCTACTAAGGCAACAATAACAATCTTTTTCTTTTCTTCTTCCAGTGCCTTTGCGATTTCTTTTGCGCTCTTTCCTTCGTCAAGCAATCTGAACGCCAATTCTATCAAAATGCCGCTGCCCATAGCCGCACTGGCACTATCTACAACATAAATATTCTCATATTCGGCTGCTGCAATGGTAGCACTTTGGTATGTACCGGAAAACTTTGAAGCAAGAGTAATAACAACCGCGGCTTCGCCCGCCTCTTTTGCTTTTTCAAACTCTTTCATAAAAGCGTCCGGTGTTGCTTGGCTGGTAGTAGGAAGCACATCGCTTTCTACAAGTTTTTCATAAAAAGTCTTGTGATCGATGGTGACACCATCAATGTATTCTTCCTGACCGAAGTGAACGGTAAGCGGAACAACATGCACACGTTTTTTCAATTCAGGCATTAAATCTGCTGTGGAATCCACAATAATTCTTGTTTTCATAATCTTTTTTCTCCTTATTTACTGCTATTCTTGGATACGGCTTCTAAACTCTCGCTGATAATGGAAAGGCTGCGATAAAATTCGACTCTTTCCTCATCGGTAAGACCATCGCTGATAGCATCAAGAACACCGCTGATCTTATCGGCAATCTTCTTTCCTGCTTCGTTTCCTTTCTCAGTCAGAATCAGCGGACTTTTATATCTCTTTGCATTCTTGGATTCACAGGTAAGGAATCCATTGCTTTCAAGATAATCAACTGCACGGGAAATGGTCGCCTTATCTTCCTCGCAACGCTCACAAAGATCGGTAGCTGTTGCACCCTTATTCGTATAAAGATAATACAGACAAGAAACGTGAGCACTTCTTAGATTATATTCTGCCATCTCCTGATTTTTAATCTTTCGAATGTTACGACTGATTCTGTTAATTAGCACTGTAAAAGTTTCAAATCTCTTTTGCATAAGACTACCTCCATAATACTTGTTGAACTCTCAACAAGTTATAAGTATAGCACAAACTTGTTGAAATGTCAACAAGCGCAAATTCCCGCATGTTTTTAGAGCTTTCTTTGGTATCATAAAACGACAGCCGGACGAGGTGTAAAACTCATCCGGCTTTGTGACAGTTTGAATATTTA
>JAZRNN010000023.1:0-6148 GCA_045648175.1 Clostridia bacterium
TTTAGGGGTATGATGTAATGGTAACATGCCGGTCTCCAAAACCGTTCTTGAGGGTTCGAGTCCTTCTACCCCTGCCAATATATTTGGCTCAAACACTGGGTTTGAGCCATTTTTTATTGTCAAAATTCGAGAGCAGCAATCTTCAATTTTTTGAGCATCATTTTTGAATTCCGGCAATTTTTAATTATATTTTTTATAACGGCGCATGGTCTTGAGACTTAAATAATTATGCCCCAAATGAGCATCAATTTCGCATACGGTTGCATCTGTTTCGGAGCGTTCCGTCTGCTACATCATCATTTTAGCATCACTTGATTTCGGCAATTCTGTCTATTTCGGTTATAGAGAACAATTCTGCAAGAATATTTTTTAATTCTGCAGATTATTTTTTGTTCAAAATAGAATTTGGCTTTTCTTTGATTACTGTATATCAAAATTTGATACACCCTGAATTTTAATTCTCAGGGTGTATTTTTGTATTTCGGATTCTTTATAGCTCGAATCCGTCCGTGATTCCTGTCAGCCTTGAGGTGTCCTTCTTTACATAGTACCTTTCAGTTATCTCTGTGGTAGTGTGACCGAGGATGTCGGCTACCGCTTTGATATTTAGTGTCTTTATGCTGCCATCAGCGCACTTTGTTCCATTTATTACCTTGGTGGCGAATGTGTGTCTGAATGCATGGAGTCCTTTTGTTTCTATCCCTGCAGCATCTTCTATTCTATATAGTCGTTTTCGTAGGTTAGTTGGGTTTGCATAGTCACCGTTGGCATCGCACACTAGCGGAGTGTCTTCGCCGAAGTAGTACTCTTTTCGCAGGTCGAGTATCATTTCTATTGCTGTGCCGTTTAGCGGTACGACTCGTTTGCTTGTGGTGGTTTTGGTTTTACCTACTTTTTTAACTTTACCGCCTATGAGCTTTGTTCCATCTCTTTGGTCGACTAATTTTACCGCTTGTCTTATTGTCATTGTTTTGTTTTCAAGGTCTATGTCGCTATTTAGCACTCCCAGAAGTTCGCCTGTTCTCAGTCCTGTGTTGAGCATCAAGATGAATGCTCCTGCTTGCTGATATACTCTATTGCCTGTAGAGTGTGTTCGGAAGGCTTCGGCTTTGAATTTTTCAAGCTCCTCATCTGTGAAGACTTCGATGGTTTCGCATTCCGGCAGGTCTTCCTTGCCTTGTGCCGACAGGAAGTTTGCTTTTTTCATCATCTCCACATTGTCCATAGGATTCTTATGTATCCGTTCTTCTACGAACAGGCTTCTATAGTATTCGTTTAGGAGCACATATGCTTTCTTTACGAGTGAGTATGACCTTCCAAGGTACATCCAGTGATTAAGCATTGCCTTTACATCGGCAGGGGTTATGTCTCCGACAACCTTATCGCCGAGCAGTGGGTAGATTTGACATCTTGCCGTTCCTTCGAGTCTATCGTAGCTCGTTTGCTCGACTGATGGGAATTTTACTATTTCCAGCCAATTCTGTAGGCTATCTTTTAGTAGTTTCTTGCTTTCATCTGTATCCTCAATGGCTTTCTCGAATTCCGCTATGTAGTTGGTGATTTTCTTGTTTGCTTCCTGCTTGGTAGTTCCTGAGAAGGATTTCCTTTTGCGTTCACCTTGCTCGTCCATGTACCATATAACTCCACTCCAGCGACCGTCTGTTCTCTTGTGTACATTTCCGTTTGTAAGTAGTTTCCTCTGCATTATCTCACTTCCTTTGTTTTATATTACCTTTTTGGCAACACAAACAATACCGTAAAGGTCGGCACAAGTCAAGCGTTTTTGCGAATAAAAAGCATCAATTTTTCAAAAGAAAAATAATAGTAATTTTATTGACATTTTACTGCTTTTGATATATAATTCTATTAAAGTTAATCGTTGATTTCAAAAGAGGTTACGCATACATTTTATGCGTAACCTCAATTTGTTTATATAGGGATTTATTCCATTATACCGACCATTTTATTTATATCACCATCCGAGTCTACGATGATTGTTTTTCTTTGGGCAGGTGCCACATAGCCAAAGCCTTCGATGTAGGCTTTATTTTTCTCTTCTATGATTTCATTTCGTATTTTTATTTCCTCATCTGTGAGGTAGCAGGTGTCTTTTGCCATAATTTCGTCATTTGGATTTATAGGTTCCTTTGGATTTGGCTCCCATTTCGCATAAAGCACATCAGGCTTTATGAATTTAAATGTTGTTACCTGATTCTGCTTTGTTCTCGGATCAGTGAACCAGCCCTTGAATGTGTAACCGTATTTTGTCGGGATGTAACTCTCTAAGCTGATGCTTTCGCCATATCTTTTAGTTATTGGCCTGATAAAACTTCCGCCGTCCGATGCGAATTGCAAGGTTACATTTCCTACGATTCCAAGTTCGTTGTCGAAGGTTACTCGGTACTTACTGAGCCACCATGGTGCCGCCGATGCAGTTGTTGTTAGCAGCATCATTGTCGCTAATGCCGTACATAATACTTTTTTCTTCATAAAATTCTTCCTCTCTGTTTTATATTACCTTTCGGCAACACAAACATACCACAGAAGATGGCATAAGTCTACGAAGTTTTTTCAAAGTCCTTTTCTTTGATTAATGTGTATCATATTTTGATATGGCGATATGTAAAAGGAGTGAGTCTTCATTAACTCACCCCTTTTACACGGATTTAGAAATTACTTCCTACAATTATAAAATTTTATATTTTCATTCTATTATATCCACAATTTCAACACCTGCAAGAGGTTTTAAACTGCTTGAACTGCTCCATACAAACACTTTTGCATAGTCAATAACTGTATCAATAGGCACACTAACCGTATAAGACGTATCGCCATCACATTCTACTTGCTTAAGTACCAAAAGTTTCCCTTTCTCGTCGTAGCAAGCAATTGCCAAGAATTCAGTTGTTAATGCTTGTGAGCATTCGATACTGAACTTGTAGGTTGAGGTTAATGTTTTGTATGTTGTAGCTGTTATTGGCTGACTTTCATTTTCGTCCTCTCCACTATATTCATCACCCACATATTCATCGATAGGTTCTTCACAAGTGGTGAATGATTTTACTTCGCCAGTTTCTATCATTTGATAATAATATATTGTTTCCGGTTCAAGTTCTTCAATTTCAAATGTATAATAACCTGAACCCACCTCAACATCTGTTGTATATATTGTTTCTGCATTATCCGCAGACCAATAACGAATATATTTTACAGCGTTTTCATCTTCGCTTGAAACTGACCCACTTACTACAGCAAAATGACATCCTACATCTACTACCTCATTTGTTACAGCTTCAATGTTTGTATTGATACTCGCTATGTCCATTGTGATAAGTGAATCATCTTCAAGAATAAAGCTGTTTCCTGCAATTTCTTCACCATTTACATAAAGTGTATCAATGGTATAATCTGTATTTGCTGTTGCCTTTATCAGTATTTCCTCACCATCCTTTGCAGTGATTTCGGAATTGTCTTCGTCTGCAACTGACATAACGCTCATAAGCATTGGTGTTGTTGAATCCACATTGACAAGTGTTCCTGTTGCGTTGTCATTCGCAGATATTGATACATTGTATTCTTCAACTTCTTCTGCAAAAGTAACATAAATTTCACAATCGCCATTCACTGTGAATGTGCTGTCTTTTTCCTCACCATTAACATAAATTTTATTGACAACATAATTATCATTTGGAATAGCTGTAACAGTTACAGTTTCACCGTTAATCGCCTGCGTTTTATCTACGGTTACTGTTCCGTTTTCAATATCCTTTGATATTGTTATATTATTTAAACAGTTATAATATAGTTCTGGCAACTCGCCATTTTTTAGTACCCATATTGCTTTTTCGTTAGTATTCAAATTCTCCATAGATGAATACGATTCAAAGCCCATGATATTTTTATAGAAAGGGATATTTATTGATTTTATAGACTTCGCTGTACCAGATGTGTTTATATTGCCGGTTGATGATACTATGTTCATTTCTGCATTATAATAAGCATTTGAAAATTCAAAAACATTATCTTGATTTTTACCTACTATGTTACCAGCTATTCCACTTTCCTTTGGTGTATTAGCGTTTATCTCGTCAGCAAATACAATTAAATTCTTAGCATAAGCTAATCTAATACTTGTATCTTGTGGTGGTTTTGTATATGTTGCATTACCAATTCCACCTCCTACATAACAATATCCATATTCAGGTGTATCGTTTGTTGTTCCAGAAATAATGCCATCTACATTTGCTACACATCGTTCTATAACAGTTCTTTCATCGCTCCAAGCATACGCACAACCTATAAGTCCGCCTACTTCAACCCGTCTCGAACATTTATTAGCAACAATACTGCCACCGTCATATATACAGTCCGAAATTGTATTATAGTAAGCATCGTAACCTAGTATGCCTCCTGCATAACAGGCTAAATCTGCTTCTAACGTCATACTATTTACAGTTTTATCTGTGAAATTTGCCGTACAGGCTCTAATCTTCCATTTAGAATGTGCATAACCTATTATTCCACCACAAAATATAGTACTTTCAACCTTTATATTATTCGAAAAACAAGGAGCTTTGACTATACAATTTTCAACTTTTCCACCTAATCCACCACTTAAATATCCGCAAATACCACCAATGTAAAGCTGTTTTGCTGTTACAGAAGAACTAAACAATCCATTATTGCTAACAGTGGTAGAGCAGCTTTTAATATTTCCATTGTATGTATATCCAGCTATCATTCCAATATAAAAATTTCCCTTTTTAACATCAATGTGACTTTCTTTTGATGAACAGTATAATACTTCGCTGCTTTCTGCATTTGCAACGATTGTCGCAATAGCTGAATTATATCCGCCAGCAGAGATACCACCAATATTTAAGTGTAAAGCTGTCAAATTTTCAAGATTTGAATTTAGTGCTTTTCCTGCCAAGCCTCCAATCCATATATCACTATCTGATGAAATACTTTCTATTGCTCCTGTTAGGGTAAGATTTTTTATTTCACTATCCTTAACATAACCGAATAATCCTATATATCTTTCATTAGCACTTGTAATATACATATCTGAAACTGTATATCCATTTCCATCGAATGAGCCATAAAAATATTGATTTTCATTTCCGTAAATACCTATTGGCTTCCATTCACTGTAATTTAAGTTAATGTTATCAGTCAATTTATAATATTCATAACTGGGAGCAGATGTTTGGGTATTTACTTTATTTGCAAGATACGCCAAATCCGCAGCAGTCGAAATTAAATATGGCTCTTCCTGTGTACCTTTACCTGATAAGCTCGCTGAAATTTCATTGTCCCAGCTTGCATCACCCCATACTGCATATAGGGTTAAATTTTGTTTTATTTTATAATCAGTACTCAACGAATAGTCAACTTTAGTTGAATTTTCATTAACAGACCAGCCTTTAAGATAAGCATAATCCTTTATCACCGAATTTGGCATTTTTATTGTATTGCCATATGTAACTTTTTCATCTGCAACAATTCCTGTTCCGCCGTTTGTGTCAAATATGACAGTATAAGTTTCAGGCTCCCATACAGCATATAACGTGATTTTTGCGTTTTTTGTGTAACTGCCGCCTGCCTGATATTGTGCTGTGATTGCATTTTTGCTCGAAGCCCAACCTTTGAATATATGACCCTCTTTTGTCGGAATTGCCGATGTTAACGTCAGGTTTGTATCTTCAATTTTTGTCTGTAATAATGGAGCATTTGTTCCACCGTTTGCATTATATGAAACGGTATAAGAATCAGCTATTTTAAATCTCAGGCAACTATCGTTGCGTTCCTCACCTGTGGTTGTGTTTTTTGCATAAAGAATTGCATAGTATTCTCCGCTCGGAAGTCCGCTTACATAATATTTATCAGAGGACATATCGTATGTATTATATAAATTATCATTGCGATACACCTTTAGAGTATAGTTTGTAGCATTGCTTACACTATTACGATAAAATGTAGCTGTACCTTTTGTTTTCTCAAATTCACGTGTGAGTTTTACATTTCCAACAGGATAGCACTGTTTACAAGAAGAATTTAATTTTTTTATTCCTGTATATTCTTTAGTCCCACAAGAACAATATTTGTATTCAGCGTGCGGATGTGCTGTATCGTTTGAATCGCTGTA
>JAZRNN010000024.1:0-15187 GCA_045648175.1 Clostridia bacterium
CAAGAGAGCACGCGGCACTTGCCCCGCTTTACCTTGGTGTTAAAGCTGTAATTGTTAAATCATTTGCAAGAATTCATATGGCAAACCTTATAAATGCGGGTATTATCCCACTTACATTTGTAAATGAAGCAGATTATGACAGAATTGACCAGACAGATGAACTTAAGATGTCAGACCTCCACGAAAGCATCCTAAGTGCCGATGAACTCACCATAACAAACGTGACAAAAGGCTTTGACTTTATGGTTAAGCTTGACCTTTCAACACGTCAGCGTGAAATGCTTAAAGCCGGAGGTCTGCTGAATTACACAAGAGAAAACAGCAAATAAACCGCAGAAAGGATTTATATACAATGGAAAAAATCAAAATGACCACCCCCCTCGTTGAGATGGACGGGGATGAAATGACCCGAATTATATGGAAGATGATTAAGGACATCCTTATTCTCCCTTACGTTGACCTTAAATCAGAATATTATGACCTTGGTCTTAAATACAGAAATGAAACTGACGATAAGGTTACATTTGACTCAGCTTATGCCACAAAAAAATACGGTGTAGCCGTTAAATGTGCAACCATTACACCTAATGCAGAACGTGTTAAGGAATATAACCTTAAGGAGATGTGGAAATCACCAAACGGTACAATCCGTGCAATCCTTGACGGAACTGTTTTCCGTGCTCCTATCATTGTTAAGGGTATCACACCCTACATTCCCACATGGACAAAGCCAATCACCATTGCACGTCACGCGTATGGTGATGTATACAAAAACACAGAGATGCAGGTTCCTGCAGGCTCAAAGTGCGAAATTGTTTGCACAGATAAAGACGGCAAGGAAATCAGACAGACCATTCACGAATTTACCGACAGCGATGGTATAATTCAAGGTCTTCACAATATTGACAAATCAATTGCAAGCTTTGCTCGTTGTTGCTTTAACTATGCTCTTGACACAAAGCAGGATATCTGGTTTGCCACAAAGGACACTATTTCAAAAAAATATGACCACAGATTCAAAGATATCTTCAGTGAAATCTTTGAAAAAGAATACAAAGAAAAATTTGATGCAGCAGGCATTGAATACTTCTATACCCTTATTGACGATGCGGTTGCACGTGTTGTACGTTCAGAGGGTGGATATATCTGGGCTTGCAAAAACTATGATGGCGATGTTATGTCTGATATGGTTGCCACAGCTTACGGCAGCCTTGCTATGATGACATCTGTACTTGTATCACCTGACGGAACATACGAATACGAGGCTGCACACGGCACAGTTCAGCGTCACTACTATAAGCATTTAAAAGGCGAAGAAACCTCAACAAACAGTGTTGCAACACTCTTCGCATGGACAGGCGCTCTCAGAAAGCGTGGCGAGCTTGACGGGCTCAATGAACTTTGTACTTTTGCTGACAAGCTTGAAAAAGCTACAATCAAGACTATCGAAGATGGTACTATGACAGGTGACCTTTACCTCCTTTCAAATCTTGAAAACAAGAAAAAAGTTAATACCGAAGACTTTTTACTTGCAGTAGGCGAAAATCTTAAAGCAATCCTTTAATCTCTCTTTTACGGAGGAATTTTTAAATGGAAAAACAGGTATCAGCATCAGTTATCAATCGTCTGCCTCGATACTATAGATATCTTGTCGAGCTTTTGAATTCAGGTGTTGAAAGAATATCTTCAAAGGAATTAAGCGAAAAAATGGGGATTACTGCGTCCCAGATACGTCAGGACTTAAACTGCTTTGGCGGTTTCGGTCAGCAGGGCTACGGCTATAATGTTGAGTATTTATACGGCGAGATTGCAGGCATCCTTGGCCTTAATTCAAAATACAAGGCAATTTTGGTTGGCGCGGGTAACATCGGTCACGCACTGACACTTAACACGAATTTTGAAAAACGTGGATTTGAGCTTATCGGCATTTTTGATAATGACCCCAAAAAAATCGGTATGGAAATTCGCAATCTTAAGGTCTTGGACTCTGAATCTATGAAAGATTTTGTTGACGAACATAAACCAACTATGGCTATTCTTTCTGTTCCTAAATCTGTTGTAAATCAAGTTACAAAAGAGCTTGTTGATTGCGGAATAAAAGCATTCCTCAACTTTTCATACGCTGAAATCACAGCCAATGATGACATCGTAGTTGAAAACATCCATCTTGGTGACAGCTTAATGAGGCTTTGTTATAAAATATCCGAGAAAAACTCTACAGAAAACGAGGATTAATCTATGCGTGTTATTGCCCTTGTTGGAAAATCAGGCACGGGTAAAAGCTATCACTGTATCGACCTGGCACACGAAAAGAATATTGATGGCATAATTGATGATGGTCTGCTTATAGCAGATGGACGCATTCTTGCAGGAAGGTCAGCCAAGCACGAAACAAACAAGATGGCATCAGTCAGGCGTGCGATTTTTGAATCTCACAGTCAAGCGGCTGATGTTGCTACGACAATTGCAAAGCACTCTATCGACTCGCTTCTTATATTGGGCACATCCGACCGTATGGTAAAACTTATAGCCAAACGTCTTGGACTTCCTGAAATTGAAGAAATCATCTATATCGAAGATATATCTACACCCGAGGAAATACAAATTGCTCATAATATGCGGAATAAACAAGGCAAGCATATTATTCCTGCCCCTGTGCCCGAGGTGAAAAAACAATTTTCAGGATACTTTCTAAAATCTCTTGTTATCCCGGGTAAGCGTAGCAGAATAAGTTCTGAAGATACCATAATCCGCCCAACATACAGTTATATGGGCAGTTTTAAAATATCTTCACGGGCAATTGCAGATATTTGTCGCTTTGAAATATCAAAATTTCCAGAAATATTAAAAATTCATAAAATTCAAAGTGTATCTGACAATGATGGATTTATAGAAATTTCCGTGGAAATATCAATAAACTATCCAAGCAATATTCCGGATATATCTGGAAAGCTGCAAAATGCCTTACGCAATTCTATTGAACACAGTACTTCAATTTGTGTAAAGGAAGTTAATATTTTTATTAAATCACTGGTAGTAAACAACTGAAACCGAAAGGTGCATTTATTATGATAAGACTTTATAACATTGACCATTTCAGCCTTGACGAAACCTTCCTCTGCGGACAATGCTTTCGTTGGGAAAAGGATTCAGACGGTACGTTTTACGGAGTTGTGGCAAATCACGCCGTTAAAATGTATTATCACGACCCAAAAACCATCTATGTTGAAAGCTCAAACCCTGACTTAGTGTATTGGAGTCATTACCTGAATTTTTCAAATGACTACAACGTTATTGAAGAAAAACTGTGGCAAGACGAAAAATTGCGTCCCTGCATTGAAAAAGGCCGAGGTATAAGAATTCTTCGTCAGGATTTGTGGGAAACGATTGTTTCCTTCATAATATCTGCAAATAACAACATTCCAAGAATAAAGAAAATTATTGCAGCTCTGTGCGAGGCTTATGGAGAAAAGATTGAATTTGACGGCAAAATTTTTCACGGATTTCCTTCTTCCGAGGTTCTTTCGGTGCTGACTCCTGAAGATTTGGCACCAATCCGTGCAGGTTTTAGAGACAAATACATAATAGATGCCGCACAAAAGGTAGTTTCAGGCGAGATTAACCTTGAAGAGCTTCCCAAAATGAATATAACCGATGCAAAAGCCACACTTATGAAGATTAAAGGAGTTGGCAGCAAGGTTGCAGACTGCGTTTTATTATTTGCTTTAGGCAGATATAACACCTTCCCGCAGGATGTATGGATTAAACGTATCCTTAACAATCTTTACGGAGTTGAAGAAAAGGACATTCCTGAATTTGTTGAAAAAAACTTTGGCAACTTTGGCGGCGTAGCACAACAATACCTTTACTACTATTATGCTGTTGAAAAGAATTGATTGAAAGGATTGATTTTAATGGAAGTTAAGACCGCATTGCTTGAAAGACGAACAATAAGAAAATTTAAGCAAAGTGCTATTCCTAAACAAGACTTGCTGACAATTATTGATTACGCAAGGCTAGCCGCATATCCGGGTAACAATCAGACGCTTAGATTTGCTGTTATTGACGAAAAGTCCCTTATTGATACCGTTTTTAAACACACACGGTGGGCGGGCTATCTTGCTGACGGGACACCAAAAGAAGACGAAAGACCAACTGCATTTATTGCAATTTTAGGTGATAAAAGTGTAAAATCAACTTTTGAAGTTGAAGCAGGCGCCGCTGTCACATCAATGATGCTTGGTGCATTTGATATGGGTATCGGAAGCTGTTGGATAGGTTCACTCAATCGAACAGAGATTATGAAAGCCCTTAACCTTAGCGAAGATGATTATTCACTTGTCTATGTTCTTGCTCTTGGATATCCGGCTCAAAAAAGCTGTGCCTGTGAAATGAAAGACGGCGACATAAAGTACTTCCTTGACGATGAAAATATTCTTAACGTACCCAAACGCTCGCTTGACGAAATTATTATTGATATAAAGTGAAATTTATAGTGTTAAATTAGTTTTAATATATAAATAAGGAACAGATATAATAAATATCCGTTCCTTATTTTTTTATTTGTTTATTTGTTTATTTGTTTTTTAGTTTTTTAAATGCTTTCAAAGTTTCCCGAAGCCGTTTATCAAATGTAGGTTTAGTATCATACCTTTCACCGCAGATACATTCGGTATAAAAAGAATAATTTTGAACTCTTTCATCAATTATTGAAATCAGCGGTGTATCACATTTAGTGCAGATGCATACTCCAAGTTTTGACTTTGGAGTTTTACGAATTTGCTTTGTTATGTCATTAAAATGACCGTCGCGAATAATTTCAATATTACCAAAATTTCCACAAGTGCAGATAAACGCAAGATTTAAATATTTATATCCTGATTTGTTTACACTGCCCACAATTTTGTCGCAGTTTCCACAAAACAACAATCCTCCGCCATTTGATAAAAATCTGGCACCGAAAATCTTTGTAATGGTCTTTTTTGCCACTTTTATTTAACCGGTGCTACATTCTTATCCTTAAGAACAACGTCATGGGCGCCACCTTCAATGATACTTGTTGCTGAAACAAGAGTCATCTTTGCGTTCTTCTGAAGTTCAGGAATTGAAAGCACACCACAGTTGCACATTGTTGACTTTACTTTGTTAAGTGTCATCGCAACATTATCTTTCAGGCTCCCTGCGTATGGAACATAAGCGACAACACCCTCTTCAAATGAGAGCTTTTGCGCACCACCCATATCGTATCTCTGCCAGTTTCTTGCACGTGCTGAGCCTTCGCCCCAGTATTCCTTCATATAATTGCCGTTTACTGATACTTTGTTTGAAGGACTTTCATCAAAACGTGCAAAGTATCTGCCCAGCATTACAAAGTCAGAACCCATAGCAAGGGCAAGTGTAATATGATAATCGTGTACAATACCACCATCAGAGCAAATAGGAATATAAATACCGGTCTTTTCAAAATATTCATCTCTCGCTGCTGCAACTTCCTGAACTGCAGTTGCCTGACCGCGTCCTATACCCTTCTGTTCACGAGTGATACAAATCGAGCCACCGCCAATACCAATCTTTATAAAGTCAGCACCTGCTTCCGCAAGGAACATAAAGCCTTCACGGTCTACAACGTTACCTGCACCAACCTTAACTGTGTCACCGTATTTGTCACGGATGAATTTAAGTGTTCTTGCCTGCCATTCAGAAAAACCTTCTGATGAGTCGATACATAAAACATCTGCACCGGCCTCAACAAGTGCAGGAACACGCTGTTCATAGTCACGTGTATTGATACCTGCACCAACCACATATCTCTTTGATGAATCAAGGAGTTCGGTTGGGTTTTCTTTATGTGCGTCATAGTCCTTTCTGAAAACAAAGGCAACAAGGCGTCTATTTCCATCAATGATGGGAAGTGAATTAATCTTATTATCCCAGATAATATCATTTGCAGCCTTAAGAGTAGTGCCCTCGGGTGCCCAGATAAGTTTTTCAAATGGTGTCATAAATTCCTTAACCTGAGTCGATGGGTCCATACGGCTTACACGATAGTCACGTGGTGTAACAATACCAAGAAGAACGCCTTCTGCTGTGCCGTCTTCGGTAACTGCAACAGTATTATGTCCTGTCTGGTTGCGAAGCTCAATAAGTTCAGCAAGAGTCTGGTCGGGTCTGATATTTGAATCACTAGCCACAAAACCTGCCTTATGGTTTTTAACTCTTCTTACCATTGCAGCTTCGTCTTCAATTGACTGTGAACCGTATATAAAGGAAACACCACCCTCTTTTGCAAGGGCGATTGCCAGCTTTTCACCTGAAACTGACTGCATAATCGCAGAAACCATAGGAATATTCATAGTGATTGCGGGTTCTTCACCTTTTTTAAATTTAACAAGGGGAGTCTTAAGACTCACGTTACTTGTCATACATTCTGCCGAGGAATATCCCGGAACAAGCAAATACTCACTGAAAGTATGTGAAGGTTCATTAAAATAATAAGCCATTTTTAAATCTCCGTTTCTGTTTAGTATTCATATTGATATATAATAGTTTATTATACAACACTTCAAGCCAAAAAGCAAGATTAAAACTAAACTTTTTACATTTTTTCACCCTGAATTACAGTTATATACTAAAAATAAAGAGCATATGGCTATTAAACCATATACTCTTTGGTAGTATGTTATCTTTGAACTCTTCCTGAGCCGTCGCCGCCTGCAAGCTTTTCAACCTCAGCAACTGATACTCGGTTGTAGTCGCCTTCAACCGAGTGTTTAAGAGCTGATGCTGCAACAGCAAACTCGATAGCATCCTTTGATGACTTTCCTGTAAGCAAAGAGTAGATAAGTCCGCCGCCGAATGAATCACCGCCGCCTACACGGTCAACAATGTGGAGGTGATATGATTTTGAGAAGTAGTAATCCTCTCCGTCATAGAGCATACCTGCCCAATCATTATCACTTGCAGAAATCGAAGTACGAAGAGTAATTGCAACCTTTTCAAAACCAAACTTGTCAGCAAGTTGTTTGGCAACACTCTTGTAGCCTTCGTGGTTGAGCTTTCCGCCATAGATATCTGTGCCTTCCGCCTCGATACCGAATACGTCCTTTGCATCCTCTTCGTTTGAAATACAAACGTCAACATACTGACAAAGGTCTGTCATTGCAACACGTGCTTCGTCACGTGTCCACAATTTTCCACGGTAGTTAAGGTCACAGGAAATCTTAACACCCTTTGCTTTTGCTGCTTTGCAAGCTTCCTTACAAATTTCTACAACGTTGGGTCCGAGTGCCGGTGTAATACCTGTGAAATGGAACCAGTCAGCACCCTCAAAAATTGCATCCCAGTCAAAATCAGTGGGTTCTGCCATCTGAATTGCAGAATACTTTCTGTCATAGATACAAACACTACCACGCTGTGATGCACCTTTTTCAAGATAGTAAATACCAACTCTTTCGCCACCGCGAACAATCTTTGATGTATCAACACCAAAATATCTAAGACTGTCAACAGCCGCCTGACCGATTGCGTGCTTAGGAAGCTTTGTTACATAGCTTGATTCTAAACCATAGTTTGCAAGTGATACTGCAACGTTTGCTTCACCGCCGCCAAATGTTGCCTGCATCTGGTCGTTCTGAAAAAATCTGTAGTAGCCGTTTGGTGCTAATCTAAGCATCAATTCGCCAAATGTAATAACTTTTGCCATATTTAATCTCCATAGCCTTTCCGCCCACAAATAATTTTTATTATAAAAATCTCCTATTCCCTATCTGTGGGCGAGATAAGGCGTGTAATGGAGATTACGCACATCTTCGTTTCGCACTTTGTGCGAAAAATCGACGGTGCAATCAATTCTGCCGGAGGCTTAACGTAATTTTTTACGTTAAATTCTCCTCTGTATTAAATTATTTAGCTCTTGCCTTTTTAATATTTTCAACAAATTTCTTTGCAGTTTCTGTAATTGCAGCATAATCGCCTGTTTTAGCACCTGCAGTAAGAGCACCACCTGCACCGCAAGCAACTGCGCCAGCCTTAATCCATTCATCAACGTTGTCGACAGAAACACCGCCTGTGGGCATCATTCTTGCCTGAGGAATAGGACCGTTGATAGCCTTGATAATCTTAGGACCAAATACTTCGCCTGGGAATATCTTAATTATATCAGCACCTGCCTCCATTGCTGCAACAACCTCTTTGATTGTCATACAACCGGGCATATAGGGAACTCTGTAACGGTTACAAAGTTTTGATGTCTTTTCGTCAAAATAGGGGCTTACTATGTACTGAGCACCCGCAAGAATTGCAATTCTTGCAGTTTCTGAATCCATAACTGTGCCTGCACCGAGAATAATCTCGTCCTCGGAATAAGAATCAGCAAGTTCAGCGATTACCTTGTCCGCATGGGGAACTGTAAATGTAAGTTCGATCGCGGGAACACCTCCAGCAATACAAGCATCAGCGATTTTCTTTGCCTGGTCTGCGCTTTCAGCACGAACAACCGCAACAATACCCACGTCTGTTATTCTTTTGATTACGTCTTCTTTAAGCATTGTTTTCCTCCTAGAATGTTATATTTATCATTACCTTTTAATTATAATTCTTTTGTTTATTTATGTCAATATTTTTTATGTTTTTTTGTTGATAAAATCAGGCGAACCGCCCAACAACAGTTTGCCTGATACTAAGAATATTTAAATTTTAGCTATTCCCAAAGCATCAAGCACCGAAGAAATCAAAATAAGCACAATACAAATAGGTGCAATATACTTGATAATAAGAACAAAAAGCTTCTTTCTTTTAAACTTTGAAGAAAGCTCTACCTCGTCGATAAGTGCCTGAGGCTTAAGTATATATCCTACAAAAATACAAGTTATAAGAGCAACAACAGGCATAAGAACACTATTGCTGATAAAATCAAAGAAATCAAGGAACTGAAGACCTATGATTGTAACATTGCTCCATAAGCCATATCCAAGTGTTGAGGGTAAGCCCAAAAGGACAGCTCCGATAAATACAATCAAACAAGAGAGCTTTCTGTCAATCTTACACTTGTCGCACACTATTGATACAACTGTTTCCATAAGTGAAATTGATGATGTAAGTGCCGCAAAAAGCACCAGCACAAAGAAGGCAACGCCAACAACCTGACCTCCCCACATAGTTTCAAAAACTTTAGGAAGGGTCACAAACATAAGGCTGGGGCCTTTGCCGAGAGCCTCGGGAGTTCCGCCAGAGAATACAAATACAGCAGGAATAATCATAAGTCCTGCAAGGAAAGCGACGCCTGTATCAAAAAGCTCAATCTGGCTGACAGAAGATTCAAGATTTACATCCTTCTTCATATATGAGCCATATGTAATCATAATACCCATAGCAAGTGACATTGAATAAAACAGCTGTCCCATAGCAGCAAGTACAGTTGTTGCCGAAAACTTGCTAAAGTCAGGCAAAAGATAATAAAGCACACCTGCACCTGCACCAGGCATACAAACCGAATAAATTGCAATAACTATTGACAGAATAACCAAAATAGGCATCATAAATTTGCTTACCTTTTCGACACCCTTTTCAACGCCGCAAAGTACAACAAGAGCAGTTATACCAATAAATAACATAAACCAAAAAACCGGTTCGCCTGTCTGAGATATAAATCCACCAAAATATTCGTCACCAGCAGTTGCTACACCATTACCGCTGATAAAAGCAACCATATATTTGGTTACCCAACCACCTATAACCGAATAGTACGGCAAAATAATTATAGGAACAAGTGCCGCAAGCCAACCAATAAATGAATATTTTTTGTTAAGTGCCTTAAACGCACCGATTGCACTAAGACCTGTCTTTCTGCCGATTGCAATTTCCGCAGTCATAAGACCAAAGCCCAGAGTTACCGCAAGTATTATATAAACAAGCAAAAAAATTCCGCCACCGTATTTTGCCGCAAGATACGGAAATCTCCAGATGTTGCCCAACCCAACCGCTGAGCCTGCTGCAGCAAGAACAAAGCCTAATTTGCCTGTAAAGCTACTTCTTTTTTCATTTGCCATAAATCTACCGTCCTCTCAAAATAACATTTTAACACATTATACTACATATCTATGGAAAAATCAAACATTTTTTGCGTTAAACATTTGATGGCAACAAGGTTTTATCATTTCCCTGAAAATAATCTATGCCGTATTCCAAAATTTCAAATCTGCCGTCTTCATACCTTGCCTTTGTAACCGACGCATTGGTAGCCCAGGGGATATCCTTGATTTCATCAAGAGAACAATTGTCACAAAAAGCTTTAAATACACGGATGGGGGTTGCATGAGTGAAAATCAGCACAGTCTTTCCATCGTTCTCCGTTGCAATACGGGTAATTTCATCAACAATCCTGGTCTGAAGCTGTGCAACCGACTCTCCTGCGTCACATTTTGCCCTGCCAATGTTGGTAAGCCACACCGAATATGACTCTTTAAAATTTACCTGAAGGTCACAAAACAGACCGTTTTCCCACTCGCCTGCATAAATTTCTCTTAGATTTTTACTTTTTACTATATCAAGGCTTTTCATTTCAGCAGTATGCCGTGCTGTGCTGTATGCCCGCCTTAAATCGCTTGAATAAATCACATCTGCATCAATATCCTTTAAAAACTCTGCCGTATTTTGTGCCTGACTGTGTCCTTTTTCGGTTAAACATAGGTCAGTGTGACCAAGAAAGGCTTTTTTCTTATTGCCTTCGGACTCGCCGTGGCGTATAAGGTATATATCTGTCATTATTTAATTTCCTCATTTCTCACACATTCTGAAATTGTTGCAACGTGCGGTCTGTGGTCAGATGTCACAATTGCAGGGATATCTGCCGATACAACCTCTACATCAGAGCTTACAAATATGTAGCCAATCTTACCTCTTGGCTTATCCGACGGAAAACTGCCCAAAGGTTCGGAAAACATATCTGCAGTATCCTTCATCCTCTCACGTATCGGGTTTAAAATTTCGTTATCGGGTCTAAGGTTAAAATCTCCCATAAGGATGCATTTTTCACTTTCAAGATTTTTAAATACAGTATCAACCGCGTTCCTCTGTTCGTCAGGGTTAAGCCCGAAATGTGTAACCAATACAGTAATCCCACCCTCAAGCTTTGCTTTAAGCAGACATCTTGTTTAATAGAGTCTGTTGCCTGTTCTTGTTTCAGGGTCAGGTATAGTAATTGTTTCGGCACATAAAATCGGAAGTTTTGAAAGAAATCCGTTACCGTAAGGATTCGCACCCCTTACATCAAGTGCTTTTGCAAAATAATGGTGCTCCATACCTGTAAGTTCTGACAAAGCACCAATCTGGTCTGTAAATCCCTCTTCTGTGCCTTGATTGCGCATCTCGTTAAGACCTACTATATCTGCATCACATTTTTTATGCTATCTGCCATAATCTGAAAGTCAATTTTCTTTTCGATATAATTAAGGCAATGCTGTGTGTTAAATGACATAATTTTCATTTTTATCACCTCGGAAATAATACTTTATATGTAGTTTTTAACAATTTCATTTATTTTAGAAAGGTCATCTATTTCATATGTAACAGGGATATTCCCCTTGTTAAGCTTATGTTTAGGATTAAACCAGCAAGTATCAATGCCTGCAACAAAGCCACCTTTTATGTCGCTTGTAAGACTATCTCCTATTATAAGAACTTCTTTCTTATTTGTAATACCAAGTTTTTCAAAAACATAATTAAAATATTCTTTATTAGGCTTTTCCGCACCAACATTTTCTGATATAAAAATCGCATCAAATATCTTATCAAGCCCCGAAAGTCGCAACTTTTTATCCTGTGCAACCCTTGTGCCGTTTGTAACAGCAGCAATTGTGTACTTGCCCTGATGAGAAAGAAGTACCTCTTTTGCATTATGTACAAATTCAATATGGTCGCCAAGAGTTATCTGGTAGTCGTCATTAAACTTCTCAGCAAGCGCAATATCTGCACCGATTATTTCAAAAAAGTCCACAAATCTTCTTATTAAAATTTCAGCCTTGGTAAGTTCATTTCTTTCAAGCTTTTGCCAATATGTTGAATTTATTTGTGAATACAGCTTTAACATTTCATCACTGCATTCGCCAATATTGTATTTTTTGAATAAAGCTCTTATCGCATAAGCCTCTGATGCAAGGAAGTCAAGTATTGTTCCGTCTATATCCCACAACAGATATTTATACAATGTAACTCCTCCTTCAAGCATATATTTCAAGTTATTTTACCACATTTCTGTGCAAAGTTCAATATTAATTTAAAAGCACTTCACAAAGAAGTGTGTAGGTTTACAATAGATGTGTTACACGACATAACATTTTGAGATTACTTTCAATCCTCTCAATATCGGTGTATTTCATTGCATCCTGAATCATAGGAATAAGAGATTTTTTATCTCTGTCTATGTTAAATGTTTCAAGGGTTTTGTCGCCTTCATCAACACAGGCGTAATTTCCCAACGAAAAATCACAACTGTTTATATGTACACGGCCAAAATTATAACCTATACCCTCTTCTTTATCAAAATACAGTTTTAATATAGTATCACGGTTTTCTTTGCTGAGTTTGTCAAGTGATGTTGATGCCGCCTCGGAAAATGCACCGCCAAAGCCTTTGATTTCCTGATATTCAACATCAGGAAAAATATTGATAAGATAAGATTCCTGACCATTGTCATTTTCAATTGAAAAATCAAGACTCTCCTGCATAGGTGCCTGACCTTTAATGGTTTTTATCGCTTTAATATCCATAACTTTTACATTAAATCTCCTATTCTTTTACAACTAAAACAACCTTACCCACATTTTCGCCACGTTGAAGTATTGCGTGAGCTTCCTCTGCCTCTGTTATAGGAAGGGTCTTATAGATGGTGGGCTTGACTTCACCGCTTTCGATTTTGGGGAATACGTTCTTAACAAGCTCTGCAAGGATAACCGCCTTCATTTCGGGAGTTCTTGAACGAAGTGTACTGCCGATTATACAAACATTTCTTACATAAATATTCTTAAGGTCAATTTCTGTTTTTGTGCCTGCCAAAGATGCAATCATTATCCATCTTGCACCGTGAGTTAAATAATGAATACATTTGCCCATTATTTCGCCGCCAAGTTCTGCAAAATTCTGTGCAAACAAAAGACCCATCCCCGATGCCGCACCTGTTGAAATTGCAGTTTTATTACTAAAATTCATAAAAACATCTCCTAAAACAGTATTAAAACCATTGTATATTATTTTAATACTGTTTTCAATATAAATAACGGTTGTTATTTGATGTTTTTGGTAGTATTTTCAAATTATTCTTGATTATTATTGATGTTTATGGTAAAATTTAATTGGTAATACTGAATAGATTTATCAAAAATTATAATTAAAGAAATTACATCTGTTATAACGGTATATTCCCCAAGGGGCAGATGGGACACAATGGTTAACCATAGGAATTATGGCCTGTCATTTACTACTGACGGTCAGATAACTTATACCCACAATGGTAAAGCTTTTGTATCAGATCCCAACACTGCCGTTATTCTTCCCAAAGGGCAGACATACACAATCCACGGCGACAAAGACGGTACCTTTCCCGTAATTAACTTTGAATGTGAAGGTTTTTCTACCGATACAATAATCCAATTCCCCGTCGAAAATATCAAACCGATTATGAAAGAGTTTGAGAATTTAAAGAGTCTGTTTATTTACAAAAAAAGTCCCTTGCTGATAATGAGCAGCTTATACAGTCTGTTTTACAGCATCACAACCGCCGACACATACAGTACAAATCCATTGTCACCTGCAATTGAACTTATGGAAAACAACTTTGATTCCAAAATTTCAAACTCCATCCTTGCCCAAAAATGCCATATAAGTGAAGAACATTTCAGAAAACAATTTACAAAGATATACGGCATTTCACCTAATCAATACCTCACAAATATACGGCTTAATATGGCAAAGCAAATGCTTTCAGAGAGAACACTTAAGATAAACGCAATTTCTGAAAAATGCGGATTTTCTAATCCATATCACTTTTGCAGACTTTTTAAAGAAAAAACCGGAATGACACCCTCAAAATATATGGAACAAAATATGATTTTAAAAATATAAAAAGAGCTGTTTTTGTCAAAAAACAGATGTCAAAAATTTACTGATGGGTATTGACTTTTTTAAAATAGTGGATATAATATATATTGTAAATTTTATATTCCTCCTTAGCTCAGTCGGTAGAGCGCATGACTGTTAATCATGATGTCGCTGGTTCAAGCCCGGCAGGGGGAGCCAAAACAAAAATCCTATCTAAAGATAGGATTTTTGTTTTGTATTATTCATAATTAATTTATGCCGCATTATCAATTGCGAAAAATTCATCAATATCACGCTGACATTCTGCATATGTGTCTCCGCTTAAAATAAATTCATTATTTGCGTTATACACCTCATAATGTCCGTTTATTGCAATAATATTATAAAAGTTTTTCATATATTATCCACTCCTTTTATTTGTTAATATAATAATACAACACAAAGAGTACAATAAAACGGACACAAAAAGCCGTAAAACTACGGCTTTTCTAATTTATTTATTAATATATTCTTCCTTTATCTTGGAATACAGAAATTTTTGGCTTTTGTAAAGTCCAAAGTATCCTGACATCATAAAGCTAACACCGCAAGCAATGGCAAATAAAAGGATTGAACTGCCGCCAAAAACCTCTATAGCAAGCAATACTGATGCAAACGGGCAGTTTACCACTCCGCAGAACAACGCAACAAATCCGATTGCCGCAGCAAAGCCCGGGTCAAGACCCAAAAGTACACCTACAGCACATCCAAAGGTTGAGCCGATAAAAAATCCGGGAACAATCTCGCCGCCTTTAAAACCGGCAGCAATTGTCACAGCGGTAAAAACTATTTTAACAGCAAATGCCCAAGGCTTTGCGTCGCCTGCCAAGGCACGCTCAATAACATTCATACCGGCGCCGTTATAGTCTGTGGTCTGCAGAGCAAAGGTCAGTATAACAATTACTGCACCGCCTGCAAAAGCACGCAGATAAAGGTTAGGTATCAGTTTTTTTATATAATGTTCACTCTTTTTTATAGCTGTACAAAACAAAATACTAACCAAAGCACACAAAATCGCAAGAACAATTACCTTTAATACAACCTCTGCTGATGCATC
>JAZRNN010000025.1:0-2885 GCA_045648175.1 Clostridia bacterium
GGCGCTGTCGCTGATGGGCAGAAAATTCCCCAAGCACCAAAAAGGGCTGCAGAATATGATGGCATACCTGACTGTGGGACTGTATGTGATCGACTTTTTTATTATGCCATTGTCTGACAGCTATGACGGCATCAGCGCCTACAAGCTGCCCTTTAACATCTGTACCATTATGGCGGTGCTTGTGCCCTTTGTTCAGTTCAATCCCAAATTCTCCAAACTCCGCCAGCCGGTGGTTACCCTTTCCATTGCCTCCAGCCTGATGTGGATGTGCTATCCCGGCACAGCCTTGGGCGGTCAGCCGCCGTTCTGCTACATCATTTTCCAGACCTTTATGTACCATGCGTTTCTTTTCTGCTGGGGCGTGCTGAATCTTGCTTATGGGGATGTGGTCTATGATATCCGCAAGATCTGGAAGGAATTTGTGGGCATTTTAATGATCCTTGTGTGGGCAAGCTTTGGCAACGCAGTCTATGACCGGGGCTATAACTGGTTCTTTATTCAGGAGAGCATTTTCCCTTTCCTGTCCGATGAAATTATGCCCTTGATGGTGGTGCTCTCCGTGTTTGGGGTCTGCCTCGTGATCTACGGCATCTACTTCTTTCTGGGCGCGCTGAGCAAACGCAAAATACCTGCTTAAATTCCGGATGTAGGGGCGAGCATTGCTCGTCCGCCCGTGTAGTTTTATATTGCGGTAACGGACGACCGATGGTCGCCCCTACATAGAAAACCGCCACCCAACCGGGTGGCGGTTTTGTTGGGTTAATTAGCCCCTAATAGCAGCCTGAGCTGCTATCAGCAAAAGAGGGAAATTTTCAAGCACCTACCTTTATAGATTGCTACCATATACATCGAAAACTTCTTCTAACTCTTCAGGCAGGTTAAAACTGTTATTAACGCAGATTATCTCAATTCTATCCCAATCGCTTTGTAAACAAATGCCATCAACAGACTTCTCTATATACAACTCTTCAAGATTTTTATAAAATACTTCTCCAGAGCACACAGAATCAGCATCTAAATTATATTCCCTAATCGTTTCGATAAAATTTCCACAACGCTGAAACGAAATGCTTTCTTCATACTTAATGAGCATATATGTTTTTTTAGTGTTAGAAAAAATAAATTCAATCTCCGAATGAAATGGTAGAACATTAAATACCTTAACGAATTCTTGATACGAAATAGTAGCCACTGTTTGTGCCCTCCAAGAACAACTTAAAAGACGATTCTTTCATGTGCACAGTATAGCATATATTGTGTCCAATTAAAAGGACTTTGCATAGAAAAATCCGCCCGAATTTCTTCGGGCGGATAGTTTTGCTTTATAAATCTAATTACTTAGATTCTTTAATGGCAGCCTGTCCTACTATACGCAAACGTGGGAAATGTTTATGTTATCGAAGCGGTGAAAGTAATGACTCCATTATCACCGGTCTTGATAGATGTAAAATTCCAATCATTTTCGCTCAAACTTACAATGCCTTCCTCCTTAAAATACAGATTGTATTTTTTTATAAACTCATCTGTATTTGTTTCGGGGAATCCCAAAGAACGATACATATAATAACTTAATAAAGCAAATGTTACATCTGTATAAGAGCTCGCTTTTGCACTCAGGTCGACAGTTATAACCATTTTAGAAGCATTATTGTACTTAATGTGAAAATGATATGTTTGCGAGATACCCTTAATCGAAACTACAATAGCATAGCTGCTTTCTCCATTTTTAAGATTAACAGCAGGCAAATGCGTTATATTAAAATCTGCAGCAGTAGTTAGTCTATCGAATTCGTCTATAACGTCTTGAAGATATAAATTAGAAACGTTTTGAGATGCCGTACTCGAAGATATTTCTTTTTTTGCTTGCTTTAAGTACGAATCATAATTCATAATTTCGATTTTGCGACTCACGCCATCAAAGTCGGAATGGTTTATATCCCAAGCTAATGCAGCGATATCGGCTTTTAATATAGTATAACAATAGTAATCTTCTGAAGGTATCGCAATGCTTTCCAATCGCTCGACAGCTTCGCTGGCGGTTAGTTCATAATCCAAATACTGTTCTGCAATTTCAACAGCTTTATCTCTAGCTTTTTCGTATTGCGTTTTTTCCTTATTTTCTCTACAGCCGGAAAAAGTCAACACTAATATTATGGCTAGGATTAATGTTATTATTTTTTTCATATTTTCACCCCTTATGTGTTGTGAAGTCATTATATCACATATACTGGCTTGCTACAACATATAAAAGAAAATCGCCCTGCCGAAAAATCGGCAGGGCGATAGCTTTGCTTTATAAACCTAATTATTTAGATTCTTTGATTGCAGCCTGTGGTGCTATCAGCAAAAGTGGGAAATTAAATAAATCTTTAAGAAACCGCTTGTGCAACATTTGAAAACTGGTTTCCACCCTTTGTGATTGTAAATGTGGTTGAGGTTTCTCCGCTTGGCATCATATTTCCACCAATCATTCCACCCTCATTATCTGGCGGCGTCATACCTTCTGGCATTTCTCCGTTGGGCATTTCGGGTCTCTCACCATTCGGCATTTCTGGTCTTTCACCTTGTGGGAATTCGCCATTTGGTTTTTCGGGTCTTTCCATACCCTCTGGCATTTCGGGAGGAGTACCTTGTTCGCTTTGTCCGCCATCAGGCATTTGGGGTCTTTCGCCCTGCGGCATTCCACCTTGCATATTTTTCATAGAGCTTGCAGTTAGTTGAGTTTCGCCTTGCCAGAAAGTATAATCCCCAGGGGTAAGTTCATCCCCTGCAACAATAAGGCAAGTAAAAGCGTTCGCAGGCGAATATTCACCTACAACCTTTTTGTCCGAATTTTTAAGAGTGTAGGTGCTATTACCGTTTTGACGACTTGCAAAATTAAACAC
>JAZRNN010000026.1:0-1609 GCA_045648175.1 Clostridia bacterium
ACATATGTTGAAAACACCATCGGGCTCATAATACTTTTCAGTGTTTTACCAATAGCTTCACTTGGTATCTCTCCATTTTCATACAAACGATACTGGTTTGCACCAAGACCCAAGATCTCAGACATTTTAGACGCAGACAAACCATATAACTCTCTTATTGCTCTGATCTCATCAGGGAATGGAATGCCATACTTCGTTCTATACTGGTTATAAACCTGACTGATGTTTATTTCATCTAGTTCTGTTGTCGTAAACTGCTCTTGAGTATCAACACAAACATAGAATTGAGCAACATAGATAAACTTTTCCTTGCGGAAAACAAGTTCACGTTGTTCCTGACACAATTTAACCTCACCACCAGTAAATGGACTAATCATACTCTTTAATTCTTAAAAGGATAACTCATCTTATGTTCTGCTTTGTGAAAAGAGATGCAGATCGTTCTACTATTCGGTAAGCCTAATGAGATTTTAATATATACCTCATTGCCTTTTACGTCTTTACCGAACACCCACAAATCTCCACATTTATTGAGAGTGTTTACAATTGGCCCCTCCGAATAATCCTCAACAGTTATAGTTTTTATGACTTCCAATCTATAATTAGGGGTTATTTCCAATTCAGCCAATGCTTGAGTATTCTTGCCGCGGTCATCTCTAAAGATGATATCATATATTTTGAGCTTTTCGTGAAACTGATTTAAAAATTGTTCAACTTCAGTTCTTGTAGCCATATTTATCAAATTTTGTGCAAAGATACGAAATTAAAATACCTTTGTCAAGTATTTTTACCAAAAATTCAACTTTATCGTTGAAATTACAGCCATTTATAGGTCGATAGTAAGGAGAAACGCCGAAATTCAGATACATATACAGTCAAATACTGTCGATGTGGAATTTAATGCTAATATTAGCAACAGACTATACACATATGGGAGATTGACGAGAACACCCCTATGAACAAATGTACCATGAGTATTATATATTAGGGAATTATACTACTACGTTTATACAATACTCTTTCTTTTCTGTGAGAAAAGAAACAAAAGAAATAAAAAGAAGTTAGCAGACGCCTACGCCGTCTGTCAACTTTTTCTTATTTTTATTTTGATTTCTGAGAGAATGAAGGACAAAACAGGACATAGATAGTCCCCTAATCCTCAGCATTAAAAAACAATAATATATCCTTCGATATACATAACCCACTACATCGACACGCAACCAACCGAATCCCATATCGCCGACCGCACGCCTCCGCCTCGCTTGGCGATTACTATACACCGTACTGATTTGATTAATTTGTTTGTAACTTTTTTCTGTCCTGTAAACTCTTTGTTATAAAAGACTCTAAACTGCACAAATAAATCGCTCTTCAAAGATAACAATTCTTCTCTGTTTGCTTTTGTGTAGTCGCTTGAGTATTAAAAGTTTAACATTTCCAGCATTCCATAGCATTGACCACAAGAACGATAATAGTATAAACTAATCGACACATATCGGCTCTGTGAGATGGCTTTTCTCTGTACATGTTTTGAGGTGGAAATTTTGAACAGTGGGAACGTCAGTGTTTATCTGCGATTTTAGCGAGCAGTTCGCTCCCGAATACCACA
>JAZRNN010000027.1:0-30481 GCA_045648175.1 Clostridia bacterium
TTGGTATAGAAGGTAAAAAAACAGCAGACGATTTGATATGCACCCCAAAAGTTAGACACTTTTGGGGTGCATATCAAATCGTCTGCTGTTTTTATGTTTTAAAACTATTGTTTATTATTTAAAAATTCTTTAATTCTTTCAAAACTTTCATCACTTATAACGTGCTCAATTTTACAACTGTCTTCAAAGGCTGTTTCTTTGCTTACTCCAAGATGGATAAGTGCCGATGCAATAATGTGATGACGTTCAAACACTTTTTCGGCAATTGCAAGGCCTTCGTCTGTAAGTGAAATGCTGCCTGATTCATCAATGGTTATATAGCCTTTTTCGCGAAAACTCTTCATCGCAACAGAAACACTTGCTTTTGTAAAGGAAAGTTCGTGTGCAACGTCAATACTGCGGACAAAGCTTGTTTTCTTTTTTAGCATAAAAATAGCTTCAAGATAGTTTTCGGCGGATTCGTTTATTTTCATATAACATATACCTCAAGTGTATTTTGTTATATTATATCAAACATAAAAGGATTTGTCAAATCTGCAAAAGAGGCAGAAGACAAATCCTTAATAATAGAAATATTTAGACTCTGTAAAAGTTATCCAGAACTTCACATATTGTTATGGGATATACCTCGTTTTTGGCGAGCCATATGCAACACATACGGGCCTCTTCACGTGTGAAGAAAATATTTTCAGCTGTTCCGTAATCCTCGGCGTCGTTTTGTGATATTGCAAAAATCCCAAAAGGTCTGGGGGTTTCAGAGTTTTTATATATTACAAAATAGTCAATCCCCTCGACCGATGTAATGAGTTCACGATTTTCACATTGATTCATACGAATCTCCTCCTGTGTATACAAAATATATTCTAATTTTATAATGAACCGAATTTCATTAATATAGTAATTTGTCGACATAATTCTACATTTAATGCAAAACCTTATAAATCTGTAAATAATAGGGATTACAAATGTTTCTTGTTGAAAAATGTAGAATATTATGTTAACCTAAAAATAAAAAACAGATAAAGGAGAATAAAAAATGCATAATTTATTAAGAGTGATGAATAAAATGTCACCCGAGGCGGCAAAATTGATTTTTTATGGTTTAAAGCTTGCTACTGGAGTACTTGTAATAGGTTTTGTTGCATACAAATATAATCAGTTATATATTGGCAGTTATGAAGCAGGGATTATTAGTATTGATACAGTGAAAGCGGCTTTTAGTCTGTTTGTACAATTTATATTAGGTGGAATTATCCTTGATTGCGCGAGGAAAAATGAAAAAAGTTAATTTAAAAAAGCAATACTTGACGATTTTGGTATTTTGTAGTATTCTATATAAATGTGGCATTAAATGGAATTGCTAATTTGATATAATACAAGGAGGCGTCGCTTTGAAGAACAACGGAAAAAAATTCTTACAAGGTGCGTTGATATTGGCAGGGGCAAATCTGCTGGTAAAAATAATAGGAGCACTGTTTAAAGTACCTCTTCGCGAGCTTGTGGGCGATGACGGAATGGGTATCTTTAATGTTGCGTACCAGATATATACTTTTATGTTTATAATTGCAACAGCAGGATTTCCTATTGCGGTTTCCAAAATGGTTGCTGAAAGTATTGCAAATAATGATGAATATGATGCAAAACGAGTTTTTCAGACAGCTGCAATTCTGCTTGGAATTATTGGCATAGTGGGAAGCACGGTGCTGTATACTTTTGCGGATAGTCTTGCTGCCTTTTTGGGGAACGAAGATTCAGCCATTGGTATCAGGGTAATTGCACCGGCGGTATTTTTTGTTTCGCTTCTTTCTGCTTATCGCGGATATTTTCAGGGCAGACAAAATATGTACCCGACAGCTGCATCTGAGGTCGTTGAAGCGGCTGCTAAGTTGCTTCTTGGTATTGCTGCGGCATCTGCGATTATGAGCATGAAGATAAATATACCGGGTGCAAGCAGTGGTTTTTCCTCACATGCACGTACGTTATATTCTTCAACGGGCGCTATTTTGGGTGTTACTGCGGGTACTTTCCTTGCACTGTTACTTATGATAATTATTTACAGTTGCAAGAAAAAAAGGGTAAAGCCGAATTTAGGTCAGCAGATACGGCCAAGAAGAGATATACTTAAAAATCTTATACTGATTGCCATTCCGATTACAATCGGTGCGTCAGTATCAAGTCTCACCAGCCTTGTAGACCTTGCTACAATTATGAACAGACTTGTGGTAAATCCTGATGTTTTTGATTCATATTCGTATCTTTTTTCTGAAGGTACAGAGTTTTGGACAATGGCGGCAGAAGAAGGCTGGGAAGGTGTTACTTTACTCCAGAAAAAAGCAAATTCCCTTTATGGGTTGTACACAGGTCAGGCACAGACAATGTTTAATCTGCCACTTACAATTGTGGTGGGGCTTAGTATGAGTATTGTTCCTGCTATTTCAACTGCACTTGCCGAGAAAAAACCAGGCGAGGCGGGATTGATGACATCAAGTATTCTTAGAATTACAATGCTTTTTGCTCTTCCTTGTGCTGTTGGATTTTATGTTTTGTCAAGTCCTATTCTGTTGGTTTTATACAGTGATGCCAATGCCGGTGAATTGCTTCAAAAGCTGGCTTTTGCAGTGCCGTTTGTAGCGTTTGTATCGGTAAGTAATTCTGTGCTTCAGTCGTATGGAAAGGTTTATTATCCGGTAGTAAATATGTTGGTTGGCGGTATAGTAAAGGTGCTAATGAATTATACACTTATTCCCGTTTTAGGTATTGATGCAGCTCCAATTGCAACCACCGCTTGTTATGGCACGATTGCTCTGCTTAATTGTTTTTGCATAGTTTTTATACTTAAGGTCAGAATTAATGTTGTTGATATGCTTATAAAGCCGCTATGTGCAGCTTTGGTTATGGGTGCTGTGACACTTGCGTTTTATAATATGATATCGAACTTTATGCCGAGCTCAAGACTGATAACCCTTTGCTCCATTGCGATTGGTGCGGTTGTATATCTTGGTGCTGTTTTGGTGATAAAAGGAGTTAAACGTGAGGATGTCCTTAATATGCCTATGGGCGAAAAAATTGTAGGAATTCTTACGAAATATAAAATACTTTAAGGTGAATTACAGGAGAGAAACATGGAAAAGAATTATACCTATGAAGATTTATTGGATATAGTTAAAACCTTGCGCGGTGAAGGCGGTTGTCCATGGGATATGGAACAGACACATCAAAGCATCAAACACGATATTATCGAGGAAGGCTATGAACTAATTGAGGAGCTTGATGGTGAAAACTGGGAAAAAGTTGCGGATGAAAGCGGTGACCTTTTGCTCCAAATTGTATTTCATGCACAAATAGGCAAGGAAAATGACGAATATAATATGGATGACGTAATAAATGCTGTTTGTCGCAAACTGGTACATCGGCATCCTCATGTCTTTGGTGATACAAAGGTAAAGGATTCTGATGAGGTTCTTGCAAACTGGGCACAGATTAAACGAGATGACCGTGGGCAGAAAACTCTTGCTCAGGACATGGCAGAGGTTTCAAAATATCTGCCGGCACTTATGCGTACTGAAAAAATTCAGAGCAAGGCAGAAAAAGGGGGCTATGTTTTCAGCGATCCCATTTTTGCGGCTGACAGTATCACCAACATGATTAATGTTATGTTATCGGGCAGTGATGCCGGTGTTGCCGAAAAGTATATTGGAAAAATGCTTTTTGAAATTGTTGCAGTTGCAAAAAGAATGGGCGTTGATGCAGAAACTGCTCTTAGCAAGCATACAGAATCTTTTATTCAGGAATTTTCAAAATACGAGGGCTAAATATATGAGATTAGATAAATATTTAAAGGTTTCGCGACTGATAAAACGAAGAACGGTTGCAAACGAAGCCTGTGACGGCGGCAGAGTTGCGGTAAACGGTAAGGTTGTAAAGGCTTCGTATGATGTAAAAATCGGCGATGTTATCGAAATAACCTTCGGTAGCAAAACCCTTGCTGTGCGTGTTACAGATGTTCGTGAGCAGGTAGGAAAGAGCGATGCGGCAACGCTATATGAAGCTATACAGTAATGATGTTGGAAAGAGGTGAGAAAAATCACCTCTTTTTTGTGTTTTTTAACGGAAAAACGCTTGACAAATTGGTTAAAATTTATTAAAATTGTAAATGTATATATTTTATATGAAATAATTCTATATACAGTTCTTTTATGTATTTCTATAAAGCAAGATTGCCTTTGTTAAAAAGGCGTTAAACTGGCGAAAACGCAGATATATAATCTATGATTTATACGTCAAATAACGATTGAGGAGGTGTAGTAATATGGACGGAATACAAATTACAATTCTTTTGGCTGTTGTGGTTGTTGTTGCCCTGATAGGAATGTTTCTGGCATTCAGATTTGGATATTCATACCGCAGAAAAGTTGCTGAAATGAAGGTTGGCAGCGCCGAAGAAGAAGCAAAGAAGATTATTGAAAATGCAAAATCAAAAGCAGTTAAAGATGCAGAACATGCAAAAAAAGAAAGACTTTTAGAAGCTAAAGAAGAAATACATAAAGAACGCAACGAACTTGATAAGGAAATAAAAGAACGCAGAAACGAAATTCAGCGTCAGGAGCGTCGAATTCAGCAGAAGGAGGACGCTATTGACAAAAAAAACCAGGTTCTTGAGAAAAAAGAAGAACAGGTTCAGGAAAAACTGAATGAGGTTGATGAACTGAAGGAAGAAGTTGAAAAGGTTAAGAAACTTCAAATGTCACAGCTTGAAAAGTTGGCTGAGCTTTCGGTTGCTGAGGCAAAAGATTTGCTTCTTAAGCAGGTTGAGATTGATGCAAGACATGATGCTGCTGTTCTTATTAAAAGCATTGAAGACCAGGCTAAAGAAGAGGCTGATATGAAAGCCCGCAATATTATAACAGGTGCAATTCAGCGTTGTGCTGCTGACCATGTGGCTGAAACTACTGTTTCGGTTGTTCAGCTTCCCAATGACGAAATGAAGGGCAGAATTATTGGTCGTGAAGGCAGAAATATTCGCTCAATTGAAACTCTTACAGGTGTGGATTTGATTATTGATGACACTCCTGAGGCAGTTATTCTTTCAGGTTTTGACCCTGTAAGACGTGAGATTGCAAGACTTTCTCTTGAAAAGCTTATAGTTGACGGAAGAATTCATCCGGGACGTATTGAAGAAACTGTTGAAAAATCAAGACGCGAGGTTGAAGCTATTATCAAGCAGGAAGGTGAACAGGCAACATTTGACACAGGTGTTCATGGTCTTCATCCCGAGCTTATTAAGCTTCTTGGTCGTCTTAAGTACCGTACAAGTTATGGTCAGAATGTTCTCAAACATTCAATTGAGGTTGCTCACCTTGCCGGTCTTATGGCGGCAGAGCTTGGTGCAGATGTTGCGATTGCTAAACGTGCAGGTCTTCTCCACGATATAGGCAAGGCAATTGACCATGAGGTTGAGGGTTCTCACGTAACAATTGGCGCAGATGTTGCTAAAAAGTACAAAGAAAACGACAAAGTTGTTCATGCTATTATGGCACATCATGGTGATGTTGAACCCAATTCACTGGCTGCATGTCTTGTTCAGGCGGCAGACACAATTTCTGCAGCACGTACAGGTGCAAGACGTGAAAACATTGAATCTTATATCAAGAGACTTGAAGCTCTTGAGGAAATTGCAAATTCATTTAGCGGAGTTGAAAAATCCTTTGCAATTCAGGCAGGTCGTGAAGTCAGAATTATGGTTAAACCTGACCACGTGAATGATGATGAAACAATCCTTCTTGCCAAGGACATTGTTAAAAAGATTGAAAGCACTATGGAGTATCCCGGACAAATTAAAGTTAATGTTATCCGTGAACTCAGAACAGTTGAATATGCAAAATAAGGAGCCTTTGCTCCCACACAGAAAAGGCTGCTGCGGCAGCCTTTTCTGCATAAAAAAAGTATATTTTTGATGATTGAAAACAGACAGAGAGGAAATAACATTCTATGAGAATTCTTGCGGTAGGAGATATTGTTGCGTCAGACGGACGCGAATTTATATATAATAATTTAGGCAGAATAAAGAATAAGTATAAAATAGACTATTGCATTGCCAACGGTGAAAATACGGCTAATACAAACGGCATAACAGTAGATATTGCCAATACCTTGCTGAGATGCGGTGTTGATGTTATAACGCTGGGTAACCACACATTTGCAAATAAGGAATACAGTCAGGTGCTTACCGATATTCCACGTGTGATAAGACCAATCAATTATCCGTCTGAAACCGAAGGATGCGGATATTATATTGACGATTTAGGATATATAAGAATAGGTGTTATTAATGCAATCGGTAGACTTAATATGGAGCCTGTTGACTGCCCCTTCCGTGCGACAGAAAAGGCTTTGCGGGAAATGGAAGATAAGGCTGATATAATACTGATTGATTTCCATGCAGAGACTACCAGTGAAAAGCTTGCGTTTGGTAACTATTTTGATGGCAAGGTAACAGCTGTTTTTGGAACACATACACACGTCCAGACGGCAGATGCTCACATTCTTCCAAACGGAACAGCATATATTAGTGACATTGGTATGACAGGGGTAAGAGACTCCATTCTGGGTGTTAAAAAAGAGATAATTATGGATTTATATTATACCCGAAAGAAGTATAGATTTGAAAAAGCCGAGGGTGAGGTCTGGTTTAATGGAGCAGTTTTTGAAGTTGATGACAACACAAAAAAAGTAATAAGTGTTGAAAGTCTGTATTTTTCAAAGCTTGAAGGAGAAGATAAGTGACTAAATTTTGCATAGAAGACAGAGTTTACTTAAAAAGCGACTTATTGATGTCTGACGGTATCAATCATTGCTTCACCACAAAATGCGGCGGTTTAAGCTATGGTACAGTAAAGGGACTTAATTTGGGTTTTCGTGTGGGCGATGATAACGAAAACGTGATTAAAAATTATAAATTGATTTCAAAAGATATAGGGTTTTCATACGAGCGTATTACTGCGGGAAGGCAGACACATTCTTCAAATATACGCATTATAACCGAAGAAGATGCAGGAAAAGGTATCAGCAGAGAATCCGAATTTATGGATGTTGACGGAATGGTGACAAATATAAGACAGTTGCCTCTTGTAGTCTATTATGCAGATTGCGTACCCATACTTATGGCAGATAAGACGGCAGGCGTTATTGCGGCTGTTCATTCCGGTTGGAGAGGAACAGTTAGTGAAATTACCGGCAATGCTATAAAAATTATGACAGAACAATTTAATGCAAAGACTGAGAATATTATCGCTGCAATCGGCCCGTCTATTGGTCAATGTTGTTTTGAAACCGGTGGTGAGGTAGCCTGTGAATTTGACAGTAATTTGCTTATTGAGGCAGACAACGGAAAATTTATGGTTGATTTGTGGAGGGCTAACGAAAGAATATTGCTAAAATATGGATTAAAACAGGAGAATATTGATATTTTAAAAATGTGTACAATGTGCAACAGTGATTTGTTATATTCATACCGTGTTAACAAAGAGGCAACCGGCAGAATGGGTGCATTCATTTCGTTGAGATAAAAGGTGGAAATAGTTTTGAAAAGAATACTTGTATTATTGATGGTAGCTTTAATGATGTTTACAATGTGTGGCTGCGATAAAAAATCAAATAAGGATAAAGAAAATACAAAAAAACCGGTTGATGCGTCAGAAATATCTATTTATTCATATAAGCCTGACACACTTTGTCCTATACTTAGTAAAAACGAGGCAAACATACAGATGCTTGGGATAGTGTTTGAAGGGATGATAACACTCTCTGACAGTTTGTATCCTGACCCATGTCTTGCTGACACTTGGTCGGTGTCGGATGACGGAAAAATATGGACAATTACACTTCGTCGGGATGCGTTATGGCACGATGGTACGGTATTTGGTGCTGATGATGTTATTTATACGGTAAATCAAATCAAGAAGAGTCAGGACAGCCCATTTTTTTATAATGTTTCAAATATAAAAAACATAACAAAATTATCTGATAACAAAATTGAGATTGAGGTAGTGGAGCCTTGGGTAAATTTTGTAAACCTTTTGTATTTTCCCATCATTAAAAATGGAGCAGAGGAAATAAATCCATCTGGTTTTGTGCCGGTTGGTACAGGTCCGTATATTTTTGAGGATAGAAACGAAGGAAATGTATTGTATCTTGTAAAGAATGATAAGTGGTGGGGCGAGTCTCCTGAAACCGATTGTATAACGGTGCGGATGCTTCCCGACAATAATACTGCTCTTTATGCATTTAGTTCCGGCAGTATTGATATGACTTTGGCTGATGATATGAACTGGGGCAGATTTGTTGACCCTGTTTCTTCGTCATATACTGCTATGGCAACACCTATATTCCATTTTGCAGGGTTTAACCACCGAAACGAGGCTTTGGCATTACCCGAGGTGCGCAAAGCAATTTCCTGTGCCATTGACAGAACCAAAATTATTGACGAAACAATGATGGGTTATGCAACCGAGGCAACTATGCCTATTCATCCAAAGTGGTTTGTGTGCGGCGATAAGGAAATTGAGACAAAGCAGAATAAAAAAGTAGCGGTAAAGGTTCTTACTGATAATAACTGGGAACTTATAGACGGTATATATAAAAAGACGGTTAATGAGCATAATCTGACAACAGATTTTAGAATAATGTATAACGAAGAAAATTCCAATCGTGAAAATATTGCCAAGCTTATTGAAAAACAACTTGAGGAGCAAGGTTTTAAAATTACACTTGAAAAGGTGAAATTTGAAGATTATAAGGCACGGCTAAGCGAGGGAGATTATGATATGTTTATCGGCAGCTATATTATCTCTCCTGAAATTCGGTTTTCGCCAATAACGGCTGATAATAATGTGTTTGGATTTATCAATGAAAAAATGCTTGATGCGCAAAATAGCCTAAAAACCAAATACAGCATTTCAGGAATAGAGGAAGGCTATGCGACAGTAATTGATTGCTTTGAAGAGCTTAATCCGATTGCAGGTTTGTTTTTTGAGGACAAAATAATGATTTATAACAATCGTATAAAGGGCGACGTTTCGCCTTCGTACTTTGATTTGTATCGCGGAATAGAGACCTTACGGAAGGAAGAATTAAAATAAAGTGGAGAGAACTATAATTCATCTGGATATGGATGCTTTTTTTGCAGCGATAGAGGTGCGTGACAATCCTGAACTTAAGGGAAAGCCCTTGATAATTGGTGCGTTACCTTCAGAACGTGGTGTTGTTTCAACATGCAGCTATGAAGCACGGAAGTTTGGTGTACATTCTGCAATGAATATTAAAGAAGCATACCGCAGATGCCCTCATGGAGTTTTTATGCACGGTGATATGAAAAAATATGCCCGTGTATCAGAGGAAGTTCACAAAATTATGCTTAAGTATACCGATTGCATTGAATTTGTGGCATTAGATGAGGGATATATGGATGTAACCGCCTCTTTAAGAATTTTTGGCAGTGCTGAAGAAATAGGCAGACAATTAAAGAGAAAAGTGTATGAGAAGATTGGTGTTACCTGCTCGGTAGGTGTTTCGTACTGTATGATGGGTGCAAAGCTTGCCAGCGAAGAGAAAAAGCCTGATGGTTTTTTTATAATACCCGATAAGGAATCTTTAGTTAAAATGATACATAAAAGACCTGTGGGAATAATCAGCGGTATAGGTTTGAAAACTGTTGAAAAGCTGAAGACTATGGGGATTATAACCGTAGATGATTTGCTGAACACCCCGGCGGAACTTATTAATACACTTGGTGCATCGGGACGTGAAATGCTTAAGATGGCATCGGGCAATGATGACCGTCAGGTGGTGGCAGACAGCACTGTTAAATCAATTGGACGTGAGCACACCTTTCAGACGGACATTACTGATGTAGCGGTACTTGAAGATACACTTTTGCTGCTTGCTGGTGATGTCAGCTTTAGGGCAAAAAGGAATAATGTTTGGGGAAAAACTGTGACACTTAAGGTGAAGTTTTGTAATATGAAAAGTATTACAAGGTCGAAAACGGGTGATGCAGTAAATTCCGCAAAGGATATTTTTAAAGTTGCGAGAGAACTTCTGCGTCACGAAAAAATAAGCGAAAGTGTCAGACTTGTTGGAGTCACGATAAGCCATTTGCAAAACTCTCCTGAAGAGGAATCGGTGCAGTTGTCGCTGTTTGACCAACTTGAGCCCAACAACGAAAATAAAAAAATAAAAACCCGTACACTTGAAGATACAATTTTTGACCTGCACACAAAATACGGACGAAAAATATTGAAAACCGGCAAAGAACTTAAGGTTTATCAAAAAATAAATAATTCATATGAAGAATAAATGTCGCATACAGACAGAATGGAGAAAACTATGAAATTATCAGAAATCAAGGAAATTTTAAATGCAAAGGTATTGACCGGAGAGGATATGTTGGATATCGAGGTGGAGTCCGCTTTCGGCAGCGACCTTATGAGCGATGTTCTTGCTTTTGTTAATGACAAAGTTTTGCTTCTTACGGGATTGGTTAATCCTCAGGTTGTAAGAACGGCTGAAATGATGGATATATCTGCAATTGTATTTGTCCGCGGTAAATGTCCTGATGAAAACGTAATTGAACTTGCTAAGGCAAAGGATATTGCCATACTTACAACCGAACACACACTTTATGTTGCCAGCGGAAAGCTGTATTGCAAAGGCTTAACGGGTGACGAAAAGGGGGTATAAACAGTGGCAGAGGTTATTAAATTGCATTTTGCCGTAAATGGAGAGGACTTTACACGTGCAGGAGAGGTCTCAAGCAAGGTTAAAAAGACACTTAATCAGCTTGGATTTAATCCTGAGATTGTTCGTAAGGTTGCTATTGCAATGTACGAGGGCGAGATTAATATGGTTATCCACGCTGATGGCGGCGACATAGATGTTGAAATCTCATCGGAAGAAATTGTTATTGTTATGAAGGATGTAGGACCCGGAATTCCTGACCTTGATATGGCTATGAAGGAAGGTTTTTCAACAGCTGATAATTCTGTAAGGGAGCTTGGCTTCGGTGCCGGAATGGGACTTCCTAATATGAAAAAATATTCGGACTCTATGAATATTGAAACCGAAATTGGCAAGGGAACTACGGTCACATTGGTTATTTCTGCAAAAGTCTGAAATTGATGCATATCGTTAACCCATTGTGATATGCGTGAAGAAAGGATGTGTAGTTTTATGGAAACATATTGGCATTCTGTAACATTGGATATAGATTTATGTAAGGGTTGTACCCACTGCTTAAAGAGATGTCCGACTCAGGCGATAAGGGTTCAGCAGGGTAAGGCTAAAATTCTTAAAGAACGTTGTATTGACTGCGGCGAATGTATAAGAGTGTGCCCATATCATGCAAAGAAAGCTGTTGCTGACGGTCTTGATATGCTTCAACAATTCAAGCATAACGTTGCTTTAGTGGCGCCGGCTTTTTATGGTCAGTTTTCAAAAACCGAGAATGTGGATACCGTGCTAAGTGCATTACTTGATTTAGGCTTTGATGATGTTTTTGAGGTGGCAAGGGGTGCTCAGGTTATAACTGAAAAAACCAAAGAACTGTTGGCGGCAGGCAAGCTTTTAAAGCCGGCAATTTCGTCTGCCTGTCCTGCGGTTCTCAGGCTTATTGCAATTAAATTTCCAAATCTTATTGCAAATATTGTTCCACTGAAATCTCCTATGGAGGTATCAGCTGTTCAGGCACGCAACGAGGCCGTGAAAAAAACAGGATTAAAGCCCGAAGAGATAGGAATACTTTTTATCAGCCCATGTGCTTCAAAAGCAACCTTTGTAAAGGCAAACTATACGGTTAAAAAGTCTGAGGTTGACGGTGTTATTCCAATTAAGGATATATGTATAAAAATGTCGCGTGCAGTGAATAAAATTGCCGACGAAAATGTCCGTGAATTAAGAAATGCAGGACGATCAGGGATAATATGGGCAACAAGCGGCGGAGAGGCTGAGACTTCAGGCGCAGAAAAGTATATTGCTGTTGACGAAATACATAATATTATGAAAGTGTTTGAAGAGATTGAAGACGGAAAATTGAATGATATTGATTATGTTGAGGCTCTTGCGTGCCCGGGTGGTTGTGTTGGAGGGCCTCTTACGGCAGAAAACAGTTTTTCGGCAAAGTCAAAAATTCAGCGTATATGTCGCGGACTTGATGATGGTATGCTTCCCTTTGATGACATGTATATGTTTTGGGACGAAACAATAGTATACAGACCCATAATGAATCTTGACGCTGATATCAATCTTGCTATGCAGAAAATGGCAAAGATTGAGGAAATTTATGAAGGATTTCCCAAAATTGATTGTGGTTCCTGCGGGTCACCCACATGTCGTGCTTTGGCTGAGGATATTGTAAGGGGTTATGCTAAGGAGACTGATTGTATATTTAAACTAAGAGAAAAGGTTAGTGCTCTTGCACACGATATGATTGAACTTGAAAATCTTAATATGCATCTTTCCAAAACTGAAATAACGGAGGAAAATAAATGACTGTAAAAAATATTGCTGATAAGCTTAATCTTAAATTTTATGCAGGGAAAGAACTTGCTGACAAAACTGTCAAGGGATGTTATATAGGCGATTTGCTTAGCCTTGCGATGTCAAAGGTTCAGGCAAATTATGTGTGGATTACAATACAGACAAATGTAAATATAGTTGCTGTTGCATCACTTGCTGATGCCGCTTGTATAATTCTTGCAGACGGTTGTATACCTGATGAAAAGACGGTTGAACGTGCAAAGGAACAAGATATTATTATTCTTGGCGGCGAAATTTCGGCTTATGAGTTGGCAGTTAAGCTTGCGGAGTTGGGAATATGAACCTTTATTATGATTTGCATATCCACTCTGCACTTTCACCATGCGGTGACAAGGATATGACTCCAAACAATATTGTAAATATGGCATACATAAAAGGCCTTGATATAATCTCTGTTACCGACCATAATTCATGCAGAAATGTCCGTGCAGTTATGGAGGCGGCAAAGGGTATGATAAAAGTTGTTCCGGGGATGGAAGTCACAACCGCGGAGGAAGTACATGTGCTTTGTTATTTTCCTGATATCGACGCAGCCGAGGATATGAGCAATTTTGTGCATGACAATATGCAGGGAATTAAAAATCAGCCTGATATTTTTGGCAGACAGCTTATTATGGATGCTCAGGATAAAATTGTGGGGGAAGAAGAGGAACTTTTGATAAATGCCGTAAAACTGGACATTTACGAAGTTTCAGCCGAAACAAAAAAACGTGGAGGAGTGTTTATGCCTGCCCATATTGATAAATCAAGTTACAGCGTTACGTCAAACCTTGGTTTTTTGCCACCCGACTTGTATGTGGATGGATTGGAAATTACTGCCAGAGGATTAGAAAAATATGGGCAAATGTATGCAGAATACGGCATCTTAACTGATTCCGATGCACATTATCTGGAAAATATTTCTGAGCGGGAAAGTTTTATTAGCTGCAAAGATAAAACTACACAAAAAATTTTTGAATTTTTGTGCAAATTTTAAGAAAGTATTTTTGTCAAATTGTAGATTTTTATTTCTTTTTTTGGTATAATTTTAATGTACGTTTAATTGACACAAAATTAACAATGTGTTATAATCTTTGTTGTGGAAAAAGCAAAATGCTGTTTTAGGCAGAATGAGTTTCGCAACCTTCAAATCAAAGATTTGAAAGCCACACATTATTGCCAACAAAAACGCAAAAGCGTTTTATCAACTATTATTATAATGGGCGTAAAAAGAATGTTATGGGTCGGTTTGGCTGACTTTTGTGACATAAATTAAGTTAGGAGGTAAAGTAGAAATGGAGAAGAAGACAATTCCATTCAACGGCACTAAAGAACAGGAAGCACAGCTCATGGCTGTTATTGCAGAGCACAAGGATGTAGACGGAGCAGTTATTCCTGTGCTGCATAAGGCACAGGAAATTTACGGTTATCTTCCTATTGAGGTTCAGGAAATGATTTCTGAAGGTCTTAATGTGCCTTTGGCAGAAATTTACGGTATTGTTACATTTTACACACAGTTTTCACTTAACCCCAAGGGCAGATACCACATTGGTGTATGTCTTGGTACAGCTTGTTATGTTAAGGGTTCAGGTGATATTTTAGATAAGATTAAAGAAATTCTGGGAATTGAAGTTGGTGAATGTACACCTGACGGTCTGTTCTCAATTGAGGCTACACGTTGTATTGGTGCCTGTGGTCTTGCACCTGTTCTGACAGTTAACGATGACGTTTACGGCAGACTGGTTGTTGACGATGTTGAAGGCATTATCAAAAAGTATCAGGAAATGTAATGAGAGAGATTTCACTTCACATTCTGGACATTGTTCAGAATTCGGTTGTGGCAGGGGCCACCAAAATTGATGTTACGGTTTGTGAGGATATTGCATCCGACAAGTTGATGGTTAAGATTGCCGACAACGGGTGCGGTATGACGAAGGAATTTCTCGAAAAGGTCATTGATCCCTTTACCACAAAGCGCACTACCCGAAAGGTAGGTCTTGGAATACCGCTTTTCAAATCGGCGGCAGAGGCAACTGGCGGAAGATTTGGTCTTGAGTCAGAAGTGGGAAAGGGAACCTGTGTTACAGCGGTGTTTGGTTACAGTCACATTGACCGTCAGCCACTTGGCAATATGGCGGAAACAATGCTTGGGCTGTTTACCTCATATGAAAATATTAATTTTATATATAAACATTCTGTTGACAATAGGGTTTTTGAGGTTGATACCTTAGATATAAAAAATGTGCTGGGGGATGTTCCGTTCTCGGCGCCTGAGGTTTATTTATGGCTTTCTGAATTTTTATCGGAGGGCGAACAGGAACTGAATTTAAGTTAAATGTGTAAAACGGAGGTAAAAAATGAAAAGTTTGGCTGAACTCGAAGCAATAAGAAACAAAGCAAAAGGCTCTGTTAATTTGAGAAAAGACGATCATGCAGTACGCATTGTTGTTGGTATGGCAACTTGCGGTATAGCAGCAGGCGCAAGACCTGTTTTGAATGCTATTATGGAAGAGGTTGCAAAGAGAAATCTTGAACATGTAGCGGTTACACAGACAGGTTGTATTGGTGTTTGCCGTCTGGAGCCAATCGTTGAAGTTATCTTTCCCGGCGAAGAAAAGGTTACTTATGTAAAGGTTGACCCTCAGAAGGCTGCTGAAATTGTAAGCGAGCACATCGTTAACAGACGTATCGTTACAAAGTATACAATCGGTGCTGCAGAGTAATTAAACAGCTCAGATTAAAAATACAGAAAGGTTTGGTGTTTAAAGATGGATATGGTAAGAGGTCATATTCTTTGCTGCGGCGGTACAGGTTGTACATCTTCCGGTTGTGATGCTATCATCAAGGAAATGGAAGCACAGCTTGCGGCACATGATTTGGAAAAAGAATTTAAAATTATAAAAACAGGTTGCTTTGGTCTTTGTGCTTTAGGACCTATTATGATTATTTATCCTGAGGGTGCCTTCTATAGCAGAGTTACTCCCGAGGATGTTCAGGAAATCGTTGAAGAACATCTCGTAAAGGGTAGAGTTGTAAAGAGACTTCTTTATGCTGAAACAGTTGAAGAAGACAACATCAAGAGTCTTAACGAGGTTGATTTCTATAAAAAACAGCACAGAATTGCTCTCCGCAACTGTGGTGTTATCAATCCTGAGGATATTGAAGAATATATCGGTATTGATGGTTATCAGGCTCTTGGTAAAGTACTTACTGAAATGACTCCTCAGGAGGTTATTGATGTAATTAAGGAATCTGGTCTCCGTGGCCGTGGCGGCGGTGGTTTCCCCACAGGTACAAAATGGCAGTTTACCTATAACTCACAGAATGACCAGAAATACGTTGCTTGTAATGCCGACGAGGGTGACCCCGGTGCATTTATGGACAGAAGTATTCTTGAAGGTGACCCCCACGCAGTTATAGAGGCTATGGCTATTGCAGGTTATGCCGTAGGTGCAAATCAGGGTTATATCTACATCCGTGCAGAATACCCCATTGCAGTTAAGCGTCTCAGCATTGCTATTGCCCAGGCAAGAGAATACGGACTTTTGGGTAAGAACATTTTTGAATCAGGCTTTGACTTTGATTTGGAAATACGTCTTGGCGCAGGTGCTTTCGTATGTGGTGAAGAAACAGCTCTTATCACATCAATCGAAGGTCATCGTGGTGAGCCACGTCCCCGTCCTCCGTTCCCTGCTGTTGCAGGTCTTTGGCAGAAGCCTACACTTCTTAACAACGTTGAAACTTATGCAAATATTACCCAGATAATCCTTAATGGTGCAGACTGGTTCAAAACAATCGGTACCGAGAAGAGTAAGGGTACAAAGGTATTTGCTCTTGGTGGTAAGATTAAGAACACAGGTCTTGTTGAAGTTCCTATGGGTACAACACTTCGTGAAATCGTTGAAGAAATCGGTGGCGGTATTCCCAATGGTAAAAAGTTCAAGGCAGCACAGACAGGTGGTCCTTCAGGCGGATGTATTCCTGAACACCTTATCGACACACCAATTGACTACGATTCACTTATGGCAATTGGTTCAATGATGGGTAGTGGCGGTCTGATCGTTATGGACGAAGACAACTGTATGGTTGATATTGCAAAATTCTTCCTTGAATTCACAGTTGATGAATCCTGCGGTAAATGTACTCCCTGCCGTGTTGGTACAAAGAGACTTTATGAAATTTTAGAGAAGATTACATCAGGTAACGGAACCATGGAAGATCTTGACAAGATGGAAGAGCTTTGCTACAGCATTAAGTCAACAGCTCTTTGCGGTCTTGGTCAGACAGCTCCTAACCCTGTTCTCAGTACTCTCAAGTATTTCCGTGACGAGTATGAAGCACACGTTCGTGACAAAGTTTGTCCCGCAGGCGTATGTAAAAAGCTCGTTAAGTATGAAATTGTTGCAGACAAGTGTAAGGGTTGCAGCCTTTGTGCTAAGAAATGTCCTGTTGGTGCAATAACAGGTGAGATTAAGTCACCCTTCACAATTGATTCTGAAAAGTGCGTTAAGTGCGGCGTTTGTATGGAAAGCTGTAAGTTTGGCGCAATCATCAAGAAATAACAGAGAGGGAGAGTGAATAAAATGGAAATGGTTAATATAAAAATCAACGGACAGGCTCTCAGTGTTCCCGCTAATTACACAGTTTTAGAGGCTGCCCGCAGTGCAAATATTGAAATTCCTACCCTTTGCTACCTGAAGGATGTCAGCAAAACAGGCTCCTGCAGAATGTGTATCGTAGAGGTAGTAGGTGCAAGGAACCTTCAGGCTGCTTGTGTATATCCCGTATCTGAGGGTATGGAGGTTCTTACCAACACTCAGAAGGTAAGAGATGCTCGCCGTATCAATCTTGAACTTCTTCTTTCAAACCATGACCGCAAGTGCTTAACTTGTGCAAGAAACCAGAACTGTGAGCTTCAGAAGCTTGCTGATGAACTTGGTGTTACAGACATCACATATATGGGTGAAAGAAACGAATACGATGTTGATGAAGTTTCTCCTTCAATCGTAAGAGATAACAACAAGTGTGTTCTCTGCCGTCGTTGTGTTAGCGCTTGTAAGACAATCCAGACTGTTTCTGTTATTGATGCAACAGAAAGAGGATTTAAAACAACAATTGCATCACCCTTTAATAAGTCACTTGGTGAAGTTCCCTGTGTTAACTGCGGTCAGTGTATCGTAGCTTGTCCAACAGGTGCTCTTCGCGAAAAGGACAACACAGATGATGTATGGGCTGCAATCAACGATCCCGAAAAGTATGTTGTTGTTCAGACCGCTCCTGCTGTTCGTGTTGGTCTTGGTGAAGAATTTGGTTACGAAATCGGTACACCTGTTACCGGCAAAATGGCTGCAGCTCTTAGAAGAATGGGCTTTGACGGCGTGTTTGATACAGATACAGGTGCTGACCTTACAATTATGGAAGAAGGAACAGAGTTTATTGAGAGACTTCAAAATGGTGGCAAGCTGCCTATGATTACATCTTGCAGCCCCGGTTGGATTAAGTTCTGTGAACACAACTTCCCTGACTTCCTTGACAACCTTTCATCTTGTAAGTCACCTCACCAGATGTTTGGTGCAATTCTTAAAACTTATTATGCTGAAAAGATGGGTATTGATCCCGAAAAGATGTTTGTAGTTTCTGTTATGCCTTGTGTAGCTAAGAAATTTGAAGCAGGACGTCCTGAAATGGAGGTTAACTCACTTCGTGATGTTGATGCAGTTATCTCAACAAGAGAACTTGCAAAGATGATTAAGGAATCAGGTATCCTCTTTAACAAGTTGCCTGATGAAAAGTTTGACAATCCTTTTGAGGAAGCAAGTGGTGCCGGCGTAATCTTTGGTGCAACCGGCGGTGTTATGGAAGCAGCTCTCAGAACTGTTGTTGAAGTTCTTGAAGGTAAGTCATTTGATAAGCTTGACTATGAAGTAGTAAGAGGTACTGACGGTATCAAAGAAGCGACTCTCACAGTTGCAGGTACAGAGGTTAAGGTTGCTGTTGTAAGTGGTCTTGGTAATGCAAGAAAGGTTCTTAACGATGTTCGTGATGGTAAGGCAAATTACCACTTTATCGAGATTATGGCTTGTCCCGGCGGCTGTGTAACAGGCGGCGGTCAGCCCATCGTTGATTCTAGCGTACGTATGGATATTGACCTAAAAGCAAAACGTGCTGCAGGACTTTATGCTGAAGACAAATCTCTTCCTGTTCGTAAGTCACACGAAAACCCCGATATTAAGCTTCTCTATTCAGAATTCCTTGAAAAACCGGGTAGCCACAAGTCACATGAACTTTTGCACACACACTATACTGCAAGATCCAAGTTCTAATATAAAAACACAAAATCGCCGTAGCACATTGCTGCGGCGATTTTGTGTTTTGATGTATACTAAGGTAAAAGTGCAACAAAAATTCCTAAGAGAATAATAAGTGTACACATCAGCTTGTAAAGGATGTTTTTTTCCTTGAAAACAAGCCAGCCGGTGAGAATTGTTACTATGACGGATGATTGCTTGATAATCGTCATAAGAGTTACCTGACTTTGGGGGTTGGCATTTGCCTCAAACAAAAGAAGGTCTCCTAAAATAAGGGAGATACTCATTAAGGGTATCCAGTAATTTGTTCTGATAGAACGAAAAGATATTTTCTCTTTTCTAATAATGATGATTATACCGTAAATTAACGCCATAAAAAACATAAACCAAAATTGAAGCTGTGGCGATGTCATATATTGCATAAGTATTTTATCCATCGTTCCTGAAATTGCGTTAAAGAAACAGCATAAAAGTGCGGCAGTAAGCGGAAAAAATGTTAATCCTTTGCTGGAAATACTCTTCTTTACATTAATCAAAAAGAGTCCCGCAAGAACCAAAAAGACACCGATTACTTTGTTTAGTGTAAAGCTCTCGCCTAAAATAAAAACACCAAGAAGTGTAGAAAAAATCATTCTTGATAAGTCGATTATGCCATAAAGTCCAACAGACATCGATTTAATCGCCTTCAAAGAGAAAAACCAGGCAGTACAGCACACAGCTGCCTTAATGAATGTACAGAAAACGTATACCGGCTCAAGCTGAATGGCGACTTTTAAATAAGGGAGAGTAAAAACAAAACCAATAAAAGTATAAAAAAATAGTATTTCCATTGAGCCACTTTTTTTAAGTGCGGCTTTTTTCATTCCCTCACGCATGCCTTTTAAAAGCCCGTAAACAAGAACAAAAATAATCCATAATTTATCCATAACAGTTACCTCTTAATAATATTGACCGCTTGATTATACTATTTTTTATGTAAAAAATCAAGAATCGACTATAAATTAGTGAAAAATTTTACTTTTCACTTGAAATTTTCAATAAAATAGTATATAATGTTATTCGTATTATTTTATAACTTTATAAGGAGGAAATTATTATGAAAAAGATTTTTTCAATCGTACTTACACTAGCACTTGTATTTGCACTTGCTGCTTGCGGTGGTGCTGCAGGTACAAAAATGACCATGGGGACAGGTGGTACATCAGGTACATATTATGGCTACGGCGGTGTACTTGGCCAGTATATAACAAACAACGCAGGTGTAAATGTTACAGTCGTTTCAACTGATGGTTCAAAGGCTAATATTCAGGAAATTGATGCAGGCAACTATCAGCTTGGTACTGTTCAGTCTGACGTTATGGCTTATGCGTGGGAAGGCTCACGTTCATTCGAAGAAGATGGCAAGGTTGATTCTTTCCGTGTTGTAGCTGGTCTTTATGCAGAGGCTGTTCAGCTTGTTACAATGGACCCTGCTATCAAGAGCGTAACAGATCTTAAGGGCAAGTCAGTTTCAATCGGTGCTCCCGGTTCAGGTGTGTTCTTTAATGCAATGGATGTTCTTACAGCAGCTGGTCTTACAGAAGAAGACATCAAGCCTCAGTATCAGTCATTTGCTGACAGCGCAGATGCATTGAAGGATGGCAAGATTGATGCTGCATTTATCGTTGCAGGACCTCCTACACCTGCAATTACAGAGCTTTGCACAACAAACAGTGCATATCTTGTTCCTATTGACGGAACAGTTGCCGAAACTCTTATGGCATCATGCCCCTACTATACAATTCACAAGATTCCTGCAGGAACATATGCAGGTCAGACAGAAGATGTTTCAACCGTTACAGTAAAGGCAACTCTTATTGTAAGTGCTGATGCTTCTGAGGACGATGTATACAAGCTCACCGCAGCAATCTTTGATAATATTGATGCAATTACAGCTGAACACGCTAAGGGTGCAGAACTTAGCATCGAAAATGCAACAAGCGGTATGACAGCTCCCTTCCACGCAGGTGCTGCAAAGTATTTTGCAGAAAAGGGTGTTGAAGTAGCAGTCCAGTAATTACAAAAGGCAAGTATTAAATGGCTGCGACGGTTTTCGCCGCAGTCATTTTAATGCATTCAGGAGGTATTATGGGATTTTTCAGTAAAAAGAAGACATCTGATGAACAAGCGCCAATGGATCTGGAATCCGTAATGAAAAAATTTGATAGAGAGTCAAATACCCGCTTATGGGAAGGTGTTCCTAAAACATTTGTAAGTGCGTTTTTGGCAGTTTTCTCAATATTTTGTATTTATGTTACTCTTTTTGCCAGTTGGCTTGAGGAATTCAGATTAACAACATTTGTTGCGTTTATTGTCTTTCTTGGATATATTGTTTATCCTGCCCAAAAAGGTAAGCAAAAAGTAAATTATATGCCCTGGTATGATGTAATACTTATGTTGATGGGTACAGGTGCGTTTTTGTACTTTGCATTTAATGCCGAATCAATTGTTTCGCAGGGCAGTAAGTTTGAAGTATATCAGATTATAATAGGTATACTCGGTATAGTTTCGCTCCTTGAAGTATGTAGAAGAAGTGTAGGCCTTCCCATTGTTTTGGTTGCGTCTGTATTTATTTTATATGCTCTTATCTGGGGCGCAAGCAATCCAAGTCTTTGGGGCAAAGTGAAGTATGTCGTTCCCCGTCTGTTTTACAGCAAGGAAGGTATCCTTTCAACACCTGTTAACGTTTGCTCTAAGTTTATAGTTGTATTTATTATTTTTGGTGCTTTTCTTGAAAGAACAGGTGTTGCAGATTTCTTTATTAAGATTTCAAATGCAATTGTTGGTCGTTTTTCGGGTGGACCTGCAAAGGTTGCGGTTGTTGCAAGTGCTCTTGAAGGTATGGTTTCAGGTTCGTCTGTTGCAAACACGGTTGGCTTGGGTGCAGTTACCATTCCGCTTATGAAGAAGACAGGCTATAAGCCTGAATTTGCAGCAGCAGCCGAAGCATCAGCATCAACAGGCGGTCAGATTATGCCCCCGATTATGGGTGCGGCGGCATTCCTTATGGCAGAGGCATTAGGTAGACCTTATAGTGATATTGTTGTTCGTGCAATTTTACCTGCTATTTTGTATTTTGCAGGCGTGTTTATAACAGTTCATCTTGAAGCAAAGAAGAATGGTTTAAGAGGCTTAAGCAAGGAAGAACTCCCTAGAGTTTTGCCGCTTTTGAAACAGCTTTATCTGCTCATTCCGCTTGTTTTATTGATTTATCTTGTTGGTACAAATAAGCGTTCAATCGCATATGCGGCGGCAATTGCAATTGTTGCTGCAATAGTAGTAAGTATGTTCAACAAAGAGAGCCGAATGACCCCTAAACGTATCTGGGAATCTCTTGCGGCAGGCGGTCAGGGAATGATTGCTGTTGCTACGGCTTGTGGTGTTGCGGGAATTATTGCAGGTGTTATCACCTCAACAGGTCTTGCAAATATTTTACTTAACGGAATAGTTTCTCTGGCAGGAAATCAGGTTATAGTTGCGTTGTTCTTTACAATGATTTGTTGTATTGTTCTTGGTATGGGTGTTCCCACAACCGCAAACTATTGTATTATGGCGGCAACATGTGCACCTATTCTGACCCGTATGGGTGTTCCGGATATTGCGGCACATTTCTTTGTGTTCTATTTCGGTATTGTTGCTGACCTTACACCACCGGTTGCTTTGGCGGCATATGCGGGTGCGGCAATTGCTCAGGCAAACCCGATGAAAACAGCAGTTACTGCAACAAAGCTTGCTATAGGTGCATTTATTGTTCCTTATGTATTTGCACTTAATCCTGCAATGTTGCTTGTTGATACAACGGCACCTGAGGTTGTTCTTATCTGTATAACATCATTGCTTGGTATGTTTGCTGTGGCGGCATCACTTGAAGGTTATTTCCTTCATAATATGCCTTGGTATCAGCGTATAATCTCACTTGTTGGTGGATTGTTACTTATCTACCCAGGTGCAGTTACAGATACAATAGGTATTGGTTTGGTTGTGCTTGTGGCACTTATTCAGCTTATTACAAAAAAGAAAAATAATTTAACAATATAAAATAGGAGTTTTAGTATGTATATTGTGATATTCGCGCTCATGCATATTGGAAACCTACTTCATTTGCAACAAGATTTTTCTCACCTGAAGAGCTGATTGCAGCACAGAACTTAAACGGAATTGAAAAGGGTGTCCTTCTTCCTAGTGTAAACTGTGAAATTTATCTTCCACAGACAAACGAAGATATTCTTGAGATGGCAGAAGAGTATTCTGACAGATTTATTACATTCTGTAATGTTGACCCCCGTGCAATGACAAATTCAACCGATGTTCCTCTTGAAAAGATTCTTCTTTATTATAAAGAATGAGGCTGTAAGACCTTCGGCTCCTTCTTCTAAGAATATGCGTTCCCATCTATGTAAGTTTCCAACATAGCAATGTGCTTGTTTATACGGGACATCCCAATATTTCATTACAGTTTCTAATAACCCTAGATGGTGTTCACGCATATCCATTATAACACATAATTTGAATTCTGCGCTATACTTTTGATATTTCTTTCCTGTTTTGCTCATAAAAATATGCACCTCCAAAAGTGTCTAACTTTTGGGGTGCATATCAATTTGGGGTCACTTTTTTTATGAATATATATTGAATTTAATTTAAAATTATGGTATACTGCATTTTGTGAATTTTTTAGAATGAGGTAGAAAAACGTGTTAAAAAAATTATTTGCACCCACTGATATGACGGTGGGAACTCCCTGGAAAAGTATTGTTTCATTTACTTTGCCTATGCTGATAGGCAACATTGCACAGCAGCTTTACAATACTGTTGACAGCATTGTTGTTGGCAAATACATAGGCGATAATGCTCTTGCAGCTGTTGGTAGCGCGGCACCTTTGCTTAATATGTTGCTGGTACTGTTTATAGGTATTTCTGCAGGTGCAAGCATTATGGTTTCGCAGTATTTTGGTGCTCGAAACCGTAAAAGCCTTTCTTATACAATAGGCAACAGTATCACAGTAACTATAATTTCTTGTATATTTTTAATTCTTGTGGCAACACCTATTATAAGACCTGTGCTTAAGATGCTGAATACTCCGGAGACAATTATTGATGGTTGTGCAGATTACCTGATGATTTCACTTGTTGGTATTGCAGGTATGGCATTTTATAACATTCTCAGTGGGGTAATCCGTGGAATGGGGGATTCATCTTCTCCGCTTGTCTATCTGCTTATAGCAACAGCAATCAATATTGTGCTTGACGTATACTTTGTTGTATCGCTGGATATGGGAGTAGGAGGCGTAGCTTTGGCAACCGTTATTGCACAGCTTATTTCTTCAATACTGTGTTTTATAAAGCTTTCTAAAATGACAGACTTCTTTGATTTTAACTGGAAATATCTTAAACCTGTTGGCTCTTATATAAAAACTATTGTTAAGCTTGGTTTGCCATCAGGACTAACACAGGCGATTTTTTCTTCGGCTATGATAATTGTGCAGTCACTTACCAATCAGTTTGGCGAGCAGTTCATTGCCGGAAACGTTGTAATTATGCGTGTTGATGGTTTTGCAATGATGCCCAACTTCTCATTTGGTATGGCAATGACCACATATGCAGGCCAGAATGTTGGTGCAGGTCTTTATGACCGTGTAATCAAAGGTGCGAAACAAGGTACGTGGATTGCGGTTGGGTGTTCTACTGCTATAACTGGTATAATATTATTGTTTGGTAAAGGCTTGATGGGGATTTTTACCGAGACGCAGTCACTTGTTGATATGAGTTACTACCTTATGAAAATTCTTGCTGCAGGCTATATCGCTGTAGCTGTTACCCAAAGTCTTTCGGGAATTATGCGCGGTGCAGGTGATACAATGACACCAATGTGGATTTCACTTGCCACCACAGTTGTTATTCGTGTTCCCTTAGCTTATGGAATTTCTTATCTTACAAGAACGCCCGAATTACCCATCGGTCGTTGTGAATGTATTCAGATTTCACTCCTGATGTCCTGGGTTATCGGTGCAGTCTTAACGGCAATTTTTTATCGTATGGGTAAATGGAAAAATAAAGCTATTAAATAAAAAAATCCGTTCATTTTGAGCGGATTTTTTAAATTATTATTGTTTTTTTAGAAATTTTATGCTAAAATATGTCTATAGTTTTGAAAGGGATGATATAAGTGTCAAATTACTATCAAAAAGAACTTGAAACAATGCCTCTGGAACAAATTAAAGAACTCCAGACAGAACGGCTTGTCAATCAGGTTAAAAATGTATATGAAAATGTAAAATATTATAGAGATATGATGGATGCTAAGGGTATTACCCCTGATGATATAAAGTCGGTTGATGATTTACATAAACTCCCCTTTATTACAAAAGCTGATTTAAGAGAGGCATATCCATATGGTTTGATGGCAAGACCTCTTTCAGATTGCGTAAGAATTCACTCTACAAGCGGTACAACAGGCAAACGTGTTGTTGCATTCTATACCCAACACGATGTAGATATTTGGGAGGACTGCTGTGCCAGAGCAATTGTTGCCGTCGGTGGCACAAAGGAAGATGTTTGTCAGGTTGCGTATGGTTACGGACTTTTTACAGGCGGTGCAGGTCTTCACGGGGGCTCGCATAAGGTTGGCTGTCTTACCTTGCCGATGTCTTCAGGTAATACCGAAAGACAAATTCAGTTTATGATGGATTTGAAGTCAACAATTATTTGTTGTACACCTTCATATGCTGCATATATTGGTGAAACACTTAAAGAAATGGGTTATACCAAGGATGATATTTCACTGAAGGCCGGTATCTTTGGCGCTGAAGCCTGGACTGAAGAGATGCGTCGAGATATTGAAAATACTCTTGGTATTAAGGCTTATGACATTTATGGTCTTACAGAGCTTGCAGGCCCCGGTGTATCATTCGAGTGCGAGGCACAAAGTGGTATGCATATCAATGAAGACCATTACATTGCAGAAATAATTGACCCAGACACAGGTGAAGTTCTTACCGAAGGCAGCAAGGGCGAGCTTGTTCTTACCAGCATCGACAAGGAAGCATTTCCGCTTCTCAGATACAGAACGCGTGATATTTGTGTACTTTCACGCGAAAAGTGTTCTTGCGGAAGAACCTTTGTTAAAATGTCAAAGCCAATGGGCAGAAGTGATGATATGCTGATAATCCGCGGTGTAAACGTATTCCCCTCACAGATTGAAACCGTTCTTCTGGAACAAGGATATTCTTCAAATTATCGTATCGAAATTGACCGTGAAAACAACAATGATACTTTTGATGTATATGTTGAACTTAATTCTGATAATTTCGCAGATACTGTTAAGGAAATTGCAGTAAAGGAAAAACAGCTTGCAAATTCTATGAAAACAATGCTTGGCATTAATCCCAAGATGCATCTTGTTCCGCCTAAGAGCATTACCAGAAGTGAAGGTAAGGCTGTAAGAGTAGTTGACAAGAGAAAGTTGTATTAATTTTAAATATAACGGAAGGAAGGGTGAAAATATGAGTGTTAAACAGATTTCAATATTTATAGAAAATAAAAAAGGTTCGCTTGCCGAGGTTACAAAGTTTATTTCAGATAAAAAAATTAATCTCAAAGCACTTTCTATTGCAGACACACAGGATTTCGGTATATTAAGAATTATCACTGATAACCCGGACAATGCCCGTGAATTGCTTAAAAATGAGGGTTATACTGTTACTGCGACGTCTGTTTTGGCAGTTGCACTTGATGATGCTCCCGGCAGTATGGCGGCAATTTTAAGCGTTCTTTCTGATGCTGATATCAGCGTTGAGTATACCTATGCGTTTATGTCAAATGTCGCAGGAAAGGCTTATATGATTTTCCGTGTTGACAACAATGAAAAAGCCACAAAAGCACTGGTTGCTGCAGGAATTGCTGTTATTAATCAGGATGATATTTTTTCAAAATAATGTTAGTTCAAAAAATGACCGCTGATAAAAATTCAGTGGTCATTTTTTATATGAGCTTGCACATATACCTGTTTCACGCTTGAATACATAACTGAAATAGTTTGGATTAGCAAACTGAAGCGTGTCGCTTACCTCATTTACATTCATACCGTTTTTTAGCATATCAATTGCCGTACGTATTTTTATATTAAGAAAATATTTATGCACACCGCAGCCCGCGTATTCTGTAAAGCAGTTTTTTATTGTTGCGGTTGATACGTTGCACATTTCGGCAATTTGAGAGATTGTAATTTTGTCGTATATGTGTTCCTCTAAGATTTCGACAACTTTTGTATAAAGTCTCATTTTTTCATTGGGAGAAGCTTTTTGCTCAATTTGGTTTAAACGTGAAAGGTAAAGCAAAATAAGCTCTAGTTTATTTAAAATAATTTGCAGTGCAACTTCGTTTTTGTCAATAATATTAAAATAATTAGTTTCCTTTAAAGAAACAGAATTAAATTCTCTATAAAGATAGTTAAGCAGTGAATTCATTTCATCCAATGCGACATCTGAAAGATGATAAACGCCGCTTAGTTTATGTGAATAATTACCCTCGGAATCAAACGAGCAAATTAAAACACGTGGGCTTGTTCCATCGGCACCCCATAATTTGTGAAATTCCATAGGCTTTGTAAACAATAATTTATAAAAAGAGGAGAAAAATTATGGAAAGATTAAGATTGGGCGTTATTGAGCTCGGCCAAAGAGGCAAACAACTTGTCGATCAGGTTTTTTCTACACACGATGCTGTTCAAGTTACTGCGTTATGTGACACCTATCAGGATAGGATTGATGATGCGGCTAAAGTTATTGTTGATGCAGGCTTTGATGAACCCTTTAAAACAACTGAGTATAAAGAGGTTATGTCAAAAGATTTGGTTGATTGCGTGATTATTGTGACATCCTGGAATAAGCATATTGATATGACAATTGAATGTCTTGAAAGAGAAATTCCCTGTGGTTGTGAGATTGGCGGCTGTGAAACTTTAGATGAATGTTCTGCTTTAGTTGATGCATATGAGCGTACCAAAACACCATTTATGTTTATGGAAAACTGCTGCTACGGCAGATATGAGCTTATGGTGCTTAATATGGTAAAGCAGGGAGTATTCGATGAAGTAGTTCATTGCAGCGGTGGTTATCATCACGATTTACGTCACGAAGTATCTCATGGCAAGGAACTTCGTCATTATCGCTTAAACGAGTATCTTACACGTAATTGTGAGAACTAACCCACTCATGAAATCGGTCCTATTGCACAGATTCTTGATATAAATCGCGGAAACAGATTTGTTCGCCTTACATCAATGGCATCAAAGGCTGCGGGCCTTCATGAATACATAAAAAATAAGAAAGCGGATGATGCTGAGCTTGTCAATGCTGAGTTTGCTCAGGGTGATATTGAAACTACAACACAAATATGAACACGAAATCTGGAAAAAGTTCTTAGATGATGGCGTTAAAGGTGGTCACGGCGGTATGGATTACCTTGTATACAGCGACTTTTTTGACTGTGTTAAGAATAACAAACCTATGCCCATTGACGTATATGATGCGGCTGTGTGGATGTGTATAACACCTCTGTCAGAAAAATCCATTGCTGCAGGTGGAGCTGTTATGGAAATTCCTAATTTTAAAAACAGAAAATAGCAAAAAGATAACATAAAAAAATCCTATCACATGAGTGATAGGATTTTTTATTACCAAAAACTGTTTTGCTTTGACTTAATAAACAAATCTTTAATTTTAAGAAATACAACCGAAACAACTAATGAAATTATATATGTTGCAAAAAATGTGATAACAAATCTAAGCGGAATTGAGGTTATGCCCCAGTTTGTAAGCCAGAACTGTGTTTCGATAATCACAAGACAGTGAATAAGGAATATATAAAATGTGACAGGAGCAAGGCTATCAGCAATAAAACCTTCTGACTTGGGCATAAGAACAAGCCACATAAATGATGCCGACAGACAAAAAGCTATTTTAAGTATTTCGGTAAAAAAGATGTTAAAAATGCCCAAAAATTCGATATATGACACACCTGCATAAATGATGGTGAAGATTATTCCCAAAGGTATAATAACCTTTTTTAGACGTGAAAGACGGCTTATGGCAACGCGGAAATCCATACCTATATAACAACCGATTACCCAATAGAGAAGATAAACTGTAAAAATTCTGTCACCATACCGTGAGCCACCCGAAAAATAAAGGCAAACAATATTGATTATTGTGGCAATAAATATACCAAGATTGGATGGTATAATACGGCATAACATCATTATGACGGGTGAAAGGATATAAAACTGCATAATCAGTGCAATAAAATAAAAGGGAGCCACGATTGACCCGTGCAACAGATAGTTAAACAGTTCTGTAATATCAAAGTCAAAATATTTTCGGTAAAAAACAAAGTACAGATAGTGTATAATGGTAAAAATCACATATGGTAGATAGATTTTTGCAAGTCTGCCTCGCATAAATGAAAGATAGTTAAATGATGTGTTTTCAAATTTGTGTGAAAATTTTATGCCAGCAGAAATCATAAATGCAGGTACAACAAAGGTCAGCACTGTTGATGCCGAAAAAGACAAAAATGAGAGAATTGTTCCTTTGGCATATGATGCAATGCTTTCGGACAAAATATGAATAAGTACAACCGAAAGACAAAGTATAACTTCAAACGATGAAATTTCAGAAAGCTTTCTTTGCATATGAGTGCCTCTCCTTTCTAAACATAATATGTGTTCTATTTTATAATAATTATTCTTTTTTGTCAAATGTAATTTTACTTTGTAAAAAGTTGTCAGATTTTTTGATAGAATTAGAAAAAATTTCAACGAGTATTAACGGCAATAAAGGTTAAAATAGTAACGAAGACAGATAAACAAAACGTTTTTCTGATAAAAGGGAGGTGAAACAATTATGTCAAACAACAAGAGCAATAACAATTTCGTAGTACCAGAAGCAAAGGCTGCTATGGATAAATTCAAGATGGAAGCTGCCAATGAGGTGTGTGTCCTCTGGTATTATTAAAGAAAGTTATAATAAGAGATTAAAATGGAAACTGCTACCTGCGTAGATGTTATACATCAAACCGATCATATAGTACTTAATATAAAACTAAATAGGGTTTTTGGCAGACTATATTTATTATATGGTCTGTTTTTTTATACAAAAAATCAGATTGGAGGTATTTAAAATGAATGATAGTAAATTTGATTACTATTATGGACAAGAAGCAGAACAATTTAATTTTTACAAAATTCCCAAAATGCTTTTTACGGATGAAAGATTTAAGGGATTATCTTCAGATGCGAAAATTCTTTATGGATTATTGTTGGATAGAATGTCATTGTCGATGAAAAATGGTTGGTTAGATGATGAAAATAGAGTGTATATTTATTTTACAACAAAAGAGGCTATGGAAGACCTTAATATTGCAAAAGAAAAATGCACAAAGATTTTTGCAGAATTGGATAGTGAAAAAGGGTGCGGTTTGATTATAAGAAAAAGGCAAGGTCTTGGTAAACCGGATATGCTTTATGTCATGAATTTTATGAGCTTGATATATTCTGAACAGGAACA
>JAZRNN010000028.1:0-3854 GCA_045648175.1 Clostridia bacterium
GATTGCTGCTCTCGAATTTTGACAATAAAAAATGGCTCAAACCCAGTGTTTGAGCCAAATATATTGGCAGGGGTAGAAGGACTCGAACCCTCAAGAACGGTTTTGGAGACCGGCATGTTACCATTACATCATACCCCTAAAGAGCGCCATATTAAGTTTTTATTATGCAGTATTTGCAACATAGGGACACGGCTTTGGAGACCGCTGCTCTACCAACTGAGCTATACCCCTATATTTTGAGTTAAAAAGAAGAGTGCGCTAAGGCTGCGCCAAAGCGCACTCCCATATGCAAAAACTTACGCAATCTTGTTCATCTTTGCTGCGTACTGGCTCTTTCTGCGAGCAGCTGTATTCTTATGAAGAATACCCTTAGCAACAGCCTGGTCTGTCTTTTTAACAACAGCAGCGTATGCAACAGAGGCTGCATCTTTGCCTTCTGCAAGAGCAGCTTCAAACTTCTTTATAGCAGTCTTAAGCTGTGACTTAACCATCTGATTCTGCAAAGTCTTTGTAGCAATAACTTTAACTCTCTTTTTAGCTGATTTAATGTTAGGCATGATTTCACCTCCACTTAATAATCTGTTTTTTAAGTCAACTCCTAAGATGATACCACACATTTTAAAAAAAATCAAGTCTTTTTTTAAATTTATTAGATTTTTTTTAATTTCATTGACAAAATATGCATATTATTGTATACTTTGAATATATATGCGCGGGGTGCTGTGGGTATTCCCACGGTGCCCTGTTTGATTTTGAACAGTTTTGAAATTCAGTAATAACAGGAGGAATCCGCTTTGACAAACATTCCCGAAATTTTTGGAAGTATGGTTTTTAACGAAGCCGTTATGAAAGAACGTCTTCCCGAAGACATTTATCGTGCTTTGAAAAAAACCATTAACGATGGAATAAGCCTTGACCGTGACGTTGCAGACATTATAGCATCGGCAATGAAGGACTGGGCTATTGAAAAAGGGGCAACCCACTTCACCCATTGGTTTCAACCTATGACAGGTATCACTGCCGAAAAGCATGACAGCTTTATTTCACCCGGAAAGAACGGTAGCGTTATTATGGAGTTCTCAGGCAAGGAGCTTATTAAAGGTGAACCCGATGCCTCCTCATTCCCTTCAGGCGGTCTTCGCGCAACATTTGAAGCAAGAGGCTATACCGCTTGGGACCCTACTTCCTATGCATTCATTAAAGACGGGACATTGTGTATCCCAACAGCCTTTTGTTCATATGGCGGAGAATCCCTTGATAAAAAAACTCCTCTCTTGCGTTCAATGGAGGCAATCAACCGTCAGGCAGTAAGAATCCTTAAATTGTTTGGCAAGAATGATGTTACACGCGTTGTCCCCACTGTAGGTCCCGAGCAGGAATACTTCCTTATTGACCGCGAAATGTTTGAAAAACGCAAAGACCTTATTTACTGCCGCCGTACACTTTTTGGTGCACCTGCCCCCAAGGGTCAGGAAATGGAAGACCACTACTTTGGTCACCTGAAGCCCAGAGTTTCAGCATTTATGAAAGAACTTGATGAAGAGCTGTGGAAGCTTGGAATTCTTTCAAAAACTAAGCATAACGAAGCGGCTCCGGCACAACACGAGCTTGCTCCGATATTTACCACAACAAACATTGCCACCGACCACAATCAGCTGACAATGGAAATGATGAAGGTTGTTGCCGCCCGTCATGGTATGGCGTGCATCCTTCACGAAAAACCTTTTGAAGGTATTAACGGCAGCGGCAAGCACAACAACTGGTCACTTTCAACCAACACCGGAGAAAACTTGCTAGAACCGGGCAAATCTCCTCACGAAAACGCACAGTTCCTTATATTCCTTTGTGCAGTTATCAGTGCTGTACATAAGCATCAGGATCTCCTAAGAATTTCTGCCGCAAGTGCGGGAAACGACCATCGTCTTGGTGCTCACGAAGCACCACCGGCTATTATTTCTATGTTTCTTGGTTCAGAGCTTGCAGCGGTACTTCGTTCAATCAAGGAAGATAGCGATTTTAAGGGCATTAAAAAAGAGAAAATGAGTGTAGGTGTCAGCGTTCTGCCACAGTTCCCCAAGGATTCTACCGACAGAAACCGTACATCGCCCTTCGCTTTTACAGGAAATAAATTTGAGTTTCGTATGGTAGGCTCGGCTGACTCGGTTGCCTGTGCTAATATAATGCTTAACACCATTGTTGCCGACGAGCTGCAGAACTTTGCCGAAGAACTTGAAGGTGCAGAAGATTTCTTAGGCACAATTCACAATATTGTAAAACGTGCAGTTTCTGAACACGATGCTATAATCTTTGACGGTGACGGATATTCGAATGACTGGGTTTCTGAGGCAAAACGCCGCGGACTGCTTAATCTTGAATCTACAGTTGATGCTCTGCCGCATTTCATTAAGCCCGAAAACATAGAGCTTTTCAAAAAGCACGGCATTTACAATGAAACCGAGGTTCACGCACGTTATGAAATCATTCTTGAAGAATACTGCAAGATAATTAATATTGAGGGCCTTACCATGGTTGATATGGTTAAAAAGGACTATATTCCGGCTATCAGTAAAATCCAGAGATGTCTTTGTGATACCTTAACGGCAAAAAAAGCCGTTTCTCCCGACATTCCCTGTCAGGCCGAAAAGATTAAGCTGAATCGTGTGGCAACCCTTGCAGACCGCATTTTTGAGACAAATCACAGCCTTGATGCCGCACTGAAGTCGGTTCCCTGCGGAGACGTCCTTGAAAAAGCTACATATTACCGCAAAACAATATGCCCCCTTATGGAAGATCTGAGGGCACTTGTTGACGAAATAGAGGCTGACTCCGACCGTGAATTCTGGCCTGTCCCCTCTTATGGTGATTTAATATTCAGTATAAAATAAATAATAAAAAAATTAGGCAACACAATTGAAGTGAACCCCAAAGTTTAGACAAAATTTAATATTAACTTGCTTGTGAATGAGTTCGGTATTGTACCGGACTCATTCCTTTTAATTTTAGAGATATTCGTTCGTTATTGTAATAGTAAATGTATTCATCCAACGCCTGGACAAAGTCCTCCACACTCTCGAATTGTTCACCATAGAACATCTCAACCTTTAACCGACCGAAGAAATTTTCCATAGCACCATTGTTTATGCAGTTGCCTTTCCTGGACATGCTCTGAGTAATGTTGTGTTCAGCTAGTAACCTTTGGTATTCTGCATGTTGGTACTGCCAGCCTTGATCTGAATGGAATATCGGTCTTGCTGTCTTAGGCAGTTTTACAAACAGACCGGCAAGCATATCTCTGACTTGCTGTAGATTTGGGCTTAGAGATATAGAGTAAGAAATGATTTCTCTGTTAAACAAATCCAGCACCGGTGACAGATATACCTTATCATTGCAGACCTTGAATTCAGTCACATCTGTTGTCAGTTTTTCAAAAGGCTTCTCTGCGGTGAAATCTCTTTTCAAAATGTTATCTGCAACTTTGCCGACTTCACCTTTGTAAGAATGGTATTTACCGTTTTTGCTCTGTTTCCCTCGCAAATTAAGGCTTTTCATTAACTTTAATACGGTTTTGTGGTTTATGGAATAGCCTTTTTTCTTGAGTTGATCTGTAATTCTGCGGTATCCGTAAATACCATTATTCTTCTTAAAAACCTCTGCAATATCTGCCTTCTCAGCTGCATACTTATCTGTATTCTGCCGTTTCAGATAATAGTAGTAGGTACTCCTGGCAATGCCGGATAGCTTCAATAAGTCTTTTAGCGGGTATTTTTGCCTTAGTTCGTTGACTATTTTTGCTTTTTCGCATTCTCTCGCTCTTCCCGCTCTCGAACTAAGGCATCCAATTTTTTTAAGTATTC
>JAZRNN010000029.1:0-76609 GCA_045648175.1 Clostridia bacterium
CAGAAGGGACTGATAATATATGAAAATCGCAATTATGGGCTTTGGTGTTGTTGGCTCGGGCGTTGGTGAGGTTATCACCAAAAATCAGGACAACCTGATTAAAAAATGCGGCGAGCCTATCGAAATCGCTCACATTCTTGACCTGCGAGACTTTCCCGACAGCGAATTCAAATGCTTCACCAAGGACTTTAACGACATTTTAAACGACCCCGAGGTTGGTATTGTTGTTGAAACAATGGGCGGTACAAAGCCTGCTTATGAATTTTCAAAACAACTTCTCCTTGCAGGCAAAAGTGTTATTACATCCAACAAGGAGCTTGTTGCCGCACACGGTACAGAGCTTTTGAAAATTGCAAGGGAAAAAAATCTTAACTATCTGTTTGAAGCATCTGTTGGTGGCGGTATTCCCATTATAAGACCTATGTTCTCATGCCTGACAGCAGGCGAAGCAACAGATGTCTTTGGTATCCTTAACGGAACTACCAACTACATACTTACACAGATGTTCCAAAAGGGTGAAACCTTTGACAATGCACTTCGTGCAGCACAGCAGAAGGGTTATGCCGAGGCAGACCCCACAGCCGATGTAGAAGGTCACGACACTTGTCGCAAGATTGCAATCCTTTCGGCTTTGGCCTTTGGTAACGAAGTTCTTACCGAAAGAATTCCAACCGAAGGTATTACAAAAATTACTGCTGAAGACGTAGCATATGCCGAAAAACTTGGATATTCAATCAAGCTTATCGGTCATGCAACAAAGGCAAAGGACGGCGGTGTTTATGCCGCAGTTTTCCCTGCATTTGTTCCCAAAAGCAATCCCCTTGCAGGCATTAACGATGTATTTAATGGTATTATTGTAAAAGGCGAAGACCTGGGCGATGTTATGTTTTATGGCAGAGGTGCCGGGAAGCTGCCCACAGCAAATGCTGTTGTTGCAGACGTTGTGGATGCAATCAAGCACCAGGGAGTAAACATTATCATAAAATGGAATGAATACTCTGCCGAAAAGCAGTCAGAAGGCAAGCTGCAGGAATATCCCTACTACATCAGATTCTCAGGCAAACCCGTTTCAGGCCTTGAAGATTGCACTATTGTAACCTTTGACGACGAGGAATATAAAAACGAATTTGCAGTTATCACCGCTCCTATGACAGATAATAAGGTTGCAGAATTTATTAAAGGTGTTGAATTTGAGGGCGGCAAGGCTCTTGGCAGGTTAAGATTAATTGGCGAATAACAAAAGATAAAATCGGCGTCTTAAAATCCTTAAATTATATGGGCGTCATAATATAATATGTATCGGAGGTTTTAAAATTGGCAATTATTGTTCAAAAATTCGGCGGCAGCTCAGTTGCAGATGCAGCCAAAGTAAACAACGTTGCAAATCGTGTTGTTGATACCTACCGCGAAGGAAATTCGGTTGTTGTAGTTGTTTCTGCACAAGGCGACACAACAGATGACCTTATTGATAAGGCTCACGAGATTAATCCTTCACCCTCAAAGCGTGAAATGGATATGCTCCTTTCATCAGGCGAACAGATATCAATTGCACTTCTTGCAATGGCAATCGAAAAAATCGGGGCTCCCGTTATTTCTCTTACAGGCTGGCAGGCAGGCTTTCAGACAAACACATCTGCAGGCAATGCTCGAATCAACAAGATTGATACCGAAAGAATTCTGGCTGAGATTGACCAGAAAAAGATTGTTATTGTTGCAGGCTTTCAGGGCGTTGACAAATATGATAACATCACCACTCTGGGCCGTGGCGGCAGTGACACATCTGCAGTTGCGATTGCTGCGGCAATACACGCCGACAAATGCGAAATTTACACAGATGTTGACGGTGTTTACACCGCAGACCCTCGTATAGTAAAGTCAGCAAGGAAGCTTGACGAAATCACTTATGATGAAATGCTTGACCTTGCAAGTCTTGGCGCAAACGTACTCCACAACCGTTCGGTTGAAATGGCTAAAAAATATGGCGTAAAGCTTGAGGTTAAATCCAGTTTTGAAAAAATTGATGGAACAATTGTTAAGGAGGCGGTTTCCGTGGAAAAAATGTTAATCAGAGGTGTTGCTCGCGATAACGATGTAGCACGTATTGCAATTATCGGCCTTGAAGATAAGCCCGGCATTGCATTTAAAGTATTCTCATTGCTTGCTAATAAAAATATAAATGTAGACGTAATTCTGCAGTCAATCGGCAGAGAAGGTAAGAAGGATATTTCCTTTACTGTTACAAAAAATCATCTTGCTGAGGCAATTGAGCTTCTTGAATCTGAAAAGAATGCTCTTTGCTATGAAGAAATCTCACACAGAGAAGACATCAGCAAGGTTTCAATTGTTGGTGCAGGTATGGCTAACAACCCTGGCGTTGCTGCAAAAATGTTTGAAGCACTTTATGATGCAAACATCAACATCCATATGATTTCTACATCTGAAACCAAGATTTCTGTTTTGGTAAACATCGCAAATGCAGAAAAAGCCGTTCAGGCAATTCACGATAAGTTTATTATTTAAAAAATTGTATTAAAATAAAAGAATGCGGTAAACTAATTTTGGTTTACCGCATTTTCTTATTATCCAACCTTCTCCGCACATTCTGGTTCACTGACATTTACCAAAACCGGAGTATATACATTTTTTGAAATCAATATCAAAATGCATATTATAAAAAGAATCTTTTTTAATTTTTTTATCATTGGACCGCTTCTCCCTTCTCTTTTATTTTCTCACAAAAAAAATACTCTACTCTGCAAAAAATACGGCAACCGATACGGTAATTAGAAAACCTAAAAAAATTTTTAAAAAATTTTAATTTTTTTTTAAAAAGTACTGTAAATTTGTAAAAAAGTATGGTAAAATAAAGTGTATTATTAAACAACCAAAAGAAAGAAAGGGTTTTGTAAAATGGAAAAGATTTATCAGGGAAAAACAAAAGATGTTTACAAACTTGAAAACGGCAACGTTTTGCTGAAATTTAAGGACGACTGCACCGGCAAAGACGGAGTTTTTGACCCGGGCGAAAATACAGTTGGTCTTACCATCGAAGGTATCGGAAAGGCTAACCTTGAAACATCTGTTTACTATTTTGAAATGCTGAAAAAGGCAGGCATCAAGACCCATTATGTAAGTGCAAATCTTGATGACGCTACAATGGAAGTTCTTCCCGCCACAGTTTTCGGACACGGCCTTGAGGTTATCTGCCGTCTGGTTGCAACCGGCAGCTTTATCCGCAGATACGGTGAATATATGGAAGACGGAACCGTTTTGGATGGTGGCTATGTTGAATGCACCTTTAAAAATGACGAAAAAGGCGACCCGCTGGTTACTTCCGAAGGACTTGCCGCTCTTGGCGTTATGTCTCCCGAGATGTTTAAAAGCATGAAAGAACAGACACTTAAAATCACAAAGATTGTCGCTGATGACCTTAAAACTATAGGCCTTGACCTTTGGGATATCAAATTTGAATTTGGTTACAACAACAATGAAGTTATTCTTATAGACGAAATTGCTTCCGGTAATATGCGTGTTTATAAGGATGGCAAAATTGTCGACCCTGTTGAACTGACAAAACTTATTAACAATAGATAGTTAACTATAAAAGGCATATGTGTTTCCATATGTCTTTTTTCACAAACTTTCTTAAGTTATTTGAGGGGAGGCCATATTATGTTGTTTTTTGAAATTTTTGATAATCCGCGGGATTTGGCAAAATACATTGCAGAAAGTTCTGCTCTGGAGGGTAAAGAGCCTCTAATTGTTGCTGACCCCCGTGAAATATTGGAAAAAATCTTAGACAAGGGCAAGGAATGGTATAAAATTGATTACAGGGGACATCGCGACGGCATTGTTAAATACCTCTCTGTTTTAAAAATAGATTGCCTTAAAGATTATTTTTTACATATTAATATGCCCATAAGCAACAGCATATCCGACCTTCAATCCATAGTAATGGATATTTGCGAATGTAAAAACTGTTTAAAAAACGCCCCGGCGCTTCGATGTACAACCGATAGTTCTCTCTCGGATAACGAGGTGGAAATAACAATTGTTGTCCCGGTCTTTGACCTTGGCTGGCAACTTGATAATATGTGGAAAAAATAGTTTTTAATTATTTAAACCATTTTCCAAAGGAAAATTTTGTAAAAACAGAATTTGGGGAACATTCCAACTTAAAGTATCTGAAATTTGTTTGGGACCAATGAATAAATTAAACGCTGCAGGCATTTAAAATATATTAATATAATTTTGGAGGATGAAAAAATGTCAGAAGTAAGAAGTTTAAAAGCAGATGAATTAAATGTAAAAGTATTTACAGACAGAGCCAGCATGGGTGAAGATGCAGCCCGTCTGGGTGCTCAGTGGATTAAAGAGGTTATTAAGGAAAAGGGCGAAGTTAATATTATTTTTGCCGCCGCTCCTTCACAGAACGACTTTTTGGCAGCTCTTTGCAAAGAGGATGTTGACTGGTCGTGTGTTAACGCATTCCATATGGATGAATACATAGGTTTAGACGCAGATGCACCTCAGGGTTTTGCTAACTTCCTGCGCCGCTCAATATTTGACCTTGTTCCTTTTAAAAAGGTTTACTGCCTTGACGGACAGAATCCCGACCCCGAAGCTGAATGTAAGCGTTACGCTGAGCTCCTTAACGAATTCCCCGTAGATATTATCTTTATGGGTATCGGCGAAAATGCACACCTTGCATTCTGTGACCCTGGTGTTGCATTCTTTGATGACCCCGAAACCGTAAAAATTGTAGAGCTTGATCAGGTTTGCCGACAGCAGCAGGTAAACGACGGTTGCTTCAAAGCACTTGACGATGTTCCTACACATGCACTAACACTTACTATTCCCACTATGATGAAGGCACGTTATGTGATGCTTGTTGTACCTACCAAGCTCAAGGCTAAGGCAATTTACGACACAGTATGCGGTCCTGTTAACGAAATGGTACCTGCTTCTGTTGTACGTACACACAAGGGTGGTGCAACTTTATACACTGATATTGATGGTGCATCGCTTATATAATTTAACAATGCAGCAAAAACGTATTTTGTAAAGGAGTTGATATTATGAGTATATTATTTACTAATGCACGCGTTATTTTACAGGAAAGAGTTCTTGAAAACGGTGCTGTAAGAATTTCAGACGGTATAATTAAAGATGTATACGAAGGCGAATACACCATCCTGCCTGAAGACGAGGTTGTTGACGCCAAAGGTAAATACCTATCTCCCGGCTTTATTGATGTACATATCCACGGCGGTGGCGGCGGATATTTTATGTCCAGCGAACACGACCAGATTGATGCCGTATGCAAGATGCATCTTAAGCACGGTACAACATCTATGACACCTTCTCTTTCTACCGCACCTAAAGAAATGCTGATGAAAGCTATGGACGGGGTTAACGAATATGAAAAAAATGTATCCGAGCGTCCAAACTTCCTTGGATTCCACCTGGAAGGTCCGTATCTTTCACCAAACGCCTGCGGTGCTATGCCTCCCGGCTATCTCAGAAACCCCGACCCCGAGGAATATCTTGAGCTTGCAGATAAGTATCCTAATATCGTACGTTGGGCGGTAGCTCCTGAGCTCCCCGGTGCAATTGAGATGGCACAAAAACTTTGCAGACGCGGTATAAAAATGTCCATCGGCCATAGTGACGCTTTCTTTGACGATGCAATGAAGGCATATGAGGCAGGTATGCAGTGTGTAACTCATTTCTATTCACTTACAACAACAGTAAGAAGAATTAATGCATACAGATATGCGGGAACACTTGAGGCAGCATACCTTCTTGATGATATGTGGGTTGAAGTAATCGCAGACGGCAAGCATCTTCCCGCAAGTCTTTTGAAACTGATTTATAAATTAAAGGGCCCAGACAGAATTATGCTTATTACTGACAGCATCTCTGCCGGCGGCTGGGAAACCATGGTGGGAGAAGCATTCAGCCAGACAGGTATGCCCATCATTATTGAAGATGCAGTAGCAAAACTTCCAAGTCGCGAGGTATTTGCAGGAAGTATCGCAACAACCGACCGTATCGTACGCACAATGCACACTTTAGGCGAAGTTTCAATAAAAGATGCAGTAAAGATGGCATCAGCAAACCCCGCTAAGCATCTTGGAGTATTTAATAAGAAAGGCTCAATTAGCCCCGGCAAGGATGCAGATTTGCTTTTGTTTGACGATAACGTTAACATTGATTCTGTATATGTAATGGGCAAAAAACTTGTTCAAAATTAAAAATCTGTTATTAATAAGCAGGGGAATACGAGAGATTATCCGTATTGTCTTGAAAATTAAGCTATTAATTGAAAGGAAGATAAACCTATGAAAATGACATTTCGTTGGTATGGCGAAAGTGATTCTATCACTCTTGACCATATCAGACAAATCCCCTGTATGACCGGTGTTGTAACGGCGGTATACAGTGTTCCTGTAGGCGAGGTGTGGCCTCAGGAAGAAATCGACAAAATGAAATCCCTTGTCAATGCTAAAGGCTTGGAAATGGAAGTAATCGAGTCTGTACCCGTACACGAAGATATTAAGCTTCGTCAGGGAAATTATCAGCTCTACATTGACAACTACAAAGAAAACATCCGCCGTCTTGCTAAGGCCGGAGTAAAGTGTATTTGCTATAACTTTATGCCGGTATTTGACTGGACACGTTCACGTCTTGACCAGCCTCTTCCCGATGGTTCAAACGCCCTTGTATATTATAAGGAAGACGTAGACAAAATGGACCCAACAAAAATGACACTTCCCGGCTGGGATGCATCATACACCCCTGACGAAATGGCAGGGCTTATAGATAAATACAAGGAAATCGGCGAAGAAGGTCTTTGGCGCAACCTTGAATACTTTATTAAAGAAATTATTCCCGTTGCCGCAGAATGCGATGTTTATATGGCTATCCACCCGGATGACCCGCCCTGGAGCATCTTTGGTATTCCCAGAATTATAACAAATGAGGCAAACATCGACAGATTCCTTTCTCTCTATGATGATGTTCACCACGGTCTTACTCTTTGCAGCGGCAGTCTTGGTTGTGCAACCTTTAATGACTACACAGCAATGGTTAGAAAATACGGTGCAATGGGAAGAATTCACTTTGCTCACGTAAGAAACATCAAAATTCTTCCCGATGGTTCATTTGAAGAAAGCGGACATCTTTCAGAATGTGGTTCACTTGATGTGGTAGAAATTCTTAAGGCATATCACGACACTGGCTTTAAAGGATACCTCCGCCCTGACCACGGCAGAATGATCTGGGGCGAAACAGGTAAACCCGGTTATGGATTATATGACAGAGCGCTTGGCGCAATGTATATGGCAGGAATATGGGAAACTCTGGAGAAAGAAGGTTCAAAATGAAATTACCATTTGAAATAAACTTAAAGAATAAAGTTTGTGTAGTAACGGGTGCTGGTGGTGTGCTTTGCTCAATGTTTGCTGAAGCACTTGCTAAAACCGGCGCAAAAATTGCCCTTCTTGACCTGAATGTTGATGCAGCTAAAACATATGCTGAAAAGATAAATGCAGAAGGAGGCATTGCAAAAGGTTATGCCTGCAATGTGCTTGAAAAAGAAAGCATCGAAAAGGCGCACGATGAGATTGTAAAAGATTTTGGCACTTGTGATATTCTTATCAACGGTGCAGGCGGAAACAATCCTAAAGCTACAACAGATATCGAATATCACACCTCTGATGCTATAGGTAGTCTAAAGACCTTTTTCGATCTTGACAAAGCAGGAGTTGAGTTTGTATTTAATCTTAACTTTCTTGGCACACTTTTGCCAACACAGGTATTTGCAAAGGATATGCTTGAAAAAGATGATGCAAGTATAATTAACATTTCAAGTATGAATGCATACACACCTCTTACAAAAATACCTGCATACTCAGGTGCAAAGGCTGCAATCTCAAACTTTACGCAATGGCTTGCAGTGCATTTTTCAAAGACAAATATCCGTTGCAATGCAATTGCCCCCGGCTTTTTCGTAACAAAACAGAACGAAAAGCTTCTCTTTAATGAAGACGGAACACCCACAGCAAGAACAGGTAAAATTCTTGCAGCAACACCTATGGAACGTTTTGGTAAGGCAGAAGAGCTTATAGGAGCACTTCTCTTCCTTGTATCTAAGGATGCGTCAAGCTTTGTTAATGGTGTAGTCATTCCCGTTGACGGCGGATTTAGCGCATATAGCGGTGTTTAATTCTTTAAGATAGTTGTAAAATAATCCTTCCTTTATATAAGGAAGGATTATTTTCTGTCCTGTAAAAATGGCAGTCGCATAAAGCGACTGCCATAATTATTATTTCTTGTTAATATTCAATTAGTTTTTTGAACTAAGAAATCTGTAAAGTATTGTTGCCATTTCAGCACGTGTTGCATTATCACGAGGATGAACGGTGTTTTCAGTTCTGCCCTTAATTAAGCCACATCCAACAGCCCAATTCAATGCTGAAACTGCATATTCAGAAATTTCGTGAGCATCAGCAAATGCAAGATTCTCTTCGAGTGTCATTGTTGCCATACCCTTATACTGTGCATAACGGAAGATCATAGCAACAATCTGTTCTCTTGTGATAATCTGATTTGGTGCAAACTCTGTTTCTGTGATACCTTTTACTATACCATTCTGATGTGCCCAGATAACTGCATTTGCATAGTATGCACTCAAATCAATATCAGCAAAAGGAATGCTTCTGTTTACAGCAGGTTCACCTTCGTTTCTGTAAAGGATAGTTGCAAGCATCGCTCTTGTTACAAGCAGATCCGGTGCAAATTCCTCTTCTTCAACGCCTGTCATAAGACCCATTTCACTAACAAATTTAACCGCTTCATAATACCAATCAGTTTCCTTTACATCAGTATAGGTCTTTGTTGTTTCGGGCTTATCTTCGCCAGGTTTTTCTTCATTTTCAGTCCACTTAGCATAAAGTGTAAAGTTTGATGTAACTTCTGTTGCAAAGTCATAAAGATTTGTGAGGCTCTGGTCTGTATACCAGCCGTCAAAGGTGTAACCCTCTTTAGTAGGAGCAACGGGCATTGTAATAACGCCATTTTTCTTTACAGTTTTGCTTGCCACAAAGCTACCGCCATTACTGTCAAATTTTACTGCATATCTTGTAATTTCTACACTACTGCTATTATTACTACTGTGAACCACACGGGGTATAACTTCTGTCTTGGTTGCTCCACAAACTGAACATGTGTAAGTCTTAATACCTGTTGTTAAATTGGTGGCAGGAGTTGTTACTACGCCTGTACCCCAATCATGTGCTTCGGTTATAACGTGGTTATTGTCATTTTCACATACCTTTTTATGGTTATTTTCATCATCAGTAACAAAATCACCATAATTATGGCCTAATGCAGGAAGCTCTACATATGTTGTGTAATCACATCTTGAACATGTTTCATATGCATCCCAGCCTATTCCTTCACATGTCTGTGGCTGTGCATCATGATTTATTATATCATGGTGGCCTGTTTCACATCCATCTGTTGGAATGTCTCCAGTAGGAATATCTCCTGTAGGAACGTCACCTGTGGGAACATCACCTGTGGGAACATCACCTGTAGGAACGTCGCCTGTAGGAACATCACCTGTAGGAACGTCACCTGTGGGAACGTCACCTGTGGGAACGTCACCTGTAGGAACGTCACCTGTGGGAACGTCACCTGTGGGAACGTCACCTGTAGGAACGTCACCTGTGGGAACATCACCTGTGGGAACATCACCTGTAGGAATATCACCTGTAGGAACGTCGCCTGTAGGAACATCACCTGTAGGAACGTCACCTGTGGGAACATCACCTGTGGGAACATCACCTGTAGGAACGTCGCCTGTAGGAACGTCGCCTGTGGGAACGTCACCTGTGGGAACGTCACCTGTAGGAACATCACCTGTAGGAACGTCGCCTGTAGGAACGTCACCAACATTATGACTCTTATTATCAACTGCAATTACATAATTAGATGCATGACTAAATGTAAATTTAGCATTACCATTTTCATCAATTTCTACAGCTTCCTGGAATTCCAAAGAATTTGTTGCAGTATTGAAGTAATATAAATTTGCCCATTTACCTACACTCTCTGAACCCAATTCAACATTCAGATACATTGCAAAACCAAATTCACCATTATGTGTTAATTCAACTTGAATTCTTTCTTCAGCTTCAACTTCTTTAACCACATCAGTAGGAATTGTTGTTACATTTAGTTGTACATTTAAGTTTATTTCGCTGAAGTTTAAATCTTCAGGAATATCCTGACCCTTAATTGTCCAGCTAATTTCATCAGTCAGGTTGAATTTAAGGGTCGCTTCGGTTCCTGCAATTGTTTCAAATATTTCAGCAGGAACTTCTTCTGCACCATTCATGTCAACAATGAATGTTTCTTCTTCGGAGTTCGAGATCGCATCCTTAATATCTTCCCAACCCGTAGTTCCTTCCATTGAAGGAATATCCCCTGATGGGATATCACCTGTAGGAATGTCGCCTGAGGGAATATCGCCTGAGGGAATATCGCCTGAAGGAATGTCTTCTGGCGGAATATCACCCGATGGACTATCTTCTATTACCTCTTCATATCCGCAGTCAGTACAAATATTATCAACAATATTGTGAGGATTAATTACGATATGCTTTTCATCATTTGCACAAACCTGTTTGTGATTATCCTCATCAACTTGCGTGCACCTACCATAGCTGTGTCCGAGCTCAGAAATTACTTCTGTGTCTTCAACGCCACAACCTGTTCTCTTACAAATGCGCACCTTTAATCCCTCTTCTTCACAAGTAGGCTCTGTTTCTACATTCCAGTCACCCCAATCGTGACCTTCATTGCAATCAACGCCGTCAACGTTAACAGTACCAGCTACGTAATTAAATACAACTGGAACACCGCTATTATTAACGAGATCGCTAACGATTGAGACTTTAGCCTTTCCCGAAGGGGCATTTTCCTTAACTACAAAAGTAATACCAAATACAGGTGCATTAGAAGTGGTAAATGCACTAGCATTTGCACATGTAATTTTACCTGTTTCTATATTGCTCTGTACAGTAAAGTTAGGAAGATAAGTAATGGCTACCCCTGGAAGAAGCTCATGCTCATATGTTGACTCAAACGCCTTCAGCTCCAAACGGTCGGTATCGTAATCTACCTTCCATTCAAAATTTGTAAAGCCTGGGTTGTTTGCAACTGAAACTTCCAGTTTTACCTCGCTCCCAATAGCTGTGGGGGTCTCAATACTCTGAACGGTAACGGTTGGCTGATTGCTTGCCATAACAGGCATAGCCAATGTTGTCAGCATTACAGCAATACTGAGAAAGATTGATAAAATCTTTTTCATAATATCAAATCCTTTCTAAAATGATATATATTTTTATAGACCATAGCACACGCTATGTTAATTAATAACTTACAACATACTTTAAGATTTCTACTGCATCATCACTGTTTACTTTTCCGTCATTATTGATGTCTGCATAATTTATATTAAAGTTGTCGTCTGTATACCCAACAACATACTTAAGTATAAGAACAGCATCGTCACTGTTTATCTTGCCGTCGCAGTTTGCATCACCCAAATTATACTCAGGAATATATTTTTCCTTTAAATATCCAAGACGTTTTTCTAACCATGTTTTCATATCAGAAACAACCAACTCATAATTTGCATTGTCCCAAATATGACCTTCAGCTTTTGGATAACCAACTTTAACATAAGGCCACAGTTTATAGTTCATTTCTGCATTTTTATAAAGGGCATCATAATGATTATCAATTGTTCCGCCTTCTTTGTATGTTTCTGTTATAATACCTTCTGCAGTATTTTCAAAAAAGTCTGCAAATTTTTGCTTGAAAACCGGTATTCCCATAAGAGCTTCTACAAGATAACGATTGGTATAGACATCTGTATTATATGGATTTTCTATTGACCAGCCTGTTCCCAAGGTTATATCCTGATCCCAGATAGGTCCAATGTGCATTATACTGTCAGCATCTTTATTAAAGTATACTGATGAAATAAATCCGTCCGGATTAGCACCAATTCCATGTAAGACAACCATCTTAACAAGCGAATCAATGTCTACATATTCATAGAAGTATTTACCTGTTGCCTGGTTGTAACCGGTGTACTTTCCGTCTATGTCTTTTGCATATACTGCATCTTCAAATTCCTGATAATACTCACTGATATATTTAACAGCATTTTTACTTAACCATTCAGGAGATTTAATATTAACTCCTTTACCTCTTTTGGTTTTAAAGCCATTAATTTCATCATATTCAGTCTTATTAAGCTCGATTAAATATCCACCTGTAATATTTTCAGGGTCAGTAAGTCCGGTAGTGTATTTGTACTCACAATTGTAATCATTATACGCAATCTCAGTTGTGACAATCTCACCATAGCCCGGATTGATGTCTTCGTAAGCCTTTTCCAGATCAGTAATATCAACTGAGGTTTTACCTACTGAATTCTTTTCAGTGATGAGGTATACTCCACGATATTCTCCATCATACCAAAGATTTACCCAATCAGTGCTTGCAACATAATCAAAATCCATTTGTTTAGCCATATCCTTGAAGAGTTTGTCATGCATAAGTGTTGCATCTGCATAGTTTGCAAGCAATACCCATGTTTTAACCTTCTCGCCATTGCCCAACAAATCTGATTTGTCACTCAGTTTAATCTGGTAAGCTTTTTTATCGTAATATGTAAATGTCGAATTTCCACGTGCTTTTATCTGCGTCAAGCCACCATCATATATTTTATTTCCTGATGCATTTATCAAGGTCATATTGCCTGTAGCTTCATTTCCCTTTACGCTATCAACAAATTCCCTATCCTTGTCAACTTCGCTACTGTTTATAAACATTGATGGTATACCGGCACCACACATAATTTTTATCTGAGTCTGTTTATAATCTCCGATTTTTATATTTATATTATAACAGTTATCACTCAAAGTTGTCAATTGACTTAAATCAATTTGGAAGGTATTTTCGCCTGTTTTGGCAATAAAATCAACTTTTCCTTTATCGCCGGATATTTCGCCAGTGATTTCATTGAGCAAACTGTCTGCCGTAAAGTTTATTGCCAGTGAACTTATGTCACTATGCGAGGGCAGCATAATATAGTTAATGTCATCTTCTTTTATGAGCTTTACATCAAAATCAGTTCCTGCAATTGATATATCACTCAAGTTATGAATTACCTCCGGCAGTGAAGCTGTTGTTGCACTATAATCAGCATAACCCGATGTTATTGTTTTAGCCTCTCCGTCAGTTGTAGTAGCTGATGCATTAATAGAAAACTTATAATCCCTGTTTGGCAAAAGATTTTCTACCTTAAATGACTTACCTGTAGTTTCTCCCAATAATCTTCGTGTTCCATCTGTATAATCATATACCAAAAATTTATCGGTTTTTGCGTATATATTCTTCCAACTGAGTGTTATTGAATTCGTTGTGACATCAGCTTTAATGTCTTGTACTTTAGGTAATTTAATGTAATATTTTAATTCTCTTTCTCCATAATAATTACCGGTGCCTGTGAACTTCATAATCGAGTATCCTATTCCTGTCGGATTAGAATACGAAACATCTAAGTCTCTCATAGTACCATCATCATTTGGTATTGCACCACGGGCCCAGGTAAGAGTTGTTTTTCCGTCTTCAGTAGCATAAAACAACGGGTGAACTCCGCCTTGTTTATAATTATACGCTGGTGTACCGCCTGTCCAAGGATTTTCTAATGTATTAAAATTAATGGTAATATCCTCTATATTCTTTCCGGCAGTTTTGCATATTCTGCACACATAGTTTGCATCCCATTCATGTCCCTGCGGGAAAATATAACCACTATTTTCCCCGCTTTTACAATTCGAGCAAGTGTATCTTACATATCCACCTCTTACACAAGTATAATTTTTCACTTGCGTTGTAATATACGCAACACCATCAGCATGACAATGATACATATCACCGCCTACCAGTTGCCAATCAGACTGTATAAGTTTGCCTAGCTTTGCATAATATGTCTTGCCACCGCTTTCAAATAATCCTGTATAGGTTTGCTGACCAACATTGATTCCGTCGTCACCAAAGTTATAATATAATCCGTCTGCTAACTGAACACCTGTGAGTCTTTCGCCATCAATATAATAAGCAAAGCCGCCATCTTCGTTTATCCAACCGTTTTTCTTTGACATTGAGAGCGTGTATCGGTCTTCAAAAGTCTTATATGTATCAGCAAAGTATGCGCCGCTTTCATCCTTTTCTTCACCGTTTGCATCAATGAAGGTATTTTTAAACGGATACAAGTTGTACATATCCTGATTGCCGAGATCGGTTGCAAAAGTATATAAAGCATTTGCTCTGAGATATATTGTGTACCCTACTTTTCCAACATGTATAGCATTCAGCTTGTCATTTTCTTCCCACACACCATCTTTGGGCGTCAGCTTAATTCCTTTGAGCATACAGAGAGGATTAGCTGTTTCTGCGTCAATGCTTTTTGTTTGGTCAATCCACTTAAGTGTTAAGGTAAGTTCATTTAATTCTTCATTGAGTTCTACATTCTCAAGACGGAAATATTCATTTATTACTTTCATCTCGCTGCAGTCAATGTCAAATCTTTCATCAAATTTCAGCACAGGCTTTACCTCTGTAAGAACGCTGACACGCTCTGCTAACTGGAGAAGGAAGTTCCATGCTGAAGCGTCAGCATCATCCGCACCGGGAAGCATAAATGTAAGGTCTGAAAGCTTTGAAGGGATCGGTATTTCTTCCATATCAATCGCAAAAAGATATGATGTAATCATATTTTCATCTGTATCTTCTGCAAAGTATGTAATTGCATCATCGCTTAATGCATTTGAAACCTGACGGTCCCAGGCAAGCTGTCTGTCACCGCCTGTAGCCTTTGCAAAATCAAATGTATTTTCCCCCTGCTTGTAAAATTTAACAGGCAAGTTGCTTGTAATAGCTAAATTGTTTTTAAGTTTTGCGGTAATCACCGCACTTTCAACTAACATATCCTCTGCAGCATGAAATCTATAGCCATCAAAAGTTCCTGCAGTTTGCGGGTTAATTGACATAACAATATCATTTTCATTAAATGCAACTGCATTTCCCTCGTAAGTTGCATTAATGGGAATCTCTACATCTGAACCATATACAACTTCTATAGCTTTTCTCTTGAAATCCACACTGCCGGGAGTTACTACGTTAATGGTCTTCTCGCCAATTGCTGCACCGTCACACAAAAGCTGAATATCAAAAGTATTATTAGCTGTTCCTGTAAAAATACCAGCATCAGTGATTGTTGCAGCATCTGCATTTGTTGCAATTTTCCAAGTGCAGTTTTCAGGAAGAGGTACTACGTTGCCTGTCGCACTTAAACCAACAGGTGTAATTTTAATTGGCGTACCAACAGTTGCATATGAATATTCGCTATCCAGTCTTGCGTGGTCAAACTTTGTGGATGAAGGAGCGGTCGAAACTATCATAAGGGAAGTGCTTACCGAACGGGCATATCCATCAGAGGGACTGCTGGTAAGCTCCAAATCAGTTTTTCCTTCGGGCTTTGAAACAAAAGTTGTTGAACCTCCACCATCAAGATTAACTGCATTATAACAACCGGCTTCAAGCATTATCTGTGCAATTTCCTGCATACTGCCACCACAAGATACGGGTTCTTGTCTGCCGTCAAGAACCATAAGCACAACCTTTCCGGTTTTGGTTATACCAACAGCAGTTCTTGATGCACGGTCTTCATAATAAGTTGGAGTATGGCTAACCGCTATCTTGCCATCCTTTACAAGAGTTACGCCAAAGGCACCAACTGCGTCACGAAGTTTTTCTTTATATATGGTGTCATATTCTTTTGTAGTACCTATGACCGCTTCGCCCTCCTTGGTTATACCAAAGAAACCTGAAGCATTTATACCATGCCACTCTTTTCCGTCCATAACCAACAGACCGCCCGGCTCGCCATTTGTCATATTGTATCCGTCTGCATTAACTGCCGCAACAACCTGATAATTTTTGATATATTTATCACTTTCAGGGTTGCCATACTTGTCTTGTGCAGCATTTGCCTGATCTAAAACTCTGGACATTGCCCATCCTTTACCCGGGTCGTTTTCATTATAATTCGCATAAACCGTAACATTGGGGTTTGAAAGGTCTGCAGTGGTAACATAATAAACGATTTGCTTTCCGTCCGCTGTTGTAGAATAATGTTTTTCATATGTCACACCGGGTGCAAGAGATGAATATATTGTGTTAAATTCTGAGTAATAGGGATTACTTTCAATCTCAATATAGTCACCTGCAAGGCTGCAGATATAATCGGCAAAAGTGTAACAAGCTGCTTTTCGCAAATTATTAATATTTTCCTGACTTGTTAAAAAGGTTCTTGTAGCCTCAAGTGTCGTAATCATTTTATTTCCGGTATATGCATTATACACCGCACGCCTTACCTGTTCTTTTGTTCCAACATTGCCAAGACGAGTCTTTAATAAGTATTCTGCTCGGTCTTTTACACTTAATCCCTCGGTAAAATATTCCATAATAACAGATGTTAAGGTGCCTGTTCCGGTTTCAAAATCAAAGCTGTATCCTCTGTCAAGAACGGTGTTTAAAATATAATATGCGTCTAAATCACCATAAAAATCGCTCTCGCTGAATACATCGCTTTCCTGAGGATTTTTTAAAAAATAACCCTCTTTAAGAATATCAATCATTTCTTCAACAGTGCCGCTGACTTCATCCGCATCAGCTGAAGATATAAGGTCAACAAGGTCACCTGCCCATCCACCAACATCGGCATGATTTTGACTGCCCTTATTGGTATATGAAATATCCATTGTACCAAACATATGGCCAAAATCAACCTTGTCACCATTAGGAAGGTTAAAATCATTTATATTTTTAAGTGCTGTAAACTTTAAATACTCATCCAGGTTATCAATCGACTCATTAAGTTGATTCTCGTAAGCTCTTACGAAATTGGCAAAACCCGCATCTTCATAACCTGCCATAATTCCCCATGAACCTGAATTATATCGCTCAACACCGGTACGGATATACTTTATCATAAGCTCTAATGGGTCAACTCCGGGATGTTCTATCGCATACATATTTGCAAAGCCCTCAAGCATATAAAGATTGTTTGCAAACTCCTCATAGCTATTAATTTGGGGTTCTCCAAGAGCAGGTATCGGTTTAAATGTTGTGTACGAACAACCTTGCCATATGTTTGCACAATAATCATACGGCTCCCAACCATTTTCAGTGTATGTCGGTTTTTTACCTTCAACATGATAAAGATTGTGCCTGCCGCCATTGACGCACACATCACTGTTTGCACCTACATCTTCTGCAAAAACAGGGATTGCCGGAATTACCATAGACAATGCTATCAGTAGTGAAGCACCTTTCTTTATGAAATTTTTCACCATTTTCTCTCCTCCAATCAATAGTAACTATCTAAATATTAAATGGTTTTTATAAGATGGTTTATAATTCTATCTTTTCAACTATGGAAATTGGGGTTAATCCGTCTGCTCCGCCCAATACAAATACCTTAATCATTGCAACATCTGTTGCCGGCAAAACAACTTCTTCAAGTGCATTAGCAAAACTCATCGAAGCCTCAAGCATTCTTCCACCCGTTGCATAGGTTGCGACTATAACCTGGGCATCAGATAACACTTCTGCAGTCAAAACAGTATTTATTTCAAGGTTCTCTCCACTTAACGTATGAGTAGTGCTTGTAACTATCTTTTCGACCCCGCAATCTGAACATCTTAATCCGACAAATGTATGGTTATCTGCATTTATATCGATAATATCTGTTTTAGTTGCTCCGCAATCAGCACAAGTAAAGGTTTTAATTCCTGTTGCTTTACATGTGGCAGGGGTTGTCACAACGCCCGTATCCCAACCATGTGTAGCGGTTTCTGTTTCACCACAAGCACATACTTTCTGATGGTTTATATCATCAACTTTTGTCCATTGTGTTAGGAAGTTGTGCCCAAGAGGGGGAACTGTCTCCTGCTCCGCTATAACAGTTTCACAAGCAGAACAATATGATCCTTCGGTTTTTCCCCCTTCGGTACAGGTAGGGTCAACCGCCGGCATTGCTGTTACCGCAGTGTGGTTAACGCTCGCCGGTTCCCACTTTCCGACAGAGTAAGCATATGCAGAACAACAATCTCCTAACTTTTCCGGATTGGTATAGGAGTCATCCGCATTTTTGAGTTGGGCTGTGGCAATTGGAATCTGTGCATACGTGTTATTCAGTTGATCCAGCTGATAGGTAGCTTCTTCTACCCCTTGAATCATTTCTATCTTTCCTGTGCCGTCAGAAACAATCTCCGCTCCGCCTTGGGTTGTATATACATACCCTTCACTAAGGTCAAGATTTCCGTTTATGTTAACCTTAGCATCCACCAAATCAGCAACCGTCCTTGTGTAAGTTCTGCCGGGAACATAAGTTAATGCGCGGAATGGAACACTTGACGGTGAACAATAACCAGCCCATTCATCAGCATCATAAACATAAATACTGCTTCCGCTTTTTAGTGTGCCAGTTGCGCCTTCTTCTATATTTATAACAGAGCCCGGTAAAAGGCATAAATCCTGATCGATATGTACATTGCTTCCCTCTTTAACATTGATAGTGATGTTACTATTAACAGGAAGTTCGTATTGACTTGAGTCAACGGTATAAACACTAATAGTCATTTTTACAGGAGAAATGCTCATATCTCCGTTAAGCTCAACAATCAGTCTGTCGGTTGAACCATCGTATTTTTTTACCACATATCCATCTGTCAAATTAAACATGGCATTGGTCTGCCCAAAGAAATTAACCGAGGAATTTGCAACAGTTGTGCCACGCATACATACAGATGTATGTGTCGTTTCCTTAGCACCCGAGTAAACAGTCATCGGGACTTCTATGTTCTGTATATAATACTGCGAAAAGAGAAATACGCCGTTTTTCATAGTTATTGTCTGAGTACCGCCACGAAAATCCGTAACCTGAAAATACTCAAAAACCTCTGCCCCGCTTTTTACAGATACTGCACCATCACCGGTAATGTAACCCCATGCATACAGCTTTCCGCCATTTTCAACAGTAATAGAGCTGTTTTCCTGCATCCTTATAAAACTTACATTTCCTGTGGGAGAACCCGAATCAGAGTATGACCCTCCGGCAGCAAAATGCTTGGCCGAAAGACTAATGGCACCTTCTACAGTGATATTTGCTCCGTTTGCCATCGTAAGTGTTCTATATGCCACGGGAGGTATATATCCACCTATATCAGCTTTAGAGACTCCTAGCGGTTCTGCAGTATATAATGTATTTTCCGCATCAAAAGGTATCAAAAGTGTTTTGCCTGCAGGAATCGTATAATCACCTGCCGGAAGAGTGCCGTCACAAATAAGCACAAGATTAGTCCCGCTTTGGGCAGCTATATTCAAGTCACTGAACAGATAAGTGTTATCAACCATAAAATATGGTGTATTATCCTTGCTGAACAAAGGTGTAATTGTTTTGTCGCCAAGAGATTCCTGGGTATACTTTGTAGACCTTGACATAATTTTCCCATCTTGATCTACCCATGCAAAGAATGTGGCATCCGTCAAGGGAACCAGTTCAAATTCCACGCCTGCAGATTCCTCAATTGTCATTGTGCTTCCGCTGGTAATAGCTGCTCCGCCTGCCGTTACAGTGCACAACGAGCTATCAAATTCAACAGTCACGTTTGAAGATTCAGGCGCTGCAGTATATGTAATATTTTCAAGCGTTAATGTTGCCTCTTTTGAACCAAATGACGTAGCCTTAACCGAAAACTTTATCTCCAAAGTTCCTTTGCCTGCAATATCAGCCGTATAACTTCCACTTGCAGTAGCAACTGTCCGTCCTGCAATGGTAAATGCTGAATGTCCTGATACAGAGTATGAAAATTCAACTGTTGCAATAGACGAAGATGTATTAGTTAAAGTAATTTTATTCTCTTTTGTCTGAAAGAAACTGGTCGACACAGAGGCAGTATATTTTTTTGCATCTCCCGAGCCACTCCCCGCACTGTTTTCTATAGTTAAATTATCAAACAAATTAATTGTCGCCGCAAATGTCTGCATATACAATGAAAAAATAAAAATCATCGTAAGAATTGTCGTTGCTGTTAATTTATACAATTTTTTCATCCAAAACACATCCTTTTTTGTATTAACCATACATATGTTGTTTTTAATGGCATAATATCACTTTCACCTTATCACAAAAATGATAAAATGTCAATTCCTTTTTGCCGGTTTTTCTTGATATATCAAGGCTTTTTGTCAACTCTAAAGTCGTTTCGTTTTCAGTCAATACCACTGCTTTTGTTTTTTATATTTTCACAAACAACGCTATCTCCCCTTTCTGCCTCTTCGCCGCTGTCACTAATCATTCGTCTGATAGTTCTTTCCGAATAGTCATACTTATGTGCCAACTCTGTGACATTTGTCCCATCAAATTCCTTAATAACATTTTGCTGAATTACCTGTGGATTGTAAAGCCGCACCGGGAAATTGACCTGTTGCCCTTTAAACCTTAAGTAAATTTTCAAAGTAGCATCCAGACCAACAATTTCGCTGATTTCCTTGTATACCGTGTTGTATAATTTTGACTCTTTTTCCACTTTATTCAACTCCTTGCGACAGAATTATACCACTTTTCTGCCGCCAAGTTAAATGCCAATTTCAACAAGTTTGTCCAAAGCAAAACGCCTCTTTTCTCTGTCGTTATACAAAAACAGCCTGCCACTTTGTAATAAAGCGACAGGCTGTTTTTGTATTTAAAAATTTTTAACTATATGAAGCTTAATATTACATCTACAATGTCATTGCATGCCTCTCTGTTAAAGAACCTCTGCCAAATCACAAATAAGTCTTTCGGTTTTTTCCCAACCGAGGCATGGGTCGGTTATAGACTTTCCGTAGGTACATTCTTCAGGCTTTTGTGCGCCGTCTTCAATATAACTTTCTATCATAAGGCCCTTGACAATCTTTTTTATATCGGCAGAGTGGCGACAACTGTGAAGGACCTCTTTTGCAATTCTTGGCTGCTCCATCCATTTTTTCCCTGAGTTTGCGTGGTTTGTATCAATAATAACCGCCGGATTACTGAGCCCTGATTTTTCATATATTTCTGCGAGATGAATCAGGTCTTCGTAGTGGTAGTTTGGCATAGACTGGCCATGCTTATTTACGTATCCTCTGAGTATTGCGTGAGAAAGCGGATTTCCCTGGCTTTCAACCTCCCACCCTCTGTAAATGAAGGTATGAGAATGTTGTGCGGCGGTTATGGAATTCATCATTACGGATATATCCCCAGCAGTAGGGTTTTTCATACCTACAGGAATATCAAGACCGCTTGCGGTAAGTCTGTGCTTTTGGTTTTCAACCGATCTTGCACCGATTGCCACATATGATAAAAGGTCTGAAAGGTATCTGTAATTTTCAGGATAAAGCATTTCATCAGCACAGGTAAAGCCCGTTTCTTCTATGGCTCTGATATGCAGATTTCTGATTGCAATAACACCTTTTAACATATCGGATTCCTTGTTTGGGTCAGGCTGATGAAGCATCCCCTTATATCCGTCTCCGGTTGTCCTTGGCTTGTTTGTATAAATTCGAGGAATGATAAGGATTTTTTCAGCCACTTTTTCCTGCACTTCTCTGAGGCGCAAGATATAATCTATTACACTGTCATCGTGATCTGCCGAGCAAGGGCCTATAATCAGTATAAATCTGTCGTCCTTGCCTTCGAATACCGACTTTATTTCCATATCTCTTTTTACTTTTAACTGTTCAAGCTTGTATGATAATGGGTACTGTTCCTTTATCTCCATAGGGATTGGTAGTTTGCGTTTGAAATTCATATTCATTTTTATATCCTCCAAATGTGATTATTTTTTGTCGAATAATGCTCTGCGTTTTGTTGAATGGCGCATCATTTCTCTCATACCTTCAACATCTTCTGCTTTAAGCATTGTTTTAAGTTCGTTAAATTTGTCTATAAACATATCCATCTGTTTAAGAAGAGCATCTTTGTTTGCAACAAAAAGTTCGCTCCACATCAAATCGTTTATGCGTGCAATTCGAGTCAGGTCACGGAATGAGTCACCCGTAAATTTTTCCATGTTTTCCTTATCGTTGCAAGTCATAAGAGTAATGGCAATGCAATGGGTAAGCTGAGAAAGGAATCCTATCATCTCATCATGTTCTTCGGGCGAAAGCGTAGTAACATTTGAAAATCCCAAAAGCCTTCCGAGTTCAAGGCAGGTATTAATTGCCTCGGGGGTATTTTTGTCTGTTGGGGTCACTATATAGTTTGCACCCGAAAACATCTTATCACTGCTGTTTTCTACTCCCGATACCTCGCGCCCCGCCATTGGGTGAGCCGCAATAAATTCAACATCCGTTCGCAGCATATCTTGAATTTTATATATAATACCACCCTTGACACCTGTTACGTCGGTTATTATTGCACCACTTTTAAACAAATTTTGATTTTTCTCAATCCATTCAACAAATACATGCGGATACAAAGCAAAAACCACCAGGTCTGCATCACCAACAATTCTTTTGTCAAGCTCAATTGAGCCTTCGTCTATTATTCCTTCATTAAGGGCATACTCTATTGAGCTTTGCTCTTTTGTAATTGCGCTTATATGAAATCCAAATCGTTTCAAAACTCTTGCATAGCTTCCGCCCAAAAGTCCGAGTCCGACTATCAAAATTTTTTTGCTTACGTCTACTATCATTCTGTCCTCACCCTCGCTCCAAGTTTCTTTATTTCTTCAAAATATCCAGGATAACTCTTCCTTACTGCCTCAATTCCGAAAATTTCACCGCCGGTTTTTGAAAGTATCACCGACATTGCCATAACAATTCTGTGGTCGTTGTGTCCGTCAAGTACTATGCCTTGATTTTTTAATTCCTGCTTGGGTACCGTTATGAAATTATCGCCAAAAACAAGGCCTCCGCCAAGCTTTTGAAGTTCCTCATGCATAGCCAGTCCTCTGTCACTTTCTTTTGCCTTTAGTCTGTTGGTTCCCGTAAAGGTTGCACCGTCTTTAAGTGCTGAAAGTGCAATTAACACCGGCCCAAGGTCAGGACAATCGGAAATATCTAGATTCGGTGTTCCGTCTGATATTTTTTTAAAATACTCTTTATATACCTTGTCTCCCTGAAGGCTGTCAGTATTGAGATTATTAATTTTCACTTCTGAACCAACATAATTAAACACATCCAGAAACGCCGCATTTGAATAATCTCCTTCAATTCTTCCTGAATATGAGTGCAGCTCCGATTTCTTTATTGAAATGTTGTATTCATCTACAAACTCAACATTCGCACCAAATGCCTTTAGGGCAGATATCGTAAGATTTATATATGACCTGCTTTCAAACGGAGGAATAACTTCTATAGAAGAGTCTGCGCCAAGATATATAAGAGCAAAAATGAGTCCTGTAATAAATTGGCTGCTGATATCTCCTCTGATTTTATAGTTGTCGCTTTTAAGACTGCCACAAACGGTTAAAGAGTTTGCTCTCCTGTTGAAGGCAAAACCACACTCTTGGCAAAGCTCTTCATAAACATCAAGCGGTCTTTCAAAAAGCCGCGTGCTGCCCATCAATGTTACTTCTCTTCCCAGACACAACGCAAGCGGTATAAAAAATCTCAATGTGCTTCCACTTTCCCTACATTCCAGCACAGAAGTTTTTGCTTGCATAAAGTTATCCGGGTTAATATATACAATATCATTATCTGTTGTTATTTCTGCACCCAGCGCCTTTAGGCAATCAATACTGGCAAGGATATCTTCGCTGTAATCAACGCCTGATAACACGCAATGTTCCTTTGATAAAGCAGCCCCTATCAAATATCTGTGTGCCATGCTTTTCGATGGTGGCGCATTTACGATTCCGTTTAATTTACAAGGTTCAAATTTTGCTATCATTTATATCCCCTCAACAAGATAGTCAATGGCCTCTATATATCCGTCTGTGCCATGACCTGTAATTGTTTTTATGCAGGCAAGCCTTACATAACTTACCTGTCTGAACTCCTCACGCTCTTCAACTTTTGAAATATGTACCTCAACAGCTGGGATATTCACCGCTTTGACCGCATCTAAAATTGCAATGCTTGTGTGGGTATACGCCCCGGGATTTATAACAATACCATCAACATTACCGTATGCCTTTTGAATTTCGTCAACAAGGTCGCCTTCGTGATTAGATTGATATAGCTTGACCTCTATATTTTTGCTTTCACAATATTTTTGTATTTTTTCACAAAGATCTGCATAGGTTTCACGTCCATAATGGTCAGGCTCGCGAATTCCAAGCATATTTAAATTTGGACCATTTATAACAAGAATTTTCATAGTATCTGCTCCAATCGTTTTTTAAGAATATATTCAGCCTCTGCCTCGGGAGTGGTCATATCAGGCACCATTATATCTGCGGTAGATTGATAAAGCCCCATTCTTTCAGAATAGAGTTTTTTTAGCTTTTCGTTTGTATCTGAAAGTGGTCTGTCATCTGTTGCCTGAAGCCTTTTAAGGTCGGCATTTATAAAAAACAGCTTACCGTTCCGTCTAAGGAAGTTTACATTTTCTTCTCTTAAAATTGCGCCTCCACCGGTTGAAATAATACGACAACTATTTGCAGATACATCCCGTATAACCTCTGTTTCCAAATCTCTGAAATACTTTTCTCCCTTAATATCTATAAGTTCTTTAATTGTGCATCCGCAGCGTTTTTCGATTTCTGTATCTGTATCAACAAATTCAAAACCTTTTATTTTCAAAAGTCTTCCGACCGTACTCTTGCCGCTTCCGGGCATACCTGTCAATACAATATTTTCCTTTGATGCAAGGACGGATTGATATACACTGTCGGCTGTTTTCTTTGATATCTCGGTATCGAGGAATTTTTCAACCGCAACAACTGCTTGCATAACAAGCATATACAAGCCACCTTCAGCTTTAAGTCCCTTACTTTTTGCATTTAACACAAGGTTGGTGCAAAGAGGATTATACACTGCGTCAACCACACCCTCTAAAGAAGTAAATGCCGATATATCAATTGGCTTTGAATCACAATCCGGAAACATTCCTAAAGGGGTTGTATTGATTATCACATCTGCATCGGTATGCTTGGCTTTTGCTTCTTCATAGGTTATATAATTATCAGATTTCTTTCTGCTTACAATTAAAATCTCAGCTGCACCCATATCCTTTGCCAAAACACAGGCGGTTTTGCTTGTTCCACCGGTTCCGAGGATGAGTAACTTTTTACCACTTAATTCAATACCGATTTTTTCGATAAGTGCCTTCATCCCGTAATAATCGGTGTTGTATCCGTATAGCTTGCCATCTTTATTTACAATTGTGTTAACAGCTCCAATTCTCTTTGCTATCTCGCTGACCGAATCAAGATAGGGAATAACAGTCTCTTTATATGGTATTGTAACATTTATTGCTTCAAAGTCTTTTTGTTCAAAAAATGTTTTTATTTCGTCTTCCAAAAGTTCAATAAGTTCATATTCATAATCAGCAAGCTTGGTGTGAATTTCTTTTGAGAAGCTATGTGTCAATTTCTTCCCTATACACCCGTATTTTTTCATAATCGTTTCGTCCCCTCACCTTAACCAGTCTGTACCAAATCTCATTGCAAGCGCATCACATAAAACAATTGCTGCGGCCGCATCCTGCACAATCCGTGCCCTATGTACAATTGCGGGGTCGTGTCTGCCGGCCGGCTCTAATATGGTTTCAGTCATATTCTTAAAATCTACTGTATTTTGTTGTTTAAAGATTGTTGGTGTGGGTTTGATTGCAGTTCTGAAAATAATTGGCATACCGTTGGTGATACCACCATTTATTCCTCCGTTGTTATTTGTAGTTGTCACTATTTTCCCGTTTTCTATTTTTATAGCATCATTGGCGTCAGAGCCATGCATATCCGCAATTTCAAAGCCTGCCCCGAATTCAATCCCCTTAACTGCCGGGATTGAAAACATCATATGCGAAAGCATACTTTCAACCGAGTCAAACCACGGTTCACCAACGCCTTCAGGCATCCCCACAATTGCAGTTTCTAAAACTCCACCAACGCTGTCTCCGTCTGTTGCTGCATTTAATATAGCATCTCTCATTTTTTCTCCGCTTGCCTCGTCAAGCACAGCAAAAGGTTTTTTATTCAGCTTTTCAATGTCACTCATTAAATTATTAAAATCTCTATCAGAAATTCCTGCACATTTCATTACGTGAGTGCCGATATAAATACCTTTTTGCTCCAATGCTGATTTGCAAATTGCACCTACTGCCACAAGCGCCGCAGTTATTCTTCCACTGAAATGCCCACCGCCGCGCGAATCCTGAAATCCGTGGTATTTGCACTCGGCGGTATAATCTGCGTGAGACGGTCTTGCAATTGTTTTCATCTGCGAGTAGTCTCCGCTTTTGATATTTTCATTGGGTATCAGAATTGTTATGGGAGTCCCTGTCGTTTTTCCGCAGATAACGCCGCTTACAATCCTGAATTCGTCCTTTTCTTTTCTCGGTGTTGAAATCTTTCCGTCAGGCCGTCTCAGGTAAAGCATGTGGTTGATATATTCTTCATCGACATCTATCCCAGGGGCTAACCCGTCAACAACTGCACCTATATATTCACCATGACTCTCGCCAAACAGGGTCACCGCTATACTGTTTCCGAATGTATTTTTCATTTATCTCACCTCTTCAAAGCATTTCTTCGCCAGTTCTATAACCTCACTGCACTTCATAGTTTTTTGTTCAAAGCAGCCAGCTTCTGGCACGGTCGTTACTGTCACAAATTCACCAACTGCCTTTTTATCGTGAAATGCCGCCTCTTTAATCTTATCCCAGTCAAATTTAAGCAGATTATATAAATTACATTTTTTCAAGACTTCAATTACTCTTGGTCTTAGTTTTTCATCACACATCGGTATTAACCCCAGAGCAACACACTCGCCATGATAAAGTTCTGACATATTTCCGCTGCTTTCGATTCCATGCCCGACAGTATGACCGAAATTAAGTATCTTCCGCAATCCTGATTCTTTTTCATCCTGCTCTACAACATTCTTTTTTATGTTAAGTGAGCTAATTATAATTTCATCAATATTCTCTTTTATATCATTCTTTTCAAATATTTTAAAAAGCTCCTTATCAGAAGTCAAAGCCATTTTTATTGCTTCGGCAAGACCATTTGAAAATTGTCTTTCTGGTAATGTATTTAAAAGTTCGGGGTCTATCAAGACCTTCTTTGGCTGATAAATTGCGCCTACGATATTTTTCACTCCGCCAAAATTGATTGCCGTTTTTCCACCGATTGAAGAGTCGATCTGCGAAAGTAATGTTGTGGGAATATTATAAAAATCAATTCCACGCATATATGCTGATGCGGCAAACCCCGAAAGGTCGCCCACAACCCCGCCGCCTACTGCAACAACACAATCCTTCCTTGAAAAATTGTTTTCAAGCATCTTTTGAATAAGTTCTCCAAAAACTTCGAGACTTTTTGATTCTTCACCGGATTTTACGGTGCAGATAACGGCTTCTTTGCTTTGGCTTGCAACTGTCTGTGCATAATTTTCAGGCACACCTGAGTCGGTTACTATAAAAACTCGTCTGTCTAAGTTCAGGTGCTTGCCTGCATCCTTTAAAATTCCTCTTTCAACAACTATGTCATAACTGTTTTCTTTTAAGTCCATATGTATATTCATATTAAAATACCTCATATTTCACTGTGTGGTGCAAAAGTACCTGCAACCTTAAGCTTATCGCACACTTCATTTAATTCTTCAAGCATTCTTCTGCCTTCTTCTGTTGCGGTTGTTCCGTCAATTTCTATATAGAAATAATATTGCCACGAGTGTTTTTTCAGCGGTCTGCTTCTCAGTGCGGTCATATTATAGCCATATTCACCAATGATACCTATTGCATTTGCAAGAGAACCCGCTTCATTCTTAACAGTAAACATTAAAACAGATTTTGAAAGTGAAGGTGAATTTGCTTTCACTTTTGATAGCACTGCAAAACGGGTGGTATTTTCTCCGCTTTTGTTTATGTTTGCTTCCAGAATTTTGAGTCCGTAAATTTCTGCTGTTTCCATACTTGCAACTGCACCAAGAGATTTATCATTTATATCCGCAACAATTTTAGCCGCCACTGCAGTATTGTTTGCCTCCTCAGTATTAAAACCTCGCAGATTTATGTAGTCATGGCATTGGGAAAGGGCCTGCGGATGACTTATGACCTTTTTGATATCTTCAACTGTTGCACCGGGAACACCCATCAAATTCTGATGAATTTCAAGTTCATAAATTCCGTTTATGAATAGTCCACCCGAAAAGATAAGGTCGATTGTCTGCCCAACTTCACCGGCATAACTGTTTTCAATAGGAAGAACGGCTACATCACATTCTCCGTTTATAACCGCATCATAAGCAGATTTGAAATCACGATATGATACTCTGTTGCTGTCGGGGAATATTCTTCCTGCCGCAATGTGAGCAAAAGCGCCCTCAACGCCACTGAATGCAACCTTTAGCCCGCTTTGCATACGGGATTGATATGCCCGCGAAACAGACATAAGGTTTTTGATAAAATCTATGTAATAGCCCTTTAAAACCTCATCCTTAATCAAAGCCGAGTTCTTTTCAACAACCTCATCTTCGCGCTTTTGGTCAAGAATAGGAAGACCAAACTCCTTTTTATATTCAAAAACCATTTCGGCAGCTTTCATTCTCTCTGTAAAAAGCTCTGCCATTTTTGAATCAACCTCATTAATGATTTTCCTTGCCTCATCTAATTTATTGGCCATTTTTAAAACTTCCTTTCAAAAGAACATTGCGGCTTCACCGCGCTCACCTCAACCCGCACCTTTTTTGCGGTGTAACTGGCATTAATTTGTTTTTGTAATAGAAAATTACACGTTTTCTATATAAAAAACCTCACTTGTGCAGTTACAAGTGAGGTCTTAAAATCTTATTTTTATTATTCAAATAATCTTTAAAACTGTTCTATATTCTCACAAGTAACTTTTTCATAGCAAAATAAGCATAGCCAAAATAAAAGACTACGCCCAAGCTAAAAAAATATTTACCTGTATTCATAAGAGCCAATTTCATATCAATTACCTTCAAAAGTAAATTTTCATTCATTCTATCACTTTCAAAGTGATTTGTCAATAAGGAATATAAAATTTTTATAACTTATCTTACATTTGCTTTGGTGGAGGCGAGGGGAGTTGAACCCCTGTCCGAAAATCTATCCATATCTGGCGCTACGAGTGTAGTTTGTGGTCAATCTTCCCGGCTAGTACAGTCCACAAACAAACTGTAATAACCGGTAGCTTCATAAATTCATGACCCGATCAAAGCTTTTCGGATTCACGTTCACCGCTGGTTTTGATACCCGGATTTCCCGTCGCGGTAACAGGAAGCGGGCAGCGCCTATAACTTAGGCAGCGTAAGCTAAATTCTTATTAGCGTTTAATTTTAAGTTTGACCTTGTTAACGCAGTTGCCTCTGCGACTCGCTCCAAATACTTCAAAATCCCCGTCGAAACCATTACGCCCCCATATTTAATTTTATCTAAGCTGCTCTTTTAAGGCACGATCTATATTTCTTTTTGCATCACGCTCGGCAATTGCATCACGCTTGTCATAGTTCTTTTTTCCTCGGCACAAGCCAAGTGCAACTTTAACATAAGAGCCCTTGAAATATATCTCCAATGGAATCAGTGTGTAGCCCTGCTGCTGAGTAAGACCGATGAGTTTGTTTATTTCACGACGATGAAGCAAAAGCTTGCGCGGTCTTAATGGGTCGCGATTAAAGATGTTGCCCTTTTCATAAGGTGAAATATGCATTCCTATAAGAATTGCCTCACCGGTTTTGACCGAAACATAACTGTCTTTAAGATTTACCTTGCCTTCACGAACAGACTTTACCTCGGTGCCAAACAAAGAAATACCGGTTTCATATGTCTCGTCCACAAAATAGTCATGAAAGGCTTTTTTGTTTTTTGAAACAGATTTTATTTTTGTTTTACCTTCTGCCATAAGACATATTCAACTCCTTTCTTTAACACCCAATGCATTTAGTATATCCCATAAACGCAGTTTAGTCAATGTCAAAAAACTTTATATTTTGTTTCATTTTGGTAACATTTTTACGCCGCATTCATTGGCAGCTTAATTATTACACGGGTATACTGACCAACCTTACTCTCCATAGAAATTTTTCCTTTATGGTTCTCGATAATTTCTTTGGCAATAGCAAGCCCCAACCCTGTGCCGCCCTGCTCACGCGATCGTGCCTTGTCAACACGGTAAAAACGTTCAAATATGTGATCAATATCTCCTTCGGGGATTCCAATTCCATTGTCTTCTATTTTAATGTAAACCTCGTTGTTTATAAACCCCGTATAGACGCCAATTGTGCCATTTTCAGGTGTGTATTTCATAGAATTTGATATAATATTCTTAACTGCACGTTCAAGCTGAAATCTGTCTGCATAAACCATAGGAATAGCGTTTACCACATTAAAAAGCATCTCCTGATTTTTATTTTCAGCTTCAATCCGGAAGGTTTCAACCACTTCTCTCAGCATTTCACCTAAATCAAAGGCTTCCATATTCATTTCCACACTCTGCGCATCAAATTTAGAAAGAGTAAGAAGATTTTTAACAAGATTTGTCATCTTGGCAGTCTCATTCTGTATGGTCTTTAAAAAAGAAACCTCCATTTCTTCGCCCACCGGATAGTTATCAAGAAGGGTTTCGGTATATGTGCCAATTGTCGTAAGCGGTGTTTTTAACTCGTGAGAAACTTCTGCGACAAATTTCTTGCGCGACCTGTCAAGGTTAAATTCCTCGGTAACGTCGCTGAATACGCAAATCACACCTGCTACACGGTTTTCTTCCATTTTAAAAGGCAAGAAATATGCCTTTATGTGCTTGTTGTTTATCTCAATCTCACGGCTTTCTGTACGGAATTTTGTAAGATACATAAACTCTGCCATACAAATATTTGAATTGAGACCCTCAAAAAATCTGTCGAACCGTATACTTTCAATTTCATCAATGTTCATCATATTTTTTGCAGCACTATTTATTGAAATTATTTCCTGAGATGTAGAGAACGCCATGATTCCGTTATTTATGTTTTCCAAAATAACTTCAAGCTTATGTTTTTCACCGGCTACGGCATTAATCGCATTTTTCATTACACCGCCCATATAGTTAAAGGTTTCTACCAACGTGCCTATTTCGTCCTGAGAGAAAACCTCAAGGTTTGAATCAAAATTACCCTCAGCAAAGTCCTCTGCTTTTTCAGTTAAAACGGAAATAGGATTTGTTATGGTTTTTGAAAGAAAAAATCCCAAAAGAATTGACGCTAACGCACCAAACAACAGCGCCTGAATTATAATGTAAAGCATATTTCGTGTCAGTACATTTACACCTTGCTTATTGTCCTTTACATAAATTATATAATCACTTCCGCCTCCTTCTATAAAATATGCATAATCCATATATCCGGCAGTAAATCGCAAACTTTTTCCCACTTGCCCCGTCATTGCCTGAAGAATGTTCGGTGTTTTTTCAAGAGATTCTGTCCCTGTGCTGGTTGAAACAATTCTTGACGCATCCGCTGCATTAAGAACAGCACACTGACGTTGCTCGGAAAGACCAAGCTGAGATGAATATGCCGAAATAACCGTATTTATACGATTCACTCTTTCCTGCCCTTGCAAGTCAGAAAGAAGGGTCTGTGTCATAGCAGTGGTAAACTCTCCGGACATAACTTTATCCATTTGCTCGTTAAAGGAATTTGTATACATCTTGACAATACTGTTGAACATATACGCCCCAATAACAATCATAATTGCAAGAACCAACGCTACAAAAAGTACAACTATTTTCCATTGCATTTTTTTGAACATAATTCAGTTTCTCCATTAATTATCTGCATTTGTTTTTTGTCAGATATTCATAATCACTTTGTCTTTCTGTTAAAACTTCACGAAACGCCTTGGCTGTTGCTGCATAGTAGATTTGCGAAGCACTTCCCGCAGGCGAGCTTTTCGCCAGTTTCTCGGCTTTTACTGCACGTTCACGAACATTTATGTCATTCCAGTCCTGAGGAGCATAAAGGTCGCGACGAAGTCTATGCTGTGTCATTATCCCCGAATATGCAGTTTTTTCAATATGCTCCACAGTAAATCTGTCGCACGCTACACGATGCTCTACAACCGAGTCAGCATTAAGACCAACCTTCATATGAATTTGTTCCATCATAAAGCAAACAAGCGTTTCCTCGCCTCCGGCATAATTGTTTCCCACTCTGCCGTAGTTACACCTGAATCCGCCAATCATACGCAAACAATCATTCCGTACAGCAAAATTTGCACCATATGGAAACTCGCCATAGTCCTTCGCATAACGAAAGCCCTTTCCTTCAATCTTTAAATTGCTCCAAAGGCCTATTGTGTTATCATTTACCAAATCACCTGCATTTTCGGGAACTGTCAATAATACCTGTCCTCCACAGGCACCAAGAGACGGTCTTCCCTCAAAAGATTTTATTGTTTCGCTGACTAAGTTGTTTTTTGCAATTGAATCGTCATCCACATACAGGATAATTTCTCCCTTTGCCGCCCACATACCACAGTTGCGGGCAAATGAAAGACCCTTTTGCGGAGCTGTTATATAGTTGACAGAAATGGTTGGATATTTTTGACGTATCTCCTGCACATACTCTTTAAGTGCCACTTCACGAATATTATTATTTACAAAAACAATTTCAAATTTGTCGGGGTTTGCACGTTGGTTACATAGCGCCTCCATACACTCTTTCAGCGTATCTGACATTTTATGTGTGCACAAAACTATTGATAATTTTTTGGTATACGTATCTGTCTCCTGAAGTCGACCTTCAAGAGCATAAAGCATATCATTTTTTGCCTTTGCATCAATAAACGAGAATAGTGTTTCAATGTCATCCGTTATATACCCGTTGTAATCCTTGCCAACACATTCACTGAGCGCTACCTTAAAATCAAAGCCCTCTTCACTATTTGTATTAATTGCCACCTTAATCGCATCCTTTGGCAGTATAACATCTGTTTCTGTTTCACCAAAAGCTGCATATATCAAATTAGAAGCGCTGCCGCCAAAAAACAGCTCGGGGAAATCTTCCTTTACAAGAATAATGTGCCCTGCTTTTTCAAGCTGTTTTTTAAACTTTTCCAAAACCTCTCTGTTTTCCTCGTCTGATTTTATATACCAAAGAAGGGGCGTCAGATAAAAATCACGTCTAAAGTCATCATAAACCATCAACTTATAACGATTTGCAGTAATCCCTAACTCCTTGTCTTTTGCAGTAAGCGAGCCATCGTGCCAGCGATACGAATATATTGGCTTTATAAACGATGTATGACGAAGTTTAAGCAAAGAATTCATTCTCATCCAATAGTCATAATCTTCCAGCGTGTGTTTATAACTTGAATAACAGCCTAAAATTTCTGCCGCAGCTTTTCTGTACATAAATGCTGCACCAATGGTGTTGTTGGCATATGTATTAAGCTCGTATGCATTATTGGGGAAAATTACATTCCCGCTGCCTAGGGGATATTCAAACCAGCCGTGCTTGGAGAACTTCTTTCCCTTAGCATTTATTAACCGCATATTGCCCCATACCATCGCTGTTTGCGGATTTTTCTTCAACTCCTCAACCATTTTTTCAAGGAAGTCTTCGTCCATTACATTATCAGCACTTGTCCAGGTTAAAAACTCGCCTTTGGCTTCGCAGAATCCTCTTGACAAGGTACGTGGAATTTTTTTATTTTCTTGTGTAAGAACCCGAATTCTGCTGTCTTGTTGAGCAAAACTCTCGGCTATCTCAAGAGTGTTATCCTTAGAGCCGTCGTTAATTATAATCAGTTCGAAATCTGTATAGGTCTGGCGTAAAACCGATTCAATAGAGTCGGCAAGAATATCACCGCCATTATATACAGGAAGAACTACAGATATTAAATCCTTCACCATAGGAACATGCACCTTGGTAATGTCAAGTGGATATTTTGTATCCCTTTCTTCCTTATATCTCAAAAATTTATATTGGTACAGGTTGAGAAACCTTTCCTCAGGCTCCCGTACACCAAATAAGAACTTTTTCAAATTGTTGAACATTGATGAATTCCTACCTTCCCGGATTTATTTCTTCCATATATTCAAGAAGTTTCTGCCACGCATCATGATATGATTTTTTATAAAAAATATCAAGAGAATCTGCCTTCTTTTTTGTAAGTATATTTATTTCCTTTTCTGTTATTTTCATTTGACTTTTGGCATATCGTTTTGTCCAGCCAATATCTGTATGCAAATCACAGAAAAATCTATAAGTCGTAATTATTCCCGCACGAATAGTCTTTTTAACGTGTTCGTGTGTGAAACGTGAATGGTCAACACGATGAAGAACTTTTGCCCTGGGTTGAAGACCTATTCCGTATCCTGTCTGAAGCATTTTAAAGGCAAGAGCAGTTTCTTCACCTCCGGCATAATCGTTTCCGACTCTGCCATAGCACATTCTAAAGCCTCCAACCCTCCATATTGCAGACCTTCTTACACCATAATCTGCACCATAAGGAAACTCGAATTGCTGACTGACTTCGCGGAAGGTGTTGCCCGAAATTTTAAACTGACTCCACAGACTCTCCCAGCCCTTTCGCAAAACCTTTGGTGTGGGGAATGGTCTGTCAAGAATTACCTGCCCACCAACAATTCCTACATGTGGATGGTATTTAAATCCGGCATAAATTTCTTCAAGCAGATAATAATCTGCTAAAACATCATCGTCCAAAAACAGAAGATACTCGCCCTTGGCATTCCACATTCCGCCATTTCGAGCATAAGAAAGCCCCTTCTGCGGAACCGCCATATATCTTATAAATTCTTCAAACTCTTTATATTTGCGTCGAAAATCTTCCACCGCCTCCCTTATACCCGAAGTTTGAGGCGCATTATCGACGATTATAATTTCATATTCCTTTTTACTCATTGACTGACGAATTACCGACCATATTGCATCTATCAGCTTTTCACCACGCATATATGTGCATATTATTATGGAAATTTTCCTCTCATAGTCTTCCGGTTCATCAATCATTTTCTCAAGACCGTACAGAATTTTATTTTTTATCTTGGAGTCAGCAAGGTCAAACAATGTCTTTCCGTCCCCGACACGAAACCACCCGCAATAGTCATCAAGCTCATGAAGTTCTGTTTTGTCGTTTGCCACTGCCTGTATATCAAAGTTCTCTGCCGGAGCTCCATTATCTGACATCAGCAAAGTTCCCGAAATGTTAACTTTAATTCCTTTAGTTGATACATTCTCGCCTTTTCCGAAATACGCGTAACAAACACACGAATATTTTTCAGGGAAAACAATGGTGTTTGCTTCATCACGTGTTAAAAGCATATGTCCCGCATCTTCTGCCGCCTTAATGAAATCTATATAATACCGATTGTTTGTATCTTCAGTCTCCACAATCCACACAAGAGCAGACATATAAAAATCGCGTCTAAAATCATCCAGAACCATCAGCTTATACCGATTTTTGGTAATTCCCAGTTCTTTATCGTGCGCTGTAAGAGAATCACCGTGAATTCTGTACAGATATATAGGCTTTTCTTCATCTGTGTGTTCAATTTTAAGTAGTGAATTCATTCTCATCCAATAATCATAGTCTTCTAAATTAATTTTAAATTTAGAATAATCCTCAAGAATATATGCCGCACTCTTTCGATACATAAATGCTGCACCAATGGTGTTGTTTGCAAAAGTGTTAAGCGCCTCTGCGGATTTTGGAAGGCACACATTCCCTGAAAATAGAGGCTTTTCAAACCAGAAGTGCCCTCTTTTTATCTTTCCGTCCTTATTTATAAGACGCATATTTCCATAAACCATTGCAGTATCAGGCTTGCGCTGCAAATTTTCAACCAGAATTTTTACGCAGTCTGGTAGCATTATATTATCGGCACTGGTCCAGGTAAAAAATTCACCCTTAGCTGCACGAAATCCCACCGAAAGCGCCGTCGGAAGCTTTTTATTCTCCTGATTAATAATTTTAATACGCTTGTCACGCCCAGCAAAAGATTTTGCAATTTCTAAACTATTATCGGCTGAACCATCATTAACAATAATAAGTTCAAGGTTTTTATAACTTTGATTAAGCACTGATTCAATAGATTTTGCTAAAACAGTTGACCCATTATATACCGGCAAAACAACAGAAACTAGTCCCTTCTCACAAGGAACTTCAATCTTTGAAGACAAATTTTCAATAAGTTTATCGCGCTCTTTTTTGTATCTTTTAAATTTTGCCCGACACAACTGCTTCTTTCTGCTCTTATTATGGCTTACATTTTCACGAAACAACGCCTCGGTGATACCTTTGCGAAGAGTTACCGCCAAACCCATTCGTTTATAATCCGAAAGAACAAGAAGAGATCTTATAAACGAGATACCTGTCTTTTGCAAAATTTTTTCTATCTTAAGACCTGTCCTCCAAACATATGTTTCGTGAAGGTCAAGCTCCTCCTGCTTATGCTGATTTGCCTCAAACTGAATCTGCATAATTGCATTTTGGTCTGCCTCAATTCTCTCCTCCAGTTTTCTTTTTTCTTCTTGGAGAATTTCTATTTTTTTTTCTAATTCATTGTTTTGAGCATTGTTCAAACTATCCATTTTATTCTCCTACGGTGATTTCTGATGGGACCTTTAAAACACCGAAATATTCCTTGTCACACATAATTTTTATATAAGCCGCGCCTTCAATATAATCATAATAAGAAATAGGCAGCGTATGACGCATCTCAAGCCCCGATGTAAGGGTATATTCACCCACGTTAAGATATGCGGGAAATGTAATTTTTACAATATTTCTCCCTGTTCTTTTAAATCGCATATCATAGTCGTGTAATGCCGCAACCATAAGGTCTACGCCGTTTTTATCCTTAAGTGAAATAGCCAGTCCGGTAGTTGAAAGATCAGCATCACTTGGGACATCCACCACTGTTTCTACCGTAATCGTATCTCCTGAGAAAAAAACCTCTGTTTCTTTCTCCCCTTTTGATACTCTTACATTTTTTATGCAGCCTATTTTTGAACCAAAGCGATTTATTTCATTAAATTCCTTTTCCTGCTCAAGAAGTTCTTCGGTCTTTTTATTAAAGCCTTTTACGCACGCCTCGGCATCTGTTTCGTTGCTTGTTATAAATTCCATATATTTGGAAGTTACCTCGTTGACATCTCCGTCCATAATAAGTTTACCGCTATCCAACCAAATTGCTCTATCACAAAAACGACGCACAGCATCAACATCGTGGCTTACAAAAAGAATGGTTTTTCCTTTTTCTTTAAGCTCTTCAAATTTATTATAGCATTTTGCCTGAAAACGATAATCACCCACAGCCAATGCCTCATCTACAATAAGTATGTCTGGGTCTGTATTTATAGCAACGGCAAAAGCAAGCCGTACAAACATACCACTGGAGTAGTTTTTTACCGGACGATTTATAAATTCACCTATTTCTGCAAATTCGGCAATTTCATCCACCTTTTTATCAACATCTTCTTTTTTCATCCCCATTATCGTTCCGTTAAGATATATATTTTCAATACCTGTGTATTCGGGATTAAAACCTGTTCCAAGCTCCAAAAGAGCAGAAACAGTTCCTTTCATAATCTTTTCTCCGTACGTCTGATTAATTACGCCGGTAAGAATTTTTAAAAGTGTGGATTTCCCCGAGCCGTTTTTTCCTATGACTCCTACTGTTTCGCCCTTTTCTATCGAAAAGTTGACGTCAGAAAGAGCATAAAATTCCTGTATTTTATCCTTGTATTTTTTAGGAAAGAGAGACTCTTTTATACGGTCTCCGGGTTTGTCATATATTTTGTATATTTTTGTTAGGTTTTTTACTTCAATCATTTTAGTCCCTCACTTTTGGACTTTTTCTTTTTTAAATTATGCAAAAAGGGCATTAATGCCCTTTTATATATTTTTCTTATAGGTAACAAAAGTTATGTATATCCCTTTTTCTGTTTTTACCATTTCTTCGCACGCAATATACCAATTATCTAATTCATCAAAATTTACTAAGAATCTGTCTGCGTCATATTCTTTGTCAATTTTAGTAATAAAAGCGGTATCGGCATAGTCCACCGAATTACGATACACTGCCTCACCACCAATGAAGAATATTTTATCATCGCTGTAATCTTTTTGAGCTGTTTTTATCGCATCTTCCATACAGGAACAAACAGTTACACCCTCAGGCTTAAAGGTTTTGTCACTTGTAAGAACAATATTAAGGCGTTTGGGTAATGGTTTTTGATTGGGAAAAGACAAAAAAGTATTTTTACCCATAATAACTGCCGACCCTGTAGTCTTTTCTCTGAAAAATTTCATATCTTCGGGGATATTGACAAGCAAATCATTGTCTTTTCCTATTCCCCAATTAATATCAGCCGCTGCAATAATATTCATAAAAAGTCACCTCTTAAACAGCAACCGGAATGTTTTTTACCTGCTCTCCGGTTTTATAATTTTCCAGAACAAAGTCATCTACCGTAAAATCATAGAAATTCGTTATATCTTTGTTTATAATCAGCTTTGGAGCTTCAAACTGCTCCCTCTTTATAAGGTCTTTAATGATAGGAACGTGTCTGTCATATATATGAGCATCCGCAATTACATGAACAAACTCCCCTACCTGCAATCCGCTTACCTGAGCAAACATATGAACAAGTGCCGCATACTGAGAAACATTCCATCCGTTTGCCGCCAGAATATCCTGCGAACGCTGATTAAGAATTGCATTCAGGGTATTGCCGGTAACATTGAATGTCATACTGTATGCACAAGGATAAAGATTCATTTCATTTAAATCCTGATGAACATAAATGTTTGTCATAATTCTGCGGCTGTGGGGATTATTTTTTAAATCATAAATAACCCTGTCAACCTGGTCAAATTCACCTTCAGGATATTTATGTTTAACACTCATCTGATATCCGTAGGCTTTACCTATTGAACCATCTTCATCAGCCCAGCTGTCCCAGATATGACTGCTTAAATCATTTATATTGTTTGATTTTTTTTGCCATATCCACAGAATTTCATCAATTGCACTCTTTAAATATGTGGGGCGCAAAGTCAAAATTGGAAATTCTTCGGCTAAGTTATATCTGTTAACAACACCAAATTTTTTTATGGTATGAGCAGGAGTTCCGTCTTCCCATCTGGGACGGACCTGTGTCTCTTCATCCGACCAGCCATTTTCTATTATATCTTTGCACATATTTACAAAGATTTTATCTGCTTTGCTCATTGTTATTCACCTTATTTCAAGATATATTTTAAATATCAAGATTTACAACTGATTTTGAATGTTCTTCTATAAACTCACGTCTGGGCTCAACCTTATCACCCATAAGAATTGTAAATATTTCATCAGCACGTCTTGCATCCTCAAGGTCAACACGCAGCATAATCCTTCTTTCGGGATCCATTGTTGTCTCCCAAAGCTGCTCTGGGTTCATTTCACCAAGACCCTTATATCTCTGGATTGATGCATCCGGAATTTGTTCGAGTGCTTCCTTTAAATCATCATCGTTATATGCATAAATTACTTTTTTTCCTTTGTAAACCTTATAAAGAGGAGGCTGCGCAATATAAACGTGACCTTCTCTGATAAGAGGTTCCATATAACGGAAGAAGAATGTTAAAAGAAGTGTTCGTATATGAGCACCATCAACATCGGCATCGGCCATAATTACAACCTTGCCGTATCTTATTTTGGAAACATCAAAGTCAGGACCTATTCCGGCACCTATTGCTGTAATTACCGGAAGGAGTTTTTCATTGCTAAAAACCTTATCAATACGGGATTTTTCAACATTCAGCATTTTTCCCCAAAGAGGAAGAATAGCCTGAAAACGTCTGTCACGACCTTGCTTAGCACTACCACCCGCAGAATCACCTTCGACGATATATATTTCTGTAAATTCAGTATCTCTTGATGAACAGTCAGCAAGCTTACCAGGAAGAGTACTGCTTTCAAGTGCTGACTTTCTTCTCGTACTATCTCTTGCCCTTTTTGCAGCCTCTCTTGCGCGGGATGCTGTCATTGCTTTATCAACAACAATCTTTGCAACTGCAGGATTTTCTTCAAAGAACTCGGAAAGCTTTTCATTCACCATTTTCTCAACAATTGTCCTGATTTCACTGTTTCCAAGCTTGGTTTTTGTCTGTCCTTCAAACTGAGCTTCGGTAACCTTCACCGATATTACACAAGCTATACCCTCACGGGTATCTTCACCTTTGAGATTTTCTTCATTATCCTTAAGCAGTTTATGCGATCTTGCATAATCGTTTATAACCTTGGTCAAAGCCGCTTTAAATCCCGTTTCGTGTGTTCCGCCTTCGGTTGTATTTATATTATTTGCAAAACTCATTATGTCTTCAGTATAACTGTCATTATACTGAATTGCAATTTCTGCTTCTGAATTTTCACGAATAGAATTTACGTAAATTACACCTTCATGAATTGCTGTTTTATTCCTGTTTAAATATTCAACATATTCTTTAATACCACCTTCATAATGAAGAACATCTTTTCTTTCAATACCTTTTTCGTTGGTTCTTTCATCAGATAGAACAATCCTTACTCCCGCATTAAGAAAAGCTTGTTCACGAAGTCTTTTAAGAAGTATATCATAATCATAAACAAGATCTTCAAATATTTCATAATCGGGTTTAAAGTGTACAAAGGTACCCGTTTTATCGGTTTTTCCTATAACCTTCAGCTCGTTAAGTTTTGTTCCACGCTGGTATTTTTGATAATAAATATTTGAACCATCACATATTTCAACTTCAAGATATTCAGAAAGGGCATTAACAACAGACGCACCAACACCATGAAGACCGCCTGATACCTTGTATCCGCCACCGCCAAACTTACCGCCTGCGTGAAGAACAGTAAATACAACTTCAACTGCAGGAAGACCGGTCTGTGCTTGAATACCAACAGGTATACCACGGCCGTCATCACGAACTGTTATAGAATTATCTTCTTTAATGGTTACCTGTATTTCTTTACAATATCCCGCAAGGGCTTCATCAATTGAGTTATCAACAATTTCATATACAAGGTGATGAAGACCGCGTGAAGTTGTTGAACCAATATACATACCAGGTCTCTTTCTTACCGCCTCAAGTCCTTCTAAAACCTGAATATTACTTTCGTCATAAGAATTTTCAACAGGTACATTTGTGATACTATCTCCCATAATATTTAACCTTTACCTTTCTGTCTCAATTAAATTGAGTAGTTTTTTGGTATTTTAAAAACTAAAATTAAATTTCCTTGTATTTTTTTATTCTTCCCGCCAGAGCTTTAGTAGAAATGTTAGTTATATAAATAACCGATTGGCCGTTTTCTTCACAAACAACAAAAGATTTTGGAATTTCTTCAGAAACATTTCTCACAAAACCTTCTTCTTCAACAATTTTTAAAAATTCTTTTGAATATTTTGATATTGATGTGCTTTCTAAATCAAGAATTGATATTATATTCTTTGTATTTACAACGGTGTCGCTGCCTAAATGCAAGTACATTCCTTCATACTTCCTTTTTCTATTTTAAAAAATTTGCCAGCCTGCATATTAATAAATTTTTCTCTGTCTGTACATGTAATGAAAATCTGCATGTTCTTTAATTTATTAATTACATAATCCTGACGAATACTGTCAAGTTCGCTCATTATATCATCAAGAAGAAGAACAGGATATTCCCCTATTTCTTCATAAAAAAGCTCTACCTCTGCAATTTTTTGAACAAGAACAGCTGTTTTTTGTTGACCCTGAGACCCAAAAAGTTTTAAATCCTTTTCATTTATTTTAAATTCTATATCATCACGATGTGGTCCTAAAATACTTTCTCGGTATTTTAATTCTCTTTTAAAAATATCTTTTGATTTTTCAACTAAAATATTTTTTATATCATTATTATTTTTTTCATCAATATTTAAATTACAAGAAATATAGTTCATTTCAAGTTTTTCTTTTCCATCAGATATATCAAGCTGAATTTTTTGAGCGATTTTTTCTATCTTTTTTATATATTCATATCTTATTTTAATAATATATGAGGATAAATCAATTATCTTTTCATTTATAACGTCAAGAAGAATTCTATCAATTTTATCTTCTTTTAAAAGATTATTTTTCTGTTCGATCAATTTTTTAAAATCAGAAAGTGCTGCAACATATCCAATTTTTAACTGACTTATCATAACATCAATATTTTTACGGCGTTTTTTGGGACCCTCACGTATAAGACTCAAATATTCAGGTCCAAAAAATACCACATTAAACTTACCAACAAGTTCGCTGTTTTTTGATATTGGTATTTCATTTATAAAAATTTTTTTCTTTTTTGATTTTTCCAGTTTTATTTCTCCTAAAGTATTATTTTCTTTAGAAATAAAATTCATTGAAAGTTCCGCAAAATCCTCTCCGAATTTTATCATTTCATAATCTTTTGAAGCTTTGTTGGACTTTCCTAAAGAAAACATATATATTCCTTCAAGAATATTTGTCTTTCCCTGAGCATTATTGCCGTATATTATATTTAATTTATCATGAAATTCAAATTTTTCATTTTCATAATTTCTAAAATTTTTAAAATATATATTTTTTACAATCATTATTTAAGCTTTCTTGGAAGAAGAAGATATAAATATTTATCTCCTTCAAGAGGTCTTATAATCATAGGATTTATGTTCTTTTTAAAGTTTATTTTTACTGTTTCATCATCACAGGCTCTCAACACATCAAGAAGAAATTCATTGAAAAAACCAATTTCTAAATTTGCATCTCCTGTTTCAACACTTATATTATCATCTACATTACCAATAATAGTTTCGCAGGATACATTAATATTGTTATCCATAATTTTGAGTTTTACCGGAGCATCATTCGAGTTTCCGTTTATAATGAGCGATGCACGGTAAACACTGTCAAAAAATTCTCCTAAAGGACATATTAATTCTATTTCACCGTCCTGATAAACAGCACTCTCATATTTTAAATATTCTCCTTCTATAAGACGTGTAACAATCTTATAATTTTCAAATGTAAATACAGCATTTTTTGATGTGCAATTAATTTCAACTATATCATCGCCATCTTTAATAATTTTATTTAACTCACCCAAAGTTTTAGAAGGCACGATAAATCTTTTACTTTCATAGGTTGAGTCAAGATGATAGGTTCTTATCGCAAGTTTAAAGCTGTCTGTTGCAACCATTTTAATAATATCATCTTTAATATCAATAAGACAACCTTTTAAAACAGGCTTATTATCACTAAGTGATGTACAGAATATTGTTTTTGAAATCATTTCCTTAAGGGAATTACTTTTCACTTTTATAGAATATTCTTTATCAACATGCGGAAGCTCAGGAAAATCAGCAGGATTAAGACCCATTATTTCAAATTTAGCATTTCCGCTTTTTATAGTACAGAAATTAATTTCGTTAGTTTCAATATATACTTCTTCGGAAGGGAGGTTTTTAATGATGTTTCCAAGCATTCTTGCATTAAGAACTGTCTGACCGGGTTTTATAACGCGACCTTCTATTTTTGCTTCTATTCCCATTTCCATATCATTTGAAACGAAGGTAATAATTCCTTCAATATCTGCTTTTATAAGAATTCCTTCAAGGATTGGAAAATTAGAATGTGTAGAAACCGCTTTTGATACAGAACTTATTGCATCATTAATTATATTTTTACTACAAATAATATTCATTTTTTAGATAAACCCCTTTCTCCGATAAAATAATTATCCTTTTCACCCGATTTTATTATAACATATGTGGGTAATAAAATCAATCCTTTTTTGCGTTTTACGAAGGGTTTTTTTATCAAAAATAAATATTTTACTTATATTTATTAATATATTTATTTTTTAAGTAGTAGTTGTAGTAGTAGGACATGTTTAAAGTGTTTAAAACTCTTAAAAGTGTAGTAATTATAATGATTTTTATAATAAAAAAGGATGTTTATAAATATAAATAATTATAAACATTTTTCACAAAAAAGAAAATTTTTAATTTTATTAACATTTAAAATATATGTTAATTTGATTAATTATGTGGATAAGTAACATATTTTTTAAATTAGGAATTGACAAATTATATAAAATAATATATTATATAGGATGTAATACGAAGTATTATATATTATTCTATCTGAATAAGAGGTGAAAAAAATGGCTTATACAATTAGTGATGATTGCATCATGTGCGGTGCTTGCGTTGGCGAATGTCCCGTAGATGCAATTTCTGAGGGTGACGGCAAATACGTTATTGATGCAGATGTATGTCTTGATTGCGGCGCATGTGCAGGTGCTTGTCCCGTAGACGCGCCTCAGGCATAATTAAATTAAAATTTTATAAGAAAGAGAGTGCTGCGTCAGTTGTACTCTCTTTTAATTTAAAGGTGAATTATGGATATTAATATTTTTGAAAAAGGTATCAGAGATCTTACTTTAAATATAGATAATGAAAAGATAGAAAAATTCAAAATTTTTTCTTCTCTTTTGATTGAATGGAATAAAAAAATGAATTTAACAGCTGTTACTGATCCTGCAGAAATTTCTGTGAAACATTTTCTTGACAGTATTGCACCTCTTTCGGTAATTGAAATAAAAAAAGATTCTAAAATTATTGATGTTGGAACGGGTGCAGGCTTTCCCGGAATTCCTTTAAAGATAGTAAGAGAAGATTTAGATTTTACTTTTATGGATTCTTTAAATAAAAGAATTAATTTTTTAAAAGAAGTTTCAGATAAAGTTGGTTTCGATAAAGTAGAATTTATTCATTCAAGAGCAGAAGATGCAGGAAAAAATAAAAATTATCGTGAAAAGTATGATTATGCGGTTTCCCGTGCAGTTGCAAACCTTAAAGTTTTATGTGAGTATTGTATTCCTTTTGTAAAGGTAGGGGGATATTTTATTGCATTTAAACAATTTGAAGTAAATGATGAAATAGAAGATGCAAGAGCTATGATTGGAACTTTGGGTGGAAAAATAGAAAATATAAAAGAAATTACTATTCCTCAATCAGATATAAAGAGAAAGATAATAATTATTGAAAAAGTAAAGGATACACCAATTCAATTCCCACGGCAACCGAATAAAATAAAAAAATAATTTAACAGAAGGGAAAAGAATGATATATAAAGTAACCTTAAATCTTTAAATAGACTACATTATAGATGTAGAAAGTATAAAAGAGGGACATGTAAATAGAAGTTCTTATGAAAAAATAATTCCCGGAGGAAAGGGAATAAATGTTTAAAGATACCTTAATAATTTAGATGTTAAAAGTTATGTTTAGGGATTTTCAGTAGGGGTTACAGGAAAATATATATATTCTTTTTAAAAAAAATTTGTGCAGGCTCGGTAAGTGACTTTTCTGAAGAGTTTGAAACAAAAGGGGATATTTATAAATTGTATGATAATTTATAAAAAAAAAAAAACCACCAGTGCGGTGGTTTTCTTTTTTTTAATCTATAATTTTTTTAATGTCTTCTTCAACTAAAGATGCAAGTTTATCAAGTTCTTCAGGTGACTTCCCACAGAACATACAATAAAGTTTTATTTTTGGTTCTGTCCCAGAAGGTCTTATAATAAAGTTGTTTTTATCCTCAAGTTCAAGATATATAACATTTGATTTGGGAAGAAGTATTTTTTCAGTTTCTCCGCTATTTATGGCTGTTCTTAAAGAAGTAGAATAGTCACGAATTGCAAGAACTTTTTTTCCTGCGATGGTTTTTGGAGGATTGCATCTTGTTTTTTCCATTATATTTTTAATTTTTGCAATTCCTTCAATGCCTTCTAATGTAACAGATTTTACAAATTCATTATAATATCCGTATTTTTTGTATATGTTCTGTAGTTGGTCATAAAGACTGAGACCCTTTTCACGATAGTAAAGAGCCATCTCTGCAATAAGCATACTTGCTGCAACTGCGTCCTTGTCACGAGCATATGTTCCTGCAAGTGAACCATAACTTTCTTCAAAACCAAAAAGGTATGTACCGATTCCGGTTTCTTCGGACTCTTTTATTTTTTCACCAATAAATTTAAAGCCTGTGAGAACATCTTTCATTTCAACACCATAGAAATCACAGATGTCTTTTGTAATATTGGTTGTTACAATTGTTTTTACAACAAAACCATCTTTGGGAAGAATGCCCCTTTCTTTTTTCATACTGAGAATATATTCTGTCAATAGAACCCCTGTTTGGTTTCCTGTAAGGACAATATAATCACTATTTTCATCTTTCACAAGAACACCTACACGGTCAGCGTCGGGGTCTGTACCGATAATAAGGTCGGCGTTGTTTTCTTTTGCAATTTCTATGGCAAGAGCAAAGCCTTCTTTGTTTTCAGGATTGGGTGAGGAAACAGTTGGGAAAGCTCCGTCCGGGTTTTCTTGTTCTTTTACAACCATCACATTTTCAAAACCAATTCTGTTTAAAATTTTACGTACGGGTTTGTTTCCTGTACCGTGGAAGGGTGTATATACAAACTTCATATTTTTGCCGGACTTTTTAACCAATTCGGGATTCAAACACAAAGATTGAATAATGTTCAAATATTCTTCTTCAACTTCTTCACCCATTAATTCAATCATACCGGATTTTATGCCTTCATTAAAGTTACACATTTTTGCACCGCCAAAGACAGGGGTTTTTTCGATTTCTTCAAGAACAATTGCAGCAAGGTCGGGATTAAGCTGTGCGCCGTCTTCGCCGTAAACTTTATAGCCGTTATATTTAGCAGGGTTGTGGCTTGCGGTAATTGCTATGCCGGCATTTGCTTTTTTATAACGAACAGCAAAAGAAAGCTCAGGAACGGGTTTAAGCTCTGAAAAAAGATATACCTTTATTCCGTTTGCTGCAAGAACGCAGGCAGAAACTTTTGCAAATTCGTCAGATTTGTGTCTGCTGTCATATGCAATCGCAACAGAAAGATTTGAATTGTCAGCGTTTGTCTTTTTAAGCTGATTTGCAAGACCTTGTGTTGCACGGGCAACAACATAGTTATTTATACGATTTAATCCAAGTCCAATAACACCTCGAAGACCTGCAGTACCAAACTCAAGAGATTGATAAAATCTGTCTTTTATTTCGGCATCATTTTCTTTTATTTTTTCAAGCTCTGTTCTTTCTTCTTCATTTACATTACAAAGCCATAAGTCGTATTCTTTTAAGTAGTCCATAATATGCTCCTTCCGTATATATTTAACATATTAATTATATTATAACATATGTAATATTTTTTGTCAAAAAGATTGATATTTGACTTTAAATTTGGTATTATTAATATGGAATATAATTTTAAAAGGAGAGAAACAAAATGATAGCAATCGGTTGTGACCACGGCGGTATAAATTTAAAGGAAACAATCAAGAAATTTCTTGACGAAAAAGGATTGGAATATAAAGATTTTGGAACATACAGCACAGATTCGTGTGATTATCCTGATTATGCAAAAGCTGTTTGTGAAGGAGTTATTTCGGGTGAGTGTGAAAAGGGAATTTTAATTTGCGGAACAGGAATCGGGATGAGCATTGCTGCAAATAAAATAGATGGTATCCGTGCGGCACACGTTACAGATACATATAGTGCAAAAATGACCCGTGAGCATAATAATGCCAATGTAATTTGTCTTGGCGAAAGAATTACAGGATGCGACCTTGCACTTGAGATAGTTAATGCATATTTAAATGCAGAGTTCCAGGGTGGAAGACATCAGAACAGAGTTGATAAGCTGATGGCTTTTGAAAAATAAATATAAGAAGAGGTGGGGTATAAGTGAACAATATCCGCAAAGTTAAAATAGGTAATATTGAAATTGGTGGTGGAAACAAAATTGCCGTTCAGTCAATGACAACAGCATATACGGCAAACGTAGACAAGACAGTTGAGCAGATTAAAAATCTTGAAAAAGCAGGGTGTGATATTGTTCGTGTTGCGGTTTTGGATGAAGAAAGTGCAAAGGCTGTATATAGTATTAAAAAAAGAATAAATATACCTCTTGTTGCGGACATTCATTTTGATTACCGCCTTGCCCTGACTTGTATGGAACGAGGAATTGATAAAATAAGAATTAATCCCGGAAATATTGGCAGTGAGGACAGAGCCAGGGCTGTATGTGAGGAAGCCAAGCGCCGTAATATTCCCATAAGAATAGGAGTAAACGGCGGTTCTCTTGAAAAAGAAATTTTAGAAAAGTATGGTGAGGCAACCCCTGAAGCTATGGTTGAAAGTGCGATGGGGCATGTAAAAATCTTAGAAAAATACGATTTTTATGATACGGTAATTTCGATTAAATCTTCGGATGTAAGAAAAACCATAGAGGCATATCGCTTAGCACGAGAGAGATTTGAATATCCCCTTCATTTAGGAGTTACAGAGGCTGGGACTTATAAAAGTGGAGTAATAAAATCTTCAATAGGTATAGGTTCGCTTTTAGCAGACGGCATAGGAGAAACCATTCGCGTATCGCTTACCGATGACCCCGTGCTTGAGGTTGAAACGGCCAAATCAATTTTAAAATCATTAAACCTTATTGATGAAGGAATTGAGGTTGTTTCGTGCCCGACTTGTGCGCGTTGCAAAATAAATCTTATTCCTATTGCTAAGAAAGTTAACGAGAAGTTAGAGGGATGCGACAAAAAGCTGAAGGTTGCTGTTATGGGATGTGTGGTAAACGGTCCAGGTGAGGCAAAGGATGCGGATATTGGAATTGCCGGCGGTGACGGTTGTGCAGTTCTTTTTAAAAAGGGAAAAATTATAGGGAAAATACCGGAAGAAAAAATTGTGGAAACCCTTTTGAGAGAAATTGAAAAAATGTGAGGATAATTTAAATGCCGGGCTTATTGGATATTTTTGACAAGGTGACCATGCTTGAGTCTTTTGCAAAAAAGCTTGAAAAATTAGAAGTTATGGACTTTGTCGTTGATATAAATAGTAAATCGGTCAGGATTGTTTTAGGTGCAGACACAATTGTTGACAAGCCGGAACTTTTTAGTTTTGTCGAGCAGGTAAAAAGTGTTTACAGCCTTAATGATGTTGATGTTAGAATTAAATACACGGGAGTAGGTTTCAGTGAAGAATATTACAGAAACCTACTTGTTTCGCTGTTTAGAAAAAGCAGTATATGCAAAGCCTTTTTGACAGGCAGTTATGGGGAACTGAGAGACGGAGTTCTTGAAATAAAAAACGTTAAATGCGGCAGAGATATTCTTGAGAAAAACCGATGTTCCGAAATTCTTGCAGAAATTATAAGTTTTGAATTTGGTAAGAATATCCGTGTCGTAATAGATGCTGAAGATATTGATATGGAAAGCTATTCTTTAGAAAAAGAAGAGCGTGTCAGCAATGAAGAAAGGCGTCTTGCAGAAATTGTTGCAAGCCGTGAGCCGTTGCCTATTCCTGAAGAAGACGAGGATGAGGAAGAAGATCTAGAAGATTACAGTACAAAAATGGGTCTTATTTACGGCAGAGCTATAAAAGAGAAAGTAATGCCAATGATAGATATAGCTCCCGACGGGAAGATTTATTGTGTCAAGGGCGAAATTATAGATACCGAAGTTCGTGAAATAAGGAAGGACGGGGAGATTGCGTTTATTGCAGTCAACTTTGATATAGGAGATGATAATTGGGCAATATCCTGTGAATTGTTTGGTAAAGCCAAGGATGTAAAAAAGGTTGTTCCTGCCATAAGAACAGGCAACATGCTTTCTGTCAGGGGCAGTTATAAGTATGACGAAAGAGCCCATGGCGAAAAGATGAAAGTTTTGTCTTTTGAAAGGCACGAGAGCGCTGCGCCCAGAACGGATAATGCAGAAAAGAAAAGGGTGGAATTGCACCTTCATACAAAAATGAGTGCAAAGGATGCGGTGTCGTCAGCGGCAGACCTTATTAATCGCGCGGCAAAATGGGGTCACCCTGCAATTGCCATAACAGACCACGGTGTGGCACAGGCCTTCCCGGAAGCATTTTGCGCAGCAAAGAAGTTGAAAAAAGCAGGAACGCCAATTAAGGTTCTTTACGGAACGGAAGGCTATCTTGTCAATGACTTGCCGCTTAAGTCAAAAAAAGAAGAGGGGTTTAAAGATAATACATATATTGTTTTCGACATAGAAACCACAGGATTAAGCTTTGAGACAGAATCCTTTACTGAAATCGGTGCAGTTAAAATTTCAGGAGGAGAGGTTGTTGACAGATTTTCACAGTTAATTAATCCTGAAAAACCGATACCTCAAAAGATTGTGGAGCTTACCGGCATACACGATAAAATGGTTGAAGGTATGCCGACAATTAGTGAAGTTTTGCCCGAGTTCATAAAGTTTTGTGACGGAAATACTGTTGTTGCTCACAATGCAAAATTTGATGTGGGTTTTGTAAGGGCATTTGCAAAAAAGCAAGGATTGAGTTTTAAGAACGATGTTATAGATACAGTAGCTTTGTCAAGAGCGCTTTATCCTGACGAGCGTTCGCACAAGCTGAACATTGTTGCTAAAAGATTGGGTGTAACATTAGAAAATCATCATCGTGCAGTTGATGATGCAGAGGCATGTGCAGGAATATTCCTTAAGCTTATGGAAATGAAGGAAGAGCACGACAAAGGAATGGGTGAGGAATATAACATAAAAACGAATCCTGAACTTTTGAAAAAAGAATCTAACCATATAATTATTATGGCAAAAAATGCTGTTGGGCTGAAAAATATGTATCAGCTTATATCTAAGTCAAATCTTGAGTATTTTTACAGAAGACCAAGAATCCCCAAAAGTGTTCTTGAAGAATATCGCGAAGGACTTGTTATAGGCAGCGCCTGCGAACAAGGAGAGCTTTATATTGCAATAAAAGAAGGAAGGCCTATAGAAGAAATAAAAGAAATTGCCGACCTTTATGATTATTTTGAAATTCAGCCACTTGGAAACAATGAATTTATGGTCAGGAGTGGTGAGGTTGACGGCAATGATGAGATTATTGAGATAAATAAAAGGATTGTTGCATTGGGAGAAGAAATGAACAAACCAGTTGTGGCAACCTGTGATGTTCATTTTATGGACCCTGAGGAAGCAATGTACCGAAAAGTCCTTCTTGGCGCACAGGGTTTTGAGGATGCCGACAATCAGGCACCGTTGTTTTTCAGGACAACAGAGGAAATGCTTGAGGAATTCAGCTATCTTGGCAAGAATAAAGCGTATGAGGTGGTTGTAACCAATACAAACCTTGTTGCTGATATGATAGAGGACATTGAGCCTTTGAAGGATGGCTCATATCCCCCATCAATTGAAAACTGCGAGCAGGACCTTGAGGATATGTGTCATAAGCGTGCTTATGAAATTTACGGGGATGAGCTGCCCGAGATTGTTCAGAAGAGAATGGACAGGGAACTTGGCTGTATTCTGGGCTATGGTTATGCCGTAATGTATATGATTGCTCACAAGCTGGTTAAAAAATCAAACGAAGCGGGATATTTGGTTGGGTCGCGCGGCTCGGTTGGTTCATCGTTTGCGGCATTTCTTGCCGGAATTACCGAGGTTAATGCTCTTGCGCCTCATTATATTTGCCCCAAATGTAAAAAAAGTATCTTTTTTACCGAAGGTGAATATAACATAGGCATTGATATGCCCGACAAGGATTGTCCTGACTGCGGCGAGAGAATGAGGAAAGACGGATTTAACATTCCATTTGAAACATTCCTTGGTTTTGAAGGCGATAAAGTTCCTGATATTGACCTTAACTTCTCAGGTGAGTATCAGGCAACAGCTCACAAATATGTTGGTGAGTTGTTTGGTGAAGAATTTGTGTTTAAGGCAGGAACAATCGGTACTATTGCTGAAAAGAATGCAATCGGCTATGCAAGAAAGTATTATGAGCAAAAGGGCATTACACCAACTCGTGCGGAACTGAAAAGAGCCTCTAAAGGGTTGGAAGGAGTAAAAAATACAACCGGTCAGCATCCGGGTGGTATTATTGTTTGTCCCAAGACAATGAACATTCACGATTTTTGTCCTGTTCAGCATCCGGCAGAAAAGGTGGATTCGGGTATTATTACAACTCACTTTGATTTCCATTCAATTCACGATAATTTGTTGAAGCTTGATATACTGGGACATGATGACCCGTCTACCATAAGGATGCTTGAAAATCTTACAGGTCTTGACGCAACAAAAATACCACTTGATGACCCGGAAACCATGAGAATATTTTCAAGCACCGAAACCATAGGGGTAACTCCGGAACAGATAAAGAGCAAGGTGGGAACGTTTGGTATTCCAGAATTTGGCACAAACTTTACCCGACAGATGTTGCTTGACACGTTACCAACCACATTCTATGAGCTTGTTCTCATCGCAGGACTTTCTCACGGTACGGATGTGTGGCTGGGAAACGCTCAGGAGCTTATTAAAGCAGGGACGGCAACACTTTCAGAAGTTATTGGTGTTCGTGACGATATTATGACTTATCTTATGAATAAGGGAGTAGAGCCCAAAATGGCGTTCACCATCATGGAGTTTGTAAGAAAAGGACGTGCTGCAAAGGAAGGTATGCCCGAGAATTTTGAGCAGGCAATGATTGAGAATAAAGTTCCCGAATGGTATATTGATTCCTGTAAAAAGATTAAATATATGTTCCCTAAAGCACATGCGGCAGCGTATGTAATGATGGCATTTAGAGTTGCATATTTTAAGGTGCACTATCCGTTGGAGTTTTATATTGCATACTACACTGTTCGCGCAGACTTATTCGATGGAAAGATTATGGCAAAGGGTGATGAACATCTGCAAGCAGAGATGAAAAAGCTCCTTGACAGACAAAACGAATGGTCGGCAACCGATAAAAGTGTGTTTACCATTTGCGAAATTGTTCATGAAATGTATCAAAGGGGAATAGAGTTTGTGCCTGTTGACATTTATGAGTCGGATGCATTTAACTTTCAGAGGGTTGACGGAAAAATCAGACTTCCTATCAATGCCTTTCAGGGTGTTGGTGATGCAGCGGCGCAGAATATTGTTGAGGCGCGAAAGGAAGGGGAGTTTTTATCCATTGAAGACTTGAAGCAAAGGGCAAAGCTCACCAAGACCGTAATTGAAACACTGCAGGAAAATGGTTGCCTTAAGGGTATGACCGAAACAAGCCAGATATCACTTTTTGATGAAATATAAGGAAAGAGGAAACAAAAATGACTATTGCTGAAAAACTTGCACAAGAACTGAATTTAAAACAATGGCAGGCGGACAACACCGTTGCTTTGCTTGATGAAGGTAATACCATTCCGTTTATTTCCCGTTATCGTAAAGAGGCTACGGGAGAACTAAACGACGAGATTTTGCGTACCTTCTTTGACAGACTTACTTATCTTAGAAATATGGAGGAGAGAAAGGCGGATATCAAGAGAATAATTGAGGAGCAGGGAAAGCTTACCGAAGAGCTTGTGGCAGAAATTGATAAGGCTGAAAAACTTTCGGAGCTTGAAGATATTTACCGTCCTTACCGTCCCAAACGCAGAACCCGTGCAACAGTTGCTAAAGAAAAGGGACTGGAGCCTTTGGCAACAATTATATATATTCAAAATTCCAAGGCAAATTCGGTTGAAGAGTTGGCGGCGGAGTATGTTGATGCCGAAAAAGGCGTTGAGACGGTTGAGGATGCTTTACAGGGCGCAATGGATATTATCGCAGAAATAATCTCAGATAATGCAGAACACCGCAAGGAAATTCGTGAAATTACTACAAAAACCGGATTTTTGCAATCAAAGGCAGCGACCGAGGAAGATTCTGTTTACCGTCTGTATTATGATTTTACCGAACCGGTAACAAAAGCAGTCCCACATAGGGTTCTTGCTGTTGACCGCGGTGAAAATGAAAAATTTTTAACAGTTACCATAGCTTGTGATGAGGAAAAAATACTAAAATACCTTAAAGATGCAGAAGTTACAGACACCAGCTCTGTTACTGCACATCTTGTTGAAACTGCGGCTGAGGACGCGTATAACAGACTTATTCAGCCAAGCATAGAGCGTGAAATTCGCAACGAGCTTACCGATATGGCTCAGGAGCAGGCGATGCAGGTATTCAAGGTAAACCTCAAAAATCTTCTTATGCAGGCGCCCATTCGTGATCAGGTTGTTCTGGGCCTTGACCCGGGCTATCGTACGGGCTGTAAGGTAGGCGTTGTAGACTCAACCGGCAAGGTGCTTGATACAGGGGTAATTTATATAACCCATTCAGATGCACAGAGAGAATCTGCAAAAACTCTTATTAAAAATCTTATCAAAAAGTACGGCATAACTCTTATTTCAATAGGAAACGGAACGGCCTCAAAGGAAACCGAGATTTTTGCAGCAAACCTTATAAAAGAAATACCCGAATGCAAGACAAAATATATAATAACTAATGAGGCGGGGGCGTCTGTTTATTCTGCGTCAAAGCTGGCGACAGAAGAATTCCCTGATTTTGATGTAACTCAGCGTAGTGCTATCTCTATTGCAAGACGTGTCCAGGACCCGCTTGCAGAACTTGTTAAAATTGAGCCAAAGGCAATTGGAGTAGGACAGTATCAGCATGATATGAATCAAAAGCGGCTTGGCGAAGTTCTTGGAGGTGTTGTTGAAGACTGTGTTAACAGTGTGGGTGTTGACCTGAACACTGCATCTGTTCCGCTTCTTCAATATGTATCGGGAATAAACTCTACAATTGCTACCAATATTGTCAAATTCAGGGAAGAAGAGGGTGGTTTTACAAGCAGAGCACAGCTTAAAAAGGTTGGAAAGTTAGGACCTAAGGCTTTTCAGCAGTGCGCGGGCTTTTTGAGAATTGTAGGAGGGAAAAATGTCCTTGATAATACTGCGGTTCATCCCGAGGCTTATGATGCAGCAGAAAAATTGATTGAATATTTAGGATATACCCTGAAAGATGTTGAAAAAGGCCAGCTTGGCGATATCAAGACTCGTATGAAGGATAGAGATTTAACAGCACTTGCGGCAGAATTGGAGATTGGCGTTCCAACGTTGCGTGATATAGTTGATGAAATAATCAAACCGGGACGTGACCCACGTGATTCGGTTGAACAGCCTCTTCTTCGTGAGGACGTTATGGGGATGGAGGATTTAAAACCGGATATGGTGCTTACGGGCACGGTAAGAAATGTAATTGATTTTGGTGCGTTTGTGGACATAGGTGTTCATCAGGATGGTCTTGTTCATATATCGCAGCTTTGCGACCGTTATGTTAAGCATCCTATGGATGTTGTGTCCATTGGTGACATTGTCAAGGTGAAGGTTCTTGAGGTTGATATTCAGAAAAAGAGAATTTCTCTGACGATGAAAGGAATTGATTAGGAGTGAAATCGTTTTATAGAAGCTTTTTTCTGCTTTTGGTACCAATGGCGCTAAAGGAACTTGTGGCGGCACTTATTAATCTGCTTGATAGCGTAATGCTTGGTGGATTTGGGAAGGACGTTATTGCGGCAATAGGAATTGCCAATCAGTGGTATTTCTTTTTTGGGGTTCTTACTTTTGGCATCTGCGGCGGTGCAGGAGTGTTTGCGGCACAGTATTGGGGTGCAAATAATATAGGCAAGGTGCGTAAGGTTTTGGGAATAAATCTCCTTCTTGTGACGTTGGTTTCGACAGCATTTATTTTAGTCTCAGTTTGTGCACCTGAATTTATAATACGAATTTTTCGTAAAGATGTTGCGGTGGTAGACTATGGCGTGCGTTATCTCAGGATTGCTTGCTTTTCGTACCTTTTTTCGGGAATTACAGCAGCTTATGATATGAGTCTTTGCTGTAGCGAGAAGGCGAATATTCCGTTTATAGCAAGATTTGTAGGGCTTTTTGTAAATATCTTTATGAACTGGGTGCTTATATTTGGAAAGCTGGGATTACCTGAACTGGGTGTCGAAGGTGCGGCGATTGCAACAATCATTGCCCGAGCATCAGAACTTGGAATAATTTTATGCGTTGTTTATAAAAAGAAGCTTATTCAGGCAGCAAACGTATTTGAACTTATTAAAATACCCAAGGGTATGATTGGCGGGTATTTTAAAGCGGCGCTGCCGGTTACTCTTAATGAAGGGGCTTGGGCGCTTGGAACAATTGTTTACTCCTGGGTGTTTTCCCAGATAAGCACAGATGCAGTAGTGATTATAACCATAGTGCAGAATATTGAAAGGCTATTGCTTGTGTTCTTTCATGGTGGCGGAAATGCTGCGGGAATTCTTGTTGGAAAACTTGTTGGTGCAGGAGAGAGCGAGCAGGCGTATTTGGTTTCTAAAAAACTATGCTTTATGAATATGGCGTTTTCTTTGTGCATTTCTGTTGTGTTTGTTATAATAAGACCGCTTGTTTTGATTCCCTATAATATAACGCCGGAGATTTATTCTGAGGCTTTGAGGATTTTGTTTATGACTGCCATTATTATGAATGTTAAGGCTTTAACGTTTTTCTTTATAGTAGGAATATTCCGAAATGGCGGAGACACAAGGAGTGCCGCAATTATAGATATTGTATCAATGTGGCTTGTGGGAGTTCCTTTGGCAATTATATCAGGTCTAGTCTTTAAGCTTCCTCTTGTGGTAATATATCTCTGTATGATGGGAGAAGAAGTGATAAAGCTTGTGCTTTTAATCCCAAGATTTATTAGTAAGAAGTGGATAAAAAATTTAGTTAGATGACAAATGTTTCACGTGAAACATTGGGGCAACACGGTCTTTGTAAGTGGTTGCTCCTTTTTTGTTTGAAAATATTGGTTCCCACACAGTGTAAAAATGTTTCACGTGAAACAATTTTTTTGTTATTATATATTGTAATTTTTCGAAAAAAGTGGTAGAATGAATATACATCATAAAAAGGGGGAGTACAATGGGAAAGGTTATTGCAATTGCAAACCAAAAAGGCGGCGTTGGCAAGACTACAACTGCAGTTAATCTTAGCGCTTGTCTTGGGAAGCTGGGAAAAAAAACTCTGCTTATAGATATTGACCCGCAAGGCAATACCACAAGTGGTATTGGTGTTGACCCAAGGACGGTAGAGGCTTCTGTGTATGACTGTATTATAAATGATGTGCCGATGAGCGAGATTTTAATTGATACGGGATTTGATAATCTTTGGATATGTCCGTCAAATATTAATTTGGCAGGTGCGGAATTAGAGCTTGTTATGAAAGAAAATCGCGAGTATGTGCTGAAAAATTCAATAAATGAAATAAAAAAAGACTTTGATTTTATATTTATTGACTGTCCGCCCTCGCTTGGTCTTATAACGTTGAATTCATTTTCGGCAGCGGATTCCATTCTTGTGCCTATTCAGTGTGAGTATTATGCGCTTGAAGGTTTAAGTCAATTGACAAATACAATAAAAATGGTAAAAAAAGGCCTGAATCCGGAGCTACAGATGGAAGGCGTGTTGCTGACAATGTTTGATGCAAGAACAAATCTTTCAATCCAAGTAGTTGATGAAGTAAAGAAGTTCTTTCGCGATAAAGTGTACAGCACGATAATTCCTCGAAATGTAAGACTTTCAGAGGCTCCCAGCTTTGGTATGCCAATTATCGAATATGATAAGCATTCCAAAGGAGCAGAATGCTATACCAATTTGGCAAAGGAACTTGTCGCACGCAATAAATAAAAACATCCTTGCTTTAAAAAAAGGAGTGATATAATATGGCAGAAAAAAAGAAACCAACAAAAAAAGCTATGGGCCGTGGGTTAGGTGCATTTTTTGATGATATTACAGAAAATATTGTGTCCGAAGAGCCCATAAAGAAGGCGAAAAGTGATGGTGTGAGGGTTTTCAAAATCAGAGATATTGAGCCTAATCCCGAACAGCCCCGAAAATACTTTGAAAAAGAAAAGCTGGAGGCTTTGGCAAATTCTATTAAGGAGCATGGCCTTATTCAACCGATTGTAGTAAAGAGACAAAGCAACGGGATGTATCAAATCGTTGCCGGAGAGCGAAGATGGCGTGCGGCAAAGCTTGCCGGGCTGACAGAGGTGCCTTGTGTTGAGGGTGAGTATACCGAAAAGCAGGTTATGGAGCTTGCTCTGGTTGAAAATCTGCAACGTGAGGACCTTAATCCCATTGAAGAGGCAGAAGGTTATCGAAAATTAATTGATACTTTTGGTCTTACGCAGGAAGATGTGGCAGAACGTGTAGGAAGAAGTCGCAGTGCGATTGCTAATTCCTTAAGACTCAACGGCCTTTCTGCGAAAATAAAGAAAATGGTAATTGTCGGCGACCTTACACAAGGTCACGCAAGGGCTCTTCTTTCAATCGAAAAGGAAGCTGACCGTATTGCTCTTGCTGAAAAAATTGTTGCAGATGGACTCAATGTTCGCCAAGTTGAAAAGCTGGTCGCAATGTTTGGCGTAGAAAAGATAAAACCAGCTGCGGTTGCCCCTGACAAAAATCTTGAAAAATATTTTAAGGATCTTGCTAGTGATATTTCCGGCAGACTTGGGGCCAAGGTGACCATCAAAAATGGAAAAAATAAAGGTAAAATCGAAATTGAATATTTTAGCAATGCCGAGCTCGAAGGGATAGTGGAAAAGTTAAAATAAGTAAATTTTTGTAAAAAAGTGGAAAAATGCCGCCTTTAAAATGTGTTCTTAAATTGCAAAATTGAGAATGAGCAATGAAGAGATATTAAAATTACACCAATTGGGGTTAAGGGGCAAAAATTTGCGTTTAAACGGCAAGGGGGTTAAAAATGAAAAAGAACAATAAGCGTATTTTCTTGTTTAATATAGTTTTGCTTGTTTGTGTATCTTTATTTGTAATTACCGGATGCACACCCCACAAAAAAACAGATGACAATGAAATCTCTTATAAAAATATGTTTGAGGAAAATCAGCAGGCTTTAAAATTTCTTGAAGAAGAAAACGCAGAGCTTAAAGAGGAAAATAATTTGTTGCAAACAAAACTTGCACAGGCATTGTCAGAGAAGTCGGATATTACAACACACAATCAAGCGTTAGCGGACTTGATTGATATTTATGAACTGTACAAATTCGGAAATAAGGATGAGGCCTCAAAAAATTTTAAAAAAATCGAGCCTATGGGATTTGATGATGCGACCTTGGCTTACTATAAAATCTTAAAAGACATTTTAGAAAAATAAAGAAGCAAATAATTGAAAAATTTAGCCAGATCGGCAGAATGGAGAAATTCAAATGATAGACATTAAAATTTTAAGAAACGAACCCGAAAAACTTATTGAAGCACTTAAGCGTAGAAAAGAAGACAGAATTGATATTGACCATCTTCTTGAGCTTGACAAGCAGCGCAGAGAAATGGTTTTCAATGTTGAACAGATGAAAAGCAAGCAGAATACCATTTCCAAACAAATTCCTCAGTTGAAAAAAGAGGGCAAGGATACTGCGCCTATTTTTGCTGAAATGAAGGTTTTATCGGATGACATTAAGAAAATTGATGATCAGGTAAGGGAAATTGATGAAGAAATTGAAAAGATTATGTACACGATCCCCAATATTGCAAACCCAACTGTTCCCGAGGGTGACACTGATGAAGATAATATTGAGATAAGAAGATTTATGGAGCCTACCAAGTTTGATTTTGAACCAAAGGCGCATTGGGATTTAGGTGAAGATTTGGGCATTCTTGACCCTGCAACAGCGGCAAAGATTACTGGTGCAAGATTTACTGTATATCACGGGGCAGGGGCACAGCTTGAAAGAGCGGTTATTAACTTCTATCTTGATACACATACCAACCAAAATGGATATAAAGAAATTTTCCCACCCTATATGGTACACCGCAACAGTATGGTAGGGACTGGACAGCTTCCAAAGTTTGAAGAAGATGCATTCAAAGTTGCAAACACCGACTATTTCCTTGTTCCTACAGCCGAGGTTCCTGTAACAAATATGCACAGGGATGAAATTCTTGACGGCAGCAAATTGCCCATTAAATATTGTGCGTACACTGCGTGCTTCAGAGCAGAGGCAGGAAGCGCCGGTAGAGACACCCGAGGTCTTATTCGTCAGCATCAGTTCAACAAGGTTGAGCTTGTTAAATTTGCTAATCCCGAAAATTCATATGAAGAGCTTGAAAGCTTAGTTAACGATGCAGAATCAGTTCTTAAGCTTCTTAAACTTCCATACCGTGTGGTTAAGATTTGTATTGGTGACCTTGGATTTACTGCAGCAATGAAGTATGATATTGAAGTTTGGATGCCAAGTTACAACAGATTCGTTGAAATTTCTTCTTGCAGTAACTTTGAAGATTTCCAGGCAAGACGTGCAAATATCAAGTTTAAAAACAGCGTAAAGGATAAGGCTCAGCTTGTTCATACGCTTAATGGTTCGGGTGTTGCAATCGGCAGAACAGTTGCGGCAATCCTTGAAAACTATCAGAATGCAGACGGAAGTATTACTGTTCCTGAGGTTTTGAGACCGTATATGGGAGGCAAGGAAACCATCTTTCCCGAAAAATAATTAATTCAAACATATAAAAAGCGAACACATTTGTGTTCGCTTTTTATATGGCAAAAATCAAAGTATGTTAAAGATTTTTGTTAAAAAACTTTGCCATAATGGGTTCAAAAATTGAACCATGTTCAATTTTAATATCGGGGTATTTCATAGTTTCCGCAATTGCTTCCTTGATAAAATCAACAGCCAGGGTTGATGCTTCATGCATTGATTTACCCTGCAAAAGACCGCCAGTAAGAACTGCTGCAAAAATATCTCCTGTTCCGTGAAAAGGACGGTTGACATATCCACAGTCTAAAAAGGCAATTTTGTTTATGGTTTTATCAAGTACACAGGTGCACATTTTATCTGCAGCGGTCATAACAGAGGTTATAGCAATTTTTTGAGGACCAAGCTCCGATAAAGCGTAAAGAATTTCTGTAATTTCATCTTCTGTCACGGGGCGCTTGGGGTATTTTTTGCCTAGCAGTAAGCAGGCCTCGGTGAGGTTTGGGGTAATTACATCAGCAAGACCCACAAAATTTTTCATTGAAGTAAGAAGGTCGTTCATTCTATCATAATAAACGGTTTCTGCTTCGGACAAGTCGTTATCACCAAGAACTGGGTCAATGATGGTGATGAACCCCGGCTTTTTTTGTGTCTTAATAAAATCCGTGAGAATTTCAATCTGACGGGGACTGCCTAGATAACCTGTGCAGATGCCGTTAAAAGAAATGCCTAAATCCTGCCAGTGATTAAGAATTTTTGGCATTTCATCGGTTAAATCGCAAAATGTATAATTCTCAAAATGATATGTATGTGTAGAAAGAACTGCTGTAGGCAAAGGACAAACCTCCGCACCCATTGCAGAAAGTATGGGAATTGCTTCGGTCAAGGAAACCCGACAAAACCCTGAAAGGTCATTAACTGCAACAACACGGGGTATGTAATTTGGTATCATAATAGCATCTCCTTTGTTTGAACATTGTTCAATTTAATAGTGTGTTACGGAACTAAAAGTTTCATCTCATCTTCAGTAAGCTCCCGTACAGCCCCTAATGGTAAAGATTCATCCAGGTGTAGGTTGTTCATTTTGGTGCGTTTAAGATAAAGAACTTTATTATCAATAGCTTCAAACATTCGTTTTACCTGATGGAATTTACCTTCGTTTATTACAATCTCTGCAAAATACGGCTCTGTCGGTGAAAGACTTTTTAATATTGCGGGCATAGTTTTATAGCCATCATCCAATGTTACGCCGTCGGAAAATTTTAAAATATCTGAGTCTGTTACAGGTTTTTCAATCTGTGCTACATAGGTTTTGGGAATATGTTTCTTGGGTGCAAGCAATCTGTGAGTCAGGTCGCCGTCATTGGTAAGAAGCAAAAAACCTTCGGTATCAATATCAAGTCTGCCTACGGGAAAGGGCTCAAAATGTAAATATTCCTCGGGAATAAGGTCCATAACGGTTGGGGTTTTTCCGTCACGGGTGGCTGAAATATAGCCTTGCGGTTTGTTGAGCATAAGATAGATGAAGCGTCGGTAGACGACTTCTTTTCCCGAAAGAGTAACTATATCGCAATCAATATTAAGGTGAATATCTGGTTTTGTTATAGGTTTTCCACCTATAGCAACCGTACCTGAACGGATTAATTTTTTCACTTCTGTTCGGGTGCCTACACCGCATTCTGCTAGAAATCTGTCAAGCCGCATAAAACATTACCTCTTGAATATATTTTCTAAAAATAACATATATTAGTAAAGAGCGTTTGTGCCAAGAGGAGGTAAAAAATTGAGAATAATACAGTCAGCAAAAAAATACCGATATATTATTGCAACCCTTGCTTTTGCAAGTATACTCCTGATAATAATTGTAGGTCTTTTCAGCATCGACAATGCCACAAACGAGATGATTGTTGATTATATTGAAGGTTTGGGGTGGGAAATTGAACCCACGCCAAAAGAAATTACTCACCTAACACTCCCTGAAAGCTTTGATGTGGTTTACGAAACATATAATGCAGTCCAAAAGCATTCGGGATTTAATTTTGAGGAATTCAAAGGCAAAAACGTAACTCGATACACCTATCTTGTTCTTAACCACAAGGAGTCCGAAAAATCACGGGTTGTGGCGGGAGTCTTTGTTTATGATGACACAATTATTGCCGGGGATATTTCCTCAACGGATATGAACGGATTTATGCACGCCATAACCGAAACATCAAATATCAGGCAATAAACCCTTGCATATTAAAAGTATATCACAAAAAATCCGGTTTGACTATAGTTTTACTTGACTTTTTTTGATGCAGAGAGTAAAATAAGTTAAAAAAGGAGGAGTTACCAATGAGAATTGAAACAAAATGTATTCAGTCGGGATATACACCCGAAAACGGAGAACCCCGTGTTCTTCCTATATATCAAAGCACAACATGGAAGTATAGCTCAACCGAACAGATGGGCAAACTTTTTGACCTTGAAGAAAGCGGATATTTTTATACACGCCTTGCCAATCCCACAAACGATGCTGTTGCGGCAAAAATTGCAGACCTTGAAGGCGGTGTGGCAGCAATGCTTACATCATCGGGGCAGGCGGCTTGCTTTTATTCAATATTTAACATTTGCAATGCTGGCGATCACTTTATTTGTTCATCAAGCGTTTATGGCGGAACATTTAACCTTTTTGGTGTAACAATGAAAAAGCTGGGCATTGATGTTACATTTATTGACCCTGATTGCGACGAAGATACCTTTAATGCGGAATTCCGTGAAAACACAAAGGCTGTTTTTGGTGAAACTATTGCAAACCCTGCGTTGGTTGTGCTTGACATTGAAAAATGGGCAAAGATTGCACATGCACATAATGTACCGCTTATTATTGACAATACCTTTGCCACACCGGTTAACTGCCGTCCTTTTGAATGGGGCGCTGATATTGTTGTTCATTCAACAACCAAGTATATGGATGGCCACGCAACACAGGTTGGCGGTGCTGTGGTTGACAGCGGTAATTTTGACTGGGAAGCTGCAGGCAAGTTCCCGGGACTTACAACTCCTGATGAATCTTATCACGGAATCACCTATACCGAAAAGTTTGGTAAAGCGGCATATATCACAAAGCTTACAGCACAGGTAATGAGAGACTTGGGCTCAATTCCTTCACCCCACAATGCGTTTCTTCTTAACTTAGGTCTTGAAACCTTGCCTCTGAGAATGGAACGTCATTGCAGTAATGCACAGGCGGTTGCTGAATATCTCAGCCAAAACGATAAAATCTCATGGGTGAAATATTGTGGACTCAAAGAAGACCAATATTATGACATTGCACAGAAATATTTGCCCAACGGCTCCTGCGGGGTAATCTCTTTTGGCGTTAAAGGTGGAAGAGAGGCGGCTGTTAAATTTATGGACAGCCTTAAACTTGCGGCAATAGTAACACACGTTGCAGATGCAAGAACATCAGTTCTCCATCCGGCAAGCCACACCCACAGACAGCTCAATGATGAAGAGTTAAAGGCGGCAGGCGTAACACCTGACCTTATAAGATTCTCGGTGGGCATAGAAAATGTGGAAGATATAATCGAAGATATTCAGCAAGCGCTGGACCAATTAAAGTAGAATAAAGAAAACCTAAGTAAGGGAGTCTTCATCTTTGAAGGCTCTCTTTTGCAATGCAAATGTTATGTGTATTGATAAAGAAATTGGATATATAATTGTATATACAAATGTATTGCAGAGGTGTTATATATGAGAAAATTTAAAATACCGTCCATTCCACCTACAACAAATAAGTGTGTTAGATTTCCTAATGATATAATTGAACAGGTTGAGGAAGCTATTCGAGGCAAAGAGTGTACTTTTTCGGCATTTGTGATTGAAGCTGTAAGAGTTGCTTTAGAAAATATTTCGGAGAACGATGAATAAAGATATTGAAATTAAAATAGGCAAAAATATTAAACAAGCAAGGGAAAGAATAAAAATGACCCAAGAAGTGCTGGCTGCAAAGCTACAGTTAAGAGGTTGTGATATTACCCGAAGTGCTGTTGCAAAAATTGAAGTTGGGCAAAGGCATTTATATCCTGATGAAATAATATTAATCAAGGAAATTATAAATACAGATTTTGACACAATCTTTTACGGTAAAGAGTAAATGAAAATATTTACGATTATAAAGAATTTCTTTTTCCCGCCGCAATGCATATTTTGCGACAAAGTTCTTGAGATAAATACCGAAAGTTGCATATGTGATGAGTGCAGAACTGCGGTAAAGCGTTGCGTAGACAAAATTTGTTGCGAAAAGTGCGGTAAGCCTATTGTCAGCCATGGCAAAAAGGTGCATTGTTTTCACTGCCTCGAGAACGAAACTCAGTATTTTAACCGAATTGTATCTGTTTTTGAATATGACGGGCAGGTTAAACAATCGGTACAAAGATTTAAGGGAAGAAAAATTCAGAGCTATGCAGCAACCTATGCAGAGTGTATGGCAGAGAGATTAGAACAGGAATACAGGGATATAAAATTTGACTTAATGTGTGCCGTGCCTTCAAGCAGCGACAAAAAATTGACACAGGGCTTTGATAATGTGGAGCTTATCTGCAAATATCTGTCAACACAAACGGGAATTCCCTTACAGAAAAATGTGCTGAAGAAAATTCGCAGGACAGATAAACAAACACAGCTTAATTATTATGAAAGAGCCGAAAATATCAAAAATAGTATATCAGTAAATAATTTGGAGGTTGTTAGAGATAAAATTGTCTTGCTTGTGGATGATGTTTGTACAACAAGAGCCACCCTGACCGAGTGTTCACGGGCGCTGAAAAAGGCGGGAGCAAGGAAGGTTTTTTGCCTGACCTTTGCTACGGCAATTAAAAAATACGGTAATACGTAAAATTAAAAAGCAAAAATACTCCAAATTCGAAAATTTGGGGTATTTTTTTGCTAAATAGAAGGAATTTTCAAATTTGTGTCGAAGAAAAAAGGGACAGACCTTTTTGCTATCGTGCTAAAAAGGAGAAAAAATGAGGTAATAAAGCTATGTCAAAAGAAAATAATCACGAGGGATTGTTTGATGCTTCCAAGCTGAACATTGTTCCCGTAGAAATTGAAAAGGAAATGCGAAAGTCATATATCGAGTATGCGATGTCTGTTATTGTAGGACGTGCTCTGCCCGATGTGCGTGACGGCCTTAAGCCTGTTCACCGCCGTATACTTTATGCAATGTATGAAGATGGCTTGACTCCCGAAAAGGAATACCGCAAGAGTGCTACCACTGTAGGTAACGTTCTTGGTAGATACCATCCTCACGGTGATGCGTCTGTTTATGATGCAATGGTACGTATGGCACAGGATTTCTCGATGAGATATCCCACAGTTGATGGCCACGGTAACTTTGGTTCTGTGGATGGTGACCCACCTGCTGCTTACCGTTATACCGAGGCAAGAATGTCAAAGATGGCAACTCGTATGCTTACCGATATTGAGAAGGATACGGTTGACTTTATGCCAAACTTTGATGAAAGCCGCAAGGAGCCGATCGTTCTTCCCTCACGTTTTCCGCACCTTTTGGTAAACGGTTCTGATGGTATTGCCGTTGGTATGGCAACTAAAATTCCGCCTCACAATCTGACTGAGATTATTAACGGAATAATTGCGGTTATAGACAATCCTGAAATTACTATAGACGAGCTTATGGAATATATCCCGGGCCCCGATTTCCCCACCGGAGCACAGATTATGGGCACAAGCGGAATTCGCTCGGCTTATCATACAGGTAGAGGCAAGTTGCGTCTTAGAGCCAAGGCGGAGATTGAGGAGCACAACGAAGGCCGTCAGCGGATTATCGTAACCGAAATTCCCTATATGGTTAATAAGGCAAGGCTTATCGAAAATATTGCAAAACTGGTTCACGAAAAGAGATTGGAAGGCATTTCTGACCTTCGTGATGAATCCGACCGTGACGGTATGCGCATTGTGATTGAGGTTAAGCGTGATGCCAATGCAACAATTGTGCTTAATCAGCTTTATAAGTACACCCAGATGGAGGATACCTTCAGCGTAATTATGCTGGCACTTGTTAACCGCGTTGAACCAAAGGTTTTAAATCTTCGCGAAATTCTTGACCAGTATATAGAGTTCCAGAAGGATGTCATCGTAAGACGTTGCCGTTTTGATAAGAAAAAGGCAGAGGCAAGAGCACATATTCTCGAAGGCTTGAGAAAGGCTCTTGACAATATTGACGAAATTATAAGTATTATTCGAAACAGCTATAACGATGCAAAGCCAAACTTGATGGAACGCTTTGACTTTACTGATGTTCAGGCGCAGGCAATTCTTGATATGCGTCTCGCTCGTTTGCAAGGCTTGGAACGTGAAAAACTGGATGCAGAATATGAAGAATTGATGGCATTTATTAAAGAAATGGAAGAAATTCTTGCCAGCGAACAAAAGGTGCTGGATGTTATCAAAACTGAAATCACTGAAATCCGCGATAAATTTGGTGACGAAAGAAGAACATCAATTGAGGCTGTGGAAGATGATATCGACATTGAAGACCTTATCGAAGAAGAAGATAATGTAATAACAATGACAAAACAGGGCTACATCAAGCGTCTTGCTGTTGACACATACAAAAGCCAGAAACGTGGCGGCAAGGGTATTATTGGTATGCAAACCAAGGAAGAGGACTTTGTCAATACAATGTTTGTTGCGTCAACCCATGCATATATTTTGTTCTTTACAAATGCCGGCAAGATGTATCGTATAAAGGCTTACCAGATTCCCGAGGCAGGTCGTCAGGCAAAGGGAACGGCTATAGTAAACCTTCTGCAGCTTGAACCGGGCGAGAAGATTTCTGCAATGATTCCCCTTCGTGAATATGTTGAGGGTGAATATCTTGTAATGGCAACAAGAAACGGTGTTATAAAGAAGACCGACATTATGGAATATGAAAATGCACCCAAGGGCGGAAAAATTGCCATTAATCTTGATGAGGGTGACGAGCTTATCAATGTAAAGAAAACCAATGGCACCGCTCACATATTTATGGGAACACATCAGGGCAAGATGATTCGCTTTGAAGAAAGCGATGTCAGAACGCTTGGCCGTGTATCCCGAGGTGTGCGTGGCATCCTACTGAAAGACGGCGACTATGTTGTGGGTATGGATATTATGCGTGAAGGGGCAAAAGTCCTTGTCATCAGCGAAAATGGTTACGGCAAAAAGACCGAGCTTAACGAATACAAGGTACAAAGCCGTGGCGGTCAGGGAACTACTACCTACAAAATTTCTGAGGAAACAGGCGAAATTTCAGGGTTTGGACTTGTTACCGATGAGGATGATATTATCATTATTACCTCCGAAGGTGTAATTATTCGTATCAATGCCGAAGATATCAACACTCTTAAACGTGTAACCAAGGGCGTAAGACTTATGCGACTTGGCGAAGGTGTAAAAATTGTATCTGCAGCATCGGTTGCCCGCGAAGAAGAACAGGACGAATCAACCGAAAATGCCGATGTTAACGTGGAAAACAACGCAGGATCTGTTGATAACTCTGTGGATAATGTGTAAAACCTACAGTTTCAGGCACTTATACTCTTGTGGAAAACCTCAAATATGTAAAACAAGACATCTTTTTGGCGAATTTTTGCAAAAATTAGCCGGATATGTGCACATTGATGGAAAACCGGCAATTTTGAAACTGTAAATTTAGTTAATGCATACAATGTGACGGTAAAACCCCGAAACCCCTGATTTTACTAGGGTTTCGGGGTTTTAAAAATTTTAATTGTGCGATGTGCACAAAAGAGAAATGCTAAATTTGGGAAAATAACCTCTAACATTTTGTGAAAAAGTATGCTACAATTAATCTATCAAATTACGTTTAACAACGTGGGAGGTTATTATAAATGGCTAGTTTAAGTTTAAGACAGATTGGTAAAATTTATCAGGGCGGTGTTGTTGGTGCAAGAGACATCAACATCGAAATTGAAGATAAGGAATTTATCATTCTGGTAGGTCCTTCAGGTTGCGGTAAGTCTACTACTCTTAGAATGATTGCCGGTCTTGAAGAAATTTCAGAAGGTGAGCTTTATATCGACGACAAGCTCGTTAACGATATGGCTCCTAAGGACAGAGATATTGCGATGGTTTTCCAGAACTATGCTCTCTATCCTCATATGACAGTATTTGATAACATGGCATTCGGCCTTAAATTGAGAAAGGTTCCGAAGGATGTTATCAAAGAAAAGGTACATGCAGCTGCAAAGATTCTTGATATTGAACATCTCCTTGACAGAAAGCCCAAGGCTTTGTCTGGTGGTCAGAGACAGCGTGTTGCACTTGGACGTGCAATTGTTCGTGAACCTAAGGTATTCCTTATGGATGAACCTCTTTCAAACCTTGATGCAAAACTTAGAGTTCAGATGAGAGCTGAAATTGGTAAGCTTCACAAGAGATTGGGTACAACAGTAATCTACGTTACACATGACCAGACAGAAGCTATGACCATGGGTACAAGAATTGCTGTTATGAAGGATGGTTACCTCCAGCAGTGCGCAACACCTACAGAGCTTTATGATGAACCTGTTAACCTCTTTGTTGCAGGATTTATCGGAAGCCCCCAGATGAACTTCATCAACGTTACTCTTGAAAAGAAGGAAGATGGTGTACATCTTGTAAATGATACTCTTGATGTTAAACTTCCCGAAGGCAAGGGCAGCCGTGAAGAGCTTGCTGATTACATCGGCAAGGAAATTATTATGGGTATCAGACCTGAATGTATCTACGAAGATGAAGCTCACATTGCAGCGATGCCTGATTCAGTAGTTGACGTTGATGTGGACCTTACAGAAATGATGGGTGCTGAAACCTATCTTTATCTTAAGAATGGTGATGTTTCAATGGTTGCTCGCGTTAACCGTCGTACAACCGCACAGCACGGTGATAAGATTAAAGCAGTATTTGATACCAATAAGGTTCATCTCTTTGACAAGGATACTGAAGTTGCAATTCTTCACTAAGATAATTTTAAAAGGACTATGCATTGCATAGTCCTTTTTCATTTAACAATATCTGCAAATTCTGCTCCAACAAGTGCTGATAGGTCAAGGGGGTTCATTTTCAGTTGAGTTCCAAGTCGGCCACCGCTGAACATAATTATATCGAAATCTTTTACACTTTGGTGTATAACCGTTTTAAATTGTTTTTTCATTCCAATTGGGCTGCAACCACCGCGGACGTATCCGGTGGTTGCAAGTAAATCCTTTACCGGCAGCATCTCAATTGATTTTTCGCCAACAGCTTTTGCGGACTTTTTTAAATCAAGCTCTTCTGCAACGGGGACTACAAATACAAAAAAGTCACCAGGCTTTCCTTTTGTGACTAAGGTCTTAAAGGTCTGAGAAAAGGGCTGCCCGAGTTTTTCGGCTATGGCGGTTCCTTCCATAAAACCGTCGCTTTCATAATTTATTACTTCAAAATCTAGTTTTGCCCGCTCGACAATTCTTACAGCATTCGTTTTTGTGTTTTTATCTTTTGCCATTTGATTTTCCTTTCGTAAACATAACTATTATATTATTATACAAGGCTTTTATAAAAATATCAACATTGTAAAAATTTTTATGTATTTTCAATAATAACCTTGAAATTTTTCTAAATAAGTGATAAAATGCATAATGGGTAAGATTTGAATTCAAGTGAAGGGAGGCGTCTGTTATGTCTAATACTTTTGTTTGCCTTATGGGTATGGGAACTGTATTTATCGGTCTTATTTGTATTGTTCTTATTTGCAATATTATGAGTGCTGTTATGAGAAAGGTTTCAAAGCCGGCAGAAAAAACAGTTTCGTCAGCATCGGCCATTGCCCCTGTAGAGGTTAATATGCCGATTCAGGACAAGCAGGCTATAATTGCAGGTGCTTGTGCGGTTATTGCAGAAGAACTGGGAACAGATGTTAGAAATATCAGAGTTTTATCCTTTAAAAGGGTATAAGCTCAAAACACAATTTGCTGAAAATCAGCAGGAATTCAATTAATATAAAACGGAGGTTTTACAAAATGAAAAAGTATAAGGTAAATGTAAACGGCACAGCGTATGAAATCGAAATCGAACTTATGAGCGAAACAGAGGCTACAGCAGCAAAAGCGGCAGCTCCCGCTCCTGCTGCAGCACCTGCAACAACTCCTGCACCTGCTCCCGCAGCAGCACCCGGCGCAGGCGAGGAGGTAAAAAGCCCTATGCCCGGAACAATTCTGTCTGTAAACGTTAAGGCAGGCGACGTTGTTAAAAAGGGTCAGGTTCTTATGATTTTAGAAGCTATGAAAATGGAAAATGAAATTATGGCAGGTGCAGACGGCACAGTTACATCTGTTATGGTAGCAGCAGGTCAGGCTGTTGAAGCAGGCGCTGCTCTTTGTACAATTCAGTAAAAAGAAAGGCAGTTGACCCTGATATGAAAAAAAGAATCTTTGCAGCGTGTCTTGCGGTAATGGTAATGATTTTATCAATGGTTACCTGTTTTGCGGCAGAAGACGCAGATGCACTTATAATAAAAAATGCAGCTTATGACAACAATCAAAAAAATTTGAGTTTTGATGTTGCAAACACAACAGGCGAGGAACTCATTTTTGCTGTTGCAGGCTTTACTTATGATGAGTCTCAGGTTGTTATCGGTAAATTACAGAAAGAATTGTCCGTAATGGCTATTGAGCCCGGCGGTGAAGTTGCATTTACTTTGCCCGTAGAGATTCCTTCATATAACAAAGAGACTCTTCCAAAGTTTGGAATCACAATGCAGTATATGCCGGCAAATTCAACAGATATTGATTTGACCAAGGCGGCAGGTGTTCAGGAAATAAAAATTGACAACATCTTTGCACCGGCTGCAACACCTATGGAGGCAATTGTAAACTTCCTTAACCAAACAGGTTTTATGGCAATTGCAAACAACTGGAAGGTTGCGGTTATGCTTCTTATCTCATTTGTACTGTTATATCTTGCAATTGTTAAAAAGTTTGAGCCATTGCTCCTTCTCCCGATTGCTTTTGGTATGCTCCTTACAAACCTTCCCGGTGCGGATATGTTCCACGAAGAGCTTTTTGCTGACGGACATGTTCATTGGGAACTGTTCAGTGCAACAAATGCAATTACGCCCGGTCTTATCGACATCCTTTACCTTGGTGTAAAGCTTGGTATTTATCCTTGCCTTATCTTCCTTGGTGTTGGTGCAATGACCGACTTTGGACCGCTGATTGCAAATCCCAAGAGCCTTCTTCTTGGTGCAGCAGCACAGTTGGGTATATTTATGACATATATTGCCGCAGCAAGCTTATTTGGATTTAATTCTGCTGAAGCAGGCTCAATTGGTATAATCGGCGGCGCTGATGGACCTACAGCAATTTTTGTAACAACAAAACTTGCCCCACACCTTCTTGGTCCTATTGCTGTTGCAGCATACTCATATATGGCACTGGTTCCTGTAATTCAGCCGCCTATTATGAAACTTCTTACAACAAAGAAGGAACGTCAAATTGTAATGCGTCCTCTTCGTGAGGTCTCAAAGACCGAAAAGATCGTATTTCCTATTGCAATTACAGTGTTCGTAACACTCCTTGTTCCCTCAGCAGGTCCTTTGGTTGGATGCTTGATGCTTGGTAACCTTGCAAGAGAATGCGGGGTTGTTGACAGAATTTCAAAGACAGCACAGAACGAGCTTATGAATATTGTAACAATATTCCTTGGTATTTCTGTTGGTGCAACTGCAACGGCAGATACCTTCCTGCAGTTCAGAACAATTGCAATCATCGTTATGGGTGTTGTGGCATTTGGATTTGGTACAGCAGGCGGCGTTCTTCTTGCAAAGTTTATGAACCTCTTCCTGAAGAACAAAATCAATCCTCTTATTGGTTCGGCAGGCGTTTCTGCAGTTCCGATGGCAGCGCGTGTATCACAGGTTGTAGGCCAAAAGGAAAATCCCCAAAACTTCCTGCTTATGCACGCAATGGGTCCCAATGTGGCAGGCGTAATTGGTTCTGCAATTGCGGCAGGCGTTCTTATAGCACTCTTTGGTTAAGAATTAAAAACGAAATAGCCATTACGGCTTTTCGTCTAAAGCATAATTATACAGAAAGGAAACTAGAATTATGTCAAAAGTATATATTACAGATACAATTCTTCGTGATGCTCATCAGTCACAGGCTGCAACCCGTATGAAGCTTGAAGATATGATTCCCGCACTTGAGACACTTGATAAGGTGGGATATTGGTCTTTGGAATGTTGGGGCGGCGCAACATTTGACGCATGTATGAGATTTTTGAACGAAGATCCGTGGGAAAGACTGCGTACATTAAAGAAGCATCTTCCCAACACAAAACTGCAGATGCTTTTCCGTGGTCAGAACATCCTGGGCTATAAGCACTATGCAGATGACGTTGTTGAACAGTTCTGCAAAAAATCAATTGAAAACGGAATAGATGTAGTAAGAGTATTTGATGCTCTCAACGATCCCAGAAATCTTGAGGCGGCAATCAAGTATGTTAAATACTATGGAGGACACCTTGAAGCTGCTATCAGCTATACGGAAAGTCCTGTTCACAACGAGGAATACTTTGTTGATTTGGCTTGCCGTCTTGAAGAAAAGGGTGCAGACTCAATCTGTATCAAGGACATGGCAAACCTCTTGCTCCCCTATGATGCATATAGTCTTGTTAAAAAGCTTAAGGGAAAAGTTGGTGTGCCCATTCACCTTCACACACACAACACTGCAGGCACAGGTGATATGACAAACCTTATGGCAATTCAGGCAGGCGTTGATATTGTTGACTGTGCACTTTCTCCTATGGCAAATGGTACAGCCAACCCCTCAACCGAAAGTCTTGTTGCAACTCTCAAGGGAACAGAATACGATACAGGTCTTGATATGGGGCTTCTCAGTGAAGCAGCGGCTCATTTCAGAAAGGTTGCAACCAAGATGAAAGAAGAAGGAACTCTTGACCCCAAGGTTCTTAACGTTGATGGCAACACACTTCTTTATCAGGTTCCAGGCGGTATGCTTTCAAACCTGATTTCACAGCTTAAGCAGGCAAATGCTGAAGATAAGTATTATGAGGTTCTTGAAGAAGTTCCCAGAGTACGTGAAGATTTTGGTTATCCTCCGCTTGTTACACCCACCAGCCAGATTGTTGGTACACAGGCAGTTCTCAATGTTCTTATGGGTAGATACAAGATGATTTCAAAGGAATCAAAGGGTCTTCTTCGTGGCGAATACGGAAAACTTCCCGGCAAGGTTAATGAAGAGGTTCGCAAAATGGCAATTGGTGACGATAAGGTTATTGATGTTCGGCCTGCAGACTTAATTGAACCCGAGCTTGAGAAATACAGAGAAGAAACAAAGGATATCGCAAAGTGTGAAGAAGACGTTCTCAGCTATGCACTTTTCCCACAGGTTGCAAAGAAATTCTTTGAAACGCGCGATGTAGCACAGGCTGCACCTGCAGTGGACGAGAATGGCGTAAGAACATTATTTGTTGAAGATTTATCCTAATTAAGTTAAAAAGGAATCTATCCTGTGATAGATTCCTTTTTAAAAATTATGAAAATTTATTTAGAATATTTATGCTTTTTTAAAAAATTCCCTTGACAAACAAAAAAAACTGTGGTATTATATTTTGTGTCCTTTGGACGAGTATATGGCGGTATAGCTCAGTTGGCTAGAGCATACGGTTCATACCCGTAGTGTCACTAGTTCGAATCTAGTTACCGCTACCACCCTTAAAACCCGTGTTTTAAACACGGGTTTTGTACAAGGGATATAAATCTAATATGGCTCCTTGGTCAAGTGGTTAAGACTCCGCCCTCTCACGGCGGCTACAGGGGTTCGAATCCCCTAGGAGTCACCAAATAAGAACCATGATTTTGATACGAAATTATGGTTCTTTTTCTTTGCCCAAAACCCATTAAATAAAGGATTTCCTAAAAAAGAAAGGTTTCTTCGTGAAACATACTATTAAGAAAAAACACAGTTTTATCGATGGAAACAAGTAAACAAATTCACTCTGAACTTTTCTCAAAGTAAAATGCACCGCTTTCTATGTTTTTGTCTAAAAAGCGGTGCATTTATTTTTCTTATTAACTTAAATTGTAATTCAAAGGACTAATTGCTTTCACAAACCTGTATAATTTTATCTGCAGCACCTTTTGCACCCGAAGAGTTTTTAAACCCATCAGCAACCTTCTTGGCGTTTTGCTTATAGGAGCTATCGCTGAATATTTTACCTATTGCACTCAAAACGGATGCTCCGTCTGATTTATCAAGTTTTATACCGGCATCAAGCTGAGAAACTCGCTCGGCAACACCTTTTTGCTCCGATGTTTGTGGTAGCATGACGAGCGGAACTTCAAAATATAAACTTTCACTGACGCTGTTCATTCCTGCGTGTGATACAAAGACATCAGCTTTTTCCAAAACGGCAATTTGGTCAACATGTGAATAAATTGATATATTTTTCGGTAGTTCTCCAAAACCCTCTATAGACACCAAATTACCAACTGACATAATTACTTGATAATCTGTATTTGCTAAAAAAGATATACAATCTTTGTAAAAAGGCATCATATCATTATTTACAGTTCCCATAGATATATAAATCAGTTTATCCATCTTTTTCTCAACCTTATCGTTTGCATGGCGAATTGAAGGTCCAACAAATGCATATTTATCCGAAAAAGTCTCTGAACAAGGTTGAAATTCAGGAGAAGTATAAACAATAGTATGTGTGTTATCATCATTACCGATAATATCAAAAATATTTTTCACAGGATATCCTTTGCTCTGCAACCGTTTAATTTGTTTAGTGATTTTGGGCATGGAGAAAATCATCTTAAGCAAATCTCCCATGCCTTGTTTCATAATCTTGGCCGAATGCTGATTAAATGCAAAGGTTGTTGTTGATGAAACAAAGGGAATGCCTAGTTTTAGTGCAACGGCTTTCCCCCATAATGCCATAGAATCTGCAACAATTAAGTCAGGCTTAAGTTCTACCATATCCCTGCAAACTTTGTCATCGAGAGCCAATGTGGTATCTACCAATATCTTTGTAGAAAATGCCAAGTCTTTTCCTACACGAGTAGAGTCTTTGGCGCTCAAGTTTTGCTCCGTATCATAATCATCGCAGGATATAAATGTTGCCCCTGCTGACTCAATTTTTTCACGCATAATGTTATATGAATAATACCATACCTGATGTTTACGAGAAACAAGTTCCTTGACAACACCCAAGGTGGGGTTAGTATGTCCGTGAGCAGGAATACAAAAGAAAAGAATTTTGCTCATATTTCTTCACCTGATTTTATTCTTCGATATCTCTAAAAATTTGTTTAACATAATCCTGTTGTTTTGCTTTAGGAAGAATTGCTATTCCTCTTTCTTTATCACCAAGAACCAAAATCTCCTCTCCAGGATGTAACTCGAACATTTCTCTTGCTTCTTTTGGAATAACAAACTGTCCCTTTTCTCCAATTTTGACCATCCATGCATATTTACCTTCGTGTATATTCATATCTGCATCTCCTTTGTATGATTGGTATGAATAATCATACTACGTTTTTGTGAAAATGTCAATAAGAATAGGAAAAGTTCACTATGAACTAATCTTTTACATAAACGCACCGCATTTATGCTCGTATTAAAATTGACCGTTAGTGCCAGAAAAAAGCATCGACTATGACATGCACCCCAAAAGTTAGACACTTTTGGAGGTGCATATTTTTTATGAGTAAAACAGGAAGAAAAAACAAAACATACTCGCCAGAATTCAAATTATCTGTTATAATGGATATGCGAGAACACCATCTCTCGTATAACGAAACAGTTA